>CAZRWN010000007.1:107738-113233 GCA_964603735.1 uncultured Sediminispirochaeta sp. | reverse complement strand
TTGAACTTGCGGATTTTGCCGCTGGCGGTCAGGGGAAACTGGTCCACGAAAAAGACGTGCTTCGGGGCCTTGTAGCGGGCCATTTTCTGCAGGGAGTAGTCGCGCACATCCGCCGCGCTGAGGTCGCTGTCCGGCGTGCGGATAATGAAGGCCCCGACTACCTCGCCGTACCTCTGGTCCGGCACCCCGACCACCTGCACGTCGCTGACCCCCGGAATGGTGTAGATGAACTCCTCGATCTCGCGCGGATAGATGTTTTCTCCGCCGCGGATAATCATGTCCTTGATGCGACCGGTGATCTTGTAATAGCCGTGCTCGTCAACGGTTGCCAGGTCGCCGGTGTGCAGCCAGCCGTCCCGGTCGATGGTCTTGGCGGTGGCCTCGGGCATCTTGTAGTACCCCTTCATCACGTTGTACCCGCGGCAGCAGATCTCACCCTGTTCGCCGGCAGCCACTTCGGAGCCGTCCTCGGGGTTGATAATCTTCACCTCGATCCCCGGCAGTTTTGTGCCGACGGTAGAAACCCGGCGCTCTACCGTGTCATCCACACTGGTCTGGGTGAAAACCGGCGAGGCCTCGGTCAGGCCGTAGGCAATGGTCATCTCGCTGCAGTGCATGTCGTTGATCACTCGCCGCATCACATCTTCGGGACAGGGCGAGCCGGCCATTATACCGGTACGCAGCGAGGACAAGTCGAACATGTCGAACATCGGATGGTTCAGTTCGGCGATAAACATGGTCGGCACGCCGTACAGGGCGGTGCACTTCTCTTTCTGTACCGCCGCCAGCACCCGCAGTGGGTCGAACTCCTCCAGCATCACCAGGGTTCCGCCGTGGGTCAGCACCGCCAGCACGCCGAGCACTATGCCGAAGCAGTGGAACAGCGGCACCGGCAGGCAAAGCCGGTCGCCGCTGGTGAACTTCTGCCGCTCGCCGATGCTCCAGCCGTTGATAAGGATGTTGCTGTGAGTCAGCATCACCCCTTTCGGGAATCCGGTGGTCCCGGAGGTGTACTGCATATTCACCACATCGTCACAAGCAATGGAATCGCGCATCCCGTTCAAGCGTTCGTCTTCGGAGTGGGCGCCGAGCAGCATCAGCTCGTTGGTGTTGTACATGCCCCGGTGCTTCTCCTGCCCCACGTAAATGACGCTCTTGAGGAAGGGATACTCACTGCTGTTCAGGTGGCCCCGCGGGTCGCTGCGCAGCTCCGGCACCAGCTCGTAGATGGTGGAGATGTAATCCACATCCCGGTAGCGGTCCACCAGGGCCAGGGCCTTCATATCCGACTGCTTCAGCACGTAGGCCAGTTCGTGCGCTTTGTAGGAGGTGTTCACCGTCACCAGCACCGCACCGATTTTTGCCGTCGCGAACATGAAGGTCAGCCAGTCAGGCACATTGCGTGCCCAGATACCCACATGATCGCCCGCTTCGATGCCGATGGACAGCAGCCCCCGCGCCAGGTCATCAACCCGCGCATTGAACTCGCCGTATGACCAGCGCAATCCACGGTCAGGGTACACCACAAAGTCCTGCTGCGGGTTCTCGGCCACCTTCTTTTCGAAGAATCGATTTATAGTTTCAGTAGAATTCAACATACAGCTGACCGCCTCACTTACATGGGTGTGTAGATAACCGCCAGGATGCGCGCCTCTTCGGTTCCGGCGGTGTGCACGTAGTGCGGAACCACCGAGTCGTAATAGATGCTGTCGCCGGCGTTCAGATTGTAAATCTCCTTGCCATAATGCACCCGAATCGAGCCGTCCAGTACATAGATGAACTCTTCGCCCTCGTGCTCGGAGAGGTTCAGCTCCTTCTCCTCGCCGGGCCGCACGGTAATAACGAAGGGCTCCATGTGGCGGTCCTTTTTCTCAGCCGCCAGCGAGAAGAAGTCGAGACTGCTCTTATCGGAGACCGATTTGTTTCCCGAAAAGCGCAAAATGGTGTCGCTCTTTCCTCCCGTTACCATTACCGGGCCCTGTCCCGGGGTATCATCCAGAAAGGTTCCCAACCGCACTCCCAGTGCCCGTGCTATCTTGAGCAGGGGTGCCAGCGACGGGGCCAAGCGTCCGTTTTCCAGCTCCTCTATCATCTTAGCGCTGACACTGCTCAGTTCCGCCAGGCGTTCAACCGAAACCTCGCGCTGTTCGCGGGTCTGCTTGATCTTCGTTCCTATCGTATTCTCATTGTCCATGCGCACGATAGTATTGGGTAATTCAACCTCTTGCAAGCCGTGTCTCGGTCGCAAACCGAATTTAATGGTAAATCGCTGGGAGTAAACTACGGATATACACAGATGAACGCCGATTTTAGACTGGCCGTTTCAACTTATTCGGATATTGATACATCAATCCCTTTGTATGAAGTCAAAGCCGCACAGGATGTATGGCCGGACAGAAATTTGTAGTTAATTGAGTCTCTGCTTCAATTCTATAGGGTTAAACTGGAACGAATAATAATCCCATTTTATTTCTTGATACTCGAGGAACTAAGGCTTAGAATTGAGCTTATCCTCGTAGCTGCCAGAAGAAGGGTTTTGTGGCCAAGAAGATTCTGTTAGTTGAAGATGAAGCACTCATCGCTCTGTCAGAAGCCCGCTTGCTGCAGAAACACGGCTATGAGGTAAGCACCGCCTACAACGGCGCACACGCCGTCGAAGCAGTCACCGCCGATCACACAATCTCCCTCATCCTGATGGACATAGACCTGGGAAAGGGAATGGACGGCACCGAAGCTGCCGAAAAAATACTCGAACAACACGACCTGCCAATAGTGTTTCTCAGCTCGCACACCGAACCGGCAATAGTAGAGAAAACAGAGGGGATTACCTCCTACGGCTACATCGTCAAGAATTCCGGAGAGACGGTTCTGCTCGCATCAATCAAAATGGCTTTTCGCCTTTGGGAGAGCGAGGATAAATTCCGCAAGGCGTTCGAGCATACTTCGGTAGGAATGGCCCTCACTAGCGCATCCGGTGAACTCCTAAAGGTAAACAAAGCCTTCGCAGCGATGCTCGGCTATTCCAAGCAAGAGCTGCTGAAATTAACAATAGACGATGTCGATCTCAACTTTCCCTCTACGCGGTTTATTGAATTCTGGAACAACAAACCGGAAGGGTCTACAGTTTTATTCGAAACGATCCATATACACAAGAACGGTAACCGTATACCTGTCGAGGTAAACGGAATCTTTTTCTTGCTCGACGGAAAAAAATACCTCTTCGGGGTTTCCCGGGATCTTACAGAGAAAAAACGGAAAGAGGAGGATTTGAGGGAGAGTGAGGAAAAATATCGCCTGCTGTTTGATTATTCTAACGATGCCATCTTTGTCCATAGCATAGGCAAGGACAATCTGCCACACAACAATATTGCCGTAAACGAACAGGCAGCAAGGCTCCTGCAGTACAGCCGCGAAGAGCTCTTGAATATGTCTGCTAAAAGTGTAATGCCGGAGAACAGAGCAGATGAAATGTTACTGCATGCACAAGAACTAATGACGAAAAAACATCTTACCTTCGAAACCGAGAATATTAGAAAAGATGGTGTCATTATTCCCATAGAAGTGAGCGCGTATCTTTATACTGAGGGGAAAAAGAGGTTCGTGGTATCGAGTGTTCGCGATATTACCACCCGCAGAAAAGCGGAAGCGGCCCTCCAGAAGGCTATTAGTGAAAAAGACTTTCTGATGAGAGAGCTCAACCACCGGGTAAAAAACAACCTTTCCATGGTATCCGCTCTCATTAGCTTGCAATACTCGGAAAGTGAAATTGATCTAAGTGACCTCAAATGCAGAATAGATACTATTCGATTAGTGCACGAGAAGCTTCAGCATTACAAAGAAATAGACAGAATCGAGGTAAAAGAATACTTCCAGGAACTCCTGGAAACCATTTTCTCTTCGACCACCGTAGGAAAAATACACATAGTCAATCAGATTGAGGAGCTAAGTATTTCCACAAAGACTGTGATCGCACTGGGTTTGATCGTCAATGAGATAGCCACCAACGCTATAAAATACGGTTTCAACCTTGAAACAGAAGCAGAGTTTACCGTGAGCCTGACAGAAGATGCAGACAAGCAGCTATTTACTCTCAAGCTTTCAAACAGCGGTAATGCGTTCCCCGAAGATATTGATATAGAGAAAACGGAAACCACAGGTTTACAACTGATTTCTATCCTCGTGCATCAGTTGGCAGGAAAAATAGAGTTAGAAAAGCGCCCCACTCCGCACTATACCATCACCTTTCCAATAGAAAAGGGGACGCCGACATTGTGCTCAAATTCTCCGTTCGGTGATACACGACCAAGCTCTTGAGTATTTTCTTTGATACACAGAAAGATCTTTTATGGCCGAGCACACTGGACACCACCGCTTGTGGTGCCCAGCCCGCGCATAAAACCTAAAACCGGCTCTTCTGCTCGGTCTCCAGCTGCGCCGCAACTTCGCGCAGTACATAGTCGGTGCTGCCAAGACCGTGCTGCAGGGCCACTTTTATCTGTCCCATCTCCTCGAGCGGGATATTGAGCAAATTTTCGCCGGGAAAGCTCTGCAGAACGCGAATTGCCTCGCTGTCGATCGCCACCATATCACCGGAGGCCATTACCAAGTTGGGATATATATAGTCCCCGCGACCCGACTGGGTATTAGTGGTTCGGCGACCGTCAATAAACACCAGATCGGGCTGCCAGCCCAGGTTCAGCTCCCCGACTTTGTATTCGGTCAGCGGACGCTCTTCGTGCAGATATGTGCGGTCGTCCATGTTGATCCAGCCCACGCTCAGTTTCTGCGAGGCCGAAAAGCGGGCGGAGTTGTGGCAGCGCATATTGGCAGCGTACACGCGGCGGTCGGCCTCATAAATGCTCTTGGGCACCTTGAAACTCTCCCAGTACTGGCCATCAACCTTCATATCCACCCAGCTGTCCTCTTCAAAATCGATAAACGGAACCCCGTAACGTTTCAGCAGAGGCAAAATACCTAAGTCACGCACGACCTCACAGGTAGGTCCGTCGGCTTTTCCTGAGCTCTCACCCACGGAAACCTCCAGACCATGGTCTAACAGCACCTCAATAATTGCAGTCAGAAAGTCGAGATTGGTGGAAAGCGGCATTTCGTAGCGGCAGTTGAAGTTCGGCTTCAACAGCACCTTGTCGCCACGACTGAAGGCCTTATCGAGGCCGCCCAACAGCTCGGCCGCCTTGGCCACGGTCCGGGGCAGATAGTCACCATTCATATGTCCAACCTTCGCCACCAAAGGTTTACCGTTTTCAGTGTATTTGTTTACAGTTCGTTCTCGGGGTTCATACATCACGCTGCTCCTCAAAAATAATATTGAGGATAAGTCGGCTTATAATAGTTGTCAAGGGTCTATTTCATATTTGTAAACGTCATTTCACATTGTGGCACATAAATATCATTCGACAGCTCTATGCGGACGCTTACATCCAAGGCGGAGCCGGTCGGGTGCTGGAAATCGGTGCAGCGGTGACGACCCAATA
>CAZRWN010000007.1:0-107638 GCA_964603735.1 uncultured Sediminispirochaeta sp. | reverse complement strand
TCCAAGGCGGAGCCGGTCGGGTGCTGGAAATCGGTGCAGCGGTGACGACCCAATAATATAATCCTCAAGATCCAAACCAGCTTGCACGGCACCCTCAGCAACCGGCCCACAGCCAGGCAAAAGCCTTGCCAGAATGGCCGGCAGAGGATATCCTGTTCGGGAAGGTCAGGAAAGCGGGGAAGAAGAATGGAAAAAGAACATAAAGTCTTTAATGTGCTCGAAGAGCTGGGGATAGATTACCAGCTGCACTCCCACCCGGCCGTCTTCACCGTCGATGAGGCCGTCGAACACTGGCAGGACATCCGCGGCGCCCACCCGAAAAACCTGTTTCTGCGCAACGACAAGGGCAAGCGCCACTACCTGGTCATCATCGAACACTCCAAACAGGTCGACCTGAAACGCCTGCAGCAGGAAATCGGCTCGAGCCGCCTCAGCTTCGCCTCCGAACGCCGCCTCGAGAAATATCTCGGCCTGACCCCCGGCTCGGTCTCGGGCTTCGGCCTCATAAACGACGCCGACCGCCACGTCGAAGTCATCATCGACCGCGACCTCATGGCCCACGATCACATCAGCTTTCACCCCAACATCAACACCGCCACGCTTACCATCACCACCTCCGACTTCGAGAAGTTCCTCGACTATTGCGGCAACAAAGTGCGCTACGTGCCGGTCTAAACCACCTCCGCACTTTTATTTTTATAAAAATTCAATTCCATAGACGGCCGCAGCCGCCCGGCCGCTCTCGCCCCGCTCGAGCGCCCGTCCTGGGCCATCGGCGGTAGCCAGTATCCGCCGCGGCTTCAGGCCTCCCACGGATTCAGAACTTCAACACCAGTCCCCCGGAAATCGTCTACATTCCGGCTGGCCAGCAGGGCTTTATACTGTAGCGCCGTAGCCGCCAGCATCCCGTCTATCACCGGCAGCCGCCGGCCGGCGGCCTGGCTGCGAGCCGCCAGATCCCCCCACCGCAGCGCCGTCTGCTCGTCAAAGCTCAGGATCCGGCCGCTGAAGCGCTGGCGCAGCTGCTCCAGCCACAGCCGCAGGGCAGTCCGCTTGGAACCCTGCGGCAGCAGCTCGACGCCCTTCTCCAGCTCGCCGAGCACCAGCGCCGACAGATACACTTGCTCTTCGGGCAGCCCGTCTATCCATTCCATCACTCGCGAGTCCGGTTCCGGGCGCAGCGCTTCGGAAATCACACCGGTATCGAGCACAATCACAGTTCCACCTCCCGCCCGGTATCTTGGGAGCGGTCAATCTGCAACTCGACCCGCGGCGCCGCGACAAAAAACTCCCTCAAACTCTGCTTGGCCGCAGTCAATCGTCGGTACTCTTCGGCGGGCATCACCACCACCGCCTCCCGGCCGTGCCGGGTTACCACCTGGGCTCCGCTCTCCAGACAGACATTCACCAGCTCACTGAAACGGGCCTTGGCATCCTGCAGCGACCAAGTACGCATACTCACCTCCTTTTATTTTAGTATAAAATAACTAGTCTGACTAGTCAATAATGCCATAGTTTATATAATCTCCCTATCCGTGGTAGTATTGCACCGGGAGGATGTATGGGAGAGACTATTCGCTTTGGGGTATCAATGGACAGCACTCTGGTCGAGCTGCTGGATAAAATGACCCGTGAAAAAGGCCACCCGAACCGCTCCGAAACCCTGCGGGGGCTGGTCAGGCAGGAGCTCGTCAACACCTACGCCGGAGACGAGGAGCACCAGGTTATCGGCACACTGACCCTGCTGTACCACTACGACAGCGGCCTGCCGCGGGTGTCGGTAGAGCCCTTTCCTTCCGTCAAGATTACCGCCAATCTCCAGCTGCATGCCGACAAAGAGGTATGCGTGAAAGTCTTAGTTGTGCAGGGCAAAGGCAGGGAAGTGCATGCCTGGGCGGAGAAACTGCTTTCCAGTCGAAAAGTAATCGGCGAGCTGACCATCGCCGCGACCGACGAACTGCAGAAAGTACTCACCAAGCAACAATAGTCCGCATTGACAGAACCAAAGATCCCCGGTAGCCTCTTCGTGAGTGGCACGACTAATTAATTTCGTGTTACCATGCACTATACGGAGGATTCCCAATGAACTACAGCGCGATCGGAAAAAAACTTTTCATCATTCTATTCATCTTCATCGCTGCAGGGCTGTTCGCTATGGCCCAGCAGGAAGGGCCGGAACTCGAGGAGTTTCATGAAATTACGGACATGCGGGGGCGAACAGTCTCGGTCCCTGACGAAGTAGACAGTGTAATAGCCCTCGAAGCCGGCGCTTTACGGCTTCTCAGCTATCTAGATGCGGTTGATAAGGTAATCGCCGTAGAAGACCAGGGCCACGGCCGCGAAAAAACGGTGCACAATTTTTTTCCCCTGGCTACCTACCGCCTGGCCGATCCCGGGCTCAGGGACCTGCCGAGCATCGGCAGTGCGGAGAACCATGAGGAGATCATCGCTGCAGACCCGGATATTATCATCGCCTCCACCGTTGATGTCGGCCAGCTGGACCAGCTGCAGTCGCTGTTGGGCATACCGGTCTTCGCTGTAAATGCCGATGTCGAGCTATATGACCCGCAGCAGTTTTACCAGCAGCTCAGGAGCCTGGGAAAGGTGCTGGGCAAAGAGAGCCGGGCTGCAGCACTGATCGAGGGTATCGATGCGGAGCTTTCAGATATCGAGAGCCGGGCCGCCCGAGTCGAGACCCCGAAGCGGGCGTATGCCGGGGGAATGATGTTCTACGGCCCCGCCGATCTGCTGCGTACTACCGGCGATTATCTTCCCTTCGATCTTACCGGCACCGAAAATGTCATGCCCGGCAATCCGGCCAATAACCGCCAGCCCTACATGACCTCGCTGGAAGACCTGATTGCCGCGGCCCCGGTCTATGCCTTTATCGATGCAGCCAATCTAAACCTTTCCAAAGCAGGCTTCATGCAGCACCGTAACGTTCTGGAAGAACAGGTGCCGGCCTTTGCCAACCGGCAGGTCTACAGCACCCTGGTGTACAAATACTACGGCACCAACTGGGAAAACCAGCTGATCAACGTTTATTACGTCGGCAAAGTGCTTTATCCCGAGCTGTACAGCGATATCGAGATAGAGGCCAAGGCCGAGGAGATATGGAAACTCTTTTTCAATGTACCCTTGGACTACGACTTCGTTGTCAGCCAGCAGAAAACCGGCCTCGGAAGGGTGGACTGGTTCAACTGAGTATGCTGCAGAGCCCCGCGGAATCCGTACATACCCTTTACAGGGGCTATGTGCAACGCAAGCTATTTTTCCTCGCCGCAGTCGGTTTCCTCCTGGTACTGCTGGTAGTCATTTCCGCCGCCGCCGGCACTATCCGGATCCCTCTGAAAAAGGTGGCCGCTGCGCTGCTGCAGCTGGACGCATCCGGGCCGGGGAGAATCGTCTGGGAGGTACGAATGCCGCGCATACTCGCGGCCCTGCTGGCGGGGGCGGGTCTCTCGCTGGCGGGGACGGTGATGCAGTCTGTCCTGCGTAATCCCCTGGCCTCGCCCTACACCCTCGGGCTTTCCAGTGCTGCCGCATTCGGGGCCTCCTTTGCAATCGTGTTTTTCGGGGCGGGAACCGGCACTACCTCCACCATTCTTATCAGCAACAGTTTCGCCGTCGCGCTGTCGGCCTTCTTCTTTTGTATGCTCTCCACCATAGCCATCCTGTTGCTGGCGGTCTTAACCAAAATTTCTGCCGAGAGTATTGTCCTGGCCGGCATTGCCATCGGTTCGCTCTTCTCGGCAGGGCTCACGCTCATGCAGTACCTGGCCGACAGTATACAGCTGGCCAGCATAGTATCCTGGAGTTTCGGAGACCTTGGCCGGGCCGACTATCAGGTGCTCACAATTACTGCGCTGGTCCTGCTGCCGGTAAGCCTCCTGTTTCTCTACCACCGCTGGGACTTCAATGCGCTGGATTCAGGGGAAGAGGCGGCCAAGGGACTCGGCGTTCGCACCGGAACAGTCAGGCTGGCCGGTATGGTCGCCGCATCCCTTTTGTCGGCGGTGGTGGTCTCCTTTTTCGGAATCATCGCCTTTATCGGACTGCTGGCCCCGCATATAGCCAAGCGGATTCTGGGGGGAGACCACCGCTTTCTGCTCGTCGCCTCGCCCCTGATAGGCGCCGTTATCCTGCTGGCAGCTGACACAGCGGCCAGAACCGTGCTGTCCCCGATGGTCCTTCCGGTGGGAATCCTCACCTCGCTGTTAGGAGGACCTCTGTTCATATACCTACTGGTAGCCAGGGCGAAAAGATGATTCTGCAAGTCGACGGACTGAACTTCCGCTACAACAGCGTTCCTACCATCAGGGACATAACCCTTTCGGTCCGGGAGGGAGAGATACTCTCCATACTGGGACCAAACGGGGCGGGAAAAACCACTCTGCTCAAGTGTCTCAACCGGGTTCTCACTCCCCGGGGAGGGACCGTTCTCATTGACGGGAAAGATGCTCGGGAGATGGGCCGAAACAGCCTTGCCAGAAAAATGGGCTGGGTACCCCAGCGCGGAGAAGCATCCCGGATGAAGGTGTACGACCTGATACTGCTGGGGCGAAAGCCCCATTTCAAATGGGGCCCCGGCACGCAGGACCACCAGCAGACGATGCAGGCAATCCGGATGCTGGGTTTAGCGCATCTTTCACTGCGTTATGCCGATGAAATAAGCGGTGGAGAGTTCCAGCTGGTCCAGATAGCCCGCGCAATGGCTCAGGAGCCCCGGGCAGTCCTGTTCGACGAGCCCACCAGCAGTCTGGACATAAGCAACCAGCACCACCTCATGGGCAAGATCCAATCCATTATTCACACCGCCCCGCGGGCGGCGGTCATGACTATGCATGACATCAACCTGGCGCTGCGCTATTCCGACAAGTTTCTCCTGCTAAAGGCGGGCCGGATCTGGGCTGCCGGAGGCAGAGAAGTAATCAGCCCCGCTGCAATTCGAGCAGTCTACAACATGGATGCACACATAGTAGAGGCAAAAGGCCATACCTTGGTTATTCCGAAATAGCAACTTTGTTCCACAACATGAAACCTCGTTCCTTTTTTTACACTTTTTGTGCCTATATACTTAACTATTTTTGTCAGGATTGTTATGTTTAAGGGGTAAGGAGGCTACTATGGATATAGCTGCATACGATCCTTTTAATGAAACACCATATCAGGTGATAGATACGGAGGGTCGGCTTGTCGACGAACAGTGGCAGCAGTCTCTCTCAGATAAAGAACTAATAGAAGCATTGCAGAACATGCTGTTTGTACGGCAGTTCGACACAATGGCCATCAGTTATCAGCGGCAGGGAAGAATGTACACCTACCCTCCCCATCTCGGGCAGGAGGCGCCGGCAATTGCCGCCGGTACGGTACTGGCGCAGAATGACTGGTTGGTCCCGTCGAATCGTGATTTGGGAGCCTGGTTAATGAAAGGGGCCAGCCCGAAGGAGATGTTTCTCTTCTACCGGGGCCATGAGGTATCCCAGCGCTTCGAGAAGGCTCACCGGCTGCTGCCGGTCGCAGTGCCGATTGCCGATCAAATCGTCCACGCCGCCGGAGTCGGCTACGGCATCAAATTTCGAGACGAGGAGTCGGTGGTGCTCACCTTTTCCGGCGACGGTGGAACTTCGGAAGGGGACTTTCACGAAGGTCTCAACTTTGCCGCCCTGTGGAAGGTACCGATGATCACAGTCGTTCAGAACAACCAGTACGCCATATCCGTACCGGTCCACAAGCAGTCGGCCTCGAAAACCATTGCCGCCAAAGCCGTGTCCTACGGAATGCCGGGCATCAGGGTCGACGGGAATGACTATCTGGCGATGCATGAAGTGCTGTCGCAGTCCGTCGAATATGCCCGCAGCGGAAAGGGGCCAGTGTTTATTGAAGCCTTCACCTACCGGCGCGGGGCCCACACCACCTCGGATGATCCAAAAAAGTACCGTACCTCCGAAGAAGAGGAGCACTGGGACAAAAAGGATCCGATCAACCGGCTGCGGGCCTTTTTAATCGAACAGAAGCTGTGGAGGCCTGAGGAGGAAGAAACCCTCGTAGAAGAGTATAAACAGAAAATCGACGCCGAGTTTCAGGAGGCGGAAAACTATCCCCAGCATAGCCTCGACGATGTGTTTGCCAGCATGTACTCGGAGCTGCCCCCGGAACTTGAACAGCAGAAACAGGAGTACCAAGCGTATCTCGATCAGAAGGAGCCGCGAAAATGAAAGTAATGAACATGGTCCAGGCAATCAACAGCGCCCTCGAGAATGCGCTGGCGGAAAACGAACAGACTGTCCTGTATGGAGAGGACGTCGGGCTCGAAGGCGGGGTGTTCCGGGTCACGGCCGGGCTGCAGGAAAAATTCGGTGAAAAGCGGGTTTTCGACAGCCCATTGGCCGAGTCCGGTATCGTCGGCACCGCTGTCGGCATGGCCGCCACGGGGCTCAAACCGATAGTGGAGATGCAGTTCTCCGGATTTTCCTACCACTCGTTTCACCAGGTGATCAACCAGGTGGCCAGAATGCGCAACCGCACCCGCGGCCGCTACACCGCCCCCATTGTCATCCGCATGCCCTACGGCGGCGGAATCAAGGCCCCCGAACACCACTCTGAGAGCATGGAAGTGCTGTATGCGGCCATCCCCGGTCTGAAGGTGGTCATTCCTTCCAGCCCGCACGATGCCAAGGGCCTGCTGATCGCGGCAATTCGCAGCGAAGACCCGGTGGTGTTTATGGAACCCAAGCGGCTCTACCGCTCCATCAAACAAGAAGTGCAGGAAGAGCCCTTCTCGATTCCCCTCGGCAAGGCCAGAGTTGTGCAGGAGGGCGAAGACGTAAGCCTGCTCACCTACGGGGCCGGTATGCGGGAGGCGCTGCAAGCCGTCGAGGAGATGGACCGGCGGGGAGTTTCGGTCGAGCTAATCGATGTGCGCAGCATCTATCCCCTCGACCGGGCGACCATCGGCCAGTCGGTCCGCAAAACCGGCCGGATGCTGGCCGTACACGAAGGCCCCGAGAGTTACGGCCCGGGGGCGGAGCTGATTACCACTGCCATTGACGAGGCCTTTCTCTATCTCGAAGCCCCGCCGCGCCGCCTGTCGGGATTCGATACCGTTATTCCCTTTCCGCAGGGCGAGCACTGGTATATTCACACACCGGAGCGGATTGTTCACGAACTGCAGAAACTGGTGGATTATTAAAGGGGGACATACAATGAACTATATTTTCAATTTTCCGGATATCGGCGAAGGCATCACCGAAGGGGTGATTGTAGAATGGAGGGTAGAAACCGGGCAAAGCGTCAAAACCGGCGACCCGCTGGTGGAAATGGAGACCGACAAGGTAGTCACCGACATCCCCTCACCTAAAGACGGAAAAGTCGTCAAACTGTACGGAAAAGAGGGCGATACCATCGAAGTAGACTCCCCCTTGGTCGAACTCGAGATAGCCGGCAGCGCTCCGGCGGCAGAATCCACGCAAGGAGCGACCCAGCCAGCGCCGAAGGACGCAGAAGAAGCGGCGGAAGAGCATTTCGGCGTGGTGGGCAGCTCAGAGAGCGCCGGCGCGGACGATGTGCTGCCTTCGAGCAGCGAGGGTACCGAAAAGCGGCCGCAGAAAGAATCTAGTGCAAAACGCACAAAAGTCAAAGCCACCCCGGTGGCCCGCAACTACGCCAAACAGCTGGGGGTCGATATACAGGCGGTTGATGGAACCGGCCCGCAAAACCGGGTAATGAAGGCCGATATTAAAGCGTACGCCGATCATTCGGAACCAACCGCCGCTGAGCACACACCCGAGCATGTCCAGGCGCCGCCCCAGAAAACTGAAAGCCTTATAACAGAAGTCCCCTTGACCAGCATTCGAAAAACCATAGCCAAAAACATGCTCCAGTCGAAGCAATCGACCGCCCATATGAGCCTGTTCGAGGAGGTTGAAATATCTGAGCTGGTGGCCCTCCGGCAGCGCTATAAACAGAAGTTTTCAGATAGGGGCCTGCAGCTTACCTATCTGCCCTTTTTTCTCAAAGCCGCCACCCGCGCCTTGTCCGAACATCCGTCCATTAACAGTGAGATGGATCTGGAAAACAACCGGCTGCTCTATAAAAACTACTACCACATCGGAATTGCCGTAGATACCGAAGATGGACTGGTGGTTCCTGTAATTCGGGATGTCGACAAAAAGGAGATCTCACAGCTCGCTGAAGAGATTCAAGAGAAGGCCCGCCGGGCCCGAGAGCGCAGACTTACGCTTGATGAGCTCAAGGACGCTTCCTTTACCGTAACTAGCTATGGCTCAATCGGCGGCCTGTGGGGTACGGCGGTCATCAACTACCCCCAGGCGGGAATTCTCGGCCTGGGCCGAATCCATCAACAGCCGGTCGTCAAAAACGGTGAAATCGTGGTTGGCACCGTCCTGCCGGTCTCCCTCACGGTGGACCACAGAATTGTCGACGGCGGTACATCCAGCCGCTTCGTCAACAGCTTCTTGGCCTATGTAAAGAACCCGGCGGATATGTTTATCCGCTAAATCCATGCACGGCGGCCGCAGCTTTCAGCGGCCGCCGCTGTTCACCTGCAATCAGGTCAAAAATCAGCAAATAGAAGCATCAAAGCATCTTTACTTTCGATTTTGTTCGCATTATGATGTGTGTATGCGAACAACACTCACAATCGAGGATTTTCTGTTCGAAAAACTCAACGAGAAAGCCCACCGGGAGAAAAAGAGCTTCAAACAGGTGGTAAATGAAACCATTTACCGTGGGCTCATGGTCGCTGAATCTCCGACCGGGGCCGTCGATTTCACTGTGGAGCCGCACAGTTGCGGAAGAAAAGCCGGTATAGACTACGGGAAATTGAACCAGCTTTCCGACGAGCTGGAGGCGGCGGAACATGATTATTCCTGACATCAATCTGCTGCTCTATGCCTACAATCGCGACCTGCCCCACCACCAGTCAGCCCGGAAGTGGTGGGAGGCTTGCCTGAACACCCTCGACGAGCCGGTCGGCATTCCCTGGGCAGTCGCCCTCGGCTATATCCGTCTGATGACGCATCCGAAAATCTTCCCCAACCCGATAGCGGCAGAATCGGCGGTGCAGGATGTAGAAAGCTGGACCGCGCGCCCTCATGTCCGCCTGCTCAACCCGGGCAGCGGTCATCTACCGGTGCTGAAGCATCTGCTGGAGGTACTCGGCAGCAGCGGCAATCTCACCACCGATGCCCACATCGCCGCTTTGGCACTGGAAACCGGCGCCGAAGTACACAGCAACGACACCGACTTCCTGCGATTCCCGGGAATCAAGGTGGTCAATCCGCTCGAAAAATAAACTATGGATATCCGCGGCCATGGACGACCGTTCCCCGTGCCGGCTCCGGTCCCAGTCCTGAAGCAGCGTCTTCATCCGTGCCCATCCGCGCTGCCCTCACTCTGCCGGGTCGGCTATCTCCACCACCGCTGTCCACTGGCCGCGGTGGTCCAGGCGCATCGATTTCACCCGTATCAGGGCCCGATCACCCTTCAGTTTACCGGCGGCCTTGACCACCGCCCGCTGGGCCGGCTGCAGCACAATCCGGCCACTGGAGATAAGCTCGTCAGCCGCCACATTCACTTCGACCTCCCGGGGATTTCGGTAAGAGACCTGGGTCGCCGGTTCCACCTTCATTGCAAAACGGGTCATCTGAAAATCGCCGTTCAGCTGCAGGGACTCTCGGGTCAAAATCGGACCTGCCAGCTGCCGTTTTCCCTGCACCTGCACGGTGCCGCCGGACACTTGCACATCCTGAAACAGATACCAAACCGCCTGGCCCTGGGGCCGCGGCACGCCAATGCCGCTTCCGCTTCCCGGCGCCGGGTGAACTACGTACACCTCTATCTCCCGGAAGGCCTCTTCAGTCAGCACCGCGCCTTCCGCAGGCTTTTCTCTGCCGCCCAGGGCGGCGGTATCGATCAGGGGCAGCAAAAGCAACACCGTCATCGCTGCAATATAAATATGGCTTTTCTTCATAATTCACTCCTTGCACCCTAGAGTGTAACTCTTCACAGCCAATATATCCGCATATAATCGCCTCCGGCCACTGACAGCCCATATTCAGCGCCGCCGGTGGTTCAAAACTTGCGGGTTTTCAGGCTACACTGGGTGGCAATGAACCGCCGCCGCTTCAATCTACCTGACTATCCGGTCCTCACGCTGCGCACCGCCCTTCAGAGTGAACTGGGTAAAAACCGCATCCCGGTGCTCACTGCTCCACCTGGCAGTGGGAAGTCGACCCTGGTGCCTTTCTTCCTGCTGGATGCCGACTGGCGGCAGGACCGCACTATTCTCCTGCTGCAGCCCCGCCGTCCGGCGGTCCGCGCCCTGGCCTCTCGGCTGGATCAGCTGGCCGGAGGACAGACCCGCATCGGCTACATCACCCGCTATGAACACTCTGTTCCGAAAAAGCCTGATATCATCGTCATGACCGAGGGTATATTTGTTCGCCGCTTGCTCGAAGACCCGGAGCTCTCCGACACCGCCGCCGTTCTGCTGGACGAGTTCCACGAACGCTCTCTGGCCACCGACCTGGCCTACGTATTGGGCCGGCAGTGCCGCGAGCTGTTCCGTCCTGATCTTCGCATAGTGGTGATGTCCGCCACCCTGGATGCACAACGGTTTTCAGCAGACCCCTTCTCGCTGCTGCAGGCCGAGGGCAGCCTTCATCCGCTAAGCGTCCACTACCAACCGTGCCCGCCATCCGCTCGCATCGAAGAACACGGCGCGGAAATCTGCCGCCGGCAACTTGAACAGAGCACCGGCAGCATTCTCTTCTTTCTGCCCGGCGAGGCAGAAATCCACCGTGCCGCCAATGCCCTCGGCTCCGATCCGCTGCCGGATGATGTCGATATTCATCCGCTCTACGCTCGCCTCAGCCCCGCCGAGCAGAACCGGGCTATCGCACCCCCGCAAGCCGGCCGGCGCAAGGTTGTAATTGCCACCAACATCGCTGAAACCAGTCTTACCATCGACGGCATCACCTGCGTTGTTGACTCGGGACTGCAGCGCCGCAGCCGCTGGAGCCCGGACACCGGGCTAAGCCGCCTGGAGACAGTTCGCATCAGCAGTGCCTCCGCCGAACAGCGGGCCGGCCGGGCCGGACGCCTTGCGCCGGGAACGGTACTGCGCCTCTGGGAGGCCCGCGAACGACTGGCTGATTATGACCCGCCGGAAATTAGTCAGGCCGATCTGTCGGGGCTGTTTCTGACACTGGCCGTCTGGGGGGATTCCGAAGGCGAGTCATGTCCCTGGCCCGACCCGCCGGATCCCCGGCGCCGCGTCGATGCCCTGCAGCTGCTGCGAGACCTCGAGGCTATCGATCAGAACGGCGTACCCACTGGCAAGGGAACGGCCATGGCTCGCATGCCGCTGCCCCCCCGCCTGGCCGCTATGCTCAGTGCGGCGGCCGCAACCGGTACTACTCACACAGTCCGCACCGCTGCACTGACTGCCGCTGTTCTCGAACACGGCGATCCGCTGCGCAGAGAGCTGCGCGATACCTACGGGGCCGATCTCGATCTGCGGATAGATCTGCTGAAACAGGCGCAGGCAGGCTACTTTTCTCCTGAGCTGGCCGGCCCTGCTGCCCACCGGATACTCAAGGAGGCCGAACGCCTCGAAAAATTGGCCGGACGCCCGGCAGCCGGGCACACGACATCCACCGACTCCGGACTATCCCCCGGCAGCCTGCTGTTGAACGCCTACCCCGACCGCATCGCCCGCCGGATCACTGCCGATCACGGTCCCGGAACTGAAGCTGCAGCCGCCTCCGGCCCGGCCGGCAGCCTTACCAACACCCGCTACCGCCTGGCCGCCGGTCCCGAAGCGCGGCTCGTCCGGGGAGACCGTGGTTTTACCCCCGAATGGATAGTGGCCGGGGCCCTACACCGCGGCCAGCGGGAGGGACGTATCTTTCTGGCGGCTGCCCTGTTAGAGGCCGAGGTCCAGGCCTTCAGCACAAGCCACGGCCGCAGCGAAGAATTCCTCACGCTCGATGAAAACCGCCAGCTCCGGGCTCGCCGCCTGCGTCTGGTAGGAAGCTTGCGGATGTCAGAAACCCCTATCCAGCCTTCCGAGCTCACCGACCCCCGCTCCGCCCTGCTGGCGCTCATCCGCGCCGAAGGACCATCTGCCCTGCCCTGGAACCGCAATGCCGAGGAGCTGCGGCGGCGAATGGCCTTTCTGCACGAGGTACAGGGAGATCCCTGGCCGGAGGTCTCCGACCATGCGCTTATGGACACCCTCGAACAGTGGCTGGCCCCTTTTCTGCCGCGAAAGATAACCGGCGGCAGCCTGCAGAAGCTGCCGCTGTCCGAAGCCTTGCGGGCCCGGCTGCCCTGGGAGCTGCAGGGCCGGTTCGACGAACTGACGCCGCAGCAGCTAACCCTGCCATCCGGCACCCCCCGCCGGCTGCGCTACGAAGGCGGCCGCTGCACCCTCTCGGCCCGCATTCAGCAGCTCTTCGGCCTGACGGAGACCCCCCGGGTGGCCGGCGTACCAGTCGAAATAGAGCTGCTCTCGCCGGCCCGGCGGCCGGTGCAGGTTACCCGCGATCTGCACTCATTCTGGACCCAGACCTACCCCGAGGTGCGCAAGGAGCTGCGGGGCCGCTACCCCAAACACTACTGGCCGCAAGACCCCTTTTCGGCCGAACCCACCGACCGGGCCAAACCGCGGGGCGATTGATCGCAGAGCGCGGCATCAACAATTATCTGCTGCTGCAGCGCTTCGGATTTCTTCCGACGGGCTAAGGCTTGCGCTTGCCTTGCCGGAGGCTTAGACTATAGAGCATGGAAGCGAATCAGCCGCCGGTCGTGGTACTCAGCTTGTTCAAATACAATGGGTTCCGTAATAAGTTCTGGGCATTTACCATGATGCAGTTTGCCCATGGCTATCTGAAAGATGTCGAAGGATTGCGGTTCTACCGGGTACTCGGCACGGGGGCCGGCAACGGCTTCAAATGGTACTCCGATTTTTCCACCTACGCCCTGCTCACCGTGTGGGATTCCGAAGCCCGCGCCGACAGTTTCCTGGCGGACTCCGAACTGTACGCCCAGTATCGCGACCGCACCCAGGAGATGGTCGCGGTGTACATGACCCCGCTGCGATCCCACGGCCAGTGGAGCGGAACAAACCCCTTCAAACCGGACGGTCAGGCCGAAGGCGATGTCACCGCCGTCATCACCCGGGCTACCATCGCCAACCGGCATTTGCTGCGCTTTTGGCGGCAGGTGCCCCGCACCAGCGGCTCGCTGCAACAGTTCTCCGGGCTCATCTGCGCCAAGGGAATCGGCGAGTGGCCGGTCAAACAGATGGCCACCTTCAGCATCTGGCAGGATGAAGAGTCGATGAAAGCCTACGCCTACCGGAACCAGGCCCATCTGGAGGCTATCAAGAAGACCCGGGAACTCAACTGGTACAATGAGGAGTTGTTCGCCCGCTTCCGCCCCTTCAAAACCCGCGGAACCTGGCACGGCGGCCGCCCGCTGCTGCCCTTCTAATCGCCAGCCTTATTCCGGCCGCGCCACTGCCGTCATCACTCCCGCCGGCAGCCAGCGTTTCAGCAGAAACAGTGGTGCGGTGGCCAGCATACCGGCCATAAATCCGGCAAACTTGCCCTCCATCGAGCCGCTCCAGTCTATCCCGCGCCGCTCCTGCTGCCCCATCCAGAACAGCGGATACGCGTCGAGCGTCCCAAACCTGCGCATCCTCACAAGCTTCCATCCACTCCGTTCAAGCAGAACTCGCAGGGTCTCCGGCGAGTATACGGCGGTATGCCGGGGGGTGTGAAAGCCCTCCCAGTACCGCCCCTGCACTGCCCGGGTCCAGGAGCCGAAATCCGGAACTTCGATAATCAGACGCGTGTGCCGATGGGCAAGCCCCAGCATGCGCTGCAGTGTCTCCCGCGGGTGATAATCGTGCTCCAGGTAGTGCCACATGGTAATCACATCGAACTGCGCGGTGCTTTGAAACTGGTGGAACTCCGCTACCTCGAGGTCAAGCCCGGCGAAGCGGCCCGGTTCCTGTCGCCAGCCCTCGTCGCTGAAATCGATGCCTTTGGAATAAGCGCCGGTCTGCGTGTGCAGGCGCTCCAGAAAGGTCGGTTTTCCACAGCCTACGTCCAGCACCCGACTCTGCGGACCCAGCCGTCCCCCTCCGCTGTCGGCGGCCGCCTTCCGCGCCAGGGCAGCCCGCTTGCGGTCGGTCTTGCGTAGATTCATTTGTACCAGCGGTGCATACTTTCCCCAGGCCGCCGGCCCGCGGAAGGGAAGATAATACCCGCTGTAGTAGGTACCCAGATTCTCCGGACTCACCCGCGGATTCAGCTGTATCAATCCGCAGTTCCCGCACTCCTGAAAGTCGAACTGCTCTGCGGTCGGATGCATCTGTGCCGGCACGCGCATCCACTGCCGTAAATCAGCCGAAGCACAGGCCATGCAGCCGCTAATCCAATCGGCCATAGAGCTTCCTTTACTCTTTGCGGCGGGCAAATTCCTGGGCCCGCGCGAAAAAATCCTCGTCGCCGAAATTTCCCGACTTCAGTATCAGAGCATAGTTACCGTCGGTCGACCGCACCCAGGGAACTCCCGGGGACACCTGCGGACCGATCCGGAAGGCTTCGATCCCCAGGCTCTGCACCACGCGGCCGGAGGTTTCGCCCCCGGCCACAATGAAGTTTTGGACCCCCTGCGTGGCCAGACCGGCAGCCAGCTTGCCGAACAGCTCTTCAACAGCCTGTCCCGCTTCAGCGCGGCCGTAACGGCGACGATTCTCGCTCAGCTCTTCGGCTGCGGTGGTAGCGAACAGCAGCGGCGCCCGGCCGGCGGCCAGCTGCTCTCCGGTCCACTGCAGGAGTTCGGCCACATATGCATCAGCCGCTTGCACGCAGCGCTCCACCTCGATCCGCATCGAAGGCGCCTGCTTGCGGTAGACCTCCACCTGCCTCTGCGTGGCCTCGGAACAGGAGCCCGACAGCAGCACTGTCTTTCCAGACTCCGGTCGCCCCAGACGCTTGGCCGCGGCAATGTCCGCGGCGTCTTTCTGCTGCAGTTTGGCCAGTGCCATTGCCAGGCCGGAGCCCCCGGTAACCAGCGGAAAATCGCGAACAGCCTCGGCGATCACCGCCAGATGGTCATCGGCCAGGGTGTCGGTCACTACATAGCGGTAACCGGCATCGGCACACTGCTTCAACTGATGCCGCACCGCCGCTTCTCCCTGATCGATTACTTCCGCGTACAAGCCGGCCGCCCGGCCGGTAGACTGCTTCTCGAGCAGACGACTCAGTTTGGAGTCGCGCATCGGGTTGAGGGGGTGGCTGCGCATCCCGGATTCATGCAGCAGCTGGTCGTTCACGAACAGATACCCCTTGTATACAGTGCGGCCGTTCACCGGTAGGGCTGGACAGACTACCGAGCAGCCGCTGCCCAATGTCTTTAAAATTGCATCCGCCACCGGACCGATATTCCCCCGGTCCGTACTGTCGAAGGTCGAACAATATTTGAAGTAAAACCGGTCGCAGCCCCGTGACTGCAGCCAGCTCAGAGCCCGCAGCGACTGCTCTACCGCCTCTTCCGGCGGGCAGGCGCGGGTCTTGAGGCTGACAACGTAGGCCCCCGCCTCCTCGCCATACGCCGGGTCGGGCACTCCGTTGATCTGGATGGTGGGGATTCCGTATTCGACCAAGAATCCGGCCACATCGGTGGCTCCGGTAAAGTCGTCGGCAATAACACCAAGCTTCATCGGCGCTTACCGTCTGCGTTTGCGTTTTCCGTAGCTGCCGAAGCCCCAGCCGAGGATAAATCCCACCAGGATCATAAGAAAAAACAGCACCGCCCGCGACATCGACACGGTCCACATCAGAAAGCGGAAGTCTACCACCTGCACATTCTGCATGATAAAGATGACCGCCAGGGCCCCGAATATAATTCCTACAACAAATCTAAACATGTACTTCTCCTTTCCTACGAGTATAACAGCTTCGCCCCCTCAAATACAAAGCTTTTTGCAGAGTCCCGGCCTCCGGGCGCAGCCCTCGGCCCGATTTTTTCCACTTTGCTCTGTACTCGAAGGGCGAGCTGTGGTACCATAACTGTGTATTACTTTTGCATTTCGAAGTAAAACGAAACCTATTATCCGGGAGTATAAGTATGAGTTTCACCCTAAAACAGAATTATCGTTATTCGCTTTTGATTCCGACTAGCATGGGCATTAGGATTACGCCACTGAGCGGTCAGCCGGTGCATTCGAGCGACCTGTTCAAAATGCAAGTTACCAGTGCCGAGTCGAATGTGGGCAGTGTTTCATCCTACCTCGGTCTTCCGGTGAAGATACTGACCGCCTTTGTAAAGGGCAGTCCCATTGCCCGTAAAATCAAAGACAATCTGCGCGGCCGGCATATGGACTACGAAGGCAAAGAGGTCGATCAGGGCGGTGCCTGGGGCTATCGCCACCAGATCAATATCGCCGACAGCGGCTTCGGAT
Source organism: uncultured Sediminispirochaeta sp. (assembly GCA_964603735.1). Taxonomy (GTDB): domain Bacteria; phylum Spirochaetota; class Spirochaetia; order DSM-16054; family Sediminispirochaetaceae; genus DSBN01. The sequence goes on along the minus strand of CAZRWN010000007.1, from coordinate 91,137 downwards.
CGCGCGGCCCGCGGGTGTACAACGACCGGGCCGGCGAGGTAGGCCGCAGCATCAGCATAGAAGATTTCGACATCGAGCGAATTCTCGGACAAGAGGGGGCCCAGATCATCCACTTCTCCGGGCTCTTCGCAGCCCTTTCCCCCGAAACCGGGCAGTTCTGTCTCGAGCTGGCCCGGGCGGCCAAGAAGCACGACACCCGCATCTCCTTCGATCTGAACTACCGCGCTTCGTTCTGGAAAGGACGCGAAAAAGAACTGCGCGCTATTTTCAGCGAAATCGCCGGTATATCCGACATCCTGGTCGGCAACGAAGAGGATTTTCAGCTCTGTCTCGGCATTCAGGGGCCGGAGGCCGGCGGAAAAGACATTGCCGCTAAAATCGACGGCTTCAAGGGTATGATCGAGCGGGTGAAGCAGGAGTACCCAAACGCTTCTGTATTTGCCACCACCCTGCGGCAGGTGGTCAGCGCCAACCGCCACTTGTGGGGCGCAATAATGTCGGCCGACGACCAGTGGAATGTCATCCAGCCGCGAGAAATCGACGTGCTCGACCGCATCGGCGGGGGCGACGGTTTTGTCGGCGGCCTGCTCTACGGCGTACTGCGGGGCTGGGATCCGGAGAAATGGGTGCAGTTCGGCTGGGCCAGCGGCGCTCTGGTAACCACGTTGGAAACCGACTACGGCCAGCCGGCGGATGAAGAGCAGATATGGAGCATCTGGGAGGGCAACGCCCGGGTCAAACGGTAGTTATTGACCCCCGGCGGGCTTCTGACCTATCATCGGCACATGAAGCCAAACCTCGAAAAGATACTACGACAACAGCCCCGGGCATCAGTAGTGCCCTTCGATCCCGATGCGGAGGAGAGTGTTCTGTTCGATTTTACCGAGGAGAACCCCGAAATGCAGGGAATCGATCCGGCCGACACCGAGCAGTTCACCGAATATGTGTTCGGGAAACTGCGCAAGGCCGGCAGCCGGATCGGCCTGGGCGGGTACCGTGAAAACCGTATCATCTACCGCCACAGCGAACTCTTCTCTGAGGGAAAAGTGCGCTCCTATCACCTGGGCCTCGACCTGTGGATCGAGGCAGGAACGCCGGTTCTGGCGGCCTACGCGGGCGAGGTGCACAGTTTTCAGGACAACCAGGGGCCGGCCGATTACGGGCCGACTATTATTCTGGCCCATACGATAGAGCGGGTACGATTCTACACCCTGTACGGCCATCTTTCGCGCGATTCCCTCAAAGGCCTTGCTGTGGGAAACCGGATTCCGGCCGGGCGGCAATTTGCCCGGGTAGGCAGCAGCGCGGTAAACGGCAACTGGCCGCCGCATCTCCATTTTGAAGTGATCAAGGATCTCGGCGGCAGGTCCGGCGATTTCCCGGGGGTATGCGCGTCTGAAGACGCCCCGCACTACCTCGAGAACTGCCCCGATCCGAACCTGGTCCTCAAACTGAAGGTCCTCGGCTGGGCCGAATAAAGTAAGCGGTATTGCTCTGTACTGTCAGCCCGCTGACAGGGGCGACGATTTCTCCGTGTTGAATCTGCATCTCCTCAGGCAGCTCGAAACCGGAATCAATCCGGCGATAATATTCAAGCGAATACGGCAGCAGCCGCATCTGTACAGTCTCAGCGCCGCTTGCGGAAATAATACCGCTCAGGTTGAAGTCGACTTCCCCCAAGGGCGTCCGCACCACATACAGGGGGATCTCCCGCCCGCTCTGGTGGCGCCGCAGATGGGTGGCAATGTTGATGACGGTAGTGGCATCAACCGGCTGCGCCGCATTGTAGCGCTTCTGGATGGGCAGTCCGGCCACGTACAGCTGAAACAGCTCGATTCCGATTTGCCGGCAGTTGTAGCAGATCTTCTTCATCTCCTCGACATTGTCGTTGATGCCGGCCAGCAGCACGATGTTGTTGTACACGGTAATTCCGCGGGAGAGAAATTTCGATATCACCGCACTGTGTTCCAATCTGAACTCGGAAGAGTGAATGAACTGAGCCTCTATCTCGATTCTGGTCGGATTGACTGCCGTCAATTTCTGCAGGTCGGCCAGCCGCTCAATAACCTCATCGGTAAACAGATGCGGCTCATAGGTAAAAGTAGTGCTGCGCAGCCGCAGCGCATTTACATGCGGAATCATATTCACGGCGGCGGCAAAGCGACTGATTTCATCCAGCAGCGTGAGAATGGAGACGTTGGCCGATAAGACCACATCGTTTACTTCGGGCACACTGCGTATATACTCTACAGCCGCCTGAAACTCCTGTTCGCTTTCGGTTGCAGCTGCAATATCCACATCCACCCGGGTCAGATGCGAGCGAAACACCGAAGTTATGCCGGTCAGTACCACGCCCTCATCCAGGCGCCGCATTTCCTTTAGCTCATTCTGAACACGCTTCAATTTTTCCGCATCGAACTCCCGTTCGAAGGCAGGCACTCCGTCGAACTCGCCTAGAAACAGCTGCCGGTCCCCAATCTCGGCCATAAACTCGGCATCGATGGTGCCGTTCTCATTCTCCCGTACCCCGTCGAACTCGAAATCCGGCACGAACTCGCGGTAGTATTCGGCATTGTAGGGAGTGCGTATCCAGACATTCCGCGGGTGCTCCCGGCTCTGTTCCACGGCCCAGCCGCTGGCGTTCCAGTCGATCTTACCGATGCGGGTGGCCGTACACAGGATCGGGATGGCCCGGTCGGAGAGGTGTCCGCGCAGATAACTGAAAACCTTATGCCCCTTGGACAGGGGGGTCCAGTACACGCTGTTGCCCTGAATCGGGCTGGCAGGGATGTAGATGTAGTGCAGCTCTGAGCCGGCCCCCCGCAGCTCTCGGTAGAGCTGCGCCAGTTCAGGCCCCTCGTCGTTGCATTTGTTAAGGAAGGGGGTCTGGGTGTAGACCTGTACCCCGGCCGTCACCAGCGCGGAGATAATCTCCAGACTCTGCGGGGACAGCTCGTCGGGATGAATGAAATGGGTGGCAATTTCAATTCGCTTACCGGTTTTCTGCAAATCGCGGTTGGTATCGCGCAGATAGTTCAGCCAGTAGGCATCGTCCTTGTAAAACAGGTGCGGATAATATGAGATACAGCGCGAGGCGATCCGGATGGTCTGGATGTGTGGAATGGAACGCAGTCCCTCTACCGCGCGGGTGAGGGTTTTCTTATTAAGTAGCGGCTCACCGCCGGTCAGCACGATTTCCTTGATTCGGGGGGAGGTGCGGATATATTCAATGGCCTCATCCACATCTTCGACAGTGGGTGCCGCCTGGTTGCGGGTGTCCTTATGCTTTCTAAAGCAGAAGCGGCAGTACACCGGACAGCTCATATGCAGCACAAAGATCGGCCGGTTCTGGTACATCTGTTCGATCAGGCCGCGATGAAACTGTCCGACCCAGGTGTTCTTCAAGCCGGCCTCATCCAGCTCTTCTACAAAGGGCATGAACTGATACGCAATGTCCGGCGACAACCGTGCCTGCCGGATAACGTGCTTTGACAGCCGCACCGGGTAGGTGTCTATTACGGTCTGCAGATTTTCGCGGTCTTCTGCAGGAATACGTACGTTGGCCAGTTTTTCGAACTGCTCCACGCTGCGTACCGAAATCAGCTCTTCACCGGGAATCAGGACCTCTAAAACAGCCATCAGAAAGCGCTTCGGCAGCTCGACTTCGCCGACCCGCACGGCCGGCGGATTTTGGTGGTTCGCCGATTCCAGCTGCCGGACCACATGCCGAAAAAACTCGAACTCATCCGTACCTGCCGCCTTCAACAGATTGTCGAACTTCTGGCGGCCGTCTATGCGATTTTGAATCCGGTTGCCGGACGGCTTCTCACCTCCGTCTCCGCTGTACAGAACAGCGGCAAAGCACGGTCCGAGCAGCGATTCTTCACCGTATGAATCCAGAAACTCGACTACCGACCGTTGCAGCGCATCGACTGCAACTTCCACCCCATCTTCTGCTTCTGCGAATTCAACCGATATTGTCCGTTCCATACACCAACCCTATGGGGGATTATTAGAAAAATCAAGATTATTCAACGCTTCATCGCTTCGGCCGGTCCGGCTTCGGCCGATTCCTCACCGAACCCCCGCAGCCTCCGCCTCAAAAAAATCTAAGGTATGAGTACTTGTGCCCTGTATCGCCCCCATACACTCCACGGTAGTATTCGGGCATGAGCGAGGCCAGATAGTGCATGATTTCATACACTATCTGCTGTCGTTTCTCGCGGTTCACCCGCCCTTCCCCGGGCTCGATGTAGAACGGCCGCCCGGCGCGCATCACTACCTCGGTTCTCCGCAGCCGTTTTATATTATTCCAAAATTCCTCGCCCCCGTAATGCACCAAGGGAAAAATAGGGGCACCGCTCCGCAGAGCCAGCAGCACTACCCCCGGATTTCCGCTCTGCATGACTCCGCTGTAGCTGCGGGTCCCCTCCGGCGCAATTAACAACAACTGCCGCCGGGCCAAACGCTCCTCCGCTGTTCTGAGGGCGGAAAAATCGGTTGCATCCCGCTTCAAGGGAATACCGCTCCACAGGTCCGCCAGGCGCCCGAGTACCGGATTCTTCCAGGTTTCGGCTTTGACTAGAGAACTGCTGGGGCGGGGGTAGAGATGGGTATAAATGAGAGGTACCTCGAGAAAATTGATATGATTGACCACAACGATGAACGGCCCTTCGGCGGGTACGGAATCGAGATTTTCCTGCCGGATTCTGCACAGCAGATGCAGCAATGCCTTTATTCCGTGAGTGATGATTCGGCCTGTCAGACTCATTTTCACTTTCAAAGCTCCGGCCTCTCTAGTTTAGTTATTCCCGCTCCTCGATAGCATTCGCAGCGCGTGCGGAATACACTCAACGCTCAGCTCTTTCCCGTCCGTGCAGATGGTCTCGCCGTCGGCATGGCATACCAATTCGCCTTCCACCGCCTCTATGTGAAAGCGCTCGGCTCTGTCGTTGTAAATATGCGGGTTTTTTGACTGTGAGCCCTTGGTATACTGCCCGATGGCTTTCAGGAGCTGTCCGCGCTTGAGATCTCCTTTGACCATGCACAAATCGAACAGAGTGTCGGAGGTATCGCCCTCAGGAGCCATGTAAAAGGTACCCCCCATCCGTTTACCGTTCATAATGGAAACCTGCTGGCTGTGATCGACTACCACATGCTCACCGCTCTGGCCATAACTCACCCTCAACAGCGGAGCCTGCGGGTAGACGAGCAGCATCTTCAGTGCACCGTACACGTAGCCCAGGAACCCCGGAATCCAGGTCACCTCGGCCGCCTCCAGCCCCACCATAGTGTCAAAACCTATACCGATTCCGTTGCCGAAATAGCGCCCCCGCGGATACAGCCCGCCTGTGATCCGGCCTACATCCATTGGATAGAAGCTTTCACTGTGCAGCAGCTCGCAGGCTTTTTCAATACTGTGCGGAACTCCGGCCCCGTAGGCAAAGTCGTTCCCCCGCCCGATGGGAATAACCCCGAACAACGGCAAATCAGCAGCTTCAACAGGCTCTCCACGGCCGCTGCGGGCAGCCTCCATCATCCCGTTGATTACTTCATTGACGGTGCCGTCTCCTCCTGCGGCAATCACGGATTTTACCTCACCGCTGCCCCTATGGAAATCCTGCATATACCGCATGCTCGCCTCTCTGGCCAGCTCGATCGCATGCCCAGAGCTGCTGGTCAGTTCCAGCTTATAGGCGGTCTTGTTCCTATCTAAATAGGCTTCTATCTGCGATACATGCTTGATTGCATTGCCGTGATCGGCAGTTGGATTGAGGATAATATATATTTTCCGCTCCATTATTAGCACACTCCTGCGATACAGTCTTTCACCAGCTACTTATGAGCTTACACTTGTACTCTGCCCCATGCAAGCAAAATAGAATTGCAATTCTCTTGACAAATATGGTAAAAAGCGCGATATTAAAAATAAGAATAATTCTTAATATTATAGAGGATAACTTACAGTGCCCAGACGTAATCGGAGTGATCTCCGCGACAGAATAAAAGACCTGCTGCTGCAGACCGAAGAGCATCCAACCGCCGCCTGGGTATTCGACCGCCTGCGTGAGGAGTTTCCCCGGGTGGCTATAGGAACAGTGTATCGAAATCTGAATGTGCTGGTATCCGAAGGCGTTGTAAAGAATATTAAGTTTGACGACCCCACCGAACACTACGATGCCAACACTTCAAAGCATTATCATTTCATCTGTGAAAAGTGCGGAGCTATACGCGATTTGCCCCTTCCCGTGGATACTCAAATGGAGCGCAAGGTCGAAGACCAAACCGGCTTCGAAATCCGCAAGCACCGCATCGACTTTTACGGTCTATGCGACGCGTGTAAACAATAGGCGAGGATTTGAAATTGTGAGTGTGTTTTTTTAATCTTAAATAAGAATAATTCTTATAATTATTCTTAATTTTTATTTTTAGGAGGCCGAATATGGCAAGAGTTGCAAGAGAAATGGTCGAAAATGCAGGCATCAATGTGGACACACTGGTTGAACTGCTCGTAAACAATGCGTCCGCGGAGCTGACAACTTTCTACTATTACACCATTCTGCGGGTAAATCTGATCGGGTTGGAGGGCGAAGGACTGAAAGAAATCGCGGAAACCGCCCGCATCGAGGACCGCAATCACTTCGAGGCGCTGGTTCCCAGAATCTATGAACTGGGTGGAGAACTCCCCAAAAACATGGTGGATTTTCACAACATCTCAGCCTGTCCGCCGGCATCACTGCCCTCGGATCCAAGTGATGTAAAGGCAATTATGGAAGTACTGGTTGAAGCCGAACGCTGTGCAGTGCGCGGCTACACCGAAATCTGTAATCTAACCGCCGGTAAAGACCACCGCACCTATGATCTGGCGCAGGCTATTCTGAATGAAGAAATTGAACATGAATCTTGGTTTTCAGAGTTTCTCGGCGAAGGACCGTCCGGCCATTTCATGCGGGAAGGACAGACATCTCCGTTCGTAAGTAAATTCCTGAAGTAACCCAATAAGCTGTCTATGAAAAGCCAACCTGAGCAATGGGCTCACTAGGGCTCTCATAGGCAGCCTTTTTTTACAAGCCCCCGCATTGTACGTATAAGGTAGACAGCGCGTCCCTCCACGCAGTACACTAGAAAAAAGGATGAATACAACTGACGAAATATATGCACAACTGCGTGCCCATCTCGATGTAATGCCGGTGGCCTTTCCCCGGAGCGAATCGGGTATAGAAATTACGATATTAAAACGCTTTTACTCGGTAGATGAAGCGCGGGTAGCCCTCGGCCTGAGTATACTGCCCGAGACGCCGAAGCGCATACATCGCCGCGTCTTGAGAAATGGAGGACAACTTTCGCTCGATGAGGTAACAGCACATCTCGAGCAACTGGTGGAAAAAAAGGCAATCAACAGTGAAACGGTACGTCGGTTCGGAAAACAGCAGCAAATGTACGGGAAGCTCCCGTTCGCAGTGGGGCTGTATGAGTTTCAGGTAGACCGCCTTACCCGCGGTTTCGAGCTGGAAGCCGCCGCATATATGGACGAAGCCTTCATGGATGACTTCATCCATGAAAAACCCCGGCAGATGCGAACCATCCCAATCAACGAAACAATCCTCCCCAAACGCAATGTGAGCCGTTATGACAATATCCGCCAAGTCATCCTCTCTTCTCCGGGTCCGTTTGCTCTTCAGAACTGTATATGCCGGCAGGGACGGGAGTTGCTCGGTCACGAGTGCCGCCAGACCGACCTCAAAGAGACATGTCTGACCCTGGAGGGTGTTGCTAAGCAGGTTATTGCGGAAAACCGCGGTACCCGGCTGACCCAACAGGAGACTTTGGATTATCTCACGCAGGCAGAGGCCGAAGGGCTGGTTTTGCAGGCGCAGAACACCAGACATCCGGATTTTATCTGCAGCTGCTGCAGCTGCTGCTGTGCCATCCTCTCCAGAGTCAGAAAACTGCCCAATCCCGGAGAGTTCCTGCATTCAAACTATATTGTACAGGTGAACTCCGAGCTCTGCATCGGATGCGGCATATGCCTCGCCCGTTGTCCCATGGAGGCGCTTACACTTGAAAAAACAACCGCTTCCGGCCCCGCAGAAAGCCGGGCTAAACAGACTGCCGTTCTGGCCCCCCAACGCTGCATCGGATGCGGTGTCTGCGTACACAGCTGTCCGGTCAATGCATTAGCAATGCACCCCCGCAAAGGCCCTAAAACACCGCCCAGTTCTGCAATGGAGATGTATGTGCGGATGCTCTACGGACGCTTCGGGCCCGTCAAAGCGACCTGGCTGCTGATCAAAGCCGGTCTCGGCATGCGGGTCTGACAGCAGCAGCCGGAGGCCATGTTTACTGCCGAGCCTCACCCGCGCCTATTTTCCTGAGCAGCCATTCAGACCAGTCGGCAAGCCCCCGGCCGGTTTTGCAGGAAACCTCGAAAATTTGCATATCCGGATTCAGGTTTGCGACCCGGCGGCGCAGGGCTTCCATATCGAAATCCCCCATCCGTAGATAATCGGTCTTATTTACCACTAAGGCCTCGCACTGGCGGAACATCAGAGGGTATTTCAGCGGTTTATCGTCGCCTTCCGGAACACTCAGAATCATCACATTCAAGTGCGCTCCAGTGTCCGTCTGGGCTGGGCAGATAAGGTTGCCTACGTTCTCCAAAATCAGGAGATCGCTGCGGTCGAGCTCCAGAGCAGGAAGCGTCTTGCTGATCATGTGAGCATCGGCATGACAAAAGCCGCCGGTACGCAGCTGCACGGCCGGTACACCGGCGGCAAGCAGCTTTTCAGCATCTACCTGGGAGTCCATATCGGCCTCCACCACCGCGATGCGCAGAGACTGCTTCAACTCCTCGGCAGTCCTTAAAATCAGGCTGGTTTTCCCCGCTCCCGGGGATGACATGAGATTCATCATATAAGTGGATGATTCGGCCAGTATTCTACGAACACGCGCCGCCTCGGCGCGGTTGTCAGCCTCGATATCCTCGCCTATCTGGATCAGTTTTACCCTTTTCAAGTTGCCTCCATACTTTTTACTTTATACTCGTGGCCGGAAATCATCTGCACATCCTTCGATCCACAGTCGGAGCAGAGAACCTGCTCATCCGCAGACAGGCGCATAACGAATTCGTTACTGCAGACATTACAGCGAAAGCTGCAGGGCGGAGTTTCCACCTCGATTAGCGCTCCTTCGGCAGGGCTCCCCCGGCTGATTGCATCAAAATAGCGCTGAATCCACGGCTGCTCGAGGTCGCTCAACTCCCCGATTTCCAGGGTAATTTTATGAACCTGGGAAACCCTGTTCCGCCGCGCATATTTGAGCACTATTTGGAGGATTTCATGAGTTACCGATAGCTCATGCATACACGCTTTACTCGCCTGTGTTGAGTTCGCCTTCCCAGCGATAAATCCCCCCGAAATCCACAACCCGTGTGTATCCCAGGGACTCCAGTATTCCGGCCGCACGGTTTGAGCGGCTGCCGCTGCGGCAATACACAATCACCAATTGCTGCTTCGGAACATCCGGGGGCTGCGAGTACCGCCCGCCCATGCGCCGAATACCGAAAAAAGAAACACACCAAGTAAAACAGATACAATTCTTGTGGTAGCTCGCATACAACACCTCCGCGGTTTCAAACTCTCTTTACAAATTAGGCATGCAGTGGTCAAAAGACAAGCTGTTTCGGCTTTTCAAAACCGTACGCGGAGCAGGCCGGCCGCAATCGAATAACTACTTCTTGACAACGACAAAGTTTCTATCTATAGTTACGGCTAAGGAAATCGGAAGAATGCGAAACTTGGACACTACTGCACAGACAACACTCACCTCTCTACTCGTCGTCGTACTGCTGGTCGTCCTCGTACTAGTTCCCGGTTTCCTGAAACCGTCGGGTTAGCGGTAAGACTGTAGAGCATCAAACTACAGGCCTGTCGCCCATCCGGCGGCAGGCCATTTTTTATGCCCTCCCAGTCAACTACTCATTCCGCCCCGTCATAGCTAAAGGAGGATGGTGTGAAAAAAGGAAAATCAACCGGGGCGAAAGCGTTGGTGAGAGCATTAGAGAAAGCGGGGACAGAAATTATCTTCGGTTATCCGGGCGGCGCAAACCTGCCCATATACGAAGCACTGCAGCGCTCCGGCATACGGCATGTACAGGCCCGCCATGAACAGGGAGCCGCCCACATGGCTGACGGATACGGCCGGGCCAGCGGAAAAACCGGCGTCTGTCTGGCCACCAGCGGCCCAGGGGCGACTAACCTCGTCACCGGAATTGCCACCGCCTATATGGACTCCTCGCCGATGGTGGCCCTTACCGGACAAGTATCCCGCACGATGATCGGGAATGACGCCTTTCAGGAGGTTGACATTACCGGCATCACCATTCCCATCACCAAACACAACTATCTCATCCAATCCGCGCCTGAGGTAGCCCCGACTATCGAAGAGGCTTTCTTCCTGGCCGGCAGCGGCCGGCGCGGTCCGATTCTAGTGGACATTCCGAAGGACGTACAAACCGATGAGTTTGCCAATCAGCACGAAAAGCGAAGGGTGCTGGAAGGCTACAATCCGACCACAAAAGGTCATCCTGGTCAGATAAAGCGTGCCGCCGCGGAGCTGCGCAGTGCCGAGCGGCCGGTGGTAATTACCGGCGGCGGAGTAATCTCTTCGAACGCATATGAGGATATTGCACACTTCGTGCAGTCTCTGCAGATTCCGGTGGTACACACCCTGATGGGTAAATCGGCTTTTGATAACCGAAACCCCTTGAACCTGGGATTGTTCGGTTACCACGGCAGCCGGGCCGCGAACACCGCCGTTTCAAAAGCTGATCTCATTTTGGCCATCGGAACCCGCTTCGGCGACCGTTCAACCGGGCCCCTGGCGACCTTTGCCCATGACGCAAAAATTATTCACATCGATGTTGACCCGGCCGAAATCGGCAAAAATGTTCCGGCATATCTGCCGATAGTAGGGGATATTTCGGATGTACTTCCCCGTCTGACCGCCCTGTTATCCGAGAATGGCAGCTCCTCCGCCCGCCCTGCCGGCGACTGGGCAGAAACCTTGATTGAGCAGCGGCAGGCCAACGCTCAGCGCAACAACGGTTCGGCGGAGCTCTCCATCGATACTACGTCCGCCCTGAAAACGGCGGCGGAGGTCTTTTCTGACGCAGTACTGGTTACCGATGTGGGGCGCCATCAGATCTATGCTGCTCAGCATTTTCCGGTTTCAGCCGGCCGAAATTTCATCACCAGCGGCGGGCTCGGAACCATGGGCTTCGGTCTTCCGGCAGCCATCGGAGCTGCAATAGCGCGGCCGGACAGCCGGGTTGTCCTGATTACCGGCGACGGATCATTTCTGATGAATATTCAGGAGCTTGTCACTGCCGCAGAAACCGGTGTGCGGCTGACCGTACTGGTGATGAACGACCGTCGGCTCGGCATGATTCAGCAGCTGCAGGACGGCTTCTACAGCGGTCGCTTCGATGTGAGCCGTTTTTCCCAGGATATTCACTTCGACCGCTTGGCCGCCGATCTGGGCTGCCGGGGCGAACAGGCCGAGACCATCTCGGAATTGCGGACAGCCGCTCAGGCGGCCGCCGACTCAGCCGGAGTTACCGTTATAGACTGTAAAATCGGAGAAGAGGCGCATGTCTACCCGATGGTCACCGGCCGCAACTTACTCGAACTGACTGAAGGAGAAGCCTGATGAAACACACTATTTCTATTCTATGCGATGATATACCGGGAGTTATGACCCGCATTTCCGGCCTGTTCTCACGGCGCGGATTCAATATCGAGAGTCTCACCGTCGGGCATACCGAGCGGCCCGGTAAGAGCCGCTTCACTATCGTAGTGGAAGGCGATGACGGAGTACTCGAACAGGTACGCAAACAGCTGCAGAAGCTCGTACATGTAATCAAGGTGTGGGATCTGGATCATGAGCGTATTCTGGAACGTGAACATGCATTGGTCAAGATCGAAGTCCATGCTGCTGACCGTGACAATATTCTGCAGATGGTCACGGTTCTCCAGGCCCGGATACTCAACTCATCCGGGACAACCTGGGTGCTGGAGATTACCGGCGATTCTAAAGCGGTAGACAGCGCTATAAACCTGTTGAGTCAGTTCAAAATTGTCGAATCTATCCGCACAGGCAAGATTGCCCTCGAGCAGGGGGCCCGCTGAGATATTCTGTTCGGTCCTCTTAGTTGTAGCGCCGCAGGCTGCTCGATTCGGAATCGTTAACTTTAAACACAATTTCGAAGCGGCTGCCTCCGCTGCTCTTTATAGCCAGCTGTCCGTGCAGCTGCTGGATCAAGGCGTCAACCAGAATAAGGCCGAGGGATCCGGTGTTGTGGAGCGAAAAGTCATCCGGCAGGCCATTGCCGTTATCCTCGACACTCAGCATATACTCGTTTTTAGATTGTTTGAAAAATGTAACTCGTATGAGCCCTTCGTCTCTGCCGTCAAAGGCGTGCTGAACAGCATTCATCAGCAGCTCATTCAGTATGATGCCGCAGGGGACCGCATGGGTAATTGACAAATTTACCTCTTCAACCTCTGATTCTATCACTATATGCGGCTGATCACCGATCGAAGAGTTGAAGGTCGACAGGAAAGAGTCCACGTAGGTTTTCATGTTGACATCGGTGAAATTCTCCGATTGATACAGCTTCTCGTGGGTCAGAGCCATGGAATAGATCCGGTTACGGGTTTTCAGAAGGGCCTCTTTGACATCCTCGACTGTGTGCACCTTCTCGTGCTGAAGATTCAGCAGGCTTATGACTACATTGAGGTTATTCTTCACCCTATGATGGATTTCATCGAGCAGCATTTCCCGCTCTTGAAGGGCAACCCGTAAATCGTATTCACGGCTCTTTACCTGCTCGATCAGACGATTGGCCGAAGTAGAAAGCGTCATGAGCTCAGGTATACGCGAGTTGTAACGCACCCGTACATTGTAATCTTCATATGCAGCCCTCTGCAGCACCTCATCCAGTTCTTCTATGCGGCGCACGAGTTTCGACTCAACGAGTTTGTAGGCAATTCCCGAAAAAAGGCCGATCAAAAATAGTGCACTCAAACCGGCAATGATATAAAACTTGGCAAGAAAATCATAATATGAGCTAAGACTATACTCAATAAACAGAATCGGATACTGTACAAAATCGAAGCCTGATCGGCTTGCGGAGCTTTTCCGGTAGATTCGCAGAACATCGCCGTCTCTTTTCCGGTAGGCTCCATCCTCATTCAGAGTCTGCAGCACCTCCTGATTCAAAACATACTCTTTGCCACTGATGAATGATCGCGCGCTCACCTCGGTCTGATAAATAATATCAAAGGCTTTGATATCGCTTTGAGAGTGTTGAATCTCGGTAAAAAAGGTCTCGAACAGGTGTACATAGAGCATATTGGAATAATTCTGTCGCATGAACTCTTCAAAATCTACCGAGGTTTCCAATATCCAATCACTCTCGCGGGGGCTGAAGTAGGAGTACAGCATTTTGTTTCCCTTCATATTGGAAATACCAAGTCGCTGAGTGAAGATTTGCCCCTGTCCATACATTGATTTTATGAATACCGAGAAACTTTCATCCATCCTGAGTAAATTGAGCCCGATATCACTTTGAAATGTACTTTTAATTACCGTGCCGCTTTCATCTACTAAATACAGATCAACGCCGGCGTATGGTTCGACCAAAACATCGAGAGTTCTTTTCTCTGCGGACAAGGGGTTGCCCTGTGTTTGCTCGATTATTTCTCGATATATTTCGCGAAGTGCAGATTCGTTATACTCCCGGGCTCTTTTTTCAAACGGCTGGATGAGGACGTGAAAACTCTCCAAGCGGTCTATCAACTGTTGTTCAATATCCTCGATTTTGCGATTCCGCATTGAGTTGAAGTTGTTGTGGGAATGAATCACGAAAAAAAGGGTGAGTGCAAGCGAGTTGAGAAAAATAATAACAATAAGTGTGAATACAATAAACCGCTTCAAATTTCGAACCTCACCTTGCTCTGCCTGCGCTGCAATAGTACGCCATTCCTTCAGATCGGTCAATAATGAGTCAAGAAAGAGATATTACTTGCCGGATGAACGCAGAGGTATTACTCTTAAGATGAAACCTTGATTATAAGGATGTAGGTATGAAAAAGCTCATTTTCCTTTTTCCAATTGTATTATTGCTGATAGCGGCCTGTGCTACCGCTCCAGAAGAGGAGCCGCAGCCTGCAGCTCAACCCAGTGAAGAAGAAATCACTGATACTGAGACAGAATATAAACAGAAGGCTGAAACAAACCTTCAACAGGCTCGTGACGCAAAACTGGAAGCAGAATCCTTAAAAGCCCCCCAGGCGGTTCCTCAGCTGTTCGGCGAAGCGGAAGAGTTGCTTGCCAAGGGTCGAGCCGCTGAATCTGACGAGGAGTATCAGGATGCTGCCGAAACCTATGCTCAGGCGGAATCGAAATACAAAGAGGCTGGCGAAAAGGCTGAAGAGCTGCGCCGTAAAGCCCAGAAAGCAATACAAGATGCTGAACAGGCTATATCCAACGTAGAGAAGAGCGCAGCAGAGGCGGAAGAAGAGACATCTCGGCCGGTCGAGGAGCAGGAGGGAGAAAACAATGAATAGAAAAATCATCCTGTCGCTTATCCTTTTTATGATGTTGTTGCCTCTGATGACTGCTTTCACACAGAATCTGCAGGACAATTCCGACTATCGTGAATCCCAGCGCTACAAGCAGATGTCAGAAGAGGCCATGGAGGCCGGTGAGTATGAAAAAGCGCTTGAATATGCGGAAGAGGCCAAAGAGTATGCCGCAAAGTCGGAAGAATATGTGCAGTTTATGCTGGCAAAATACCGGGCAAACAGTGCGCTTTGGAAAGCCCGCAATCTGCTGGGCCAAGTGGAACGGGCCGGGGGCCGCGAAAGTGCTCCTGCAAAGATCAAATCTGCTCAGGAAATGATCGAGAAAGCTGACTCTCTGTTCAAGGAGGAGTCGTTCGAGGTCAGCCGGGCTACCAGTAGAAAAGCCATTGAATTGCTCAATAGCATAGAGATAAAAACCGCTCAAAAGAAACTGCCCGCCGCCTATGTGGTACGGGACATGCCCGGGAATGAAGACTGTTTCTGGAGAATTGCCGGCTACGATTTTGTATATGACGATCCCGCGGGCTGGTGGCCGATCTATCAGGCAAACAAGGAAAAACTGCCGCAGCCGGAAAATCCCGATCTCATTCGTCCGGGAATGGTGATGCAGATTCCCGAACGCGAGGGAGAGAACCGCAGCGGAGTGTGGGTAGACGGCACTATTCGGGATAAAGCTCCCTGACAGAACAAGCCCTTCGAATGAGCTCTACTGATCGAGTGCATCGGCCCGGCGCCAATACGGGCGCAGGTCTATCCAGGCTGCACTCCGGCGGGCCTCATCGGCTGCAAGCGCAGCAATGTTGGCCCAGACGCCCTCTTTCAACTCTACCGCCGGGTCGGCGTCGTCGCTCATCACTGATTGGAGTTCGTCTGCCAGCACTCCGTCGCCGCCGCCGTGCAGTCCGCCTTCAAACCACTGCAGCTGTGCCTCGTGATCCATGTCGATGGTTCGATACCGCAGCGTGCCCGAATACAACTCAGCGGTAATCGAACCTCCGACACAGCTGATACTCAGTCTTCTCTCCGGCATCGCCGCACCGGCTACCGCAGTAAACTGGGTTTTTACCCCGTTTTCCCCCTCGGCCTGCAGCTGAATGTGATCTTCAATCGTAATCTCGTCATCGGAGAAGGGATCGCTGCTGTCCAGATTCCCCTTGCTTTCCCAGGAAGCCAGGATCTCTGGTGGGTACAGCCCACGATGCGCGCAGGAGAAAATACTTCTTCCCCCGACCGCAGCAATTTTGCTGAAACGGCTTCCGCTCATCCACTGCATGATATCGATATCGTGAATGCATTTTTCCAGTATGTGCGGTCCGGCCACATCGCTTTTTCTCCGCCATCCCCGCATTATATACGCCGCGTGGGCATAAGAGATGTTTTCATTGGCTTGGATGGTGAGCATCGAGCCGAACTTCCGCTCCTGCAGCAATTGCTTGACGCTGCGATACAGGGGACTGTAGCGCAGCACAAACCCGGTAACTATCCTGCGATCATGCTCCCGACGGAGACGCAGGAGGTCGATGCAGTCATCTGCCGTGGTAGCTAAGGGCTTTTCCAGAAACACATGTTTTCCGGCCTGCAGGGCAGCCCGGGTCTGCCCGTAGTGAAAACTATTGGGCGACCCGATACACACCCATGCGACCCTCGGGTTTTCCAACACAGCCTCCCAGCTCTCACATCTCTCCACGCTCCGGCTTATTCCGCACTCGTCGACGAAGCGCTGCATCTGTGCAGGATTCGGATCGTACAATGACACTATCTGCAGGGATTCGTGGCGCATAAGATGGCTGCAAATTGTTCTCAGCCGCTGCCCACAGCCCACTACCCCTATTCCGACTAATGCCGCATTACTCATCAGTGACCGGCTCCTTGTAACGCAACATTACAATGAAACCTACCAATGCAACCACAGCTCCCACCAGCGGGGTAAGCCGCACACCCAGTGGATTGGCAATGTCGTTCCCGAACACACTGTACAGGCCGGCAATAACCGCGCCCGAAACACCCAAATTCAGCTTCATAAAAAAGCCCTGGGTACCGAAGAACATCGCCTCTCTGCGCTGCCCGGTTCTGCGGGTATCCTCCACGCTGATTTCCGAAAGCATTACATTGGGTATAATTATCAGCACAGCCGAGGGAAAGGCCGCTACTACCGCCATAGCGAGCATCCAGGCCCTGGCAGGAACAGGAAGCAGACCGGTCACCGAAAACCCGATGCCCGCCGCAGAGAATGCAATCAATGCAATACACATGAGCGCCTTTTTGCCTATTTTGCGGGCCAAGACTGCAATCAGAGGAAAGCAGAGGGCAGCCGCAGCGATCAACACGGTAAAGACCATCGATGCAAAGGCCTCATCCCCTTCGGTCAATACAATCGTCATAGATACACTCGAAGAACGAATGATATTAAAGAAAAACCACAGGGTCATATTCCCGATCAGATACAGAATAAACCGCTGATTCTTTACCGTCAGCAGGAAAGATTCCTTGAATGGAATGGTAGCGGGCTCGGCATCACTAAAACGCTTTTCATCCACTGCCCACACAGCTGCATAACAGAGCAGCAGACCCGGTATCGCCATCAGCAGAATACCGAGCCGGTAGGCACCCACCATGGATCTCTGCTGCATCAGTGCGGCAATCAGCAGCGGTCCGCCGACCATCACGACCGCACTACCTATCAGCGACCAATAGCCCTGCGCGGTGGTCAGAATCAGCCGTTCCTTTTCGTTGTGTCCGAGTTCCGGAATCAGTGCCATATAGGGGCCGACATAGAGGGTAAAACTGAAAAAGTAACAGCCGAAAATCAGGGCAAGATACACCGTGTTGAACCAGGATTCAGCCTGAATCGGCGGGAAGAAAACGGCTGCCACCGATAAGGCCAGCGGGACACCCCCGAGCGCCAAAAACAGCCGTCTGCGGCCGAAGCGCGAGCTGCTGCGATCCGACCAGGAGGCGACCAGCGGATCGGCAACCGCATCCACCAGGCGCCCGAACAGCATAATAGCCCCCAGTGCAGTTAAGCCGCCCAATACATAGCGGTCCGAAACAAACTGTATCATCCCCTGATCAATCCGCTCCTGCGGCGGCAGTAAAAATACCACATAATAGGTGAGCAGCAGCGAATCCAGGAGCGTCCACCCCGCAGCCGACAGGTTATATGCAAACCGCCGGATGCCTGTAAACGCCTCAGGGCTCTGGTAATTCGACATAGAGAATCTCCTCTTGATATTCATTATGAGCTTGCTTTATGAGCCCCGGATATGTCGCCACTTCGGCAGTTGTGGCAGTTGTGGCAGCTTGGGTGGCTGCCCGCCGGCAATTGATCCATGCGCTCGACTTCCCGCTGTTCGAAAACAACAATCCGCGGGTGACACACATCGGATTGTAGGCGGCTATGATCCGCTCTCTGCCTTGAATAAGAGCCCCGCTTCCGCAGCTCAGCCACTCCTCACTCTGCCGCACCTGGCGGTTATCTTCCCGCTGCAGCAGTGAGTTCCAATCGATACTGTTAGCCGAAGGCTGGAGTACATACTCCGTTCCCTGCATATCCAGCCGGGCAATAATATCCTCGTAAAACCCGTCCAGACAGACGGCAAGACCTACCTTACCGAGCTCGGTTCGATACGGCAGCAGATCCTCCGCCACATCTCCGGCGATTAGTCCGAGACGCTTTTCCAGAGAAGTGAGCCGTACTTTACTTCGGACGCCGAGCAGTTTACCATTCGGAGCAATCAGGCAGCTCGTGTTAGCGGGACCGGGCTTATCCATCACAGGATTCCCGCGGGGAGAATAATGAAACCGAGGCAAAAAGGTACTGCCCGGACACACGTATACATTATGCTCTTCAGCGCCCCTGCAGAAAGGTTCGAGCCACTCCTGCAAGTGCTGTTTCCACCTGTTGGCGGTAAGCGCCCGGCCGCCGCCACCGAACAACCCCCGCAGCAGAGCGCCGGGCTCTCTGACCAAACGCCCAGCCGCCAAGCCCGCCAATTCCGCGAATCCGGCGGGCTTAGAATTGACTACGGAGGACCGGCCTAAAACAGCGCTCAGCTGCAGCCACAGCCCGCTCAACTCAGGAAACACCAGCAGTCTAACCGACCGCTGCGAACAGGCCCGGCGAAATCTCCGCCGCACCGCCTGTGCGAAAGCTTCGGAACTTTCCACTTCGCGGGGTAGAAGCTTCCATTGAATGAGAGCGACCTGATGAGATGGGTTGAAATCGGAGTATTTCAGTTGCTCGACCGACTGCATGCAGAGAGTATATCACGCTTCACTGGCTTCGCGAATCTCATTTTGCAGCTGGGTATAACTGTCAACATTCTCCTGCCCGATCTCTGTGAGCTTGGAAGATTCATCTAAGATAGAGTCGGTATGACTGGAAAGCTCATCCAACTGCTGCCGCAGCTCGCCGATAGTTGCGGCAATGTGCTCGACAGAACGTGCTCCGGCCTGCAGATTCTCATCCATGACCTGGAGAGATTCATTGACTGTTTCGTTTACCTGATTCAGATTATCAATTGCCTGCTGCATGTCGGAATGGCCGGCCCGGAACTCATCCATTCCGGCTATCACTTCCATGAGGCCAGCATGTACTTCGGAAATCTTTGACCGGATTTCATTAAAAACCCCGTGCAGAGCATCGCCCGCTTCCACCGCATTGCTGATAAGGGAGCGGTTTTCCTCCAGAGTTGCCCGGATTGTACGGGAGTTTTCGTTGGTCTCCTCCGCCAAGCCGCGGATTTCACCGGCAACAACCGCAAACCCGCGACCCGCATGCCCGGCATGCGCCGCTTCTATGGCTGCGTTCATAGCCAGAAGATTAGTTCGGTCGGCAACATCTTCGATAACCTTTATCACCTCGATAATTCGCTCGGAGGAACTCGATATCGAGTGAAAGGCCTCGACCGTAGTACGCATTCTATCGGCCGCTTCTTCGGCGACCTGTACCAGCCCCTCTACCCCCGCCTGTTTCTGTTGCGTCGAGTTCGCAGTAGTCTCCACCTGGGCTCCGATCTGTTCGGTAGCGGTGGTAGCATTCTGGATGGCCTCCGTCTGCCGCCGCATGCTCTCCCGAACGGAGTTCTTCGATTCCATTATCCGGCTGTGTCCGCTTTTTGTCTGGTCGGCATCGTTGTCCAGCCCCTGCATTTCACCCTGCATCTCCCGCAATTGGTTGGCGATAGTCTGCGCAACATCGGAATTGATGCGGGCGTGAATCTGCAATTGTTCGCCCACATTGAAACTGCTGGAGGTTTGGTCTAACAAACTCCTCAGTTGATTGTACTGCCGGCGCGCCTTTTCCGCAGTGCTCTCAATCGTGTTCAGATTTTTGTGCTGCAGATGAAAAATTTGAAAAATGAAAATTGCACTAAAGCCCATGAGAATAAAAGACACAATGAACTCAGAACCGTCATACACTCCGGAAACGGACCTTGCGCTCGGAACGATTCTAAGAAGATTGTGAAGCGCATGGGAGGCGATTCCGAACAGCAGAGCTCCGATCACCTGCCAGTAATGATAGGCCAGAAGCGGCAGGGTCAGGAAGGCCGGCACCATATAGGTGGAGTGTATGTAGATATCCTTGGCACTCTCTATCTCCCGGACGTAAAACAGCCCCGAGGCGGCGATGCAGAAGAGTACAATAGTGCTTATACTCGCGGCCCGAAATCCGCCCCTAAGAATCGATACGCAGAGAAAAACCAGCAGAAGACTCACGCCGAGCTCAATAATCCCCATTAAAAGATATCCGCCGGAAATGCGGAGCACTCCCAGAACCAAGAAGCCAATACACAAAAGCGCATCCAAAAACAGAAGCGACACCGCTTTTTCCTGAATAATCACATTTTCATGAGAATACTTATTGTAGAGATACGAAACCACAGTCGCTCCTTTTCTTTTTTTTGCTGTCAAGATAGTCGAGTTATTTGTCGCCCTCTTTCGGTACAATGCAAATGAATACAAAGTTTTCTGGGCCACGGTTCATAAGTTGATGGGCTTTCCCTCCGGGTACGAAGGCCGTCGAGCCGCTTTCGACCTGGTGATCGGTGCCGTCGAGATGGAGCGTACCCTGCCCCTCAACTATATACAAAATATGCGGCCAATCGTGGTCATGCCGCGGTGTATACCCGTCCTTTCCCAGAGTGAACATGCGCATTACATAGTCTTCCCAGCCCTGCTCGGGTCCGATCAAAACCTGTTTACTTACGTTATTCAGCGCCTCGCCGCTCAACTGTTTCCCCGGTATTTTATTTCTGTGTGATATAAACATATTGCTCTCCTTATCTGTGTATATTTAATCAGGGCAGGCTCTCACCAGCTCTCCCGTCATCATCCTGCATCCACGCCATGCAGCCGCACTGTCACTTCACTGCCCCTGCGCAGTACATCGATAGTATCTCCACCGGCGATCCCCACTACCCTGCCCACAAACTCTTCGGCTGCCGCCGCTGAAAGCGTTGTTGCCGCACACAAGAGAACCAGCACAAGCTGTTGGATTTTTCTATGCATACACTTCCGGTTTCAGTGTTGCAATGTAGGGCAGATTTCGATATTTCTGACTGAAATCTATACCGTATCCGACGATAAACTCATCCGGGATGTCAAAGCCCTTGTAGTCCACCTCCATCGCAACCTTTCTTCGTTCAGGCTTATCGAGGAGGGTACAAATCTTGAATGATGCCGGCAGTCTCGCCTTCAAATTTTCAGCAAGATAGTGCAGCGTCAAACCGGTGTCGATCAAATCCTCGATCAGCAACACATGCCGGTTTTCAATAGGATAATCTAAATCTTTCAAAAGCCGCACAACCCCCGAACTCTCGGTTGAGTTTCCGTAGCTGGCAGCAGCAATAAAGTCGATTTCTATGGGTAGATCTATGTGGCGAATGAGGTCTCCCAGGAATACATTAGCACCCTTGAGCACCCCGATCACCAGCAACTCCCTCCCCGCATAATCTGCAGTTATCTGTTTTCCGAGTTCACTCACTCGCTGTTCGAGATCTTCGGCTGTAAACAGCACCTCTTTTACATGGTCGTACACGTACCTGCTCCTTCTGATACCGCAATTGCCCATATTATATACGCTGAAGGCCTGAAACGCAAAGCCAAAGTGTATTTGTCTTGCATTTGCCGTTGCCGGTTGATTTTACTATGTTAAGAATACACAGCATTAAGGAGGCTGCAATGGAACTTAGTTCAAAGAAGATAGTTGCCTTAGTACATGAACAATTCGAAGATCTGGAACTGTGGTATCCGGTACTTCGCCTGAGAGAAGCCGGGGCGGAAGTTGTACTGGCCGGAGAAGCCGCCGGCAAAGAATATACCGGCAAACACGGCGTTCCGGCTACCGCCGATATAGCCTACTCTTCGGCAGAAGCAGCAGATTTTGACGGGGTACTCGTACCCGGTGGATGGGCCCCCGATAAACTGCGGCGTTATCCGGAAGTAATAGAGTTGATCCGCGAGTTTGACAAAGCCGAAAAACTCATCGGCCAGATTTGTCATGCCGGCTGGGTACTCATTTCAGCTGACATTCTCAAAGGCCGTCAGGTGACCAGCACCCCAGCAATAAAGGACGACCTGATCAACGCCGGTGCAATCTGGAAAAACACCGACGTGATCAGAGACGGTCACATCATATCCAGCCGCAGGCCACCCGACATACCGGCCTATCTGCGCGAAGTGATTGCCTTTCTGCAATAATTCACTTAGTTGATTCGCCCTCAGTAGTCGTACCGGTAGGACAAGGCCACCCGGCGGAAATACCAATAGGTGGGACTGCCGGTATCGACCTTTCTGTATGAAAAATGTGCATTACCAATCGATTCATCGGTATAATCCCGCCCCCGGGCGAACTGGCATTGTATCGTAAGTGCATTGTTTTCGTTCAACTTTAAAGCTACGAAAGGACTCACATATATAGTCATAAAATCCGAACCCCAGCCACCGGAGTCCATAGTGGAAACATCCTGTTTAGTGATTCTTTGTTCTGTCTCTAAAAGAACACCGGTAGTATCTATGAGGTCTACGGCCGGCATCTGGTATCCGAGGACACCGAGCTGTTTCCAATTCCATCCATTAAAGTTTTCACCGGCATCCGCCTGCCATAACCAGGCCTCATCTGCAGAAGCTGCAGTGAACATTTCATACTGCAAAGAGGGCTGGTATACTACCACTACATGCGTCCAATCGCCGGGTACTATCACCCCGAAATCGAACTGAAAAGTACCTCCCATATTGGCAGCAATTACTGCCCCCTCCAACGGTGCCGGCTCAAATGTATTATCAGGAGTATTGAAGGAAAGACCACTGATATCGCCGATCGCCCATCCTGATCCTGTTGTTACAGAACTGAAAAAGGAAAGAAATGCAACCGGTGTAGCAACAACTTCAGCGCTGGCTGCAAGCGTTACCGGTGAAATCTCTCCAGTAAACCGAAACTTAACATTATTGTCTTTTGTTAAAGCTGAGCTTCCCTGAATAAAAGGCAGTTCAAGCTCATAGCCGAATACTGCACGGACCTCGAATCCCTGTCCACCCAAATCGCGGGCTTCATCATCCTCGATAGTACCAATAAATTCTGCTTGCGGAATAGTATCATAATCAATTGGTGCATAACCCTCTACTCCATACCCTTCAAGATTGGGTGGATACCAGGCCAAGTCTCCTGTTATCCAACGGCTAGTTTTTGGTTCAGCTGTCAATGTTGAAAGTCCAAGTAATACGAGCAGCCCAAGCATTGGAATTTTTTTCATAGCAGTCTCCTATCAGCGTTATTGTGGAAGTATACCAAAAGATCAAGTTTTTTCACACACAATTTTCACTTGGCAGGCTACTTGCCATCTCCTATAGTAATAGTATGCAGAGATTGCCTGCGCTTTTTACAGCTATACTGTTGTTTTTATTCACACTGCAGTCAACAGACGCTCAAATTGACGGAAGTGATCACGGTGATCCGGACTCCACAACTACGGTTATCACCTACCTCCCCGGCCCGATGATTCTGACGGAAGATCTTATCGAAGAGAATCAGAATACGCGGATTGTTTCGATCGAGTTCGAAGGGCTGACCCGCATCAGCAGCAGAGCGCTCATTGAATCTATAGAGCTTAGCGCCGGAGATCGGATCAAAGCACTCGACATAGAAAAGCTGCGGATGCAACTGTTTAAAACAGGGCTGTTCGAGTCTGTAAAGCTGTATTATCAACCGACCGGCCAAGGATATAGAATCAACATAAAAGTGAAGGAGCATCCCCATTTAAAACTAGTCCCCTATTTTTCTCTCAGCCGGGGTGCGGTTATCACAGGGGGTGCTACTGTTGATTCTAAAATCAAAAGCAGCGAATCCACCCTGCTCGGTACCACCGTGTGGCAGCGGGGAGGGCTGACCGGTAAGATGGGATACGTAAACCCGCAGCTGTATGACGGGAACGGAACCTTCAGCCTCTTTTTTTCCGGTGGTTACGATGAAATTATCCACAGCTATGCCGACGGAACCGAAGTGAGGAATTTTTCCGGCTACACAGGCCAGGTAATTTCAAAACTCGAGGTAAATCAGAATAGACGGATCCAGCCAGCCGGTCTGTTAGAGTACGAAATGCTCGAACTCACTTCCGGATGGGACCCTCTGCATGAACTCCCGGATTCCTCCGAAATGCTCGGAGTCGGTATTTCACTGAGCTACGACACTACCTACTACATTTTCTATTTCAGGGAAGGTTCTCGAATCACAGCTCAGCTGAGCCGGGGTTTCATTATCGGTCCGCGCACCGGTAATCTCATGGGCAATCTTACCCTGCAGAGAACCTTTCACCGACCAGTCCGCCGAAATCTAAAACTCTTCTGCAAAACCGGTTTCAATTTTACAGACCCGCTGCATTACAATCAGATGTTCGGCAGCGGCTTTCGTATATTGCCGAACGAGGAGACTGTCGACCGGCTTTATTTCACCTCCGCCGCAGAATATGAGCTGCCGCTGTCTGAACCATCGTTCGGAACTCTCAGCGGCTACGGTTTTTTTGAAGGAGGTTATTACAGCCCAATAGAGGCGAGCCATGAGTTCTTTCTCGGGCCCGGAGTGGGATTCAGATTCTATATCCAGCGGGTCGAAGAGCCTATACTTGGTTTCCACTTAGGATTCAATACCGTTTCATTAACCGCCCGCGCCGAGTTTTTTTTCGGCATACAGTATTAAAACAGTGCTACAGGGCAAAACGTTCCCACAGCATTCGCGAATTGGCTACACCCAGTGCGGTTAGATTGGTTCGTACCGCCGCCATCATAGCCGGGGGACCGCAGATGAAAAAAAACGCTCTTTTGAGATGATTCTCAGTCAACATCCCCTGCAGAAACTCCTTCGTCATTCTGCCGCGCATTCCGTCCCATTCAGCCTCCTGATTGTCGAGCAGCTGCACCACCTCCGCAGAGGCTTTCAGCTCCTCCAAGTAGATAAAATCTTCGGGCCGGCGTGTATTCCACAAAAGCAGCGGCCGGGCGGGATTTTTTTCAACCGCCAAAGTTCTGGCCATACTCAGAAAGGGAGTAATACCGATTCCTCCGGCTATCCAGACCATCGGCTGCTGTTCATTCAAAAAGTGATATGAAAAAATTCCATAGGGACCGTTCACCTTTAGAAGGTCGCCCTTTTCAACCTGTGGAAGCGCCTCGGTAAAATCGCCTAGCGCCTTGGCGGTAAAGGAAAGCTGCTTCCCGCTGACCGATTCATCCGTGCCGGCGGAAATGGTAAAGGGGTGCTCCTCCTTGCCGGGAACTCCTTTCAGGAACCAGTAGAAGGCAAACTGGCCCGGAGAGTGGCGTACCGGCCGGCCCTTCACATGCTCGAAACCAACATTGGTAACCTGGTCGGAAGGCCGTGAGACATCGACAACTCTGTAAATCGGCGACCGCATTCGGGGGCGCAGCAGCTTATGATAGATATAAACCGCCGCCGAAATGGCAAACAATAGAATAAAATAGAGACGCAGGACTGTCGAAGAGGCGGCAGTACTCGACCCGCTTACGTGCAGGAACATAATCACTGCAAGCAGAAAGGTCCCGTTATGCAGGTTTTTCATCTGGTGGTACTGTAGTCTCAACTTCCCGTACACCAGCTTCTGAAGCAGGGCAAACAGGGGCATTTTCGAAGAACCGTTGAACAGGGCTGCGCTGACGAAACCCACCAGTGCAAAACCGATGAACACCACCAGTCCGCTGACAACTTGCAGCGAGGCCGGATACAGCCACAGTTTTACTGCCAAATGGACAATCAGCAAAATCAAACTCAAAGGGGCCATTGTCCGATGGAATATGAGCAGGCGGTCCTGCCCTATCCCCCTTTCAAGCCACTTCAGCCGAGCACTCAAAACGAGCTGGATCATCAGCCAGCTGTATCCGAGCACTCCGGCAATTAGTGCCGCCCACAAGAACGGGTCTGAAACTATAGTCGGGTTTACCACATAGGCCAATGCAACTACCGCTAACGGCGCGAGATAATATGCCGTCAGCAAGATCTTTATTTTTTTTCTATTCATTCTGCAGCTCCTCATTAAGGGAGTATAGTAGTTTTTGACATCGGGAGCAAAATTTCGCACATTTAAAGGGAGAGAGGAGAAGTAAATGAAATACACAAGTTTAGGAAACTCAGGATTAAGGGTCAGTGAGCTCTGTTTGGGCAGCATGACCTTTGGTCGCGAAACCGATGAAGAGACCAGCTACAGGATGATGGACGAATTCGCCGCCGCCGGCGGAAACTTCATTGATACTGCCAACGTTTATTCGCAAGGTGTATCGGAAGAAATCGTGGGTAAATGGCTCAGCCAAAAACGGCGGGAAGATTATGTAGTTGCCACCAAAGTGCGGTTTTCCATGGGAGATGGTCCGAATGAAAGCGGACTCGGGAGAGGGCATATTCTACAGCAGATAGATGCCAGCCTCGAAAGATTGCAGACTGACTACATTGATTTATACCAGGTCCACTGCCAGGATCCGATCACCCCGCTGGAGGAAACACTGGACACACTGGATGGCCTGGTGCAGGTAGGCAAGGTTAGATATCTCGGGGCCAGTAATTTTACCCCCTCTATGCTGCAGAAAGCCCTCGACATGAGCGCTGCAAACGGATGGGAACTCTTCATCTCGCTGCAGGCAAAATACAATCTGCTCGTTCGGTCTACCGAATGGGAACTGCTGCCGCTATGCGCCCGGGAAGGACTCGGTTTCATGGTTTGGGGTCCGCTGCTGGGCGGCTGGCTGTCGGGTCGTTATACCCGCGATATGCAGGCTCCTCCGGCCAACAGCCGAGTCGAACAGGCTGAAAAGGAGGGTTGGTTCGAATCTTGGCAGAACTACAATACCGAGGAGACCTGGAGGATTATTGATACCCTCCTGGAAATCTCAAAGGAAACCGGAAAATCTCCGGCACAGGTATCACTGAACTGGCTGCTGCGAAAATGCGAAGTCACCAGTCCTATCATAGGTGCCCGCAAACTCGAACACCTGCGGGACAACCTCAAGGCTGCTGATTGGTCGCTCACTCAGGAGCAGATGAAGCGTTTGAACGAAGCCAGTGCCATTGCAGCACCCTACCCTTACGATTTCGTCCAGGAAAACTGCGGCTGCTGAACCAAGCCAAGCCAGGCCGGCATTAAAGCGTGCAGCGCACTGCCGGCCGCTATTTTACACTCAACTGTTTTTTACTTTGATTCGCTCCAGCGCCCATAATGTATACTTACGAATCTTCGGGTCGGGATCCTCTTTCAGCTGATCGAGAATCTCATTTCCCTCTTTCGTATTCAGCCGTTCCAGGGCTTTGGTTACCCGCACACGCACCTGTTCATCCGGATCGCGGGATGCCAGCACAATCCCTCTGAAGGCCGCGACCGTCCCGATCAAAGACAAGAGCTCAGCCGCATCCCGGCGAACCTGCGGATCGCGGTGCGAAAGCTTTCGGATCGTGTGATCGATGAAGCCGGTCTCTTCCAGCACACTGGTGATGTAAGGCCGCAGCGAGGCGATGTCCTCCCGCAGCAGCTCTACCATTACCGCCTCTGAATCGTAGCCCATCCGGCTAAAAGCCTGTACCAGCTTGTCTCGCAGCTCGTGTTCGGCATCCTTCATGTGGGATACGAGTCGGGCAAGCTCCTTGGATGAGTTTTTATCCGCAAGTGCGTCGATTATCTCATCCTGCAGATCCTGCTCGGCATCCGATTTTAAGTAGCCGACCAGAATGTCGACTGCCTTTTCCCGCTGGGATGCCCGTAGTCCCTGAATGGCTGCCAGTTTCACCGATAGCACCTCGTTTTCATCCGTGCACAACTCCTCGAAATGCTTCAGCGAGGCGTCGTTTCCGTATTGTCCCAGAGCCCGAGCTACGTCGCTGCGCACTGATTCTACCGGATCCCGCAGCATCTCCCGTACCTGCTTTACCGAACGGGTGTCGCCGTACTCCAAAAGCGCATACGCAGCTGCACTGCGCACATTCGGATCGGCATCATCCAGAGAATCCCTTATCGGTTTCAGAAACTCCTTGTTTTCGGTTTCAGGGACAGCTGCAATCAGAGCAGCACGGACTTTCCCGTCTTCGCCCTCAAAAATTGCCTGCGCCCGTTCTGTAAACACTTTGCCGTTGTAGGCGGCCAGGTGTTTTGCGAATTCCCGGGCCTGATCTAACGGAAGAATCGGCAGATGCTCCAGAATCGTCTGCAGACAATACGGGAGCTTTAACCTGCCTACCACTTGAAATGCGGATATCCGTACTTGGTGAGGATATTCATTCCGATCGGCAGAAATGACGTCCAGCAGCTCATCCAGATAAAAGGAACTGTCGAATTTGACAAGAGCGGAGTAAAGGGCTTCCAACTGCGCAAAATCGGGATCTTTTAACAGCTTGATGAGTGCCGGTACATACACCGATGCAAACCTGCCGTCCAGTTCACCGAGGATAAACGCGGCCTTGTCCCCGTCACTACGGTTCTCCAGCAGGTATTCCGCCACATATCCGGCAGCCTGCTCACTGCCGCATCTGCAGGCACACTGAAAGACTGCCTCAAATACCTCACGGTATTCCGGTGCTTCTCTTGTCTTCAGAGTTCCCGCTTTTTCCACCAGTGTATGCACCAGCTTCTCAGAGCCTTTTTGAGACAGCAAATGTGCGGCTATCAACCATGTCGCCGGTGATTTGGCGGATCGAAGCGATTCAAGGAATCCTAGCTGATTGACCGCAGCCGCGTGCTCCAGCAGAGCGCGGTTCCTTTCAAGGGCCTTTCGGTCCGAGAAATCGACATGCAGAAACATCTGTTTAAGTGCTCCCGCTTCCTCTAAAAACCGGGCTGCATAGAGTGAGAGCTCGTCATCTTTTCCCTCGAGAACAGAAAATGCAAAATCTCGGTCTTCATTGGAAGTCTGATCCAGCTGCTGCACCAGATGAAGCTTCTGTATTTTGGACAATTGTTTATACTTTACCTGTTGACGGTCGGGATAGTCACTGTTTAGGCGCTGTTTCGCGGCAGCCCTGACTTCATATACAAAATCATTTATCAAAAGGCGCACCAGCTCATCATGCAGCTGATCGTTTGCCTCTTTACCCGCAGGCTTAAACTCTTCAACCACTGTCCGCCGCACCAAACTGTGGGGGTCGTGGAATGCTTCCCAGAGCGCCCGCGTTGTACGTTCATCCTGATCGTACAACAGCACCTTCAATGCCATATAGCGTGAAGCCCACAGGGGATCACCTATCATTTCGCGAACCTGGTCCAGCCGGTCTTGCAGAAGAGTCATCGCCTTTCTACCGTCGAAACTCTCACCCTTTCCCGATGCGGCAACTTTTCGCAGAGCCAGCAGATCGTCGTTCTCACTCAGCCATGTTCTGAAAATCTCCGCCGCTTTTGCGTGTTTGAGCGCGGCCAGAAACACGGTAAACATACCCTTGTCCGGAGTGAACTCGAGGACTCGTTCAACCCAGCGTTTGTTCGGTCGCTGTGCAAGCCGTTGAATCCAAATTTCATCGGCACCAGTAAGGTGTAAGAGATCGGCTTCGGGCCAGCGGCGGACAGCAGCCTCAAGCGCGGAGGCCATACTCACAAAATCCGCCGGATTGTAGCGGCTCATCAGAACCGGTTCCAACTTCTCAGGCGATTCGGCGACCGTTTTCAAGCGATGCCTAAAAAGAGCGCGGGTTACGCTGCGCCAAATAAGGTAGGCCAGTACAACCGCTATCACCACAATAGCGATACCCCATAAGTAATCCGGGACAGGCCTTAACAGTTCAATTGTCGATGCCATGTACTCCTCCACTATGATTTCTTCTCTTTCATAT
This sequence comes from uncultured Sediminispirochaeta sp., assembly GCA_964603735.1. GTDB lineage: Bacteria > Spirochaetota > Spirochaetia > DSM-16054 > Sediminispirochaetaceae > DSBN01. The sequence goes on along the minus strand of CAZRWN010000007.1, from coordinate 61,179 downwards.
CTTCCACACTATAAATATTCACGGGATCAGATTTGCCCTTCACCTTGACCGGGTCGAGCTTTCTAACTTTAAAACCTTCACCGAGCAGGTCTTTGGTCTTCTCGGTGATAATCACCTGCCCGGGGCCGGCAACTCCCTCGAGGCGGGCGGCGACATTCACGGTATCTCCAATCACCGAGTAATCCATCCGGCGGGTACTGCCCAGATTGCCGGCAATCAGTGGACCGGTATGCATGCCGATTCCCACCTTTAGATGCGACGCATCGCCGGTAAAGAAGTTGCGCTCCTTGCTGTTTACCAGCCGCTGCAGTTTCACCGCACACTCCACCGCCGCATTCGCGTCCTCTACCTCGGAGTACATCGGCACCCCCCAGGCGGCCATAATAGCATCGCCGATAAACTTATCAATGTAGCCTCTGTATTTGATCACCAGCTCTACCGCTTCGCTGAAGTAGGCGTTGAGTACATCGATTATATACTCCGGGTCTTTAGTCTCGGAAAACGAGGTATAGCCGCGTATATCGGCAAACAGAATGGTGGCCATTTTTTTGTCCCCGCCCGGCTTCACCAGGTCGGGCCGGTCAACCAGGGTCTGTACAATATCGTTTGAAAGGTAGCGGGCAAACATATCCTTTACAATGCGGCGCTCCTCGACCACCGATTCCATTTTACTCTGCAGCTCCTTCTCCCGGGTTTGATCGCTGAACAGCAGGGTTAACCCCTCTTTCTTCCCGCGTTTTCCCCGCAACGGCGCCACATTCAATGTAAAATCCATATCCTCATCTGTATTGCGTTTCATAATGCCCTGTATTCCCAGACGCTCCTGATCGTTTTGATCCGCCTCATTAACGGCATTGAGGATTTTATTCCCCAGGGCCGAGCGAAATACCTTTTCGAAGGGTTCGCCGATCAGATCCTCAGTCAGGCCGATCCGCTCTAGGGCTGCGCGGTTGAAGTAGTGAATCTGTCCTTTTGAATCGGTAGTAATGAGCAGGTCGGACATGGAAGAGAAAATATTTTCCTGATAACGCTCCAGGGTTTCGATTTCTTTATACTGCTTTTCCAGATCACCATAAAGTTGAGTGCTTTGAACCATTCCGCTGGCAATCCTGACAAAGGAATCGAGAAAATAGAAACTCTGGCTCGTGAAGAAATAACTCTTTTTGGCATTCAGAAAGAGATACCCCAACTGAGAAGTTGCAGTAAACAGCGGCAGTACCACCGCGCTGTTCATTTCAGGATGAAGAAAGGCAGTTTCAAAAAACACATTTGAACGCTCGGTGAGGGCAAGCGTCTCTTCACACTCTTCGAGAAACTCGAACAGCTCATCATCCGAAGCCAGCCGCTTCTCGACCGGAAAGTCTCCGCGCTTCGCTTCGAGCAGCAAACGCATTTGAAATTCGTCCCCGGAGTAGAGATAGAGGCACACCAGATCGGCATGGGATATATCGTAAGCCTGGTCCACCAGAATCGACAGCTGATTGCTTTGCCGGTGTTCACTTGCAACCATAGCCCCGGCTCGCACCAGCTCCTGGTAAATCTGTTCATTTTTCATAGCAGCTCCATTATTAATCATATGATTGAGCCCTCGGTAAAGCAAGTTAAAAGTTCTATTGAGAAAGTTTTGTTGCATTGCTATTTGCCTTTTTTTCGCAGTCGTTATAGTATGCTCACATGTTACATTCGTTCTTCTTTTATTTTAAGTTCTGGCTGTTTATGATTTTGAGCTTGGTGATGGTGGTTCCGCTCTGGGTGTTCAGGCTTCTGCGGCTCAAAAACCTGGAAGACTCCTATGTGCTGTGGGCTACTACCGGCTGGGCACGCTTCGTGCTGCGCATTACACCGGCGGAGGTAGTGGTGCACGGTATCGACAAGCTGCCGGAGGGCGGGAACCTCTGTTTTGTGGCCAATCACCAGAGTGCCTACGATATTCCTCTGATTATGGCGGTGATACCCCGCAATATCGGCTTTATTGCCAAAAAGGAGCTTACGTTTCTGCCCTTTGTGAGCACCTGGATGCGGGCGATGCATTGTGTGTTCATAGACCGCAAAAGCCCCCGCAAAGCGGTGAAGCAGTTGGAAAAAGCGGTGAACAACCTGCAGGCCGGTCACTCGATGGTAGTGTTTCCCGAAGGTACCCGCAGCCGCTCATCCCAGATGGGATCGTTTCGCACCGGAAGCTTGAAAATCGCCTTCAGAGCTGACAGCACAATCGTGCCAATTACCATCAAAGACACCTACAAAATGAGAGAGGAACACGACCGTATCACTCCGGGAAAGGTTGAGCTGTTCATCCATCCAGCAATTCCTACAGCAGAGCTGTCTACGGAAGAACGGCGTGAATTAGGGGGCAAGCTGGAGTCAATAATTGCAGCTCCCCTCCGGGAGACCTGACATTGAGGAGGAACAGATGTCTGTACTGTTAGAATTCGCGATGTTTCCGACAGATAAAGGCAGCAGCGTCAGCGCTTATGTAAGTAAGGTAATCGAGACGATTCGTTCCGGCGGGGCTGCCTACCGGCTCACACCAATGGGGACAATTGTGGAAACCGAGTCAATGGAATCAGCCCTGGATATTCTTCATAAGGCTTATGCAGTACTCGAGCCGGTATCCGAACGAATCTACTGCAGCGCGAAATTCGACATCCGCAAGGGGCAGCAGAATCGGATGGATTCAAAGATTGCTTCCATCGAGGAAAAAATCGGAGAGGTCACCCAGTAGATTTCACCTCACCGGGGAATACAATTTTCCATGTAGTGCCCTGGTCGGCAGTATGAGAAAAGGTGCCGTTCAACTGCCCAATCAGCGAGTTGATCAGTTTCATACCCAAAGTAGGCGACTCTTCCATATCGAAACCCGTTGGTAATCCGACGCCATTGTCCCTGAAAATCAACACTATATCTTGACCGTTTTTATGGAGACTTACCTCAATTTGAGGATCATCAACCCCATTGAAAGCATGCTTGTAGGCGTTCATCACCAACTCATTTACTATCAGTCCGTAGGGAACCGAGAAATCAATGCCGGCGAAGATAGACTGTAAATCGAATCTGAACTCGATAGAATACCTCTTAGAAATAACATCCAGTACTTGCAGGCAGAGATCATGCGTGTACTCGGCCAGATCAACTACCTCAATGTGCTCTGAACCATACAACTTCTCGTGTACCAGCGACATGGCTTGGATTCTGTTTTGAATGACATGCAGCAGTTCTCTGGTCTGCGGCTTTTCGATATTCATCGCCTCGAGGTTCAACAGGCTTGAAATAATCTGCATGTTGTTTTTTACGCGATGGTGAAGTTCCTGTAAAAGAACCTCCTTATCCCGCAGCGAAGTCTCCAGCTTTTCGGCAGTCTGTTTCAACCGTGTCATATCCGTGATGAACCCATCGATTATGAACGTGCCGTCCGGCTGCCAATAAGCGAGGCGGGCATTCAGACTCACCCAAATGACGGAACCGTCTTTGCGTCGCGCCCGTAGTTCGAAGTTTTTTACTTCGCCATCTTTCATCAGCTGCTGTAAAAACTCAGCCCTGCGCCCCGGCCGGTAATAAAGTGATTGGCCTATATCCGAGTGTGCGCCGATCAAGCCGAGCGGATCTTCGAAACCGAACATCTGGGCAGCACTCTCATTGACGCTCAGAAACCTGCCGCTTGAGCTCGACTGAAATATGCCGATCGGTGCATCTTCGAAGAGTTTACGGTGTTTCTGCTCGCTCATAGCCAATTCGTGCTCAACCTGTTTGCGGTCGGAGATATCGCGGTAAATGCCGAAAATACCGACAACCTGACCATCAACCTCTATCGGTGCTCCTAAAATCGACACTTCAACCGGGGCCCCGTCCTTGCGCCGGCGGGTAGATTCGGCCGAAAGGTGCTCTCCATTTTCAGCCCGCGTGGAAAAATCCGAGGCTTCCGAATATTCGGCCGGGCTGGTAATGAGTGCATCGATATGTTTCCTTTCGATTTCAGTCTCACTGTACCCGAACAGACGGTAAAACTCAGGATTAGCTCTGAGCACTCGATTATGTTTATCAAGCAGGACGATAGCTTCGGGGCTGTTTTCGAAAAGACTGTTCAGATAGGCATTTGTTTTAGTAGGATCCATACTCACTCTCAAAGACAATACGCTATGCTTATTACCAGGGCAAGGACTTTTTGTAAGAAAATTGTAAAGACCCTCAAATTAAACCCAGCAGCTACAATCCGGACAGAATATCAACAACCCGGGCACCGGAGCGGGCATATACCTCTTTGTATTCATAGGTAAAAATCTGTTTGGCCGCTTCCATTCCGGCCTGTTCATCGGAGTACCCCGTTTCCATCAATACCCGTACCCTTTCGGCCCATCTTTCAGCCTTGTGGCGGGAGGGCACATGGGCCAGACCATACTTCCCTTTCAGCAAAAGAATTTCACTCTGCATCTCAAGTAGTGTATAACTTTTTCATTCCAAGGGCAAATTTGCTGGACGATAGTGTTAGACTATTCTTATGCTATAGATAGAATCTAATTGAAAGGAATGGAATTATGCGTAAATTGCTCCTAATTGGTACCATTATTTTTGTACTCATAGGCGGATCTGCTGCCGCTGTTGAAAATTTCGGGCTCGGAGCTGTAGTAGGAGAACCCACCGGAATAACCGGAAAAATGTTTCTCTCCGACAACAGTGCGGTAGACGCCACACTCTCCTGGTCGTTTGTCAAGGACAAGCTGTATGTGCATTCGGACTATCTTCACCATATCCCTGGTGTATTCGGACCGGATGTACCCGAACTCTTGGTGTATACTGGTATCGGCGGGATGATCGAACTGAAAGAAGACCCGGAGATCGGAGTAAGAATACCACTGGGTCTGAGCTATACTATTCCGGATACCCCATTGGAACTGTTCTTCGAGCTAGCGCCGGTGGTGCTGCTGGCACCCGAAACCACGGTCGACCTCACCGGCGGTTTAGGAGCACGCTACTATTTCTAAGCAGCACAGCCTCTACACTCATATTGAATGGCAGCCGGGTTGAGAACCCGGCTTTTTTTGATCCCAGTCAATTTCGATAATAAGTTTGTTTGCATTTGCCCGGCCCATATAGCATACTGATTTTAGGAGAATCGAAATGGAGAAGTCAGCAATTGTTATAGGAGCCGGGTTTGCCGGTCTTTCGACGGCCGCCCTGTTGGCAAAGCAGGGTATGAAGGTCACTGTCCTGGAGAAGAACGAAACGGTCGGAGGCCGGGCCAGGTTATGGCAGCATGCTGGCTATACCTTTGATATGGGCCCCTCCTGGTATCTCATGCCGGAGGTGTTCGAACGATTCTTCAGCCTCTTCGAGCGAAATGTCAGCGATTATTATCAGTTGTCAGAACTCGACCCTTATTACCGGGTTTTCTTTAATCAGGGCGAATTCGTAGACATCACCCCAGAATATCAGAATACAAAACGGGTCTTTGATTCGCTTGAAGCCGGAGGCGGGGCAAAACTCGACACCTACATGAATCTGGCCCGCTATAAGTACAAGGTAGCTATGGATCAGTTTTTATACCGTGAATACAGCAGCATTTTTCAGTTTTTTAACGGCAGGATGCTGCGGGAAGGTTTAAGACTGAACGTCCTCGACCGAATGGACCGCTTTGTGGGACGCTTCTTCGAAGATCGTCGGGCAAAGCAGTTGCTGGAATATGCAATGGTGTTCCTCGGAACCAGTCCGCAGAAAGCGCCCGCTCTCTACTCCATCATGTCGCATGTGGATATTGATCTGGGCGTGCACTACCCGATGGGAGGCCTGGGCGCAGTCGCCCAGAGCTTCGCCGCGCTGGCCCGTGAACAGGGAGTGACTATACGAACCAATACGGATGTAACCGCCATACGCAGCAAGAACGGAAGGGTCACAGGAGTCGAATTCGGCAAAGAGTATCAAAGCGCCGACACCGTGGTGTTCACAGGAGACTATCCCCACGCCGAGCTGGAACTCCTGGCTTCACAGCAGCGGAAATTCGGAGAAAGATACTGGCGCCGTCGCACTCTCTCACCCTCGATGTTTTTAATGTACATCGGTTTGGAGAGGAAATTGTCCAATTTCCGTCATCATACCCTCTATTTTGAAGAAGACTGGACCCGTCATTTCAAAACTATTTTCGAAAACCCCGATTGGCCTCTGGATCCCTGTTTTTATGTCAGCGTTATATCGAAAACCGACCCCAAATCGGCCCCGCAGAACGGTGAGAATGTGTTCGTATTGGTGCCGGTGGCACCCGGACTCGATGACAATGACGAGCAGCGTGAAGAATACGCCGAGCATGTATTCGATCACATTACCCGCATTACCGGTGAAGACCTGCGGGTACAACAAAAAGTCAAACGTATTTTCAGTCATCGCGATTTCAGGTCCGATTACCATGCATACCAGGGAACTGCTCTGAGTCTGGCCCACACTCTCTTTCAGACAGCTGTGTTCAGACCGCCGCATAACAGTAAAAAGGTGAAAGGTCTTTACTATTCAGGCCATTACACCCACCCCGGTGTAGGGGTGCCGATGACGCTGATCTCATCCGAAATTGTTGCTGACGTGATAAAATCGGAGAGCCGCTCATAGTCACGCCAATACATTTCAGGGCAAATTGAAAGTACAGTTTTTGTTTGACTTTCGGATTAAATAGTAACACCATTACTACAGGAGAGTGGCCGTATGAAGAGAATCATTCTCATTCTGATTATCTCAACCCTCATCACACCTCTTCTTATTTCACAGGAAAATCAGTACGATGCCGCCCTCATCCCGATCGAGGGTGAGATCGATCCCTTTCAGGTGGTGTTCCTACGCCGCTCCATCGAGAAAGCCCGCGATGCAGGGGCGGAAACCCTCATTTTCAGCATCAACACCTTCGGAGGGCGGGTGGATACGGCCCTGCAGATTGGAACCCTCATTGGTTCACTCGACGAACTGAACACGGTGGCCTATATTCCGGCTGAACCGGAAAGTGTCGGGGTGAGCTGGTCGGCAGGAGCCCTTATCAGCTTTGCCAGCAACGCAATATATATGGCTCCCGGCACCTCTATCGGTGCAGCTGCGCCGGTGTTTCAGACAGCCGAAGGCATGCAGTCGGTCGACGAAAAAACGGTAAGTGCAATCAGGACCCAGTTGGCGGCGCTGGCGGAGAAAAACGGATATCCCACGGAAGTCGCACTGGCAATGGTCGACCAGGACATCGAATTAACCGCAATCGAGACGGATGAAGGTTATCAGTTCAAAACCCGCACGCTAACAGGTTCCGACTCTCAGGAGACGGAGCAGCCAGGCGGCGTCAAGGAAGGAACTGTGCTGAGTCCGGCCGGCAAACTGCTGACCCTCACCGCCGGAGAGATGCAGCGGTACGGCATTTCCAGCGGTACCGTCGCGAACATAGATGAACTGACCGCCGAGCTCGCAGCAGAATCGCTCATGCGTATCAGCCCCTCTTCCGCCGACAAAGTCGTTCACCTGCTCACCAGCGCAGCGGTTGCCAGTCTCCTGCTGACCGCCGGGCTGCTGGCACTCTATATGGAGATATCGAGCCCGGGTTTCGGAATTCCAGGAACAATCGCAATTACCGCTTTCGCCCTTCTGTTCCTCTCCAGCGGCCTGATGGGAACCCTCAGTTCCGTGGAGCTGCTTCTTTTTTTGGTCGGTGTAGTTCTGCTGATTGTCGAGGTATTTCTCATCCCCGGATTCGGTGTAGCCGGAATAAGCGGCCTCATTTTCATGACTGTCGGCTTAATCCTCTCCCGCCAGGAGTTTATTCTTCCGGATAACGCCTGGCAGATGGAAATCTTCACCCGCAACCTGCTGCTGGTATTCGGTACTTTGGCCGCATCCTTTCTGCTGCTGGGCATACTGATGATGTTCTTTCCGCGCATACGCCTGTTCCAGCGCCTGATTCTGAATAATCCCCAGCCGGAGGGAGTCGGCGGCGGGCTGCCGTCCCAGGATTCAAACGCAATCTCGGCCGGAACCGAGCCGGCCAGCACAACCGTCTTGGAAGGCTCAGGCGGGCAAAATGTACCGCGAATCGGCGACACCGGCACCGTGCTGACCAAACTCCGTCCGGTTGGAAAGATCAGAGTCGGGGACGATTCATATTCAGTGGTAGCCGAAGGGCGCTGGCTGGAACCCGGCACACGCGTTACGGTGGTCGGAATAGAAGGTAACCGCATCGTAGTGGAGGAAGTGGCGGAATGATTGCAATCATCGCCCTGGCGGCAATCGGAATAGCGGCAATGATTCTAGAGCTGTTTGTACCCGCCGGCGGAATAATCGGGCTGGTCGGCCTGGGCAGTATAATTGTCTCCATCGTGCGGACCTTTCAAACCCAAGGCGGTGTGGTCGGATCGATATTTCTCATCGCCGCCTTTATCGCTATTCCGACTATTTTCATTCTCTACTTCAAGTATTTTCCCAAAACGTTTATTGGCAAACGCCTCATCCTCTCAAAAAACCAGTCCCCCGAGACCGGGTATGCCAGCCACACCGATTTTCTATACGAAACACTCAAAGGGGAAACCGGCACTACCGAAACCCCGCTGCGGCCGGCCGGAACAATTATCGTAAAGGGTAAACGCTACAGTGCCGTCACTGACGGCGAATTCATAGAACAGGGAGTATCCGTAAGGGTTATCCACACGGAAGGAAACCGTATAGTAGTACGGAAAGGAGATTCATGATGGCAATGATAGTATTGTATGTACTTATTGGTATTGTTTTACTGGTCTTTATCGCCTTTTTCTTCAAGTTTTTCAGTCTATGGTTCAGAGCGCTCTTATCAGGCGCGCACATCTCGATGGCTCGTTTGGTCGGCATGTGGATTCGCAGGGTCAGGCTGAAGATAATTGTAGACAGCCGCATCATGCTGACCAAAGCCGGCATAGATACCGACAGCGACCTTCTCGAGACCCATTACCTGGCCGGTGGCGATGTCTTGAGGGTTGCCAAGGCGCTGATTGCCGCCAACAAGGCCAGCATCCCGCTCAACTTTCAGAAAGCCTCCGCAATTGATCTGGCCGGCCGGGATGTCCTCGACGCAGTTAAAACCAGTGTAAACCCGAAAGTCATTGACTGCCCGAATCCGGAAAAGGGTCGCAGCACCATCGATGCCGTCGCCAAGGACGGAATCCAGTTGCGCGCAAAAGCCAGAGTGACCGTTCGGGCCAATATCGAACGGCTGGTGGGAGGAGCAAAAGAGGAGACCATTATTGCCCGTGTCGGCGAGGGAATCGTAACCACCATCGGTTCCTCCGAGAGTTATAAGGACGTACTCGAAAATCCCGATCAAATCTCGCGGACGGTTCTGCAGAAAGGCCTGGATGCGGGTACCGCATTCGAAATTCTTTCAATAGATATTGCCGATATCGATGTGGGTGAAAACGTAGGGGCCAAACTGCAGGCCGATCAGGCCGAAGCGGATAAGCGTCGATTCCAGGCAGTCGCCGAGCAGCGCCGGGCCGCAGCCCAGGCTCGCGAACAGGAGATGGTTGCACAGGTTCAGGAAAACCGCGCCAAGGTAGTTCTGCAGGAAGCCGAGATACCGAAGGCAATTTCAGAGGCCTTCCGCAAAGGCAATTTGGGCATCATGGATTACTACCGGATGAAGAACGTTCAGGCCGACACCAATATGCGCCAGAGCATCAGCGGTGAAGGCAGCACCGGAACCAACAAGGAAGAGTAAGGGGCGTCGTGATGGACTCCACAGGTGATCTGATCGGAACACTCTTCACCTTCTTCATTTTCGTGCTGATTATCATACTGCCGATGGCCATGGCCTTTCTGCAGGCCAGACGAGAGCGTAAAGCTGGCTACATACATCAGGAGCCATCGGAGAAAAAAAGCAGCGGTCTGTTGTCATCCATCGATCGCTTGCGGCGGCAGGATAGAGAGAGTGAACCGGAGGTCTCTTTCAGCGAGGGAGTAAAACAGAAGGCCGCCGGGCACAGCCGGAGTGAGCAGCAGGAGATCGGCAGTGGGGCCGATGGGCCCAGGCCTTCTCAACTGAGTACTTCGCAGCAGCTCGGTGAGAGGTTCACTCCTATCAAAGCCATGTCGAATGAGTACGGAAAGCCGCTCTCGAGCAGAACCGATACAACCGCTGTCACCACATCTGGCGGGACTGCTCGGGCGGCTCTGCCGAAGTCAGCGGCTGTCTCCCGGCTGCGGGATTTGAATGAGATGCAGCGGGCTATTCTACTGTCCGAAATACTCGGTCCGCCCAAAGGGCTGCAGTAGTACAAATTCTGTTTTTGCTTGACGACCTCTTCTAGAATGCTATACTCACATTTAGTACCTTAGGGGGATATGTATATGCAGGCGGCCTTCGAATCAACCCGAGAATATGCTGAGAAGCTCGATGCTCGGGATGAGCTGAGAGAATACAGCGATCATTTCTACAAACTGAAAAACACGATCTATATGGACGGAAACTCCTTGGGTCTTCTCTCCCGCGAAGCAGAAGAGAGTGTAAACCGCATAATGGAAGAGTGGAAGCAGCTCGGCATCAACGGCTGGCTGCAACCGGAAATACCCTGGTACTCCTACTGTGAGAGAATCGCAGAGATGGAGGCTCCGTTGGCGGGGGCTCAGGCCGATGAGATGGCCATCACCGCCTCTACTACTGTAAATCTGCACGCCCTGGTGCGGACATTTTACCGGCCGACCGGGCAGCGGAGTGTAATTTTGATGGATGAACTCAACTTTCCTTCCGATATCTATGCGGTAAAGTCTATTCTCACATCTCTCGGACAAAACCCGGAAACTGACCTCAGATTGGTAAACAGCAGAGACGGCCGTTTCCTGGATGAACAGGACATCATTGCGGAAATGGACAGCGGGGTGGCATTGGCTCTGTTCCCGGCGGTACTCTACCGCAGCGGCCAGCTGCTGAATCTGAATCTGCTCACGCACGAAGCCCATGAGCGCGGGATAATTATCGGCTTCGACTGCAGTCACTCCATAGGAGCGGTTCCGCATACATTCGATCAAGATTCGGTTGATTTTGCCTTCTGGTGCAACTATAAGTACATGAACAACGGTCCCGGCGGTACCGCCGGCTTATATGTGAACCGCCGGCACCTGCCGGCCCGCCCGGCTATGGCCGGCTGGTGGGGATACAACAAGGAGCGGCAATTCGATATGAAACTCGAGTTCGAGCCGGCTGCGGACGCAGGTGCGTTTCACATAGGTACGCCCCATTTGTTGAGCACTGCCCCTCTGGAGGGATCCTTGAAGCTGTATCACGCGGCGGGTATTGATGCATTACGCCAAAAATCTCTTCACCTCACCGAATATATGATCTATCTCATGGATACACTTGTACCACATGAGAAAAGCGGCTATTCTATCGGCACCCCCCGCGATCCCGGCCGCCGGGGCGGACATGTTGCGGTGGAGCACGATGAGGCTCTGCGGATCAATGAAGCGTTGAAAAAACGAGGCGTCGTGCCTGACTTTAGATTTCCAAATGTAATCAGGCTGGCTCCGGTGCCCTTGTACACGGGCTATCTCGAGGTGTGGCAAACGGTACAACATTTGAAAGAAATTGTTGATAAAGAAGAGTATCTTAAATTTTCGAAAAAGAGAGGTGCGGTTGCATGAGCGAAAGCCGGCACTATTGTGTAAAAGCCACAGTAGGCGCTTTGATTGAAAGCGATGGAAGAATTCTGCTGGAGCAGAGAAATCATGATCCCTTCGAGGGACATTGGTGCATACCCGGAGGGCATATAGATTACGGAGAACCGGTAGAAAAAGCGTTGATACGCGAGGTACACGAAGAGACCGGTTTACAGGTAATCAACTACAGCTTTTTCAACTATTACACGGAGTATTATGACGAACTCGACTGGCACGCGGTAGCCCTGATCTTCGTAGCCTACACAACCGGTACGTTGAAACGACAGCAAGCCGAAGTGAAAGAGCTGCGGTGGTTCAGCCGCGAAGAGATGCACTCGCTTCCCTTCGCCTTCGAGCACCGCCGCATCGTCGAGAATTTTTACGGCGATTAGAACGGTCCGAATCCGATACTCACCGCAATCATTAAAAACAACACTGTCACGCCCATAACTATGCCCTGAATAGGCAGCGTCCATCTGAGCCATTTCGGGTAACTGACAACCGTAAACCCAAGGGCAATCAAAAGCAGTGCATTCGAGGGATAAATCATATTGCTGAAGCCGTCGCCGAAATCGAAGGCCAGTACCACCGTCTGACGGGTGAGCCCGACCAAATCCGCCAGGGGAGCTAAAATCGGCATCATCAGAAAGGCCTTTGCCGAAGCGGAAGCTACAAAGAAATTCAGAATCATGGTGAGCATATAAATCAACAGTGCGGCTACATACGGACCGGTACCCCGAATCTGTTCGGAGGCATGGTACAAGATAGTGTCCATAATCCCGCCCAGTGAGATAATGTGTTTCACGCTCATAGCCATCATAATCAGGAGTATAGCCGGTAGAATCGAAAGGGTCCCCTTGAAGAACACGGTTACGATTTCACTACTTGAAAGACCGGCAAAGAATCCGCCGCCGACTCCGGCTATAAAAAACAGCAGACCCATCACGGGAAAGGCCAGAAAGGATATAGATTCTATCTGCGAGGAAACCAATACAAACCCGATTGCAAAGCCGATCCAGCTCATTACCCACCACAGCGACTTTTGCAGCTGCTCACCTTCCAGCGCACTGTCGTTTACGTTGGCGGCAAAGGCATAATTTTCCCGCACCTCAAGATCCTCCGCATACACCAGTGAAGCCTGAGGGCGCTGTTCCACTTTCATTGCATGCCGGCGGACGAACAAGTAGACAATGATGTATACGGTGATAAAAAAGAGGATTCGCAGCCAGGCTCCGGAAAATAGCGGCAGGCCGGCTATTCCCTGTGCCACTCCGATCGTGAAGGGGTTGGTCACGGCGGCCGAGAAACCGAACGCCATGGCCAGCAGGCTCATGCCAAGCCCGGTCAAAGAGTCCCAGCCGAGCGCATAGGCCAACGGCACCACAATGACCACCATCGGCACCATCCCTTCATAAATTCCGAGTACCGCCGCTGAAAACATAAAGAAAAAGATGATAATGGCCATCAGCAGATACTTCCTGTGTGCAAAACGTTCCACCAGCACTCCCAGAATCGACTGCATAATACCGCCGGTTTCGAGGATGTGGAAGGCACCACTGATCAGGACCAGCAGCAGGATGATGGTGTTGATAGTCAGGCTGTCCGCCCCCCACAGCACTTCGAAGGGAGCTGTGAACCAGCGCCACACCGGCGGCGGAGTAACTTCCACCGCAGTATACGAGCCGGGCACTACCATCTCGCGACCGTCAACCAGGGCCCGTTGATACTCGCCTGAAGGCACCACCCGTGTCAGAATGCCGGCGAAAATCATCAGGCACAACAAAATAACGATTGCGGAAAAGAACGCTTTTTTACCGATCTGCAGACTGCTCTGCCCGGACTGTTGAGATGTTGTCATAATGCCGTTCCTTATTAAAATTGTTCGAGTAAGCGGCTGTACACCCTTACCGCTGCATGTAAATCCTCTATCGGCAGTCTCTCGTCGGCAGAATGGATTGAGCCGAGGAGGGCCTTATCGAGCACGAAGGGGATAAATCTGTAGATGTTATCACTGCAATCCTTGAAATGTCGCGAATCGGTGGTCACCAGTACTATCGAAGGCGAGACAATTATGTCCGGATATACCGCTTTCACCGCTTCGGCCAGCCAGCGGTAGCCGGGCTGCTGAGTGCTCGATACCGGCAGAGGGTTGTTCCCCTCGAGATGGGCAATCGGTGCTATAGTTACTGCCAGTCCGTCGACTGCCCGCTGCATGTGACGAACTACATCGTCGATGGTTTCTCCCGGCAGAATTCTGCAGTTCACCACTGCCGAAGCCCTCGCGGGCAGGACGTTCTCTTTCGGACTCCCCTGCAGCATGGTCGCCGCCTGGGTGGTCCTGATCAGTGCGTTGGAGGTGTGTGAACGCTGCAGAAGCGGTTTGAGCACCGGTGCGCACAAGCGCGAGTTCTGTAGAACTAGCTTAGTGAATCCACGGGTATGCGGAGCAATATACTCGAACAGCTCCGCCACCGGCCCTATGATGCGGGCGGGAAAGGGATTTTTCTCCAGCAGCGAAACGGCCCGTGCAACTGTACCGGCGGCGGTAGAACTGGGAGGCATAGAGGCGTGCCCGCTTTTACCTACCGCGCTTATCTCTATATCCACATGCCCCTTTTCACTCGTGCCGATGAACGCAACGTTCTTATCAACCATGCTGAACACTTCCGGAGTTACGATGGTCATGCCTTCGTCATACACCGCATGAAAGTACACGCCTTGCCGGCGGAAATACTGTACGATCTGTTTGGCTCCATTGCCCCCGCCGATCTCCTCATCGTGACCCGCGGCAAAATAGACCGTTCGCTCGGGCTGCCAGCCCTTTTCCAGTGCCTCTTCCGCAGCCTGGAGAATAGTGATAAGAGACCCTTTATTGTCGAGAGCCCCCCTACCCCACAGGGCGTTTTCGGCCACCCGTCCCTCGAAGGGCGGAAACTTCCAGGCCGACTCATCAGCCGGAACTACATCGTAGTGTGCCAGCAGCAGTACCGGCTGGGCGGAAGGGTCACGGCCGGGCAGTTTCAACACTAAACTGTAGTCCGAAATAAGCTCTTTCTCTGCAGTACTAAAAAGAGTCGGAAAAGCTGCCGGCAGGAACTCTAAAAACTTTTCGTATTGGTCGTATTCTATACGTGATTGCTCAGTATAGGAGACCGTCTTAAAGCGTATTGCCGAAGACAGTTTATCGACAATCTCCATTGTGTTATCCTTTCTATGTAGTCACTCTGTTTTTTTGGTAGTATATTGTAGCATATAAAGGAGAAAGGAACAGTGATGTTTTTCTTTTGGGGACCGTTCTTTTTTGTCTTTCCGGCCTTTATTATCTTTATGATAGTACGCCATTTAATCGGTCCTTCACAGCGGCACCAGCGCCACTGGTCTATCGATGACTTCTACAGCCAGTTCGAATCCGGCCCTTCTCGTGAGAGCATGTCCAAGGAGTCGCAGCAAGTGTCTATTTATAAACTGGCGTATCGTCTCCAAGGCAGAATCACCGTTTCGGATATAGTGGTGGAAACCGGCATGGAGGCGAAAGCTGCGGAAGATCTGATTCAGTCAATGGTTGATAATCAACGGGTGCGAATGGAAGTGGACGGTGACGGCATGCTGGTATACGAATTCCCTGAAATTATTGCCCGTCTGAAACGAGGCGAGGATCAGTCCCCTTGAGTTTTTCACGCATACGGGCGCGATACTGATCTTTGTGGATGTACATGATTTTATCAGCCTGGTTCAGGAGTTCGTGCACATCCGAGTGTACTGATTCGTCATATTCCAGAATACCCCGGCTCACACTGATTTCATACGGCTTCTCCGAGGAATGATTGGTCTGCCTGAGTTCCGCTTCGATTCTCTCCCAAATTTTCGAGGCGTTCTCGCAGCTGCAGTTGCGATACACCATCAAGAATTCGTCGCCCCCCAGCCGGCACAATAGATCGCCCCGGCGCAGCTGCTGCCGCATTGTCTCCGCCACCTTCTGAATCAGTTGATCGCCTTCATCGTGCCCAAAGGTGTCGTTCACTTTTTTCAAACCGTTTACGTCCACGAAACAGACGCTGAGCGGCTGCTGCTCTCGACGGGCGGTGTGCAGTTCGTGCTGCAGCATGGTCAAACCGACTCTTCGGTTGTAGACCCCGGTCAGCTCGTCGAAGGTAGCGTACTCTTTGAGACGGACCTCGGCATTTTTCCGGGCGGTTATGTCCACTACTGAGAGCAGATAACTGGCATCCCGGAGGTTGAGTCGGCTGACCCTTATTTCTAGCCAGCGGATATCCTTTTCTTTGGTCACCACTCTTAACACGTACTCATTTTCTATAATACCCTTGCGCAGTATATTATACACCCCATGCATAACCTGCCGATACTCGTCCGGATGAATCAGATCGGTGATGCGCATATCGTGCAGCTCATCCTCGGAGTATCCGGTGATTCTCACTGCACCCGGATTCACGTAGGTGAAGCGGTAGTCTTTTACGATAAATATTCCTACCGGGGCATTTTCGGTATAGGCCTTGAAGCGGGCTTCACTTTCACGCAGGCGTTGCTCCTGAGTACGACTGGTCTGGATGTCCTGGTGAATTCCGTGCATGAAAAGGGGGGCTTCCTCGGCAGAACGAAAGGTAATCTGTCCTTCCGCGTACACCCACTTCCAAGTTCCCTCAGCGGTAAGCATACGAAAGTAGTGCTTGTATTTATCGGAGCTTCCTTGCACGTGGGATTGTATCGCTTCGGCCAGTTGTTTTCGGTCGGAGGGGTGTACCATTGCAAAGAATTCTGTAAACGAGAAGAACGGACTTTGTTTTGAATATCCGAGCATAGAGTACCATCTCTCATCGACTTCGATTCGCTGGTTTTCTATATCCCAGGTCCAGTATCCCAAATTGCCCCCTGTCAGGGCGAGTTCGGCCTTGCGCTCTTTTTCGAATAGAGTATCCCGCAATAAAAATACCTCAACCGTGGTCAGATAGTGCAGAAAGGCAACAAACCATGCAAACAGGAGGGTGTTGAAAAGCAAGACATATTCCTGGTGCGAAAAAGCAAGCGGCGGATGGGAAACCACATGTACTGGAGAAAAAACGATCAGTGTACTCAAAACACAGAGAAACAGTGCATAGAAGGGCGATAGTGAGAAAATAGCCGGAACTGCAATCATGACTGCGGAATAGGTTGCAAATCCAAGCAATCCGCCCCCGCTGAAATGTAAATGAATTGCTGCCCAAACTACATAAAATACTGTGGCAGCAAAAAAGAGCAGCATTTCAAGGATCCGCCGGTTTTCCCGCGGAAGACGAGTACAGAGAATGCTGAGCAGGCCCCAGAGCATTGAGCCGGCGGTGAGTACCACATATACATATTTCAGCATCAATTCCGGGGGCTGCAGAAATACCAGAGTTATCAATCCGATAACGACGGCCAGCACCGCCGCCATTTGCAGGCGAGAGTAGTTTACGTTGGACTGAAAAAGACTTAGTCTGGTTTTGTAGTGCCGGTGAATCTGGGGCAGCCTGCGTACTAGAGTGATGAGTGAGAATATGTGTGTATCAATAGAGTCCCGTCTTGCTGATTTCATTTATACAAACATAGACAATAGCAGCGGCTGTGTCAAAACACCGAGACTTTTACAGCAACGTACTCAATTTTTCTTCGGAAACCGGGCCGACCAAAAACTCTACAATCTTGCCGCCTTCGATAATCACCGTAGAGGGGGTCCCCATCACCCCGAACTTTTGGGCAGTTTCCATGTCGGTTTGTACATCAACCTTGAAGTAGTTCGGATTCTTTCGGGTGTATTGCTCTATAAGCGGGGTCATTGACCTGCAGGCTCCACAACTCTGACTGTAAAAATAAAACATACTCTTTTGGCCGGTCTGCACCGCTTTGGCATATTTACCCGCCAACTCAGGAGCATCCTTTCCTTTTTTGAGCCTCATTTTTAGTACCATCAGATACTGAAACCCGAAAAACAGAACGATGAAACCGCCGATTGCATAGAGAAAAGCCATTTTCCCTCCTAAACAAACTATTGTTATATACAATTTATTATATATTCTGCATCGAGGCAAGCTCTCAGTGTAAGCCTGATTACACTCCGAGTGATTCTGCAAGTGATCTCCGCTTGAGAGAACCGATAAAAGCTTCTACAATGGGTAGCATGCAACTACTTTTTTATCCGAACCTTCCCGGGCTTCAGCATTTCGGTATTCAGATTCCGGTTCTCGACACCCGGGCTACCGCAACCATCGAAGCCCTTCAGCAGCATACAGTTATTGGTCCGCATATGGACACACTGCTTTCCACCGAACGCAGCGAAGAGATTAGCCGCGAGGATATCGCCCGTGTTCACAGCCCGCCATATGTACAGGATCTCTATTCAGACAGGCTGGAAGCGCTGTTGTTCGACGCGTATGAACTGATCGATGAACACGGCCGATACAACCGTTACAAGCCTGAACTCGCACAGAGCCCGCTTACCGATATTTTTCCTGTAATGCGGACACGCACCGCCGGCAGTCTGCAGTGCATGCGCAATTCTCTGAATGAAGGGTTCTGCTTCTACTTCGGAGGCGGTTTTCATCACGCCCACGCCGGTTTCGGACACGGTTTCTGCATTATCAACGACATCGTCATCGGGATTCGCCGGCTCCAATCCGAGGGACTGATTGGTAGCGCCTGGGTAATCGACGGAGATGCCCACAAAGGCGACGGCACCGCCGCGCTCACTGCGGATGATGACTCGATCGCTACTTTGAGCATACATATGGACGACGGATGGCCGCTCGACCTGCCGCGCTTCGACGCAGACGGAAACCTGCATCCATCTTTTATTCCCAGCACTGTGGATATTCCGATCCGCAGCGGAGAAGAGCCGGCGTATGTCGAGCGGCTCAACACCGGGCTCCTGCGGTTGGAGCAGGCCCTGGCGCAGCCCGATATTGCGGTGGTGGTGTTCGGCGCCGACCCATACGAACATGATGGTCTCGATTCAGCGGCAAAGCTGAAACTCAGTCTGGAGCAGCTGAAGGCGAGGGATACGGGGATCTACGATTTCCTGTCCGCCAGAGGGATACCGGCGGCATACCTCATGGCCGGCGGCTATGGCCCCCAGGCCTGGGAGGTCAACTATCAGTTTCTCGAATGGGTACTGCGCGAACGAGGCGGTCTGCAGTCATGCTGAAGCTGACACAGATTCCCGTAAACCGAATGCAAAACCGCGGCAACCTGATGCAGTCCCGGTTTTGGGCTATGGTCAAAAACGAAATGGGATGGCAGCCGTACGCCTTCAAAATCGAATGGCAGCAGCAGCATGATACCCTCCTGCTGTTTATACAGCGTCCCGATCGGGCCACATCCTATTGCTTCGCCTATATCCCCTGGGCTCCCACCTTTTCCGTTCCGGAAGAAATCCGCGGACAATTCCTGGAACAGGTTTCACAGAAACTGCTGCCCTTTTTGCCTGCCGGCTGCATGTTTATCCGTTACGATCTGCCCTGGGAGTCGCCGTACCATAGCGAGCCGCCGCCCCCCGACCGGATGCGTGAGCTGCGGATGAACTTCGGTACCCGGCAGAAGAATTTGCGCAAGGCACCCACCGACATTCAGCCCCCGGACACCCGTATTCTGGATATCTCTAAAGACAAGGATCAGCTGCTCAAAGATATGCGCTCTAAAACCCGCTACAATATCAGGCTTGCCCGCCGGAAGGGCGTAACGGTAAGCGATGCGGAATTCAGCCGAATAGATGAGTGGTACCGGATGTACGCAGCCACTGCCGAAAGAAACGGGATTTCTCTGCATGGCTACCGCAACTTCAAAAAACTTCTGGAGGTGGAGCAGAATGAATATCTTCCCAACACCGACATCCACCTGCTCATCGCTGAAAAGGACCATCAGCCCCTGGCCGGGATGATTTTGGCCCTGCACGGCAGCACCGCTACGTATCTCTACGGCGCTTCGTATACGGAACGGCGCAATCTCATGCCGACCTACCGGTTGCAGTGGGAGGCTATTCAGCTGGCCCAGAAACACAACTGTGTGTATTACGATCTGTTTGGAATTCCTCCGGTTGAACAGAAAGCCCACCCGATGTACGGTCTGTACCGCTTTAAGACCGGCTTCGGCGGTTACTCACTGCACCGGCAGGGCTGTTGGGACTATCCGATCGACAAGGATGCCTATCTCAAATTCGCCGGCCAGGAACCGACCGGCTCATCATACCATCAGCGCTGAAAACTTCTGAAAAAACCGGGGCAGCCCCGCTTTATTATTCCCGATACCCTGCCATAAGGGTGCCCGGCCGCCGCCCTTGCCGTCGATTAAGGCCAGGAGTTCTTTACGGTGGGGATTCAGATCGAACTGCACCTGCTCGGATACGGCCGCCATCCACTGAAAAGACTCACTCTGATGATTGATAAGACAGGCGGCCCAGGGAGCATCAGCAGGAAACTCCTGCACTACCTTCTTCAGAAAATCTTTTCCCTCGTCCTCGAACTCGGCGGTGATTACTGCAACTTTATCGGCGGCAGACTGAGCCGCGCTGAAAAGTTGCCGGGCCGTGAGGCGGGCGATGCGGCTTTCCATATAGTTGGCCCGTTTACGCTGTTCGTTCAGCTCATCGAGCCCGCTTTCTATCCGCGGCAGCAGCTCGGGCGGCTGAGCCGAGTACCAGTCCACCAGGGTCTGAACGATTGTATTTTTCTGATCATAATCGCGGATTGCCCGGTCGCCGATTTTCCAGTACAGCCGGACTCTTCCGCGAATTTTTTCAGTATTCACATGTTTGACCAGTCTCACCTCTCCGGTACTGCCGGTGTGAATGCCTCCGCAGGCCACCACATCATAGGTATCCAGCAGAACCAGGCGGATATCTCCGCTCACCTTGGGTTTGCGTCTGAGATCATAATCGCCGATCTCAGAATCTCCAACCCATTTGGTTCTGATCGGAAGGTTTTGGTTTATTAATTCTATTGCAACGGTCTCGATCTCGCTGATTTCATCCTGGCCGATCGATTCACGGTCGATTTCAATGGTGGTGTACTCGTCCCCCTGGTGAACAGCTACCGTGTTGTAACCGAAACGGCGGTACATAACCGCCGAAAGTATGTGCTGACCGCTGTGCTGCTGCATATAGTCGAAGCGGTGGCTCCATTTGATCAGTCCTCTTACCTGTTCGTGCTCAGGTTTCGCCGCCAGATAATGCCACACCGCATCCTTTCGCTTTTCCACCCGGCTCACTTCGATGTTGTCGATCCAGCCGATATCCGAGGGCTGCCCACCGCCCTCGGGATAAAACAGAGTACGGTCGAGCTGCACCGCCCATTCTTTTTCGGCCGGCTCTACCTCGGTCACGGTGGCGGTAAAGCTCGATTCATAAGGGGATTCATAAAACAGCAGCTCGCTCATATCATTCTCCAATTTGGCAGATCAGGTTCTGAATTGTTCAACCTGTTTCGAGATAGCATCTATCGTACCGGAGATAAACTGAATTGCCTCGTTCAGGTCGGAGACGGCCGCATTTATCTCCTGAATACCGGTATTGATCTCCGATACTGCATGGTACACATTCTGTGATACCTCTTCAACATTGGTGGTGGATGTACGAATAGATTCGGCACCGCTGGTCATATCTGCAGACCCGTTCTTTACCTCCGCGGTTATCTCCCGCAGAGATTCGACCGCATTATTTATCTCTGTAGCTCCGGTGGACAGCTCCTCCATTGTTGCCGAGACCTCGGTAAAGGCCTCGGTAGCCTCGTGAGCCCGCTCCTCGATATTCTGATACGTCTGCACCGTGTGCTCGGTAAAGGTTTTGAGCTCGGAGATACTGTCTACTGTGCTTTCCAGGGTATTGGATATCTGACTGGCATTATTCGAAGAGGATTCTGCGAGCTTTCTGATTTCCCCGGCAACCACCGCAAATCCGCGTCCCGACTCCCCGGCATGCGCTGCTTCAATCGAGGCGTTCATAGCCAGAAGATTAGTCTGATCGGCAATGTCATTGATCATACTGACAATGTTCATCACTTCCGACACCCTGGCGTTCAGGTCATCGACCTTCTTTTCGGTACGGGATATCTCCTCGCGACCGCTCTTGGTGAACTTCAGCAGCTCTTCAATCCGTGTTCGCTTATCGGAGGTAGTAGTAGCCACGTTTTGAATGGAAGCAACCATTTCATTGATTGAGGCTGCCGACTCCTCCACAGCGGAGGCCTGATTGCTGATGTGACTCTCGAGCATTTTCACCACTGAGGTGATTGTCTCCATTGAATCGGAAGTATCGCTTACCTGTTGATTCAACCTCTCGACCTGCGAATAGATTGAACTGCTGGTTGCGGATATCTCTTCTACCGATGAAGCTGTTTCGGTTGAACCGGCCACGATGGCATCCCGCTGTTCATGGGCCCGACCCACCTCATCCTTCACGGAATTCACGATCGAGCGCAGGGTAGTTACAAAACGGTTAAAATTGGAGGTAAGATCGGCTATTTCGTCCCGACCGGATACATGCAGCTCGCGGGTCAAGTCGCCCCCGCCCTCGGCTATCTCTTCCAGCAGACGGTCAGCCTGTTTAACCGGCTTCACTATCCGGCGACTGAAAAAATAGGCGAAAAGTATGCCGGCAATCAATACCACCCCGATAACTATCAACATGCGAGTAGTTGCAGCCCGTGCCTGCTGAATAAAGCTGGTTTCCTGCTCCTCTATTATGGCATCTATGTCGTCGGTATAGTTACCGGTACCAACGATCCAGTCGTAGGGTTCGAAATGCAGCGAAAAACCTCTTTTCGGCAGAGCTTCCTCTTCGCCGGCTTTGGGAAACCAATAGTCGGTAAAACCTCCGCCCCGCTTCAAGCCCTGCTTCACGATCTCCTGGATAAAGAAATTCCCTTTCACATCCTGGAGATCCATGCGGTTGGTCCCCTCGACATCCTGACCCAGCAGCACAACATTTTTACCTTCGCTGGTATCGACCCAAAAATAGCCGTCGTCTCCGTATCGAAGCTCACGGGTGATGTCAGCGGCTAGGGTTTTGGCCTCTTCCGGACCGAAACGGCCGTTTTCCTCCATCTCTTTAATCGTAGCGAGCATACTGTGCACGGTCTGTACCTCATACTTGATCAGGCGGTCAAAACCGTCTCGCAGCGATTTTTCGTACAGCTGTAAACCCTCGCGGCTCTGCTGCAGCAGCAGGCTGGACATAAAAAAACCGGTGACCAAACCGATCAGCAGGGCTACCCCTACTGTCATGAGCACAATCTTCGAAGTAAGATTCTTCATCCACTTCCCCCTAATAAGCACTAAGAAAATGAGTTATTGGAATGATTCTAACACGGAACTCACATTATGCGAATACTGTGACTGTACACATTCATACGCGGTGGACGGGCAAAACCAATCACTGTAAGACGATATTTGTGGGCGATCTCGACCGCTTTGTCACTCGGCGGCGCTACTGAAACCATCAGCGGTACTCCTATCCGAATTGCCCGCATGAGTATATCAGTGGAAATACGCCCCGAGGTGAGCAGAAAAAGATCCTTCGCGGCGGTGTGTAGTTGCCGGCTGCCGTCATGCTTATGTGCCCCGGACAATATGTCCAAGAGCCATTTACCGATCACCTTGTCGATGGCCGTCCGACGGCTGATATCCTCGTTCCAGTATATAATTTCGTCGGCAGTGCAGAGAGCGGCTACATGAACAGCGCCGGTCGATTTGAACAGGCCGGATAGCTGTTGAAACTCTTCGACTCTGGTACTCACCGATCTGGAGGAAAAGCGCGGCTCCAAAGGCACCTGCACGAGGCCGGGAGTTGGCTCTGCCGCAACAGCGCCCTCCTTCAGATGTACGAATACAGTCAACCCTTTCCATTCGATCCGGCTCACATCCTGAGGCAGAAGGCCCTGCTGCGTATAAAGTGCGCCGTAGACAAACAGCTCCCGCTCGCTGTCTAAACAGGGCACCGAGAGCACCTGTTTTTCATCTATATAGATGGCTACATGGGCCTCACGGATTACCTCATCGTCCCTGCGCTGCTGCTCACCGCCATTGAACTGCACAATGGGCAGCCGCTTGATTACTTCACTCATTTCACCCTCGTATTCCGCCCGATTCTTTCTAGCCTACGCAGGTCTTCTACCCGATTTATATTGAGAAAACCAATGTCACCGTTGGCCGGTGCCGGCAGTTCGGCAGCATCAATTTCTACCCGCGGCATCTGTTCGAGCACTATTTGGAGTTTGTAGTTGGCATTTCGATAGGCCGTCTCCCAATACCCGAGGTGCTCGGCGGGGTAAAATCCCAGCAGAGGCTGCAGCCCCTCTTCCGAACGCACTACCACTGCCTTTCCGCTTTCCCGCTGCTCCCAGAGGAACGGAAGTATCTGATCCGAAAACAGAACAATATCGCAGGCCAGCAGCAGCATCCACTCTTTTACAAAGGGAGATAAGGTGAGTATTCCGCTCAGCGGCGAAGAGGTGCTGTAAAAATCCGGCAGCACCGGACATGCAAGATCGGAATAAAAATTCCGGTCTTTAGCCAGCACATAGACTTGCTGAGCCACCTTTTGTGCTGATAAAACCGACCACTCTATGAGTCTGCGGCCCTCCCACTCTATGAGACCTTTATCACGACCTAAACGCCGGCTCTGTCCGCCGCCCAGCACACCTGCGATTAGATGCGCCTGATGTTGCGTTCCGCCCACTAACTCCCCCTACTCCATCTTTTCTATTCGGCAGGCCGCCACTTTCAGCTCCGGAATCTTGGCAACCGGATCGAGCACATCATTGGTCAAACGGTTGGCCGGGGATTCGTGAAAGTGGAAGGGAATGAAAACCACCCCGGGGGCAACCCGTTCGCTCTCGCGGGCGAAAATTTCGATATCCCCCCTCCGTGTAATCACCCTCACCCGGCAGCCGTCACAGGCTCCGATCTGTTCGAGATCTTTGCCATTGATCTCTACATATGCATCTTTAGCGAAAGTATTCAGCGGCTGTGACCGGCGGGTCATGGTAGCGGTGTGGTAGTGATACAGCATTCGGCCGGTAGATAACACCAGAGGATACTCCTTATCCGGCCGTTCTGCCGGTGGAAGGTAGTCAACCGGATGAAATTTACCCTTTCCCCGCTTGAACTCGCCTTTATGCAGATACAGTGTGCCGGGATGGTCGGTTGTCGGGCAGGGCCAGTGCAGCTCCTCCGCCTCGAGCCGCCTGTAGCTTACTCCGCCGTAAATCGGCGCCACACGGGCAATCTCGTCCATTATTTGGGAGGCCGATTCGTATGACATCGAATAGCCCATACGCTGGGCCAAGTTCGTTATAATCTTCCAGTCGGGCTGGGCGGTCCCCGGAGCCTCAACCGCCTTGCGCACTCGCAGGATACTGCGGCCGCTGTTGGTAAAGGTTCCCTCTTTTTCGGCAAAGGAGGCCGCCGGCAGGACCACATCGGCGTAACGGGCGGTCTCGCTCAGAAAAATATCCTGTACTACCAAGAAGTCAACCGCTTCGAGGGCCTCCTCCACATGCTGAAGATTCGGGTCGGAAAGCATGGGATTTTCTCCCATGATATAAAGCCCCCGCACCTGCTTGTCGAAGGCGGCGTTCATTATTTCGGTGACGGTAAGCCCCGCTTCGGAAGGAAGCGACTCCACATTCCACTCGCGCTCGAACTTCCGGCGGCTGTCAGCGTCGGTCACTTTCTGGTAACCGGGAAAAATATTCGGCAAAGCCGCCATATCCCCCGCCCCCTGCACATTGTTCTGGCCGCGCAGCGGATTGACACCGGTGGAGGGGCGGCCGATTTGACCGGCTACCATGGCCAGATTGGCCAGCGACAGGACATTGTCGGTACCGGTGGTGTGCTGGGTAATTCCCATCGCGTACACAATGGATGCCGAGTTCGAGAGCGCATAGATTCGGGCTATTTCTCGAATTTTTTCGGCTGGTATTCCGGAGATTTCTTCCACCTTCTCAGGAGTATACTGCTTCAGAGTTTCCGCCATCTCTTCATAGCCTTCAGTACGTTCGGTAATGAAATCGGTATCCTGAAGCCCCTCTTCGAGAATGACATTCATTATCCCGTTGATCCAGGCCACATCACTGCCGGGGTTTTGCCGTACCCATATATGCGCGTGCTTTACCAGGTCGATCTTGCGCGGATCGACCACTATCAGCTTGGCGCCTTTACGCACTGCGTTCTTAATATAGGTTGCAGTCACCGGATGAGTTTCGGTTACGTTGGATCCGGTGACCAGAATACAGTCGGCATCGGCCAGTTCGGGAATCGAATTGGTCATCGCACCCGAACCGAAAGCGGTGCCCAGCCCCGCCACTGTCGGCGCATGACAAAGACGGGCACAATGATCGACGTTATTGGTACCGAAAACTGCTCGAACGAACTTCTGAAAAATATAGTTCTCTTCATTTGTGCACTTGGCCGAAGAGAGACCGGCCAGAGAATCCGGACCGTACTCGCGTTGTATCCGTTTGAAGCGTGCGGCCACAATATCCAAGGCCTCGTCCCAGTCGGTTTCGAAGAACTCTCCATTCCGTTTGACCAGCGGCCGTTTAAGACGCTCGGAACTATGTATGAACTCGTACCCGAAGCGCCCCTTCACACAGAGACGTCCCTTATTCGGTCGCTTGTCAGCTCCCCGCACCCGCACTACCTTATCATTTTTGATCCACATATCAAGCTGACAACCAACTCCGCAGTACACGCAGGTGCTAGTTACTTTTTTCTCGACATCGAAGGGTCGAAACCGTTCTACCAACGGCTTTTCCGTGAGGGCTGAAGTGGGACATACCTGCACGCATTCGCCGCAGCCGTCGCAGGTCGACCCTTTCCAGGCCCCGAATTCGGCGGAAATGAACGTATGATAGCCCCGGTGCACGAAACCGAGGACCCCTTTTTCCTGGATTTCATCGCAAGCGCCGATGCAGCGGCCGCAGCGTATGCACTTTTTCGCATCGTACTCTAGAACCGGCGAGGTTTTATCATGCGGAAGGTGAATCTTTCCGTTTCCGCCGCTCAGAGGAAGGCTCTGCACCCGGCGGTTCTTCTCTACTCCCAGGTCATAGCGGTACGCCAGATCCTGCAGTTCGCACTCGCCGTTTGCATCACAGACCGGGCAGTCGTATTCATGCTCGGCTAAATGAAGTTCCAGGGTTGTTCTTCTGAACTCTTCAATTTCATCGTCGAAGGCGGTGACCCGCAGACCTTCCTCTACCGGGGTGGAACAGGCGGTAACCAGACCTCTGCGTCCTTCTATCTTTACAATACACATTCGACAGGCGGCTGTAGGTGTAAGTTTTTCGAGAAAACAGAGGCTGGGTATATCAATGCCGTTTTCCCGGGCAGTTACCAGTAAATTGGATCCCTTTTCGGCATTAATTTCTTTCCCATCGATAGTAATCTGGACACGTTCGGCCATCTGAAATGGTCCTCCCCTTTGGAATGCAACAAGTTACAACTTGTAGTATAGAAGATTTGTTATACGGGGTAAATAGCGGTATAAATTTTGTGGATTGATTCGGAAGGGTTTATAGCGTTATATTTGAGCTGACGGACACTTAAGGAGGCGAGAAATATGGGTGAAATAAAGTCATCCTGGGAAATTGCGATGGAGCGAACCGCTGACATTAAAAGCGATAAGAGCTCGGTGCGGAATAATGAACTCAAGAAAATCGGACAGAAGATCGCTTCGGACTATATGGACTCAGCAACTCCTAAGCCGAAAGAGATGCAGAAAGCCATCAAGGAGTACAAGGGAGACGAGAAGCATATCGTCGAGAAAGCCGCGGTTGAAATACTCCTCTCACACATTAGTTTACCGCGGGACGAAAACTTCCAAGAACGGCTTTCATTTGTGGAAGACGGGCTGAAAACACTTGTTGGTAAGGATCACCAGGTTGCATCAATTATTCAGCAGGTTTCACAGTTCTTCTCGCAGTTTCTGCAGCACCAAGAGCAGTTGACCGAACAGGTAAAACAGCAGTATGAGCCGCAGTTACGACAGAAACAGCAAAATCTGACCCGTCAATACGGATATGAAATCGAACTAAAACCGGAGCAGGACCCTGAATACAACCAGCTGCTTCATCGTCACATGCAGCAGCTGGAACAGCAGTACCTGGATGCGTTGAATCAGGTAAAGGACCAGATTAGAAGCTTCCACGGCGGTTAATTCTCTGCATCCAGGCGGACGGTATCTCGCTCACGGGACGAATGAAGCCCATGGGCGAGTTTTTTTCACCGACCGTAAAAGTCGGCAAGCCAATCAGTTCGTAATAGGCATTGATGGCTGCTCCCCCGGAATTGCCGGGGGTAATGACAGCATCGGTTTTTATCAGGAAATCTTCCGCTCCTCTTTCGAAACCGCTTACTATTCCCCGGGTCAGAGAAACCGACACACGTGAACCGCTGCCGCCACCGCTCGGATAGCCGATAAAGGAGAGCGGCTGACCTATATGCACCTGCTGAATATCCCCAAAGACAAAAAATGGAAAACTATAGTCGTTCGGCAAGGACTGACCGTACAACCCGCTCTCTATCTGCAGCAGAGCCAAATCGGTTTCCGCGTCGAAATCAACCACCTCGGCTTTGAACAACTCCCGCGGAGGGCTCTGCTGTGAAAAACCGGCGGCTATGTATACATCTTCCGAGGGAGTGCCGTCGAATCCGCGAACTACATGCCAGTTAGTGAGCAGCAGACCGTCTTCGCTCACTATACACCCGGAACCGCGACCGGCCTGTCCGATCACCTCAACGGTTGCGAGAAAAGCCTGCTGCAGTTCATCATCGCTGCGGGGAAAACGGGGAATCGACAGCAGTTTTTCCGGCGGTTCGGATTGAAAGCTCACCTGCAGGGAGAACTCCTGTGGTTGGGCATCCGATACCGCATCGAACACGGTAATATAGTAAGTACCTTCCGGAAGCTCGGGTTCATCCTCCGACCCATCCAGCACAACACTCTCCGATCCAATTAAGCTCTCTTGCAGATAATCGGCATTCTTTCGGGTCAGTGCCGGCTTTTCATACCCTACCAGCAGATCGAGATCGGCCGTGGTGTCGAATAAATCTATCCGGCAGGTTTCTAATCCCTCTGGTATTTCCACCGAATAGGTGGTTGCCATTCCCTCATCCGGCTGAAGTTCACCGTACACCGTACGTTCGGGGCGTATAGAGGTTTGCGGGACAGCCGATATCGTCTCGAGTTCTAGCTTAAAGGGGATCTCCCTTAATCGATTCCATTTTTCAAACGGAAGAGAAGAACGCTGGTAGACCACATCAACATAGTAACGACCCTCCTGCAAAGGCGGGTCGGACAGGCGGGAAAGAAACAGCACCTCATTGTAATCCTCGGCCGCACTGAAGCTGTCTACGTGCTCATAGTTTTGAATGTCCTCATTATAGTTCAGGTACAAATCGAGGTCAGCCGGCGCATCGGAGATGGACAAGCGTATTGCAAAGGTATCCGGCGGCACCTCGAAGGTAAAGGTTTTATACCCGCCCCCATCTTTTGAGAGCGGAACCGAAGAACTGACCTGCGCGTCGGGTCTGAGATTGGTATTCTTTTGACTCTGGGCATATATAGGTGCTATAAGCACCAGCATCATTAGTATCGCTATTGTTTTTCGCTTAAATAATCCGACAGTTGATATATACACGGAAAACCCTCTATTTCAGCAGACTGTAGTTAGATAATAGCATAAAAACACTATAGCGCATAGCCGGAGCAATTACACATCGCGCTTCTGATTTTAAAAACGCTGAATTAGACGGATGCAGTAGAACGCTTGAGCGCCTCTAAATTTCCGCGGGTGAATCCCTCCCATTCCATCGGGAAAAAGGTATTGTTGTGGTACAGCGGTTCCTGCGCAATCGGTACACGGGCTGCTGCTACACTTTCCGGCCACAGGGCGGTCTGCGGTACCGGAGAATACTCGGCAATCGACACGCGTACCCCGAACGAGGCAACCGCATTCAACGTCCGCTGTACATCCGCGGCCCGTTGCCGAGGTAAGCCCGCCAGCACGTACAATATAATGGAACGATTCGGAAAACCAGCCTGTTTCAAGGCCCGGATAGCCGCAGGAACCTCATCCGATGTGTACTTGCCGTCCTGGGCAAGGTGAAAGGACTCATCCGCCGACTCATAGCCCAAGCGAACCTCCTGAAAACCCGCCGCACGCATGAGCTTGGCAGTTTCACGGTCAATGTAGTGCATGTGGACTGCATTGGGGGTATAGAAGCGCAGCGGCAACTTCGACCGAATGATCTCTTCGAGCAGCGGCAGCAGCAGCTCCTCTTTGTGAACCAGCAGCGCGTCATCATAAAATGCGAAGTTCGCGGTT
Organism: uncultured Sediminispirochaeta sp.; assembly: GCA_964603735.1. GTDB lineage: Bacteria > Spirochaetota > Spirochaetia > DSM-16054 > Sediminispirochaetaceae > DSBN01. The sequence continues at coordinate 31,201 of CAZRWN010000007.1, read as the reverse complement.
CCGAAGCGACGATGCATTGCCTGTATCTGGTCCCAGACCATGCGGTAATCACCGGCTTGAAAGCGTGGTTCGATTATTTTCGAGGCACAGTAGGTGCAGTGATAAGGACAGCCCGCATTCAGGCGCACGACTCCGGCATCCGCCCATATCTCTTTTCCACCAAACAGACCCGGCACTCTATGGTCCGCATCCGTGGCCGCACCACCTGCAGAATTCAGCCGATACTTTGACAGAATTCGCGGCAGCTGACGGATCCCGTCTCCAACGATCACCTCATCGGCTCCAGTGGTGGCCTTGCAGTGTTCCGGCATAAGAGTGGCATAGATTCCCCCCACTACTAGCGGCACGGAGGGGTGCGTCGAACGGACTGTCCGTACCGCTTCGGCAACCCCTGGATACCAGTAGGTCATTTGCGAGGTGATCAGCACAAGATCGGGCCGAGCTGCAGCAATTCTACGGGTGAACACTTCCGGCAATATTCCGTAGCGGCTGTAACGGCGGGTAATTCCTTGAACACCTGCAGGCAGCTGTGCCGGCTGGCGGTGGAACTTTCCGGTACCGTTGCTCTTCCGGCGCGGAAAGCCGAGCACGGCGCCGGTTTCGGCATCATGATAATCTAAACCGTTGATGAACTCGACATCATATCCCTGGCTCCGCAGATGTGCGGCAATTCGTAAAATCCCATACGGTTTGAAAAAGAGGTCGTATAAAGCAAAATCATATACCGGCGGCTGGATACACACTATATTCGGGACCATACCCATCTCCTACTATTTTCATGCTTATACTGGACAATAATTTCCAATTTTGTTATCTTAACAGCGGACAACGGCGCCGTACCCAAGTGGTAAGGGAGAGGTCTGCAAAACCTTTATGCACCGGTTCGAATCCGGTCGGCGCCTAACAATGAAGCTACAAGAAAGCCGTCTCCACCAGGGCGGCTTTTTTTTATGGGGGCGGCCCTGCTGGGGCAATACTGTCTGAGCGTTTTTCAGGCAGCCTATTCTCTTTCGCCTAAGCTGCGATAGGCATTCTGCGAATAGCGGTGGAAAAACTCCAATGCAATCACCATTACCCCGTTATCATACGCTCCGGTTCCCATAGACCGGTTCACCTTCTCTATCGGCTCGAAGTGGTACCTGATTTGCTCGTGCTCGTCGAGCTCCTGCTCTTTGTGCCACCGGAGGTCGGTTGCCAGAAACACATGTACCCGATTGTTCATAAATGCCGGATTCGGTGAAACATCGCCCAGTGGAACCAGCCGGCCGGCCGTATATCCGGTCTCCTCCAGCAGCTCGCGCGCCGCGGCCCTCTCCGGTGCCTCGCCCGGATCTATCGTCCCGGCAGGAAACTCAAAGGTCACTTTATTACTGCCGTGACGATACTGCTCAACCATAATGAACTGCGGCCCGCTCCGGGCCGGCTCCATCAGCGGCACGACGGTGACCCAGTCGGGGGCATCCAGGCAAATGAAATCGCCTTCCCGCCCATCGGAGGAGCGTCGATGGATCTGCTGCACACTGAAAATAGAGCTCTCGAGCAGGGTCGCACGATGGGACTCGTCCCAGTGAAGAGTGGTATCTTTCATATGTGCAGAGTTTAAAGGATAAGAAAATTTTGATCCAGACTTTGCTTGACCTCTGGGTCAGGCATTCTATAATAAAAGCATTCTAAGAGAACAGTGAGTTGAGGTGGGCAAGTGAAACCGTTGACAAAAACAGGCAAACACGTGGGGTTTATTTCTTTTCGCATATCCGGAACGGATGGCGTCTCCCTGGAAACAAAAAAGTGGGCCGAGGTATTCGAAAAGCACGATTACAAATGCTTCTATATGGCCGGAGAACTAGATACCCCGCCGGAAGAATCATTTATAGTCGACGAGGCTCATTTCAAGCATCCCGAAATTCTAAAACTCTATAACATGAGCTTTGACGAGCCGGTCCGTCCCCGTGAACTCACTTCGGGAATTCATCACTACAGAGAGGTACTGAAAACAAAGCTCTACGAGTTTATCGAACGCTTCGATTTAGACCTGCTTATCCCGCAGAATACCCTCACGATTCCCCTCAATCAGCCACTGGGGCTGGCCCTAACAGAGGTAATTGCCGAAACCGGAATGCCGGTCATCGCCCATCATCACGACTTTTTTTGGGAACGAAAGCGCTTTCTGACCAACTGTGTCTGGGACTACTTCAACGCCTGTTACCCGCCGCACCTGAAATCGGTGCAGCATGTGGTCATCAACAGCTCGGCCCAGAACCAGCTCGCCCTGCGGACAGGTATCGCCAGCACCCTGATTCCCAACGTGATGGATTTCGAGAATCCGCCGGACGGCAAAGACCCTTACAACAATGATGTGCGCGAAGCCCTCGGAATCGATGAAGATGAACTGCTCATTCTCCAGCCAACGCGGGTAGTACAGCGCAAAGGCATTGAGCACGCAATCGAGCTGGTAGCACGCTTGAAGATGAAGGCCGCTCTGGTGATCAGCCACGCCTCAGGCGATGAAGGGTATGAGTACCAGACCCGGGTAAAGGAGTACGCCGAGCTGCTGGGCATCAAAGCACTGTTCGTTGATGATATTATCGGAGACCACCGCTCCACTACCACGGACGGACGCAAGATCTACACCCTCGACGACATCTATCCCCATGCGGACCTCATTACCTACCCGTCAATCGTGGAAGGGTTCGGCAATGCCTTCCTGGAAGCCATTTATCATCGCAAGACTATATTGGTAAACAACTACTCCATCTATTCGCACGACATCAAACCCAAGGGCTTCGATGTAATCGAGATGGACAACTTCATCAGCAACAGCACTGTAGAATACGCCCGCAGTGTACTGAAAGATGAGGAGCGGAAGGCTCGAATGGCCGAGACTAACTACAAGCTCGGCTTAAAATACTACTCTTATAGCGTACTCGAAACAAAACTGCGCCATTTGACTACCTCAATATGGGGCAGCAAGCAGTTTCGTGATATCTGAGCGAATAGTAGGTTTTACTTCAGCCAGTATATTCCGAAACCTTCCAGCTGATACTGTACCGTATTGCGGCTCAGCGTAGCTGCGAACAGATCGCCGCGGATAAGCTCGGTGTAGTTGGTTTTAAGGGGCCGCGGCAGCAGGCTGAGCGGCAGTTCGGCAGTCGTCAAGCCGGGGTTCACATTGATGAAGGTCAGCACATACTCACTATTGTCCGGTGAGACGCGAAGGATGCACAGCACATTTTTCTGAGTAGGCAGAACCTTCATTCGGCCGGCCGGATGGAAAGCCGCTTCTCTCCGGCGTACCTTCAACATATCCTGAAAGCCGCTGAAGATGCGGTTCCGCAGAGTGCCCGGGGTATTGAGTTCGTCCATAACCTCAGAGTAAGAGAGTTTCTCCCGATTGATAGTACGGTTTTCCCCGGTCTGCTTTACCCCCTCCGTGAAATTCCCCGAACCCAGCAAACTGTGAATATAGATGCCCGGCACCCCGCGCAGAGCGAGCATTACCGCCTGGCTGGCCAGAAACTTACGCGCCCGCACACTAACCGGCAGCTCCTTTTCGGCCACCGCATCGAGGTAGGTGATATTCATTTCATAGGGAATTTCCCCTTCAGGTGTAGATTTATAGTTTATAAATCCTCCCCGTCTCCGGGTAGTCTCTACCAAGCCTTCGATCTCTTCATCTTCGAGAATGCCTTTGGCCGGCAGCAAGCCGATTCCGTCATGGGAGGCAAGAAAATTAAAAAAGGTTGTTTTCCCGAGCGTATCCGGCAGTTCCGAGGCCCATTTCTGGATGTGACGGGTATCCTCCCGGCGAAATGCGTCCAAAACCAGCGGCGGCAGGCTGAACTGGTACACCATGTGGGCTTCGTCATCCATATTGCCGAAGTAGCTGATATTTTCCGCATGCGGCACGTTTGTTTCGGTAATTATCACCACCCAGGGCGCGACTCTGTTTAATATGGTTCGAAACAGCTTCACCACCGCATGGGTTTTCGCATGATGAATCGATGGATGGCCCAGCTCCTTCCACAGGTATGCAATGGCATCCAGGCGAATAATCTGTATGCCGTTCTTGATGTGGAACAGGAGCACCTTGAGCATCTCCAGAAACACTTCCGGGTTGGAAAAGTTGAGATCCACCTGATCTGCACTGAAGGTGGTCCATACATACTCGGTCCCGCGATCGGTTTCAAAGGGAGTCAAGAGCGGATGCGTACGGGGCCGTACAATTATAGAGAGATCGGTATCGGGGTCTACGGAAATAAAGTAGTTCCGGTAATGCGGATCGTCATGCAGAAACTTCAGGAACCAGTCGTTTTTCGCGGAACAGTGGTTCAACACCAGATCCGACATCAGCTTGAACACACTGCCGATTTCCCGGATCTCTCTCCAGGTGCCCAGCATAGGGTTTACCTTGTAGTAGTCGATGATCGAGAACCCGTCATCCGAGGAATACGGGAAAAATGGAAGAATATGAATACCGGAAAAGATATCCCGCAGCTTCGCGTCGGCGAAATCTCTCAGATTGGCAAGCGGGGGTTTTCCTTCCTCCAGCAGATTGTCACCGTAGGTGATGAGCAGCGCGTCTCCGTTATCCAGCGGCAGCTCGCCTTTTCCGCGGTGAGTCGGTGCCTGGATATCCTGCTGCGCCTTTAACAGCTGGGCGTGGACCTTTTTCTCCAGATCAGCGCCCTGCTCATCCCCATAAATAAAACGGATCAATTCGCCTATTGTGTTCGTCATGTAATCACCCTCCGGGCCGAACTATTCTATTTTATACGTCCATACTAATGCAAACGACCGGGTAATTCTACCAAGATTTGATCATAATCATTTTCTAACGTGTGCCTCATGAGTTTAAAAAAAAGAGATGCAAGAATTAAGCGCTTTAGACTAATTGGAGTATATATGAAAATCAAACATAAACTTACCAACTCAGTCCTCGTCATCATTCTTGGATTCATCCTATCAACTCTAGTGCAGTTCGAGATGCAGCAGCGAATCAACCAGGTCTATCAGCTAAAAAGCATCTCAACTGCCACCCTTTCACGGTGGAACCGTTTGAACTCGGTGACCAAGGGGTTTCTTATTTCGCAGCGACCGGTTGGAGAGCTTCAACAGGAGTATGCCCAGGCATTTGCCGAATTTAAGGACACCCTCGCGAAGCTCGTTGATTACATCGGCTCGGAACAAGTAGACGGAGAAATCGAACGGAAAATAAACGCATTATCAGATCTCTGGGATATGTACGAAGTCAACTTTCAGATAATCGATGAGACTACCACATCAATCTCAGCCGGTCGTTTGAAAGAAGAAATCGGCATACAGGGGGTTTTGTCTTTCTTCCTGCGTTCTATTCATTCAAATTCCCTTTCTCAGCAGGAATATCAGTTGCTGCAAAATATCGATTCCAATATCAGCAGCATCGAAGCAGCCGCAGCCAAGTTTCAAACTGCCATCTTTAAATTAAATATCCAGCTGGACCGCCAGGCAGAAGAAATCTTGCAACGCAGCCGCTATTACACCCTCGGAATTTCCTCTATTGTTATCCTGTTTGCCCTTATTTTTGCAACCACTGTCAGTTTCCGCATCAGCCGCCGGGTGCAGCATGTAGAGGCAACTATGCGCAGCGCCGCCAAACGCAACATTGCCGTCCGGTACGCAGGCCGGGCACGGGACGAAATCGGCAGCCTGGGCAGGAATTTGAATACCGTGCTCGAAACCATGCAGGAGTTTTTCGGTACCTCCCATACTGTAGCGCATAGCCTGGAGTCGCTCAAGGAGCAGTTATCACGTCAATCAGCAGATTCGGTATCGGAAATGGAGGCTATTACCTCTCACCTCGCTACAATCAGTGCAGATTTCAACCGCCTCGACAATACGGTAAACAGCGCAAAAGAAGAGTCTCGTCAAATTGCTGCTGTAGTAGAAACGGCGCAGGCCTCGATACAGGATCAGAGCAATCCTTTGAATACCATCAGTTCGGCGCTCGCCCACATGAATAAGGCCATTCAAGAGGTTGCCGATCTGACTGAGCACTTCGGCTCGTCCTCCCAGAGTCTGCTCGATAAAACAAAAGCCGGCAGCGGCAATGTACTACACACGCAGCGAATGATCTCGCAGGTGACCAAGGAAATAGAAAATTTGGTACATGTCAACGAGGTAATCGAGGGGATAACCGAACAGACTCACCTATTATCGATTAACGCCTCGATTGAGAGTGCAAATGCCGGCGAAGCCGGTAAGAGTTTCGGTGTAGTGGCCCATGAAATCAAAAAACTGGCCGAAACAACGGCCGCCCATTCGCATCGGATAGAAGAAACCCTGCAGCACATTACCGAACTCATTCGTTCGGCGGATGAACAGAGTAAGCGCAGCGCCGACTCTTTTGATGCAATTCAGGCACAGGTGCACTCCAATGTGGATCTGTTCAAAAACCTGCAGTCGAAGACCGGTGAGCTGCAGACCAGCGGCCACGATATCGTCATCAGCAACCGTGAAGTCGAGAAACTTACATCAAAACTCACTCAGGAATACGCCACAATCCAGGAGCTCAGCGCAAGTATTCAAAATGCAATGAACACCGCCTCCGACTCCTCCGGGGAAGGGGTCTTACAAATCTCATCCATTAAAAGCTCGGTGGAACAGGTCGAAGCTTCGCTGCAGCGCATGGCGGCAGCCTTGGAAGAGAGTCACCATAAAACCCGGCAGTTGATCGCCCTTCTGGGTTCGTTTCAGACCTAAACTGCTGAAATCGCTCCGCTGCTTGGCCTTCTCACTTCAATGAAAGGTTGAATACTCCATCCCAATCCTGCGGCGGTTCTTTGGATTGGAATTTGCGGATCCGTTTTAGATACAGTTGGGAGGGACCATCATCGGGAACCAGCTGGAGCACCCGTTTGAAGTGTTCTTGCGCCTTCTCCCAATCACCCCCTTCGAACATCTCCAATGCCTCCTGCTGCCGGGGAGAGGCAAACGCCTTCTCCTCCAAGAGCTCGTAAAGCCGCACCGGTTGCTGAATTCCGACCACCCGGACACGATCGAGTTTCCTGACCAAAAAATCGGCTCCACCCTCCTGAAAAGTTGGCTCGCTGATGAGTATCCAGGTACCGTACTGCTTGTTGACTCCTTCCAGCCGTGCGGCCAGGTTCACCGAATTACCCATAATCGTATAATCCATCTTCCGGTCGGTGCCCATATTCCCGACTACCATTTCGCCGGTATTGATACCGATGCGGGTATGAATCGGGTTAGGAGTTAGATTTTCACGTTGAAAGCGTTGATTCAAGGCAGTCTCGGCCCGCTTCATCTCAACCGCCGAGCGACATGCCCGCTCGGCATGATCGGCATACTCGATTGGAGCGCCGAAAAAGGAGATAATCGCATCCCCCTCATATTTATCAATAGTACCGCGACAGTCGAGAATGATATCACTCATCTCGGTCAGGTAGCGGTTCAGTAGTTTCACCAGCTCTGCCGGATCGAAGGTTTCGGAAATGCTGGAAAAACCCTTTACATCGGTAAACAGGGCGGTCATATGCTTTTTGTCACCGCCGAGTTTGAGCTTATCCTGATTGCTGAGCAGCTCGTTGATGACATCGTTCGACAGATAGTGGCTGAAGGCGTTGCGGATAAACATACGGTCACGGGCTGTCTGCAGATATTTGAGTATCGTAATAGCAGCAAAGGTGAAAAATACGGAAAAAATCGGAACCACCGGCGACAGGTACACACCGCTTATCAGAAAAGTCCCCAGGCTGACAGCCGACATCAGACCGACAAAGACCAAGCCGACCGCAATTGCCACCCTGGGCCCTTGTTTGCGAATGATGAAGCCCACTAAGAGTGCGGCAATCGGGGCCAAAAGGTAGGCATACCACTCCGGGAGTTCATCCAGGAAGTTGCGCTGCAGAATTGTGTTGACCAAGGAGGCATGCGTTCCCACATTCATGTACTCTTTGGCAAACGGCGTAACCCCGATATCGGTAGTGGATGTTCCTACATGTCCAACAATTACAAATGAACCATCGAATGCGTTATCCAATCGGTCGCGAGATTCCATCAGATCGGAATAGACCTCGCGACTGGTTGAAAATACCTCCGGAATCTCACCCCTGACCTCTTGATATGAGCTGCGCTGGGTTTCGCTGAGCCCCTCTGAACTCAAAACCCTGTCGATCTCGGCGATAATCCGTTCTTCGGCTCCCCCCTGTAGAAAATCGCCGGCCGCCGCAAAAAAACGCCGGCGAACGGCTGCATACTCCTCCATGAGCTCCGGATCACCGCCATTCCGCACCTCTTCGGCAATATCCTGTGCATAGCTGTAGGCCCGCATCAACGGAACATCACCCTGGTAGTACGAAAGGTAACCGGCTGATTCCATGATTTCCAGATTCTCGATCAAACGAGTTTCCAGCTCACGGTTATACACCAGCTCGTAGAAACTCAAATGCCGAAAACTCTCCTGGTAGCTCGCCTTGGGCCAGTTGATAAGTACTTCTCCCTGCTCGGTAAGAGGAATGCGGATATCAACCCGACCTTCCTCCGGATGCTGGGCATCCTGCAGGATGAGAGCATCCGTTGTTATTTCGACCCGGGGACTGCCCAGCCATTCGAGCAGAGGCCGTAGGGCCAACTGGGCATAATACTCACCATCGTACTCTATGAGCGGTTTTATTCTGCGGCGTACGCCATCCGAATCTACAACCACATTCGGAAAACCGGCCCCGGCAGCATTGCTCAGAATCGGACTGATGGCCGGACGAATCCCGTCAGCCGCTGCGATAGTAGCATCTGCATCCTCAGCAGCGCTGATCTGATCTAAAGCTATTTCTTGTTGAGAAAAAGTGATGAGACTTTCCGGTATTGCGGGGTCCTGTTCCGTGAGCATGCTCACGGTGAAGTAGGTGCTTCCGTTCAGCCGAGCCATCTGTCCGTAGAATTTATCATTGTCACGGGCAATATCCCTAACCTGCTGCAGGAGAACCTGTTTTGATTGCTCGATTAGGTCGTTAAGATCATTGACATATTCTTCCGCAGCCGACAATGGAATGGATTCAGAGGCAAGCGCATTAAAAAGGCCGTTTACGTTCTCGGATATTTTACTGAACTCCCGGTCAAACAGCTGCGGGATCTCTTCCTGCAGTACACGGGAGTTCACCCCCATCGGGCTCGATTCGGTATACTCAATATCCATCACTACCGAGCGGGCATTTAACTCACGCAGCAAATGAAGACCGCGCGCAGTGATATCCCGGCTCCAGGGCCACACACCCACTTCCGAAATGGAGAGATCATCAATATCGAGCAGCAGGATACGCTCATCCTGTTCGATTTCAGGACGTACGGAAAGATAAAGATCATAAATACGACTCTCGAAATTTTTATAAAACGGAACAAAGCTGAGTAAAATAACAGAGCACTGAAAATAAACGGCAGGAATAAAAAGTACCACTCTTTTTTGATCATAAGGCGCACCCCACTACTATAGGTTACTAATAATGTAATATAAATGCACCCCGATTTCCAATACCTGACAATTTTTATCATTTTTTGTTCTGTAATATTGTTACCGCATTACATTTACATTATGTTTTTAGTAAGGTTTATATAGAAAGCCTTATCCTTGCAATTAAAAAGGAGGATGAAATGAAACAAAAAACCAACCTAGTTGTTCCCTTTGTTTTCGTTTTACTTACCATTCCGCAATTCGTCTCTGCCCTATCCAATGACCTTATTGACCGCCTCATCGAGCATGAAGCGGCAACATACGCAGATGCGTACTACATGGTACAGGCGGCCGCCGGTAACACAGCAGAGCCCCCCTCAGAATCAGGCTCCGAGAGAGCAATAACCCTCGGCGAGTATTCACATCTCATAATGCAGGCTTTCGATCTTCCCAAGGGCCTCATGTACCGCCTTTTTCCAGGCTCGCGCTATGCCACCCGCGAAGTTGCCTACCAAGGATTTATTCGCGGCAGTGAAATGCCCGGCCGGACCATTTCCGGGCGCGAAGTAATCAACATCTTGCGTAGAGTTATGGACTGGAAGGAGGAATCGGCATGAGGTACTATCGAAGTATATTTTCAATTTTATTTCTCCTGTTTTTGCCATTTATTACGGCGGCAGCCCCGATATCCACCTGGGGTGGTTTTATTAACAGTTCCAGCGTGATACAAGTTTCGGACGAAGCAGAGTTTCAACAGGAGATTGATGCAGGCCTATGGATAAAAGCGCGCCTTTCTGAAAATGCTGCCCTGGAGGCAGACGCAACTTATCAATTCGATCTCGACCGCTACTACTATGCCAATCTAAGCCGGTTTGTTTTCACCGGCGAACATCCTAGACAAACTTCTTTCTTTAACTACCGTATCGGTCGATTCGCTTTCTCCGATTTTTCCAATTACGTGCTGGCCCACAAGCTCGACGGAGCCGAGCTTACCTTCGGATTTCCGTGGGGAACACTCACCACCGAAGCCGGCTATTCCGGCCTCAATTTTGTACCCAGCTCGAATATCCTGATTACTCAGAGCGATGTGGGAGTGCATGCCTCAGCCCCGTCCCACGGATACGAACTCGCACCTCCGAAGCTGATTGAACAGATTGAGCTCTCATTTCCGCAACTCTGGCTGCAGCAAGACATCACCTTCAGCCTGATCGCCCAGCAGGATATGCAGCCGGAGAGCAACCTGCTCACGGAAGACGACCGCATTTCCACCGAATACCTTGGAATCGAGGCCAGCGGTTCTTTTAAAGAGGACCTCTACCACCGTCTGTTCGGCTTTCTCAACTACGGGCACGGAGCATACAATACAGTCGCCTATTTACTCGGTGGAGAACTTTCTTACTACATGCAGGAGCGTAACTTCTCCCGCCTAAAAATTCATCTGTTGTTTTCATCAGGTGACGCAGACCAAGGCACTTACTACGGTGGCTATAGCGGAGCTGACTCTTCGAACCACTTTATCCCGATTTCAAGCCGCGACCAGTTCGGTGTAGTCTTTTCTCCGAATCCAGGCAACATTACCGTGGGTTCAGCCTCTTATTCTATCAAACCGATAAGCCGCAGTGCCAGAGGTTCCGGAGAGCTGCAAATCGAGCTGACTGCACTGACTTTTTTCAGGAACTCGACCGGGGCGATATCCGAATCGGGGGTGAGTGTAGCTTCGGATGATTATTACCTGGGCAGTGAGGCCGATGTTCGCCTTAATTATAGACCTTTTTCCGATCTCGGAATCGAACTCAGCAGCGGATTGTTCATGCCCAACAACTACTCCGAGAACAGCCCGTTTGCCAACAGCCGGGCTGTTGTAGAACCGCTTGGACGACTGAATGTCTCATTCACTTTCTAAAAGGAGGTACAGCCCAATGAAGTTGAATAAACTGAGTATATATATTGCATTACTACTTTTAATCGGGACGACGCATCTGTTTGCCGTTGACGCGGTCGTACGCCGAATCGAAGGCAAAGTTGAAGTCAAACCGGAAAACGGTACCTGGACTGCAGCTGAGACCGGCCAGCGCGTTTCACGAAACAGCTTTATTTCGACCGGTTTCAATTCCAAAGCCGTTCTCGAACTGGGCGGCGCTACTCTCGAAGTTCGGGCGCTTACTCGAATGCAGCTCGAGAGAATCGTCGAAACCAACGAGAGCGTCGACACCGATCTCTTTTTAGAGGTCGGAAAAGTAAAAGCGGAAGTAAAATCGACCGAAGGCCTGGGCAACAACTTCAAGCTCCGCAGCCCGGTATCCACCGCCGCAGTCCGCGGCACTACCTTCATCTTCGATGGATATACGCTCTGGGTCACCGAGGGCACCGTGGTTTTTCACAACCGCATCGGGCAGCCCCGCCGGGTCAGTGCTGGCCAGGAGAGTACGACCGACGGGGTTTCGCCGCCTTCTGACTCGCAATTTGCGCTGTTGAACGAGCAGTTCGAGGTGGTCACCAATCTGTCCGGCGACGAAGCAAGCTTTGTTTCCGATACCGACTCGCTCTTAGAAGACCAAGCCCAAGTCTTCCTGAATTTCGTATGGGAATAAGGAGGTACTCACATGAATAGCAAGAGACAAACAAACACATTACACCGCAGGCCGGCGGCTTTGCGCGCCGGTAGACTGCTCATCGCCCTGGGTACAGCTTCCTTGCTTCTACTGTTTACAGCCTCGTGTTCATTAGCCACACTCGGCCCCGACAACCACAGTGGCAGCATAAACCCGCAATTGAGCATTATGGGATTGCAGGCTGATGTAAACGAGGTGAACATCAACATCACCGGCCAGGACTACCAACGCAGCGTAACCGTCACCCCCTCCAGCAGCAACTTGGAGTTCTTTCTCCCGCCGGGAGATGATGTAAAATTCGAGATCGAGGCCGAAAACCAAGATTCGGCCACCAGCCATGTATACACCTGGGGCATGACCCGCTTTACCGACCTGGTGCAGGGCGAAACCGCCGAACTAGATTTCGTGATGGCCCCGAAAGAGACTAAGATTTTTATTCCGGATTATACTGGTAATAAAGTTGTACAGATGAGCGGTATGAACCTTTCTCAGGAAATCTTCGGCCTAAGTGAAGCGGACTGGCTCAGCAATTCTACCGTAGGTACAGATCCTTTTGACATTGCTTTGGACAATCAGGGAAGAATCTGGGTCTCCTACTCATCTGGGATATCTATGTTGAATGATCTAAGCGTTTCAGAACCCAGCTACAGTAATGGGGCGGTAGGCTCCGGAATAGCCTTCGACCATAGCAATAGCATTCTATATTTTATTAGCGATGGCCAAATAGGATATTTTTCCGTGTATAGAAATACAGCCAATATCGGAGATCCTCAACTACTTCCAAATGAACAAGAAGTGGCATATCTTAATACGTTCGGCATAGCGGTAGACCATGCAGGTCACCTGTACGCTATCGGTGCGGATCAACAAGAGCGAACGACTATTTTTAAGATTGATCCGAGTCGGGTTTCAGGCAATAGAGTAGTTGATAGCTATACGGATCACAACCTTCTTCAATCAGCGGCTGATCTACTTATAAAAAACAATCATCTGTACATAACAAATCCGGGCGGGTCAGACGGCGAGTTGATACTGAAATTTACCAAGACACTAGAACTTGTAGATTCATTTGGCACTAGCTCTGACGGATCACTCGATGAGGTAGGCAAATTCATTCAGCCGGCCCGTTTTATAACTACTACCTCTGACAGTATCTTTGTTACCGATGATGATGATTCCGGACTTCTAGGAACCAACCGAATAATCAAATTTTATGATACCGATGGTTCTGGATGGGATAGTTACAATCCTGTCTCTGATTCTGTTGATGCATTAGGTCTGTTTAATATAGGGTTGTGATGCACAGCAACCCCCGGCAGGCTGGTGCTCTGTCGGGGGTTATATATGGTCACAGGCGAGTCCGTACGGCTGTATGCGGTTGGCGGCCGCCTGTGGTTAACCGAACCGGCCGCTGATGTAGTCGGCGGTTTTCTTGCTGTCCGGATTTAGGAACAGTTTTTCAGTGGTATCGAACTCTTCCAGGTAGCCGTTCAGGAAAAAGGCTGTGTAGTCGCCTACCCGCCCGGCCTGCTGCATGTTGTGGGTAACAATGACAACCGTGTAGTTCTTCTTCAACTCGTCAATTAGGTCTTCGATAAAAGTGGTGGCAATCGGGTCGAGAGCAGAGGCCGGCTCGTCCATCAGGATTACCTCCGGTTCAACCGCAATCGCCCTAGCGATGCATAGACGCTGCTGCTGACCGCCTGAAAGAGAAAGGGCGCTCTTGTGGAGCCTGTCCTTGACTTCGTTCCAGAGGGCGGCCTTTTTAAGGCTTATTTCGGTAATCTCCTGCAGCATTTCCCGGTTGTGGGTTCCGAACATCCGCGGCCCATAGGCTACATTGTCGAAAATGCTTTTTGGAAACGGATTTGGCTGCTGGAAGACCATGCCGATGTGGCGGCGCAGCCGTACTGGGTCGATTTCTTTTTCATAGATATTTTTATCATTCAGTAAAATCTGCCCCTCAACGCGGGTACCTTCGATCAGATCATTCATGCGGTTAAAGCAGCGCAGCATGGTCGACTTCCCGCAGCCGCTGGGCCCGATAATCGAAGTTACCCGGTTTTTATAAATACGCATATCTATATTAAACAGAGCCTGGGTCTGTCCGTAATAAAAACTCAAATCATTTACATTTATAACCGTATCGAGCTTCTGTTCAGCTTCCGTTCTCTCATCATGCTTCACAATCGATTCGTCTAATTCAATCACTTTCCTTCACTCCTATAGTCTCTATTAGGCTACTTCTGCCGTTTTTTCTGGTAAAATTTGTTTCGGTAATATACTGCAATTCCGTTCATCGATAGAATTATCACTAACAGTACTACGATTGCAGCCGGTGTCACCCCATGCTGAAAATCCGACTGCGGAAAATCTGACCATGCATAAATCTGCAGAGGCAAAGCACTGAAAGAACTAAATAAACCGTGGGGCGATGAAAAAATGGTAGTTGCCGCACCAATCATTATCAGCGGCGCCGTCTCGCCGATTGCATTAGCTAATGCGATGATAGTCCCGGTCAGAATCCCCGGCACCGCCTCCGGCAGCACGACAGTTCGAACCATCTGCCACTTGGTGGTTCCCAGGCCCAGGGAAGCATGGCGCTGCAAATCCGGCACGGCTTTAATGGCCTCCTGGGAAGATACAATTACTATCGGAAGCACCCTTAAGGTCAGGGTAAAAGCCCCCACCAGCACTATCCCATGAGGCATCCCGAAGGTAGAAACAAACAGGCCTAAGCCCAATAAGCCGTAGACAATTGAAGGGACCCCCGCTAAATTGGCAATATTTATCTCTATAAAACGGCGTACAAAGCTCTGCTTAGAATATTCTTCCAAGTAAATCGCCGAACCGACTCCCAGGGGAAGCGAAAACAGAGCTACCAATGCGATTACGAAAGCCGAGCCCATCAAGGGGGGGCGTACACCGGCTTGTTCGGCAAAACGGGAAGGAGTATTTGTAATAAACTGAAGGTCCAGCCAACCGGCCGCTTCATATATCACGTAAATTAAAAGCGCTCCAAGGGAAACTATCCCAAACAACGCGGCAATTATACAAAGGACTTCAAACACAATTCCCTTGATACGCTCTTTGCGGATATTATCCTCTCCAGCCCCGGAAGCAATATCTTTCACTGCCATTAGTATTTCTCTCTATATTTTCTTTTTATATACGCGCTTACCATATTCAACACCATTGTCATCGCGAACAAGGTCAAACCTACGGCAAACAAGCTTCTGTAGGCAACCGAATCTCCGGTTACATCGCTTACTCCAATTTCTACCATAGCCGCTGTCATGGTTTGCACCGGCTCAAACAGGGTTTCCCCCGGTTTCAGCCAGTTCACCATTCGCGACCTATTCCCCCCCGCAATAGTAACGGCCATAGTTTCACCTATTACTCTTGAAATACCGAGAATAAAGGATGACACAATGCCCGATAATGCCGATGGGACCACCACTGATGTGGTTACCTGAAATTTGGTTACCCCCAGCCCGAAGGCCGCATGTCGCAGGGTATCCGGAACCGCCCGCATCGCATCCTCACTAATACTTGCAATGGTTGGTATAATCATTATTCCGACAACAATTGAGGCACTCAGTACATTGAAAGTGCTCAGCTGAGGAATGAAGCCCTTGAGAATTGGAGTAATATACACCAGGGCGAAATAGCCGTACACAACTGTGGGTATTCCTGCCAGAACTTCTAAAGCCGGTTTGAGTACCGAACGGACCCCTTCGTTGGCGTACTCGCTCAAATAGATTGCTGCCAGTAAACCGGTCGGAATTGCAATGAGGGAAGTAACCAGGGTAAAGGTAAGGGTTCCGCTAATCAGCGGGAGAACCCCAAAGGATTCCGGCCTGATGGTCGGACTCCATTTGGTACCGGTAAAAAATTCGAAGATAGAAACTTCACTGAAAAAAATTGCCGAATCGGCAAGTAGAACCACCACAATTCCTACTGTGGTAATCACGGAGAGAAAAGCAAAAGAAAAAAAGATAAACCGAACCAGGTGTTCTTTGATATCAACTCGAAATTGTTTGTGTAAATCAAGCTCCATTATACATTTCCTGTAGAAGTAGTTCTATATAAAACCGCGGGAGAAAGCCCCCCGCGGTATTTACACATAATTTACTGTACGTCGGCGACAGCTGCATCAAGTCTCGCAAGGGAGTCTTCAACATCAGCCTTGGTCATCGGTACATATCCGACATCCTTAACAATATCGTCGCCGGTTCTTTCGAGGTAGAAGCGCACAAACTCCTGCAGTTCGGGACGAACGAGCTCATTTTTGGCTACATAGATAAACAGCGGGCGAGAAAGGACATATTCATCGGCTTTAGCGGTTTCGATAGAAGGCATTACGCCGTTTACTTTAAGGGCCTTTACTTTGTCCTTGTTCTCGAGGTAGTAAGCCATACCGAAATATCCGGTAGCACCCTCAGAGCCGCTCACCGCCTGCACAATGGTGTTGTCCTGCTCGGTTCCCTGGTAGTCGCTGCGGGAAGCTCCGCCCTCGCCAATAACCTCTTCAGTAAAGAAGTCAAAGGTACCGGAAGCGGAAGTCGGACCGTACAACTCGATTTCGATGTCGGGCCAGGAAGAATCTACATCGCTCCACTTCTGAGCGGGATCGTCTGGTCGCCATATGTGAGCCAGTTGGTCGATGGTGATGTTGTCGGCCGGAAAGTCTTTGTGTACCACGATGGTAACTGCGTCGATGCCCACCTGGAACTCAAGCGGCTCGATACCATTGGCCTGGGCATCTGAGATCTCGCTATCCTTAATAGGACGGCTGGCATTGTTGATAACAGTTTTACCGGGGATAAAGAAGTTCTTGAAACCACCGCCGGAACCGGTCGACTGTATGGGAACCTCGACCTGCGGGTGCAGCTTGCTGAACTCTTCAGCCATAGCGGTAGTAACGGGATACACGGTAGAACTACCGGCGACTTTGATAGAACCGGAAAGCTGCTCATCAGCTTTTTCCTGCTCTCCACCTGCGAACACTGCGAAAGGAACGATTACTGCGATCAATGCAATAGCAAGGATCTTTTTCATGTTGGTCTCCTTTTGGATTAAGTTTACAGGTGCAATATCGCCGTTGAATGTTAAAGCTTCACTTGCATCGTGTGAGAAGTTTTTAATATTTCGGTTAGTCTATTGTTAATGATTTGTTATATTTCGGTTAAAGCCGAAATGAAATTGATTCTTACGGCGCTCATATAGTAACATAGGGCTATGTATAAGATAACAATATTCCATTATCATCTGCTTACAGGCGGTATTACGCAAGTCATTTCTTCATCAGTAAAAGCGCTTCTGCATACAGCGGCTGATCAGTTCGATATTACCATTGTCTGCGGCCGGGATACACACCGTTTGCAGCTCATCGATTCTCTGAACCGTGAAGTCAAGAATGCCGGAATCGATGCTGAAGTGAAAAGCGAGCATATGCCGGAAATCGACTATCTTGTCGAACAGAGCCCGCACCCCTCCGTGAAAGATATCAGACGGCACCTTACAGAACGTTTCTCGGGCAGCACATGGTGGGTCCATAACTATCACATCGGAAAAAATCCGCTATTTACCGAAGCACTGGTTCAGATTGCCCGCGAGCAGCCGCAGCAGCAGATAGTGCTGCATATTCATGACTTCCCGGAGAGCGGCCGCTTCTCGAATTTGAAGGCGCTGTATGAAAGCCTCAATTCACCCTTGTATCCCACAGGTGAGAATGTTCGCTATGTGCTCATCAACAGCCGCGATCGAGATATATTGGCCGAGGCCGGCATACCTGAAGAACAGTTGTTTCTACTCAACAATCCTATCGAAGCAAAGCAGGAAAAAAGAATAGATTACTGGGATGTGCAGCAAAAAATCTCCTCCTGGGCATCCGAGCACAGCATGCGCTGGGAGCCGGGTGGAAAACTGCTTCTGTATCCGGTACGAACTATCCGGCGGAAAAACGTTCTGGAGGCGGGGCTACTGGTAAACCTGCTGGAGAGCCCGGCCAATCTCCTGGTAACTCTGCCGGGTGTTTCCAAACAGGAGATAGCCTATTCGAATCTGTTAGAAGCTGCATTCCAAAACCGCCTCATAAGCGGTAGCTGGGGCATCGGAACTCATCTTGATGAAATCGGGGTCAGTTTTACCGAACTGAGCAGATCGGCTGATACAATTATTTCTACGGCGATCCAGGAGGGGTTCGGGTTTCTTTTTATCAACAGTATTTTGTGGGGCGTCCCGCTGATTGCCCGCGATCTGGATATACTCGGCGGAATCAGGGACAGCTTCCATCCGGACTCCAGTCTGTTCTATGAAAGTCTGCAGGTACCACTCACAACCGGAGACCGGGCAGCCCTCGGAGATGCATACACAAAACTGATCAACACGGTTGCCCCGCTGCTGCCGGACGAACAGGATAAGCGGCTGCACTATGAAGTGGAACAACTGCTGGCCGAAGAGCTCATCGATTACTCGTTTTTGACAGTCGATCAGCAGTATGAGTTTCTCAAGCGCTCGGCCGAGTCGCAAGAATTTGTGAATGAACTTCGAGAGATAAATGCGGAAACAGTTGCAACTGCAGAAAATCTACTGCGGGGCCCCAAGGTCAGGAACCGGGAGCACATCATTGAGGAGTTCGGCGCCACTGCCCACACACGGTCAATACAGAAGATCCTCGATTCTTTTGAGAATCTACTCAATAACAAATCAAGCAGCAGCGGGGCAATCGCAGACGATCCTGTTCATCAGAAAGTGCTGCAGGCCTTTAATCATCTTGCATATCTTCGACCGCTGTTCTTTTAACAAATGAAGTGCCGGAAGTGGGTTTTTTGTGAAATACCGATAAAAAATCGACTATTTGAGTAGTATTAGCGTTCGGAACTTCTTATAACCCATTCCTCACCTTGTACGATATCGATAAATAAGGTATACTATTGCCAACATTTCTCATAAACAAATCGAAAATGAAGGGATACGAAATGTCAGAAAAAAACATGGTGACAATTGACGGCAATACAGCCGCAGCGTATGTTGCCCACGCAACAAACGAAGTTTGCGCTATTTACCCGATTACTCCCTCTTCCCCTATGGGAGAGCTGGCAGACCTCTATTCTGCTCAGGATAAGCCGAATATTTGGGGGACAATACCGGAAGTAGTCGAACTTCAATCGGAAGGTGGAGCTTCCGCTTCAGTGCATGGTGCATTGCAGACAGGTGCTCTCACAACTACCTTTACGGCCTCTCAGGGTCTTCTGCTGATGATACCGAATATGTTCAAGATCGCAGGAGAACTTACTGCTACTGTTTTTCATATCGCCGCCCGCGCGGTAGCAAATCAGGCACTATCGATTTTCGGTGACCATTCCGACGTAATGGCTGCCAGATCAACCGGTTTTGCACAGATTGCTTCAAACAGCATCCAGGAAGTCATGGACAACGCACTGATTGCCCAGGCAGCAACCCTGGAAGCACGCGTACCGTTCCTGCACTTCTTTGACGGTTTCCGGTCGAGCCATGAAATCCAAAAAGTGGAAGAGATCTCTTACGATGTAATGAAAGAGATGATCGATCCTGAACTGGTCCAGGCCCACCGCCGCCGCGCAATGAACCCGGAAAAACCGGTTATCCGCGGAACCAGCCAGAATCCGGATGTCTTTTTCGCCGCTCGTGAAACAGTAAACAAATACTACGATGCAACTCCTGAAATCGTTCAGAAGGCTATGGACAGGTTTGCCAAGCTGACCGGTCGTCAGTATCATCTGTTCGATTATGTTGGTGCTCCAGACGCCGAACGGGTTGTTGTCCTGATGGGCAGCGGCGCCGAAACCATGGAAGAGACAGTTGAATACCTGGTAGACAAAGGCGAAAAAGTCGGTGTACTTAAAGTACATCTGTACCGACCTTTCAGCGCCAAGCATTTTGTCAATGCGCTTCCGCAAACAGTAAAATCCATTGCAGTGCTCGACCGCACCAAAGAATCCGGTTCTCTGGGCGAACCGATGTACGAAGACGTGCGCACCGCAATCGGCGAAATGATGGAAACCGGCGACTGCAAGCTGAAAGCCTATCCGACTATCGTCGGCGGCCGCTACGGACTCGGTTCCAACGAGTTCAACCCCGGCATGGCCAAAGCGGTTCTGGACAACCTCAGTGCAAAAGAACCGAAGAACCACTTTACCATCGGTATTAACGACGATGTAACCAACACCAGCCTCGAATGGGATGAAGATTTCTCCACCGCCGGTGCGAATGTAACCCGCGCAATGTTCTATGGACTCGGCTCGGATGGTACCGTCGGTGCGAACAAGAACTCCATCAAAATCATCGGTGAGGCTACCGAAAACTATGCACAGGGCTACTTCGTATACGACTCGAAGAAAGCCGGAGCCACCACTGTTTCACACCTGCGATTCGGGAAAGACCTCATCAAGAGCACCTACCTCATCCAGAAGGCCAACTTCCTGGCATGTCACAAGTTCTCTTTCCTCGAACGTTACAACATGCTCAAGAACGCCGAAAAAGGCGGTATCTTCCTTCTGAACTCTCCGTTCAATAAGGACGAGGTATGGGAGAATATCCCGGTCGAAGTACAGCAGCAGATCATTGATAAAGAACTCGAGTTCTACGTAATCGATGCATTCAAGATCGCTGAAGCCGCCGGTATGGGTACCCGCATCAACGTGGTCATGCAGACCGCTTTCTTTAAGATTTCCGGTGTACTGCCCGAAGACCAGGCTATCGACCTCATTAAGAAATACATCAAGAAGACCTACTCCAAAAAGGGACAAGATGTGGTCGACAAGAACATCAAGACCATCGACATGGCCCTCGAAGCAATCGAAAAGGTCGATTACCCGAAACAGTCCAAGGGCGATTACCATATGATCCAAATTATCCCCGATGACGCACCACAGTTTGTAAAAGAAGTCACCGGTGAGATTATTGCCGGCCGCGGCGATGAGATTCCCGTCTCGAAACTGCCGGCTGACGGAAGCTATCCTCTCAGCACTACCAAGTATGAGAAACGCAACGTTGCTGAGAAGATTCCAGTGTGGGACCCTGAAACCTGTATCCAGTGTGGTGACTGTTCAGCGGTTTGTCCGCACGGTGTTGTCCGCATGAAGATGTACGATCCGGCACTGCTCGACAAGGCTCCTGAAACCTTCAAGAGTGCCGATGCCAAGAGCAAGATCTTCCAGGGCATGAAGTTTACCGTACAGATTGCTCCTGAAGACTGTACCGGATGCGGCGCATGTATCAACATCTGTCCGGCTCACAAGAAAGTCAACGGTGAGAAAACCGAAGATA
The DNA here is from genome assembly GCA_964603735.1 of uncultured Sediminispirochaeta sp. Classification (GTDB taxonomy): domain Bacteria; phylum Spirochaetota; class Spirochaetia; order DSM-16054; family Sediminispirochaetaceae; genus DSBN01. The sequence goes on along the minus strand of CAZRWN010000007.1, from coordinate 9,835 downwards.
AAGCACTGGTATTCGAACCGCAGCTTCCGCTGCGCGAGCAGGAACGTAAAAACTGGGATTTCTTCCTCAACGAGATCCCCGATTTCGACCGGAAAGAGCTCAAACTGCAGACTACCATCGGCAGTCAGCTGCTGCGACCGCTGTTCGAGTTCTCCGGAGCTTGTGCCGGTTGTGGTGAAACCCCGTATGTAAAACTGATTAGCCAGTTCTTTGGTGACCGCGCTATTATCGCCAACGCGACCGGTTGTTCATCGATCTACGGTGGTAACCTGCCGACAACCCCGTACGCTACCCGCGACGACGGCCGTGGTCCTACCTGGTCGAACTCACTGTTCGAAGACGCGGCTGAGTTCGGTTACGGAATGCGTCTGGCATCCGACCGGAACATGACCTATGCAAAAGAACTTCTCGACCGCGCTATCAATGAAGGTGCCGACGGAATCGACACCGAAGTCCTGAAGAACCTGCGCGACAACGAACAGCGCACCGAAGAAGAAATCGAAAACCAGCGCAAGTGGAAGGACCAGCTGGTGGCCAAAGCCGAAAAGAGCGGCAGCGCACTGTTGAAAGAACTCTCCTCGGTTGCCGATTACCTGATTCGCCGCTCGGTATGGATATTCGGTGGTGACGGCTGGGCATACGATATCGGTTACGGTGGTCTCGACCACGTACTGGCCTCCGGGCGCGACGTAAACGTACTGGTAATGGACACCGAAGTGTACTCCAACACCGGCGGTCAGATGTCGAAAGCTACTCCGACCGGAGCAATCGCCAAGTTTGCCGCCGCCGGTAAGGGCATCGGCAAGAAGGACCTCGGCATGATGGCTATGAGCTACGGTTATGTGTACGTTGCCAAAGTAGCCATGGGTTATAACCGCATTCAGACCATCCGCGCCTTGCGCGAGGCTGAAGCTTACAAAGGACCTTCGATCGTAATTGCATACAGCCACTGTATCGCCCACGGTATCGATATGATGAAGGGAATGGATCAACAGTCCAGAGCGGTTACAAGTGGCCTGTGGCCTCTGTACCGGTACAATCCTGAATTGGCCGACCAGGGCAAGAACCCCTTCAAGCTCGACAGCAAAGAGCCCTCTTCGGAGATCGAAGAGTACGTCTACAACGAGGTTCGCTACAAAGCTCTGCGCAGCTCGAATCCCGAAAGGGCCGAAGAACTGCTGGGTAAGATCAAGAAGGATGTCGACCGCAAATGGCAGGAATACAAATACATTGCCGACCGGCCCTTCTAATTGTCAGATAAGAATTATGTTTCAATCAGCCGCCCTTTCACAGGGCGGCTTTTTTTCTCTCAAAGCCGAGCGGGGAAGGCGGTTTTGTTGACTTTGTAGGTATAAAAAAGATAGACTAGAGTTACACTGTAAGTGTTAATTAATGTGGTCTATCAAGAAGTGAAAAGTACATGTTCAAAGCCCACTTAAAGATCCTTTATACGTTGGAAAGGCTGGGTCTTTTTTGTGTTTTTTCCCTACAAGTCTTCAAATGGACTTTCAAGCGCCCCACTCGTTTCCGCTTACTCACTACATATGTCGAGCACATGGGGGTAGCATCAATACCCATCATAATGCTGTCGAGTTTTGCGATTGGGGCAATTATGTCTCTACAGCTGGTAAATGTGCTGGCAATGTTCCGGGCCCAACCTCTTGCCGGAGCAGCAGTGGGAATAACAATGGCTCGCGAGCTTGCCCCTGTAATCACGGCCCTGATGCTGATTGCGAAAAACGGCTCTGCTATTACCGCAGAAATTGGAACCATGCGAATTAGCGAACAGATCGATGCAATGGAAACTATGTCTGTACAACCAATCCAATACCTGGTCGTGCCGAGAGTCTGGGCAGCGGTAATTGTCTTTCCGCTTTTAACAGCTATGGCCAATGTAATCGGTATCACCGGCAGTTATGCAGTATCGGTCTGGTACATGTCGGTAGACAAGGCAGCTTATCTGTTCGAGTTATACCGTATGGTGAATCCAAAGGACATCTACTCCGGACTCATAAAATCAGCCGTACTCGGCCTTATTGTCGGACTAATATCATGTTATTACGGGTATTATGTTAAGGGGGGCTCGAAAGCCGTTGGTGACGCCACGACTCGTTCGGTTGTAGCTGCCTCGGTAAGTATTCTGGTAGCCGACTTCATCATGACCGATATCCTTCTGAAGGTGATGTTTGGGGGACAATTCTAATGCATTTTAATGCGCCGATAGTAGAAGTAGAAGGTTTGGGAAAACGGTTTGGGAACCAGGTTGTACTCGACAACGTGAGCGTTACGTTTCCTCACAAGCAGATAACAGCAATACTCGGCCAGAGCGGTACCGGAAAAAGCGTTCTGATGAAAAATATCATCGGAATTCTCGAACCGGACGCAGGAAAAATTAGGATTGGGGGAACGGATATCGTTCCGCTTCCGGAAAAGCAGAGACGGAAATATCGACAAAGATTAGGATACCTTTTCCAGGATTCCGCTTTGTTTGATTCTATGACAGTAGAGGAGAATATCGCCTTTCCGCTGGTAGAAGTTTTTCACATGCGCGACAACCGTGAAATCAGACGAATTGTGCAGGAAAAACTCGAGTGGGTGCAGCTGCCGGGAATCGAAAAAAAGTATCCAGATGAACTGTCCGGAGGAATGCGAAAACGGGTTGCGTTAGCCCGTTCCCTGGCCGGAGAACCAGAGATTCTCCTTTTCGATGAACCGACCACAGGTCTCGATCCGGTGCTCGAGGAAAGCATCAACAATCTTATCAGCCGGGTAAATCAGGAGTTGCATATGACCTGCATTATCATTACACATGATATTGTAGGTAGTTTTCAGCTGGCGGATAAAATTGCTTTTCTGGACGAAGGGCAGATCCAGGTAGAAGGGACCCCTGAGGATGTAGCCGATGTGGCGCATCCGGTATTACAGAAGTTTTTAGAATACTCCTTTACTGCAGCCCACAAGACCATGGACGAGATGGAGTTGATATGACACGACTGGTTAAAATAGGACTTTTCGTACTTCTCACGGGGACCGGAAGCATAATATATGTGATGCAAACTGCAGAGACTATAGACGCACCGGATACCTACCAGGTGAAAGCAATGATAGAAGATGCCAGCGGCCTAATGCCGGGCACCAGAGTTGGGGTATCCGGGGTTACCGTCGGCCGAGTGCGTGAGGTCGAACTAGTTCATGGTCAAGCCCAACTGGTAATGGAAATCTCATCCGAAGTTCCTGTCTACCGCGACGCTGTGGTAAAAAAAACCATGCAATCAATGCTCGGCAACGCGATAGTGACCATCCAGCCTGGATCCCCTCAAAAACCGAAAATTGAGTCGGGTGGTGTGATCTACAATGTAATCAGCAGCACCGCCATGGACCGTTCCTTCAGAACTGCGGAAGAAGTCGGCCAGCAGTTGAATGAATTCATGAAAGAATTGAATAACTTCATGGGCGAAGGCGGGGGCTATCAAACCATCGATGAAATGCTGAGTCTGGCCAGGAATACCGTTGACACCACCAACCACCTGGTCGAGAGAAACCTGGTTCTGCTGTCGGAATCGATGGAAACCGTTGCCCGCATTACAGAACGCCTCGATACCAGCACCAATCAGGATGTGCAGGAGCTCTCGAAAATCTTAGCCCACACGGCCTCAATTGCTGAAAGGCTGGATATTCTTCTTGAGAACCACGACGAGGACATCAACAGCTCACTCGCCACCATAAGCGAGAGTGTGAACAGACTGAACGCAAGCCTGGCAGACCTCAACCGCGTCACGCAGAAGGTCGAACACGGCGAAGGCAATCTCGGCAAGTTCATCAACGACGAGTCGATTTATGACCGGGTGGACCGTGTTACTCAGAATGTGGATAATTTCGTCAACTCTGCAATGGGCCTGAATGTACAAGTCGGAGTAAAAACCGAGTACATGACACTCCAAAATACCGCCAAAACACATGCGGAGGTACGGCTGCTGCCGCAGGGCCAGCCGAAGTACTACAGCTTCGGAGTGGATGAAACCCCGGCCAGCGGGCCCGAAGGAAGCAGCGACCTGAAGGTATCCGCCCAAATGGCCCGCAGCTTTGGGCCGCTCACACTGCGTGGAGGTGTTATAGAGAGCAGCGCCGGCTTCGGTCTGAAGTATCAACCAGTCCGGCAAATTTCCTTATCAACTGAAATGTTCGAGTTCGGGCAGGATGAGGGTCCATATCTTCGGGGCTACGGAACTCTGTTTCCGGTCTTCGATCCTAATGCCAACAATCCGCTCAACTGGCTGTACATAACCGGGGGAATCGATAATGCCCTGCACAACGCAGAACGGGACTACTTTTTCGGCCTTGGCTTACGCTTGACTGACAACGATTTGCGCACCATCCTCCCCTTTGCTCCAACCCCCTGATCCTCGCTGACCGTCTTCCGCGGCCGCCCCTGCCCGCATATTTTTGACTTTTTTACTTATAATTCTTAAGTTTAAAACAGACACAGAGAAGGAGGGAGTTATGCCAAAGACAATTGATAGAGAAACACTTAAGAAGAAACTCGACAACGGTGAAGATATCAAACTTATTGAGGTATTGATGCCAAAACCTTTTAATGAGACCCACATCAAAGGGGCCATCAACATCCCTCTCAACCGTATTGCCAAGGACGCCTCGCAGAGGTTCAATAAGGATGATGAGATTATCGTGTATTGTGCAGATGAGGCGTGCAAAGCAAGCCCCGCTGCAGCGGAGAAACTCGAGACATTCGGTTTTACCAATGTATACGACTATGAAGGTGGAAAAAAAGACTGGATGGAAGCGGGATATCCGGTCGAAGGCAGCAATGTCTGACCATACTTGATACCTCCCCTAAGTTTTCGGGCGCCCTTACCCCTGCCTAAGTATGTAAGGACGCCCGTTTTTACTTCAGCTCCGTCAAATGAAAAGTTTGGCCAATTTCTGCAGCCAAGGCTTTTCGGCCAGCTCCATCATCCAGTTTTCCGACACCCTCTTGTTCATCAAGGAGATAGTGGGGAATGAGTGTTGCATCATCATGATATCAAACAAGGAATGCTTATATTGCATTGCCATCGTCCACTCATGAATCAATTCACTGGCCGATTCTCCCACGACAGTAGCACCGAATATTTTTCCCTTGTCGTTCGTAACCACTTTGACAAAACCTTCCGGCTGACCGTCGGCAATAGTACGTCCGTAATCGGCATAATTGGATTGTACGATCTTGTATTTAATCCCGGCAGCTTGTGCCTGTTCCTCCGACATGCCAACTTCGGCAATTTCCGGTTTAGTGAATACCGACCAGGGAACCACGAAATCATCATGTTTGAACTTCTTAAAGGGAGTGGGATTCATCGAGTTCATTAGCGCCAGCATTCCCTGGTGCATCGCCGAGTGTGAAAACAGACTCAGCCCGTTACAGTCGCCAACCGCATACACATGCTTCTTGCTGGTTTGCAGTTTTCGGTTTACCTGAATTCCCCGTTTCGAATACTTTATTCCGGCATTCTCTAGTTTCAATCCGTCAAGCACCGGTTTTCGTCCGGCAGCCACCAGAATGCGCTTTGTTCTGAACACGCCCTTATCGGTATGGGTAACAATTTCGCCGTCAACCTGCTCTACCTTCGAGATAGCAGTTTGGTTGTAGACCTCTATATTCTCATCTTCGAAGACCTTTTGCAGCAAATCACCAGCCTGTTTATCGCCGGCCGGGATGAGGTGCGGATCCATATGCGCGAGCACAACCTTTGCCCCAAGTCTGGAAAAAGCCTGCGCCATTTCCGACCCGATTGCCCCTCCTCCGATTATCATCAGGCTTTCAGGAATTTCCTTCTGCTCGAAGAGATTTACATTCGTCAGTTTTTCCACCTCATCAAGCCCAGGAATAGGCGGAATCATAGGCTCAGTACCAGTCCCAATGAATATCTTTTTGCCCTTATACTCTTTGCTGCCCACGCGCACGGTATGCGCATCTACGAACTCCGCATCACCCTGGCCCAGCACAAGATCTACCTTCTCGAAAGTCTTCATCGTCTTCGGCCCGCTGATTGTATCAACCTTGTCACGCACAATGGCCAGGGGATCATTCAGTTCAGGTTTCTCAGCTGGATGAAACCCGTAATGTTCCAAGTTCTCTATTACCTTGCGCATCTCCCCGGCTTTCAGCAGCGCTTTGCTGGGGATACAGCCGCAGTTAAGACACTCTCCGCCAACTTTGTTTTTTTCTATTCCCAGGACACTCAGACCGAGCTTCACCGCCATTGCAGATACCGCCATACCAGCCGGTCCCATTCCTATCACTACTACGTCATACATACTCTATTCCTCCATCTAAGTACTCCACAGCGAACTCAAAATAGGTTCGATGCATTCATTTATCTCTGATCTATATATACTAATTAATCCTATATTAGTCAATTTATATGCAATAATTCACAATATTCTTATTGTCAATGCTTTAATTCTACTATCCTTCCTGACTGATTGCACAGGATACTTTGATTCACAGCTCTAATTTAGTTTTTCATTTATTTTTTTCTAACTTATTTAGTTTTTCTGCAATATTTTTAACATTTTTTTCGCAATTCACTTGATTTTTAATTCTATTATGGTATATTTGCAGCATATCACACATGGAGGGAATAGAATGAAATACGGACTTACTTTAATGGGCGCAGGAATAGCATTGGTCATTTCCGGAGTGACAATTGCCGGAGCTTTCACCCTTATAATCGGAGTTACCTGGAGCTTTTTGGCAGTAAAACGTCAGGAAGTGATGAATATGGAAGATTCTGATAATACCCCAGACTTCTCCAAGAAGTCTGCAGCATAGCAGCAACCGCCCGCATAAAAATGATGCGGGCTTTTTTTATATAGTCCTTTTCAATCACCAGTTCAAATCGGGAGAACTCATTCAGCACCATACTCGAAGAAGGGAGCACCAGAAACTCCGGGCTGCAGGGCAAACAATCCACCGGTTTGAGGGTATGTGCTCAGCTGTTGCTCATCGGCAGGAGCACGGGCAGAAGTGACGAAAAGTGTTTTGAGGTCCTTGCCACCGAATGCACAGGCAGTTACGTGCAGAGCAGGCATTTTGATCAGTTCAATGAGATTTCCGTCGGCCGGGTTCCAACGGGTGATTGCGCCTCCCCGGAAAAGGGCAATCCAGAGCATTCCCTCGGAATCTATGCACATTCCGTCGGGTTTTCCCAGTTCCTGCGGTACCACCACTGCCGGTTGAGGATGTGCTATTGATCCGCTTTGACGGTCATACTCGAAAGCAACCACCGCAAACTCATTTGAATCGATATAGTACATTTTCTTTTCATCAAGACTCCAGGTAATACCGTTCGATACCGTAACCCCGGTAACCCGCTTAGTCACAGTTCCATCAGTCTCTAAACACCACAGATTGGCAGCCCCCCGCGTCCGGGAATACGACATGGTGCCTGCCCAGAATCTGCCAGCGGGATCGCATTTTCCGTCGTTGAAACGGGTATCCTGGTTGTCAGCCTCTGGATCGGCTATATATTCGAGGGATTCCCGCTCCCCGCTAAAACCGACAAAACCCTTCTCTGTAGCCAATACCAAGCCGCCGCCGGCACTTTCCTTTCTCGGGACGACTGCACCGACTTTCAACCCCACATCCCAGGTCCGGTTCTCGTTCCGGACCGGGTCATAGGAGTGAACCAAGCCTTTATCAATATCAACCCAATAGAGCCTCTGCCGCTCATGGCTCCAGACAGGCCCCTCACCAAGGTCAGATTTGCTGTCGACCACACATTTTATCTCATATTCCATACCCTCATCATACGCTTCCACCGGCCTGGGGTCAAATATCAGAATGACTTTTCACATTATCCGATATATCTGCTAAAATAAGAGCAAGGAGATCTGTCTATGCAACATTTACATAATAATCTGGCTAATACCTACTCCATTATTGCCATAGATCAACAAACCGGAGAAATGGGCATCGCTGTTCAATCGCACTTTTTTGCAGTCGGCAGTGCGGTTCCATGGATCATACCCGGGATCGGAGCCGTGGCTACCCAATCTTTAGTAAATAAACAGTACGGCCCCGACGGCTTAGAGCTGCTGCGCCAGGGGTTTTCTCCTCAAGAAGTAATTGAACAGATGACTTCCGGTGACGATGGCCGCGACTACCGCCAATTGGCAGTGTTGTCAGCAGAGGGGAAGGTGGCGGCGTATACCGGCAAAAAATGCATCCGCGAGGCGGAGCATCTGGTAGGTGAAGGCTTCAGCGTGCAGGCTAATATGATGGCTGATAACGGCGTGCCCGAAGCAATGGCCGCCGCATTCCAATCGAAAACCGTAACAGGCTCGGTTGAAGCACGCCCTCCCCTGGCCCGACGTCTGCTGGATGCATTGAACGCCGCCGAAGCGCGGGGCGGAGACATCCGCGGCAAGCAGTCGGCGGCAATTATCACCGCAAAAACCGCATCGCAGGGCCGCATTGCCGACGAATACCTGGTAAACCTGCGGGTAGATGACCACACTGAGCCGCTTATAGAGCTCGGCCGGCTGCTCGACCTGCATTACGGCTATGCTCAACTGGAAGAGGGTGACAGCAAACTGGGTCACGGTGATTTCAGCGGCGCCATGGAGGAGTACTGCAAAGCCCTCGAAAACGCGCCGGAAAACAACGAAATGCGCTACTGGAAGGCCGCAGCGCTTCTGCAGGCGGGCTTCCGCGATGAAGCATTCGAAATCTTGGAAAACCTCATCCGCGAGCGCCCCGGCTGGCTGGACCTGCTGCACCGCCTAGAAGAAGCTGAGCTGGCAGTGTACCCGGAAGAGCTACTGTCAGAGCTCGACCGTCGATTTGGGAGCAGTTGAAATCTTGCGAGAGAAGTCGACCGGTTGCGTGCATCACGATAGTCTGGAGTGGGTTTATAGATGTCGAGCAGCAGAAATGTACCGCGATACGGCATGCGAGTAAGCAGATCCATCACCGAGGATTTCCCCTTGTGCCACAAAATTTTACATACACCGCCACCATATTTAAAAGCTCACCAAATCTTGACATTCAATGCCCATTCTCGGTATTATGCACCCTATCGGGCCTATAGCTCAGTTGGTTAGAGCACCTGACTCATAATCAGGGCGTCCCAGGTTCAAGTCCTGGTGGGCCCAAAAAAGCGGGGCGCTCCCTTTAGGGGGCGACTCGCTTTTTTTGGTTGAACAGCCAGGACTTGAAACGAGTCCGATGCGTACCGGAACGAAGTGAGGAGCGCATCGGTGGCGGGTCGAATGGAGCCGACACGAAGTCGGCGACTGGTGACCAAGTCTTGTTGGATTACAAAACAATCGCAAATTTGAATAGTACTTCTACTGCTGTATACTATTAATAGTTTTATACGAGGATTTTGATTTATAGACTATTCCTCTAAAGACATTTCGACATTTTGCTCTCCTTTGTACTTCCGGAAATACTTTACCAAGTTACTATGGACAACAAAATAGAACTGTTCGATCGCCTAAGCGAAAAGCCGGAGATTCTCAAACCAGATGCATGCACAGTATACATTTAGACGACAGGCTATTTTGCAACTACCTTAAAACAATCATCATCACAGTGCTCAATAGCAAGCAGAAATTCTATACGGCAAAATATCGCGCAACTCCGATAGAGTAAAATATTGTTCACTAGTGATAGCACCGGAATTGACGGTAAAGAAGATTCGCCACGACGTAGACCTAAAAAAAGATGCTGAAAAAGGCATCAAATTCCAGAACAAAAGATGAATCCTTTCACCGTATAGCCCAATATCTGGGTGAATGGGATCAAAGTCCAATAAAAAAAATGAAAGAT
>CAZRWN010000006.1:0-118353 GCA_964603735.1 uncultured Sediminispirochaeta sp. | reverse complement strand
CCGTTCATACTATCAGTATACGGGTCAGGCGGAGCTACGAAAAGGGGAATTTAATGGTATAGCGGTGCTTCACTGCGTTGGTTGCAATTTCATTTATGATTGATCCCAGTGGAATCACTCTGTTTCTTAAGAGCAAGTTCCATCTCCTTTTGTTGGGTTACATCGATCACTATTCCGGCCACATGTAATGGAGTTCCATCTGTATCTCTCGCAACGATGCTCCCGACATCATGAAACCAGCGGTACTCCCCCGAAGAAGTGAGGATTCTATATTCCACATCGTATCTGTCGGCTTTACCTTCGAGATGTCTACGCATAGCGCTCATTGTATTATCATAATCATCTGGATGGAGCACTGCAGTAAAGTCAGCATAATGCTTAAAGTCTCCAGGAGAATAACCCAGCATATCAGTCTTCTGCTGACTGAAGTCTACCTTGCCGGTGCTCACCTCCATTTCCCACCATGCAACCCGGGCGTTTTTCATAGTCAACTCCAGCCGCTTGGCATGGTTTTTCACACTCTCCTCAGCCGCTTTGAGCTGAGTTATATCTGCGAACACACAGTGGGTACGCAGAAACTTGCCTTCCTGCGAGTATGCAATGCACCCTTTGAAAGAAGCATCGATGTACTCACCGTTCTTTTTACGCATCTTATATACATTATTTTCAGCTTTGCCGGTTTTCTTGAACGCGGCTAAGTTTTTCTTAAAATCATGTAACGAATCCGGATGTATAAACTCCGAAAACGATTTGCCGATTACCTCCTCCTTTGTATACCCGCCGAGGATTTCCAGCCAGGCAGGGTTTACCTCGAGAAAACAGCCGTTTTCATCAAGCGATTGGTAGGGCATTGGTGCATTTTCATACAGCATTCTGTACTTTTCTTCACTTTTTTTAAGGGCTTCATACAAATTCAAGCGTTCGGTTATGTCTCGCGACAGCGTCATAATCAATGTTCTACCGTTAATTTTTACCTTCGCAAGCACCACATCAATCCAAAAAATTGTCCCGTCCTTGCGAATAAGCCGGGCTTGAAACTGAAACGATTCATTGTAGTTAATCTCTCTCCAAAAAGCCCCGCTGTCCTCCCGCTGATAGTAGTCCGGGTCGAGATCGGGAATAGTCATCGAGAGCAGTTCGCTTCGGCTGTATCCGGTCATCTCTTCACCGCGACTGTTCACATCAATGATATTTCCATCCATATCATGGAGAAAGAGCATATCAATACTCTGTTCCATAAGGGTGCGGAATTTCTCTTCACTTTCCCGCAGCTCCGCTTCAGCCTTTTTACGGTCGGTCACATCTCTGGCTACGGCATAAATCATATCTCCTTGGGAGCGTGAACGCCATTCTATCCAGCGATAAGTTCCATCCTTGCATTTATAACGGTTTTCAAAGTTTTGGATTAATTCCTGGCGGCTGAGCTTTGAAACCGCCTGAAGCGTTGATGCGACATCTTCTGCATGTACAAAATCCAGAAAAGAACGTCCCTCTAATTCGGAGATGGAGTAACCCAGAACCTTCTCCCATTCGGGGTTTAGACGTACTAATTCACCTTCTGTTGTAGCTATGCACAACAGATCAAGACTCGAATCGAAATACCGCTCGAGCTCATCGCTCTTTTCAATCAGTTTTTCTTCGGTAATCTCCTGCTTTACCAGGGCCCGCCGCAAATTATCTTTTTGTCTTTTTAACTCCATATGGGCAGCATAGAGACGAAAGGCCATACGAATTGAGGCCAGCATCACTGTTTCGCCGGAGTTCTTGACAATATAACCGTAAGAGGTAATTCCCTCTGTCTTCTCTACAATTTCGGGTTCGGTATGCGAAGAGAGAAACACCACCGGTAAATCTCTCTTCTCTAATATTTTCTGCGCGGCTTCGGTGCCATCGATCCCTTTGCCGAGATCAATATCCATAAGAACGAGAGAGATATCTGCAAGCTCGTCGATTAGTTCAAGGGCACGCTCACCCTTGTACGCGGTTATTACCTCGAAGCCGTGCTTCTGCAACATCTGTGCTTCGGATATGGCTATGATGGCTTCGTCTTCGACGAGCAGGATCTTTTTTTTCATGCAGACGGCACCTTAAGGCAACTGGTTAGTATAGAAATGAATTATAGGACCTCATTATTAGAAACACAAGAAAGGTCCATAAATTATAGTTGTATGGATAAACACCGGAAATACAAGACCGAAAGTTTTTTGTTTACAAGGGGTGTAGAATTGAGTACGCTCAGAAAAAAGGAGTTTTTCATGACACTTAAATTCAAAGGAATGAATACCAAACTGATCCACGCCGGCGAGCCGCGCCCGCTCATCGAGGGGGCCGTCAGCCTGCCTATATTTCAGTCCTCCACCTTCGAATACAGCGGCCAGGAGAGTGAACAGGCCCGTTATATCCGACTCAACAACACTCCCAACCACACCGCCTTGCACGAAAAGCTGGCCTCCATCGAAGGGGGCGAAGCGGCACTTGTTACCGCCAGCGGTATGGCTGCCATTTCTACCGCCCTGCTGGCGGCCCTGAAACCCGGCGACCGTCTACTGGTACAGTCCGACCTGTACGGTGGTACTCACAGCTTCGTAACCGATGACTTGCCGGAACTCGGCATAGGTGTAGACTTCATCGACGCCGGCCAGCCTGACAGCTGGAAAGCCCAACTCTCCGACCAGACAAAGGCGATCTATGTGGAATCCATCACCAATCCGCTTATGAAGGTCTGCAACCTCGATGCGGTGGTGAACTTTGCCCGCGAGCACGGGTTGGTCAGCATGATCGACAACACTTTTACCAGTCCCATCAACTACCGTCCGCCGCAGCACGGCTTCGACCTGTCGCTGCACAGCTGTACCAAATACCTCAACGGTCACTCCGATGTGCTGGCCGGTGCAATTGTCGGCCGCCGCGAGCTGGTGGACCGCTGCGCCAAAAAGCTGATCCACCTGGGCGGAACCCTCGACCCGCACGCCTGTTCAATGCTGCACCGCGGCATGAAGACCCTCGACCTTCGCATGCAGCGCCACAACGAAAACACAGTACATATCGCCCGCTACCTGCAGCAGCACCCCAAGGTAACCCAGGTCAACTTCCCCGGACTGCCCGACTCGCCCTACTTCCAGCTGGCCTCCCGTCTCTTCGACGGCTTCGGCGGAATGCTCAGTTTCGAGGTAGACGGCGGGACCGAAGCGGCGAAACGCCTGATAGACTCCCTGCAGCTGCCAATCAGCGCCCCCAGCCTCGGCGGGGTGGAGAGCCTGATCACCCGTCCGGCCACCACCAGCCACGCCAGTATGTCGGCCGAAGACCGCGCCACTGCGGGCATTTCCGACAGCCTGATCCGCTTTTCCGTCGGCATCGAGGACGTCGATGATTTGATCAAGGACCTCGAAACCGCGCTGGCCACGCTGTAAGCACTCCGCAAAAATCAAGGGGCAGCGGCCGCAGCCGTTGCCCCTCATTATTTTACGGTTGAGATTTTCAGCCGACTACAGCGGCAATATCGCTCTCCACATCGCTAGTAGCCTTCAAATCGAAGGTCTCTACAATCAGCTTCTTCACATTCTCGGAGACAAAACCCGGCAGGGTCGGACCGATGCGCACGCCCTTGAATCCCAGAGCCAGCAGGGCCAGCAGTACGCAGACCGCCTTCTGTTCGTACCAGGCCACCGCGAAATCTACCGGCAGGTCGTTCAGATCGTCCAGTCCGAAAGCATCCTTGAGGGTCAGAGCAATCGAAGCAATCGAGTATGAATCGTTGCACTGACCGGCGTCCAATACTCTCGGGATACCGCCGATGTCACCCAGATCGAGTTTGTTGTAGCGGTACTTTGCGCAGCCGGAGGCCATAATAACGGTGTCTTTGGGCAGCTTCTCTGCAAACTCAGTAAAATATTCCCGTGATTTCATGCGGCCATCACAGCCGCCCATCACGACAAACTTCTTAATGGCGCCGGATTTGACGGCATCCACTACCTTATCGGCCAGCTGCTCCACCTGGTGGTGGGCAAAACCGCCGACAATCTCACCTTCTTCGATCTGCTCGGGCGGATCGCACTTTTTAGCCAGTTCGATCAACTGTGAGAAGTCCTTCTGACTGCCGGCTTTTCGATCGGGAATGTGCGGTACATCGGGATACCCGGCCATGCCGGTGGTAAAAATGCGGTCCTTGTAGGCATCTCTTACCGGCGTGATGCAGTTGGTAGTCATCAGGATCGGCCCGTTAAAACTGGTGAATTCGCTGCCCTGTTTGTACCATGAACCGCCGTAGTTGCCGACGAAATGCTCATACTTTTTGAAGGTCGGGTAGTAGTTGGCCGGCAGCATTTCACAGTGGGTGTACACATCCACACCGGTTCCCTTGGTCTGTTCGAGCAGCTCGTGCATGTCTTTCAGATCGTGGCCGGAAATCAGGATTCCCGGATTATCGCGGGTACCGATATTGACCTTGGTCATCTCGGGATGACCGTAGGTTCCGGTGTTGGCCTGATCCAGCAGAGCCATAGCCTTGACTGCAGTGTGCCCGGTTTTCACCAGCACTCCGGCCAGGTCCTCGATCGATAAATCCTGCATCGTGGCCACGAGCTCATCCACTACCTCAGTGTAGATCTCCTCATCTTCATAACCGAGAACCGCCGCGTGGTCTCCGTAGGCGGCAATTCCCTTTACCCCGTACACGATAAACTCGCGCAGCGAACGGATATCCTCATCCTTGGTTGCCTGTACGCCGGCTCTGTCAAAGGCGGCCTCCAGCTCCTGATCGTTTTTTGCGGTGAACTTCACATATTCGGGCAGATCTTCACTCTGCCCATACTGGTCGATCAACTTCTGCTTGCGGTCAAGCGCCTCATACGTCAGCGCCTTGATCCGCTCTACATCAAAATTGGCATTAGTGATTGTAGAAAACAGGGCCCGCAGAATAAAATTTCCCTCGTCACTTATGGACTTTCCGGCCTCGGCTTTTTTCTGCGCCATATAGGCGATGCCTTTCACTGCATACACCAGTACATCCATGTGGTTTGCGGTAATATCGTCCTTACCGCAGACACCGCGTACGGTGCAGCCGATGTTCTTGGCCGTCTCCTGACATTGATAACAAAACATACTCATATTAATCCCTCTCTATCGATTTTGTTTGTGTGGTGTATAGTGCAAAAATTATGTAGATAAAAAATAGCCTATGAAAATTCCCGAAACTTTTCCTGTTTTGCCCCGCACACCGGGCATTTCTCCGGCGCAGTACCTTCTACTGTGTAGCCGCACACATCGCATACCTGGACCGCATCCAGATCGACATCCTTGCCGCTGTCGACAGCCGCTTTGGCCTTTTTGTAGAGTGCCAAATGCTCTTTCTCGGTCTGGTAGGACCAGTTGAAACTGCGGTAGGCGTCCTTCTCGCCCTGCATCTCGGCCACTTCCATGTAGGCCGGGTACATCTCCTCGACCTCAAAGGTCTCTCCGTCGATGCCCAACTGCAGGTTCTTGGCAGTATCGCCCGGTCCGAAAGCGCCCATACTGGTGGCCAGATACCCGGTTTCGAGGTGCTTGAGCACCCGATAGTGATCGCCGGCATGAATATACTCGGCGTACGAAATTGCAGTAAACAGGCGGGCGACATTAGTGAACCCCTCTTTTTCGGCCTGCACCGCAAAATAGCGATAGCGCATGTTAGCCATGCTCTCGCCGCCGAACGCATTTACCATGTGTTGCTCGGTCATTTGTTTCATTGTTTCCCCCTATAACAATTTTAATTAATGTTCTCTACTAAAATGGTAATTTTTTTGAGGAACATATGCAAATTCTATTTTAAAATGAAATTGACCGGATGCCTTGCCTCTCCGGGGGATAGGGAATAGAATAGGGCTATAACAAAAAAGGAAGCGTAGCACCAAGCTGCGATCGCATTTCAGAAAGCCCCGCGGACCGCAAGCAACTTGTAAAAATGAAGATACCGTAAAATCGAATGAATTCAGTCTGTCGGCTTGAAATACTACATATAGTGTGTTAACCTCTTTTTTAGATCAAAAAACACTATATGTAGTGTATATGTAAGGAACTCATACATGCAATGTCCGCACTGCAATGCGAATAATGATAAGGTACTCGAATCACGTAGTCTCCCGGGCGGCACCTCTATTCGCCGCCGACGAGTCTGTCTGGAGTGCGGCTACCGCTTCACCTCGTATGAACACATAGAAGAAAAACAGCTGATGGTCAGGAAGCGCGACGGCCGGCGCGAGCCCTTCGACCGCCAAAAACTGGAGCGAGGTCTGCAAACCTCGCTCGAGAAGCGGCCGGTTTCACAGCTGCTGATAGAAGAGATCGTACACTACATCGAAGACGAGGCGGCCATCCGCCAGGCCGGCACCCATGAAATTGACTCGGCGCAGATCGGGGAAATGGTACTCGAACAGCTGTACCAAGTGGATAAGGTGGGTTATATCCGCTTTGCTTCGGTCTACAAGATGTTCGAGGATGTCGAGGCCTTTAAGCGCGAGTTAGATGCCATGTTTGCACAAAACGGAGGGGAAGAATGAAAGTCGAACTGAAAAACGGTAACTGGGAGGTCCTCGTCGGCGACGAGGCGCAAGATTCCGCCGCCGGGGCCGGCGAAATAGCCCGCGAAACCGAACCGGTAGTGCGGCGCATTATCAAGCGCGACGGGTCAGTAGAACCCTACCGGCGCAGCCGCATTGCCGGGGCAATCGCCAAAGCGGTCACCGCTGTCAAACAGGCCGAAGATCCGCAGCTGGTCGCCGCACTCACCGACAAGGTCGAGGAGAAGCTGCGCGAGTTCATGCAGCAGCGCCACCCCAACTCCGTGCCGGCCATCGAAGAGATCCAAGATTTGGTGGAAACCGTGCTGATCGAATCGCGGGAGGCCGCCGTAGCCAAGGCGTACATCCTCTACCGGGCCCGCCGCGAATCGATCCGCGACACCCGCAAGCTGATGCTCGACATCAACACCACGATGGACGGCTATCTGTCGCAGTCGGACTGGAGGGTCAACGAGAATGCGAATGTCAATTTCTCACTGGGAGGATTGATCCTGCACAACTCCGGCACCATCACCGCCAACTACTGGCTCAGGAACATCTACACCCCTGAAATCGCCGAAGCGCACCGCAGCGCCGCCTTTCACATCCACGATCTGTCGATGTTCAGCGGCTACTGCGCCGGCTGGTCACTGCGCCAGCTCATCGCCGAAGGGCTGGGCGGAGTGCCCGACAAGATCTCATCCAAACCGGCCCGCCACCTATCCACCCTCATTCAGCAGATCGTCAACTTTCTCGGCATCATGCAGAACGAGTGGGCCGGCGCCCAGGCCTTCTCCAGCTTTGACACCTACCTGGCACCATTCGTCAAAGCCGACGGTCTTTCCTACGAAGAGGTCAAGCAGAACCTGCAGACCTTTGTTTTCGGTGTAAACACCCCCTCGCGCTGGGGCAGTCAGGCCCCTTTCACCAATATCACCCTCGACTGGACGGTCCCCGGCGACTTGGCCGGCCGGCCGGCAGTGGTAGGCGGCCGGGAACAGAATTTCACCTACGCCGACTGTCAGAGCCAAATGAACCTTATCAACCAGGCCTTCATAGAGCTGATGCTCGAGGGCGATGCCGAGGGCCGCGGTTTTCAGTATCCGATTCCGACCTACAACATCACCGAGGATTTCGACTGGGATTCGGAGAACGGCCAGCTGCTGTTCGAGATGACCGCCAAATACGGAACCCCTTATTTCCAGAACTTCATCAATAGCGACCTCGACCCCGGGGACGTGCGCTCGATGTGCTGCCGGCTGCAGCTGGACAAGCGCGAACTGCGCAAACGCGGCGGCGGACTGTTCGGCTCCGACGAGTTCACCGGATCGGTGGGAGTGGTCACCATCAATCTGCCGCGCATCGGTTATCTCTCCGACTCCAAGGTGGAGTTTTTCCGGCGGCTGACCGACCTGATGGACACCGCCGCCCAGTCGCTGGTCATCAAGCGCAAGGTGATCGACCATCTGATGCAGGGCGGCCTGTTCCCCTACACCCGCCGTTATCTCGGCCACCTGAACAACCACTTCTCCACCATCGGCATAGTGGGAATGAACGAGTGCGCCCTCAATTTTCTCGGCCAAGATATCTCCACCAAAGAGGGCCGCAGTTTTGCCGAGGAAATCCTGGACTACATGCGCCGCCATCTCTCCGACCTGCAGGAAGACACCGGCGACCTGTTCAACCTGGAGGCCACCCCGGCCGAGAGCACCAGTTACCGCCTGGCCAAGCACGACAAACAGCAGTATCCCGACATCATCACCAGCGGCGACAAAGAGCCCTTCTACACCAATTCGACCCAGCTGCCGGTCGACTATACCACTGACGTCTTCGAAGCCCTGGACCATCAGGACCACCTGCAGACCAAGTACACCGGCGGCACGGTCTTCCACGCCTTTCTCGGTGAAGCGGTCAGCGACTGGCAGGCCTGCCGCAGCATGGTGCAGACCATCGCCCGCAACTACCACCTGCCCTATTTCACAATCTCGCCGACCTTCTCCATCTGCCCGGAGCACGGCTACATCGCCGGCGAACACTTCACCTGTCCGCGCTGCGGCGATGAGGCGGAGGTCTACACCCGCATCGTCGGCTACTACCGTTCGGTCCGCAACTGGAACCGGGGCAAGCAGGAGGAGTTCGGACTGCGAAAGCTGTTTGAGGAGCCGGATGCCGCAGCCGGGGCGGCACCGGCCACCGAGAGCAGGGTGCAGGTTGAGATCGAAGATTCGAAAGTAATGGAGAACTATTCCGGCAGACAGTTGAGCCTGGAATCCACTCCGGAACCCGCCCGGCCCGCAGCCGACCAAACTGCAAACTCATCTTATCTGCTGTTCTACCGCAGCCAATGCCCCAACTGTCCCTCGGTAAAGGCGTACATGGAGGCCGTCGCGCTGCAGGGCCGGCAGGTGAACGTCGATACGGCCGAGGGAATTGCCGAGGCGGCGGCCCACGAAATAATGGCCGCGCCAACGGTAGTCTTCTTTGATGCGGAGGGCAATGAAACCAGTCGTGCATTCTCGGTTGCCGAACTGCGCGAACTATTCGAAGCGTGATGGCACTGACACAGGTCGGTCTGCAAAAGACAACTCTGCTGGACTTTCCGGGCGAGGTTGCGGCCACGGTGTTTACCCCCGGCTGCAACCTGCGCTGCCCCTACTGCCACAATCCGTCCCTGGTGCAAGCGCCCTATCCGGAAGACCTCATTTCTTTGGAAGAACTCGACCGCTTTCTGGCCGTGCGGTCCAATGTGCTGGGAGGGGTCTGCATCACCGGCGGAGAACCGCTGATCCATGAGAACATAGGCGAAATCATCGCTATGATTCAGCGGCACGGCCTCAAGGTAAAGCTGGATACCAACGGAACCTTTCCCGAGCGGTTGGCCCGGGTCCAAGCGGAGTATGTCGCGATGGATTTGAAAACCGTACCGGAAAAGTACGCAAGCCTGCTGGGGGCTCTCGCTTCCGGTCAGATCAGCACGGCGGCCAAGATCCGCTCTTCAGTGAAATACCTGCAGACGGCCGGCCTCCCCTATGAAATCCGGACTACGGTCGTACCGGGAATTGTCGGCCTGGAAGAGCTGCGCGAGATGCTGCCGCTGCTGCAGGGATCCGAACGCTATATACTTACCCCTTTTCGCCGGGGCGCAACCCTCGACCCGGCCTATGCCGAACGACCGGCCCCTGACGACGGCCAGCTGCAGGCAATGTGCGCGCTGGCCACAGAGGCCGGAATAAACTGCATAATTCGCAGCTAAGCTAATGTATTACGCAAAAATGGAATTATAGTTTCACCAACACACCGATGAGACCGCCGCCGCCCCATCCGCCGTAATAGCCGCCTTCAAAATTGATGGCCACATTCGGTGTAAGAAAATAGTTTACACCGGCGGTCGAGCGGAGTCCTATTTGAAATGTACTATAATCGTCCCCTAGTTCATCATCCCAAGAATTTGAATAGCTATAAAATCCTACCCCGATGCCAACATACGTATCTATATTTGCAAGCCACTGCATGTTCTCATCCAGGTTTAGCTCTTTCAATCCGAGATGAACCGTTCCGAACCCTCCACCGCCAAGATATGTATAGTGGTAATCGCTCCTATACCCTGAATAGTTGTACCGGAAGTAGTTCACCTTGCCGGCTACACCGAAGGTCAAGGGCAGCTCACCACCGAGGTCATACCGCGACAGCATCAGCTCCACTCCGCCGGAGACATCAATTGCACCCCAGAAAAAACCATACCCGAGTCCGGCAGAGACGGCAAAGTCTCCGGGTGCCATCAGCGGCTCGAGTCCGCCGTTGTCGTTTTCCTGGGCAGCCAGCATTCCTGTGCATGCAATTGAAATGAGAAGAACAAGAATCAGAAGACGTTTCATACAATTCCTCCTGTTTTTATAAATACGATCTTCAAATTTTATGCTACTCCTTGTTCAGAAATAATGCAATGTAATTCGATAAGCATGTGCAAATTTTCCTTACTTTTTTTATCAGGTTTAGGGCAAAAATCGATAGAGAATAGATTTATTGATACTATTAAAAAATTTTGCACACTGATTCTCCGCTCTGGCAGGCGAGGACTCTAATGAAAGGAAATCCGGTTTTTTCCCTGTGCTTTGGCCTTCAGCAGGGCTGCATCTGCGCGCTGAATGAGCTCCTCGAGTTTGATTCCCGGCTGATAACCCGATGATGTCAGGCCGATAGAAACGGTGATCATGGGTTCTCCCTGCGCCGCTGAGGAGGGGGCTAAATTAAGACAGCCGCGAATGCGCTCGACTATTTGTCCGGCGGTATCCAGATCAGACTCGGGCATGATGATGAGAAACTCATCTCCGCCCAATCGAAACAGCATATCATAGGGGCGAGTATTCGTACGCAGCTTTTCAGCAGTCTCTTTCAGCATTTCGTCCCCATACCCGTGGCCATAGGTATCGTTATAATACTTAAAATTATCCAAATCGAGATATGCCACCGAAACTACGTAATCACTGCTCCCGCCGCCCTTTCTCGCCAGATACGGATCGAGTTCTTTCATACGGCGTTTCAACTCCTTGCGATTGTAAAGCCCGGTCAGTGCATCGGTGACCGCGTGCTCCTCCAGTTTGCGGTTCGCTTCCTCCAGCTCACGCGTGCGCTCGGCAACACTCTGTTCGAGATTTTTCCGGTACTGCTGCTGCATCTGTTCATACTGGTTACGAAGCCGGAATGTCTTCGCCCCCAAGGCAAAACCGAGAAAGAGGACCTGAGCCAAAGCTCCGTACAGCTGGGCATTCAGTGCAAACGGAGTCACTGGAGCCGGCACAAGAGTAACAACAATCTCGGCGGCAGTTCCTACCAGATACAGCAATGATCCGAGTAGGCACACGAGTGCCAGGATATCGCGCCGCAGTATTCTTTTTACTAGGGCCCATAGAATTAGTCCCATTGCAGTCAGGCTTCCCACATTCAGCAGATCCGCCGAGACCGGACCGGCGTATACAAAGGCCGATACAGCCAAAGCAGCCATTACCCAGCGCATTGCCCGCATTCCGCGGTCAAGCCGCGGCATTGACTGGCCGGTTTCGATGAACCGCCGAAAAAACTCCAGCCCGAAGGCAGCGGTAAGGCCGCCGAACAGGACAAACCAGAAAAAGCCGTAAGGCTGATTCGGCGTGAGATACTGTGACAAGAGTCTCTCCTGAGCAAGCTGGTTCATGAAAAATGCGGCCATATACAGTGAGTAGAACAGATAGGCACGGTCCCGGTTAAACAGGAAGATAATAGAGTTATAGATAATCAATGCGGCAAAGAAGCCGAAGGCCAAACCCAGCAAAAATGTCTCGCGCTGATAATTCGCCTGAAAAGTCTCCAGTTCGATCAGCTCTAACTGCACGCTGGCCGACTGATAATCATACAGGCGGATGAGCACCTCCGCAGTTTCCTTCTCTTGCACCTGTAGCTCAAAAGCAGGATTTCTGGTTTGCAATCTGCGATCGGAAAACGGAACCATGTTTCCAGTTCTGTCCAGTTGCCGCCACCTGCCATCGGAATAGCGGAAAAGCTCCATCAGCTCGACCTTCATCGCGTTTTCGACAATCCAGTTTGGATGGGAGCTGTTGTTTCGAACCCGGAAGTGCAGCCACATTACCCCTTCACGGGGAATCTGCACCGACTCCTGCGGAAATTCGGCAAAGGAATTGCGCAGATTGTAAGCCTCTTGCGCCGAAAGGGTTCTATCGGCATCAATCAAAAACGAGACAGTGTGGTTGAGTTCATAAGAACCCTCTGTGTCGGTAAGGAGGATTTCCTCTGCAGTGAGAGTGGGGCCGAAGAATGAAGCGAGCAGGACAAATAGGAACAACAGACGGTAATTCACACCGCTGACTATAGGCGCTCAGCTGGAAAGAATCAATACAAACCGATGTATCCAAACTCGCTCCCTGCGGCAGATTTCTGCTTTGTATCATAAGCTGGATAGCAAAATAATGCTTGATCCTTGAGGTAACACAAAATATAATGAAATGACATTTTAACGGAATGAATAACGGAAACCCGTGAAAATCGGGTGCGGGCGTGCCGCTGTAAGCGGATGTGAGGTGCGCGTATACCACTGCCGGAGTGTCGGCGGGAAGGTGCCAACTGAGTATCCGTAAGCCAGAAGACGATTCAATTCCGATGCGAACACATATGTAGTGTGTGTTCCGTTCTCTCACGTACAGGGGATGGAAGTGTATATGCCCGCCGATATACCCCCATTCCTTCTCGGTACATGCAGAGTTTCATACTTGTACCTTTCACAGAAGGAGTCTTTTATGCACAACAAACTTTCTTTCTCTCGAACGGGCACGGCAGTTCTCATGCTGCTACTCGTGCTCACCACAGGCCTCGGCGCTCAGCAGGCCGACCGCCTGGCAGACAGCGACTCAGAAGGCGTGGACGTAATCGTCACAGCCGCTCGAACCGAAGAATCCGAGCTCTCCACTCCCGCCCACATCACGGTAATCACCGCGCAGGAGATCAAGGAATCGGGCGAACAGTCCCTCGTGGGCATTCTCGACACACTGGCCGGTGTCAACTTCACCTCCTATTCAGGCCCGCAGCAGGCCCAGATTGATATGCGGGGTTTCGGCGAAAACAGCCACGGACGGGTGCTGGTGATGGTCGACGGACGGCGGCTGAACAGCCAGGACATGTCCGGCATTCAGTGGCTCTCCATCCCCCTCGAATCGATCGAGCGGGTCGAGGTGGTGCACGGCAGCAACAGCGTTATGTACGGCAACCACGCCGTCGGCGGGGTAGTAAATATCATTACCAAAGACAATCGCGAACGCGCCGAGTTCGCTTCTACAGTCGACTTAGGCTCCTACTTCTCTGACAAACTCGACAATGGCGTCTTCTCCAGCCAGCGTATCCGCTACGGCACCAAGCAGGGCGCCACCGACGGCGCGGTCACCTTCGCCCATTCCTCCAACGAAGGCCACCGCGAGCGCACCGAGAGCCGCTCGGTCAACACCCTGCTCAACGGTGGCTGGGACATCACCGAAATCCTCCGTGCCGAAGCCGACCTGGGCTACCAGTGGAACGAATACCAAATGCCCGGCTCCCTGACCGAAGCCGATTACGAAAGCGACCCCAGCCAGGCGACCAACGACGCCGACGATGCCGAGGAACACGACCTGTCGACCTTCCTCTCGCTGGAATGGTTCCCCTTCTACAACACCGAAGTGAGTTTAGATGGGGGGTATAGGTATCAGGCCCAGGCCTATGATACCCCTTCCGATTTTACACCTCACTACACCGACAGAGTTTATCACACACTTGAAGCATCCCCTAAAGTAGTCGTGGAGAGTTCCGGTAGCTTTATTCCCTTGAGGATTATCTCTGGCATTGACGTATATCAATCGAGTCAAAAAATTGTCGAGTTTTCTGATAAAGACCGCACAAACAAAAACTTTACTTCTGAACTCTCTCTTATGGCATATGGAGCCTATCTTAAACCTATTGCTGAGTTATCGGAACAGACAACACTTGAAGCCGGCATACGCTATGAAGGCGCCAGGATCACCGCAAACAAGGAGTCCTCCGGTATTGATGATAGCAATCTACACCAGGCTTTCGTTTATAGCGGAGCTTTCAACTATCGTCCGACAGATAAGCTTAAGTTATATGCAAAGGGAGGAACTCTCTTTCGCTATCCCTTCACAGATGAGCAGGCCGCAGTTGCGGGCTTCGCTGATGGTTTTAATTCCGATCTGGATCCGGAGAAAGGCGTCACAGCCGAAATCGGAAGCAGGATGACCGTTGGACAGATCATTTCTATTCACCTAAGCGGCTATTTCCTTCAGATGGAAGATGAGATTGCATATGATCCAACTTCTCCCTCAAGTAACTCAAACCTCGATGAAACCCGTCGATGGGGTATGGATTCAGAGATTGAAACCAAGCTGCACAGACTGATTGGACTTACGGCTGCCTATAGTTTCTTAGATGCCCGTTTTATCGAAGGGGACAATGAAGGTAATACTATTCCGCTTGTACCTACACATACGGCAAATGCAAACTTGAACATTCAACCTATGAGTGAAATTTCACTATCATCTGGTGTAGAATTTACAAGTGAACAGCATCAAGGTGGAGATAATACGAACAGTATGGATCCGATCGAGGAATATTGGCTCTTCAACTTTGAGGCGACGTATACTCCAAACACTCCCACCGGTGAAATGCAGATCAAAGCGAAAGTGAAAAACATTTTAGATGAAGTTTTCCCGTCCTATGCAACCTATGATACCTACTACCCCGCCGACGGGCGGAGTATCAGTATAAGTGCTTCTTACAGCTATTAATTACGTAATGATTTTATAAAAGGTTACGTAGAATGCAGCCGGCGAAAACAAAAAAACAGAATAACCGAAGATTGGGCGGCGCACTTATGTGCGCCGCTCTTCTCCATATTGCTCTGCTAGCTGCAGTCGAAGTTTTTTCTGATTTTCCCGATGCCCCCCACCGATCTAGCCGCGGCACGGTCACCCGTGTTCAGCTCACCCCGGCACAGGTAAAACAGGAACCGGCCCCTCGGGCTACGAAAAAAAAGGCTTCCGCAGACCGCGAGAAAGGGCAGGAACAAAACCACCAAGAAGCGGCCCGCCCTGAACCAACCCCGAGCAAAACGCTTGAGGAGGCACCTGCCGACAAGCCGCAGGAAGCAAAATCCGGGCCCTCTGAAAAAGAGTTAATTGCACTGGATGAAAGTATCGTTTCACCGCCGCAGCCGCAGTCATCGCAATCCGATGGAAAATTAAAAGTCCCCCAGGCAGCTCGAACTCAGGCGCAAAGACTTGCACAGGCTGCGAGCCGGCCGCCGGCCCGCCGGAGTACCGCAGACCGGGCCGAAGTAGAACAACAGGAGTTCACGGTGTATCTGCAGCAGCTTATCGAGGAAAAGCGGCGCTATCCGCGGGCAGCCCGCCGGCGGAATATCGAGGGAGCGGTGGAGTTTTCCGTGCATGTAAGCAGGGAAGGAGCCCTGGCAGAGCTTACACTCAACAGCTCTTCCGGCAGCCGCATCCTGGACAAGGCTGCCGAGGATTTATTAGAGAGGGTTTTTCCGGTTGACTACCCGCTGGAAGAAAATGTACGCACAACCGTCCGCATCATTTATAAGCTGACTGAAGTTTAGATTTCCACTCTCAACAAGCCTTCAATTTCGGAAAAGTGAGCATCCAGGCTTAACAAGCGGGCACCGTGCTCCATGCAGCTTGCGGCAATCCATACATCGTTGATGGGAATGGGGCGCCCCTTTTTCCGGAGCATCTGCTTTATCTCGGCGAACCATTCAGCGGTTGTATCGGTAACAGGTACGCACACCGTCCGGGGTTTCTCGCGAAACCTTTGAAGGATCTCATGGTTTTCCAGGGACCTTGAACCGCCCCGGAAGCCGTCATAGAGTTCGCCGACGACCACCGCCGGCAGCAGGATTGCCTCACTACCGGCCAAAATGTCGGCGATGCGGGTACTGCCCATCATGAGTGCGGTGTACGCATTCGTATCTATCATAACACGCATGAGACTTACCGCCAGTCGGCTTCATCGACGTGCCGGTTGTCTGCTTGGGCTGCATCGAATTCAGCTAAATCCTCCGCCGCCCAGAGGCCGCAGAACTCCCGGTAATCGTCTGAATACCGGCCCGCGACAGGCAAGCCCAGAGCCCCGGCCAGCAGTTCCTTCACCAAGCGGTTCTTGCTGGTGTTCCGGCGTTTTGCCTCATCCGCAAGGCGGCGATCCAACTCGGAGTCTATATCATGAATAGTAATAGAACCCATAGAACCCTCCTATGGTTCAACTGTACTATAGTAATGGTTCAAATACAAGTTCTCCCCAATGGCCACAGCAATTCAAACTTTGTATCCGGTTACACTGAGTACCAGGGTCGCACAGCTATCTCGTCTCTTTTCTGATAATCACTTCCCCCGTAAACAAGGGTGGCGGAGCTGCGGGGAACTCCTGTCTGGGTGCACCACCAGTTAAGGGAATCGAACATACTGGGCGATATTGTCTGCCCGGACTTTATCTCCACAGGAAAGAGCTTACCCCCGTCATCCAGCAGCAGATCGACCTCGTGTCCCGTACGGTCCCGCCAGAAATAGAGAGGCGGCAATAGGAATACAATAAAGCCTGCTTTTAGCACCGATATCCACCGCTTTGCCGTATCCAGGGCAATACCACAGTCATTAGCCAGGGAAGAATAGTTCAGAATCTGACCAGTTCTGCGACCCGGTAAGTATGAAGCGCCCGGGAGCGGCATCGCGGTCGACGGCGGTCTGCAGGTACGAAAAAAGGTCCGGAACCCTCTGGGCTTCGTCGATGATTACCGGTCCGGAGTACCGGTCGAGGAACCCCCGAGGATCGTTCTGAGCGAACTGCCGCATGTCCGTTGCTTCTAGGGAGATGTATTCGTGTTCGGGGAAAGTTGCCTTTACCAGGGTGGTTTTTCCCGACTGCCGCGGGCCGGTGACAGTCAGAATGGGATAGTATTTTGCATCACGCTTCAGATAGGTATAAAGCGTTCTTTTAATCATTTTGCTATTCTTCTATTCAATCGTAGATTTGTCAATTTTGGTTACTCACATCCTTCGCCTGCGCAGCCCCCACCTTGACCCGCCCCGCCGGCCTGGGTATGGTATGATTAAATGACAGTCAACGAGCTCCACCACAAGTTTCCCGCCGCCGCGGATTATTTAACCCAGATATTTTTGATCGAACGCGACTACCGCGAGGTAAGCAATCTGCGCCTCTCGGAGCGGCTGGGGGTATCCAAGCCGGCGGTCAGCCAGTCGGTCAAACGGTTGGTGAAACTCGGGCTGGCCAGACAGGAGAGCTACGGTGGCATTCAACTGACCGAGGAGGGGCGCAGCATTGCCAAAGAGGTACTGGAGCGCCACTATCTGCTGGAGCATGTGCTGGTTGATATGCTGGGCTATCCCTGGGAGAAGTCGGACCGCGAGGCCAAGCAGCTGCAGGTGATCATCAGCGACGAACTCAAAGCGCACATGGACCATAAGCTCGGACATCCCCGCACCTGCCCACACGGCAATCCGTTTCCGGGAGCGGAAAGAGAGCAGGAGCTGATCAACGCACCGCGTCTTATTCAGGCCCTGGTAGGCAGCCGAGTGGAACTGCTCAGAATTACCGAAGAGGGTGAGGAGATAGAAGGGCTGCTGGATTTCTGTTTTCAACATCAGCTTGCCCCCGGCACCAGATTGCTGATTCATGCCCGTAACAGCGAAGGATTAGAGGTCAGCATTAACCGTGAGCCGACCACGTTTTTTATTCCACTCGAATATTCACAGCATTTCTGCTATCGAGACATCGCCTGAGCCCCTGGACTGATCCAAGCTTGACCGCTTTAAAAAGCCCTCCGCCGCCCGCGCCACTAAGCCCGCATATGTAATCCTTTAGTTTTACTATCTTGCTCATAAAATTATAGTTTTTGAGAATTATCCCCCTTGACCGTACTCTCAAACCGTGGTATATAAGTTAATACGCATTAACTTAGAGGAGGCTAACTTTATGAGGCCTATTTCAGAACCGCACACGGGAAACGCACGCAAGGCCGAGGCGTCCGCTGCGACCCCTGCGGAACACAAGCGAATTACCGCCCTGTCGACCGTAAAACGGAACGAACAGTGTCGCGTTCTCACCATTGCCGGGGGCGAGGGAATGCGCTCAAAGATGTACAACCTGGGAGTACACGAAACCGAACGTGTCAAAGTAGTACAAAACCAGGGCTTCGGGCCCTTGGTCATAGATATCGGCGGGACCCGCTTGATACTCGGCCGCAAGATGGCCGAAAGATTGTGGGTCTCACGCATCTGAGATTTGGAGGATATACACATATGCAGCGATTAAACGAATTATCAGAGAACAGCCGGGCGAAAATCGTCGGCTTTGAAGAGGGCAGCGGCGCGTACCGCAGCAAGCTCTATGCAATGGGTTTGACCCAGGGCAGCACTATCACCGTGCGCCGGGTGGCCCCCCTGGGCGACCCGGTAGAAGTAAGCGTGCGCGGGGCCAACGCCTCGCTGCGCAGAAAAGAGGCCAAAGTAATTTATGTAGAGGAGGTGCAGTAATGCGCTCGGAAGCAGTAAAATCGGTCACGCGGCAGTTCACCGTTGCCCTGGCCGGCAACCCCAACAGCGGCAAGACAACCCTGTTCAACGGCCTGACCGGCGGAACCCAGAAAATCGGCAACTGGCCCGGCGTGACAGTAGAAAAGAAAGTCGGTTACATCGGCGAGCGAGCCGAGCGCCTGCAGGTGGTGGACCTGCCGGGCATTTACGCCTTTCATTCCTCCAGCGAGGACGAGCGCATCAGCCAGGAGTTCCTGCTGACCCAGAAGCCCGAGCTGGTGGTCAATATCGTGGACGCCTCCAACCTGGAACGCAACCTCTACCTCACCGTCCAGCTAATCGAGATGGGCATGCCGGTGGTTGTGCTCCTCAACATGGCCGACATCGCCGTCCAGGAAGGCATCAGCGTCGATGCCGCGGCCCTCGAGCAGGAGCTCGGCGTGCCGGTGTACTCCATGACCGCCACTAACAGCGAAGACATCAAGAAAATCCGCAAGGCCATCCTCTCCCACCGCAACGCAGCCCCGACCGCGCCGGCCGAGTCAAAAATTGCCTATCCGGCATCAATTCAGAGGGTAATCGATCGCTGGACAGCAGAGTATAACTCCCAAGAGTTCGGGCCCTGGCTGGCAGTCAAAATTCTGGAGGGGAATGAATTTTTATTAGAAGATGCAATCAGGAGAGTCGCTTTTAACGCCCAAGCGGTTGCTGAGGCGCAGCAGACGGTGCTCAAAGAAGACGGGATCGAGGCCGATGTGCTCATCGCCAACGCCCGCTACGACTATATACATACGGTAGCAGAAAAGAGTGTCCGCCGGCAGAAGGTCAGACGCAGTATCAACGCCCGTATCGACGACGTGGTGCTCAACCGCTTCCTCGGCATACCGATCTTCCTGGGGGTGATGTACCTCTCCTTCTGGGTAGCGGTGAACGTCGGCTTCGCCTTCATCGACTTCTTCGACGTGCTGGCGGGAACCCTGTTTGTCGACGGGGTATCGCACCTGCTGGGACTGGCCGGCGCTCCCGCCTGGCTCACCACGATCCTGGCCGACGGCATCGGCGCCGGTATTCAGACGGTGGCCACCTTCACACCGGTGGTGTTCTTCATGTTTCTGATGCTCAGCATCCTGGAAGACTCCGGCTACATGGCCCGAGCGGCCTTCGTGATGGACCGGGTGATGCAGTCGATCGGCCTGCCGGGCAAGGCCTTTGTCCCGATGATTGTCGGCTTCGGCTGTACCATTCCGGCCATCCTCGGCACCCGGACCCTGGAGAACAAGCGCGACCGTTTTCTGACCATCTTCATCACACCCTTTATGAGCTGCGGCGCCCGACTGCCGGTCTACGCCCTATTCGGGGCGGCCTTCTTCGGCGCCCGGGCCGGGGGCATCGTATTCTCCATCTACATGATCGGCATTCTGATGGCCATCGGCACCGGTTACCTGCTGCGCAAGACCATATTCAAGGGGGGCGACTCGACCTTCGTGATGGAACTACCCAAGTACCACCTGCCGACCATCCGCAACTCCTTCGGCGCGGCCTGGATCCGCCTGCGCTTCTTCATCAAACGGGCCGGCAAGGCGATTCTGCTGGTTGTGCTGCTGCTGAGCATCTTCAACTCCCTGGGCACCGACGGCAGCTTCGGCAACGAGGACACCGAAGACTCGGTACTCTCGGCGGTCGGTAAGTCGATAACCCCGGTCTTCCGGCCGATGGGCATCGAGGACGAGAACTGGCCGGCTACAGTTGGCCTGTTCACCGGCCTGTTTGCCAAAGAGGTTATCGTCGGCACCCTGAACTCGCTGTATGCGCAAGCAGAGCCTACTGCTGAGGCAGAAACCGGTTTCTCTCTACGGGACGGCATAGCCGAATCATTTACCGCGCTGGGCGAGGGCTTATCCGGCATATTCTCCGGGCTCTCGTCCACCCTCGGGCTGGACATGATCGGTCACGATGAGGCTGCAACCGCCGCACTGGTAGAGGCTGATGGCTCGGTCTTTACAGGGATGCGTTCGCAGTTCAACCCCTTCTCCGCCTATGCGTATCTGCTGTTCGTGCTGATCTATTTTCCCTGTGTGGCCGCCTTTGGCACCTCTATTCAAGAGATGGGCTGGAAGTACGGTCTGCTGCAGGCGGCCTACCTGACCATCCTGGCCTGGAGCACCGCTACCCTGTTCTATCAGATCGCCTTTGCGCACAATCCGGTGCTGATTGCGGTGCCGCTGGTCATCATGGCGGGGGTGTGGTTCGCACTCTACTGGCTCGGAAAACAACCTAATGCAAGCTCGGCTGAAACGGGTTAAAGCTGCCGCTGCCGAATACTATACAGGCTGCATAGCGCAGGGGGTCTTCAGTAAAGGAGTCTCCGGAGGCCAGTGCAAAATGTAAGTGAACCTCGCCGAAGAGGGTATCGGCCGAAAGGCCGATGCTGCCGCCGGCCAGAAAGTCGGGCTGCTGTCGCAGCAGCTCGACTATTTTTTCGTCCCACACATTGCCGATATTCCCGCGAAACGTGGCATACACCTTGTCGCCGACGCCGATGGGCAGCGAAAACAGCGGAACTCGCAGTTCCGTCCCAGCTGAAGCGCGGTGCCGACCAGCCAGCTCCTGCTGATGCAGTCCGGGAAAACTGCCGAATCCGCCCAGAAACCAACGCCTGTACTTCGGAGCGCCGGAATCCAGATCGGAATTCAGCCCGTAAGCCAGCCCCAGAGTCAGCCCGGCGGGCAGCGGGAGGTAGTACTGCTGTTCGAACGAGGCGGTGTTGTAGCATTTTCCGCTGGCCGGAAGATAACGGTACTGATAGGCGGTAATGCTCTCCACCCCGCGGCGCGGAAAGGGATAGCGGTCGAAGGTGTCAACTACTCCCCGCAATGAAACACCAAGCTCAGCGGAATCGGTCTGCAGTCCGAGATCCTGTCCCTCACGCAGCTCTACATCTATCCGCTCGGCGGTGGCGGCGGCGGTGAACTCCATCGAGTCGAAGAGCTGCGTTCGCAAGCCCAGCGAACCGCCGTATCTGCGGCGCAGATAATACGACTCGATTTTGCGGTCGCAGTAGTACTGCATGGGCTCCGAAAACACGAATAGCGAGCCGACTGCCGCGAGTGTGGGTACCAGAGGCTGGCGGTATTTCGATCGAATGCTGGTGGTATCCGAGACGAACAGGTCGGTGCTCCACTGTGACCCTTCGCCGCTGAGCTCTCGAAGAGTTACACTCGACATCAGCATGAATTTGGGTCCCACGCTGCCGAAGGGATCCGCGCGAAAGGAGTAGCCGGATCGAACCGTTGCAGTGCTTGCTTCCTGGGGCACTAGCTGAAACACCAGCTCATGCTCTCCCTGCTGCTCATGCAGATGGTAACTTACATACTCGTATCCGCCCCGATTGTACAGCCGGGTTACCTGGCTCTGGATTTCAGAAATCGAGGTTTCGCCAAGCAGCCGTGTAAGCAGTTCGGCCTGCTGCTGGGACGCCGGTTCGGCCGCCGAAAAGGAGATACGGCGGATGTGCACGCTGCGGTCGGCTCCCGGCGAGGCCGGCGAAGCCCCGCCCATCGTCTCAACCGGCCCTTGTGCCGCCTGTTCAGCGACCGCTGTCAACTGCGGCAGCACCGCTCGGGCTGCCCGCCGCCCCGCCTCTACCAGCTCCAGCGCCTGCTCAAAGCTGGCCTTGTTGTAGTCGGAAATTTCGGGGCTTATCACCAGCTCGGCCTGCTGCAGATTCGCCTCCAGCCGGGGCCGGCGCAATATCTGGCTGGACTGGGTCAGTACCGCCGCGGCCGAATCCAGCTCCTCTTCTTCGTCCGCAAGGACATTGAGATTAACCGCAATAACATAGTCGGCCCCCATTTCACGCACCGCATCCACCGGCAGCACATTCACCCAGCCGCCGTCAATCAGCAGCCGGCCGCGGTACCTCAGCGGAGTAAACACCCCCGGCACCGCCATACTGGCTCGGACGGCACTCTTGAGGTCTCCATCGGCAAATAGCACCTCTTCGCCGGTCATCAGGTCGGTAGCCACAATCCGCAGAGGCCGCGGAAGGCGGTCGAAGGAACCCGAAACTGCATAGTAGCGCATCAGCCGGTCGAGTAGTTCCACGGCGTTCTGCCCGGTCGACACCCCCACCCCGAGTACATCGTCGTCCTGATCCAACCCCAGCTCGAACAGATAGGTTTTATCACTGCGCCGCTGCTCATAGCTCATAAACCGGCGGGGACGGCGGTCCATAAACACGCGGTTCCAGGCGGTCTCTCTGGCTATTTCGAGCATCTGCGGGCCGCTGTAGCCGGTGGCATACAGCGCACCGACTATACTGCCCATACTGGTCCCCGATACATAGTGCACCGGCACCCCGGCGGCTTCCAGCTCGAGAATCACCCCCAGATGGGCGAAACCCAGGGCGCCGCCGCCGGCCAGAGCCAGGCCGATCCGTTTGCCGTCCCGCTTGTGGCCGTTTGACTGACCGGCGGCCGCGGCGCATACGCACACGAGCATCACTACTGCGGTAATTCGACGCAGAGACATTTCTCCCCCTCTGCTACATGTATATTAGAAAGCCGGGCGGATCGCAAGCTGCGGCCCCTCCGCCCCGGAGCGTCTTGCGCTTGGGCCCGGCGGGTTTGGGTAGACAATCGGCGGAAATGATTGAATTTTTTCCACATTATTTTAACTAATTTTGTAATGTTTAGTAGCTTGTAATTAGTACAATTTAGAACCAGTCAAGGTGGTATTATGGCCAGTCATTACAGAGAGAACCGGCGTAAATCGCGGCATTGGATGCATTTATCGCTTTGCACCGGCCGGTTGATCCTATAATCCGGTGTTCTGCCTTGAGTGCGGCGGCAGTTGATGCCCGCCAGGCAGGCGCTTACCAATATCAAATCCATATGTCTCCTCATGAGAAGTTTTAAGAACCCTTCGGCAGCCGAATTATAAAACAGGCGCCCTTGCCGGGCTCGGACACCACCTTCATCTCGCCGCCGTGGCCTTCGGTAATGATGAAATAGGAAACCGAGAGACCGAGACCAGTCCCTTTCCCGATTTCTTTAGTGGTATAGAAGGGTTCGAACAGGTGCTGTTTCGTCTCTGCGGAGATGCCGTGCCCGTTGTCCTCGATCTCGATACGCACGAAACCATCGCTGTGCCTCGCCCTAATAGTAAAACAGGGGGCCGGTTGATTCCGCATTGCTTCGGCCCCGTTACGCAGTACATTAAAAATGACCTGCTGGATTTTCGGCGCCTCGCACATTACTTCGGGAATATCCGGCGCATACTCCCGCCTGATCTCGATATTCTTGAAATTGTGTTCCCTTTTTAGTTGATAATCGTTCGCGGCCAGCTGCAGGGTGGTGTCCAGAAGCTCGGGAATGGAGGTACGGGTCAGCTGAAAATTTCCCTTCCGCGCAAACGAAAGCATGTCTCTGACGATTTTCGATGCCCTTTTTCCCGAACCGATCACATTGTGCAGCATCTCCAGCACATCCCGTTTTTCGAGGTACTCCTGCAGCGCCTCGAATTCGATACCCGCTTCACGGGCAACCCGGTGGTTCACCGGCAGGGTTCCGTCGAGCCGCTGCAGCACCACCGATGCATTCTGGATAATACCGGCCAGGGGATTGTTGATTTCATGTGCCATACCAGCCGCCAGTTCGCCCACCGAAACCATCTTCTCCGACTGGATCATGGTCTCCTCGAGGTGCACTTTTTCACTGACATCATCAATCCGAATAACCGCTCCTTTTACCCCATTATCGACCAGCGGAAAAATTATCAGATCCTCATATCGTGTAATTCCACCCTCTGCCTGGTGGGGCTGCCGCAGTCTGGAAACAGGCTTACGGCTGCTGATCGCCTCCATGAGACAGGGACCGTATTCTTTAAACGCAGGCAATACCGAACTCAGCTCTTTGCCTTCAGCCTCTTCAGCGGGAAGTTTTGTCAGTATTTCCGCCTGGCGGTTCCACTGCAGTATGCAGCCGTTCTGGTCGACGGTAATTAAAATCGAAGGCATCGAATTGATTATGTTCGAAAGCAGATTTCGCAGGTCTTCGATTTCAAATGTGCGTAGCCGTACCTGCCGCTGCAGTGAAAAAGACCACAGGATGAATAAGACGGCGGCCGCCGACACAAGGCCCATAATCCAGCGGATCCACAGCGGTATTCCTTTGGACCCGGACTCACTCAGCCACTTCTGTTGACTTGTATAGTAAAATGAGTCTTTGTCGCCTTTGAGCAGACGCAGGTTGCGGTCAATCACCGCCAGATATCCCTCGGGATCGCCTTCAGTTGCTACAAGGTGCAGACCATAGGGATGAAACACGATCGGGTCTTCGCTTATTTCAAACCAGTCCGGCAGCGAATAGGCCTTGAGACGGTCGGCCAGTCCGGCATCGATGCGTCTTTGCGAAATGCTCCGGAAAAGACTGTCGAATGATCCGTATTCTCTGAATTTGCAGTCTATTTCAAACTGTCGTGTAAGCCTCTGCATTATCGGGTAAAAAAAACTGTCGTCTACATATCCGACCCTCTTTCCATCCAGGTCGAGGATGGATACGACTTCGCTTTCTCTGTGGGTAAACACCCGTCCCCAGGTAGTCAGGAGAACCTCGCTACTGAAATCGAACTGTTCATCCCGTTCCTCTGTAAAGCCGAGGCTCAAAATGAGGTCAGCCTCGCCGGATGCAAGCCGGGCAATACTCTCCGGCAGCGAGCCCGGCAGAAACTCAATCCGCCACCCCTCCCGTTTTGCGATGTAGGTGACGATATCAACGGCAAAACCCTGCACATTGCCGTTTTCGAACTCCACCATCCGATCTTTTTCGAAACAGGCGACTTTTATTGTCTGGCTCTGCCTTTGGGAATATACCGGGTGAGCAGCGATAAGCAGCAGGATGATACATACCACCAAGTTTAAATATTTTGACATGCTGTTATTATAGCACAGCGAGGGTCATCACCAGGCCAAAAAAGAAGATGACCACATAGCCGCCGAGTTCCAGGGTAGTATGAATAATGGAGGTGAGTTTATGGTGTGCGGCCACTTTTTTGCTGAGGGTAGCCCTGGCCCCCAGGGTAACGACTGCCACCGCACTGATGGTCACTGCCATTCCCAAAGACATTGCTCCCACGGCCATCAGGCCGAGAACGGTCATTTGCATTGACAGCGCAAACATCAGTACCATTGCAGCTCCCGGGCAGGGCACCAGCCCCGACCCGATGATCAGCAGCAGAAGTTTCCGCCGCCGTCCGCGGTCCGGGGTTTCGTCGGCAGCCCCCGCGCCGGTGTGCAGCCCGCCGGGTTCATGTGCATGGTCGTGGGTACCACGCAGCATTTGTATGAGATGAATTGCCAGCATGACCGCTCCGAACACGGCTATAAATCCGAAGGTGGCCGCTTCGATATATCTGCTGACCGAATTAAAGGTGATCAGCAGCGAACCCCGCAAAAGATAATAGATCGGCAGGATCAACCCGATTGCCGCCGCTCCGTGCAGCGCAGCCAGCAGTACACCAGCCGCAACCCCGTGCATAACCGGTGCATCCTCGGCCAAGAAGTAGGAGAATATCACCGTTTTACGATGCCCCGGCCCGAGGGCGTGCAGCAGTCCGTATAAAAAGGCGGCTCCTAAAGCGACAAAGAGCACCGAGCCGCGATTTTCCCGTCGTTTCACGGCCTGCATTGCCCCGGCGATTCGGCCATAGAGCTGTCGCTGGAACTCGTTTATCCACTGCATAAAACGGCTCGGCTGTCTGCCGCGCGGATCATTGGAAAACTGCGAGAATGCGGTTCCATTTTCGGCCGGCGGGCCGTCTGTATTAGCCGGCGGGCCATCCGCAGCTGCCGAGGGATCGGATGCATCGCTTTGAGTATCGCTGCCGGAGAGAAATGGGTTCTGCTGGGCATAGACCGAAGCGGCCGCCGTCATTATTGCGGCCAGTAGAAAGATACGCATCAAGAGAGGGGTGTGAACGACGAAATACTTCATTTATTTTTAAAGCTTAAATAGAGTTCGTATGGATAGGCTTGCCCGCTTGCGTTGCCGGCTCCATCTCCGTTGCCCCGCGTCCTTCCGCCGGTAGGATCATAATTTACACCGGCATCCCGGTTTTTCTTGATCTCGGCCCCTGCGGATACATACTGCAACCCCTCGATACTCACGGGCTTCTCATCCACATACGCTATGTCACAAAAGAAGGTATCATCGAAAATAATCAGTTTTACAGTACTCTGTGCTCCAGAAATCGATAGTGAATAGGGCACGAAAAACTTGTACACCAGGCGGTCGTCTTCCATCCATGCGTCAAATTTTTCGACTTGGTCGGCCCGATAGGCCTTGTCTCCATGGGTAATGGTAATAAAGTAGTTGTAGTTCTTCAAATTGGCAAAGGCATTCTGCTCAATTAGGCGGGTCTCTTGTTCGTTGAACTCTCCGTCGCGGTTGCGGTCGTAATCTATCCGGATGGAGGAGGTGAACATTTCATCGAATTTCCATTCGATCCAGAAGCCTTTCAGCTGCTGTTGATCGAAGACAGCAGTTACTTGTGAATCGATGAACATGTGCGGATGGGCCCACATCGGCCCCCCGACCAATACTGCAAAACCTAAGATAAATAATAAACGCTTCATCTGTTTCCCAATTCTGAATCTATCATATGTTGTGCCGGACGGTCTACAGGGCAGACGAGCCGATGCAGGGCAAACCGGCTGGCAAGCGCCAAACCGCCCACTGCGATAAAGACCGGCGAGTATCCCAGCAGCCCGATCAGGGTTCCGATCACTATAGCCGCCACAATGCCGATGTGAAACTCCCCTCCCCCCACCTCTAAAATCATAGCGGGAATTACCGAATTGACTTCGGTAAAAGTGATGGTTATGGAGAGAAATATCGCATGCCATAGAAAAGCAAAGTAGTTGCGGGAAGCATCAGTACTCTTTTGCATATAAAAAAGATACTATATTTAAAAGAAAGTTGGAAGACGGTGGTTTTGTCGGGACCTGGGCTTCTAAAGTGAAAACAGAAGCGCCGAGAGCAGGAGCAGCGAGAAGACGATATGCAAACGGTTGGTAGCGCTGATAGAGACAGTGTCATCTCCACATACCTTTTTGTGTCCGCTGATTGCCAATGGAAAAGCGGCAATTACCGCTACTGTTGCCGGCGGATACACTCCGGCAGCGGCATACAACAGCGTCAATACGAAAGCCCCTCCGATTAGCAGATCATACACTAATATGCTCCACCTGCGCCCCATACGCACCGATAGAGTGGCAAGGCCGCTGCCCCGGTCATTATAAAAATCACGCATCTCATTGCTCAACATTAAGGCCGGCACAAACAGGGCCGCCGGCAGCCCGAAGAGTACCGGATACCAGGAGAGAGTTGCAGTTACAGCGTACCAGGCTCCCAGATTCATCAAAGGTCCCATCAAAACAAAAGAGAGGGGAACCCCCAGACCGAACCGTTTATACACAAACGGTTCACCGGTGTAAGCATAAGCTCCGCCGATGCCCGCCAGACCAATCAACAGCAGTATCCAGTCAGTTATCCATACCAGGTACAAGCCTATCAGGGCAGCTGCCCCCAACGCAGCGATCCCGCTTGCAAACACCGCCACATCAAATACGGTACGTGTGTAGCCGAAAAGAGAGATGGTCACCTCGCTGTTATCCTGATAGTGAAATGAACCTTCGAAAAAATCGTTGATGAGATTAGCCCCGGCTTGGGCGGCGACGCCGGCCGTAAAAATCAGTAGGATAAGTGCCAAACCTTGCAACGAACCGTACAAACCGAGCGAAAGGTGATACTCGGCCGCTAAAAGCCCGGCTCCGACCCCGGACACCGCCAGACTCAAGGTCCTTATCCGCAACGCTATCCAGTAGTTTTTGGCATGCTGCAACAGCGGCGACACAGCACACCTCACTTTTTCGTCCGCCCTGCTTTATCTGTCCGGGATTTTGATTTGCGGGCACGCTTTGCCGGGCCCTTTTTCCCGCTGCCAACGGAAGCCGGAGAGACCAGCGCCTTTGGTCCCCGACCGATCAGATCGTCCCGGCCTGCCTTGTGCAGCGCCTCGCGTACAATCGCAGCATTCTCCTTACGATTGAACTGCAGTAAAGCCCGCTGCATCCGCTTCTCCCGCCCGCCCCGCGGAACGTACACCGGTTCCATTGTGCGCGGGTCGATCCCGGTGTAGTACATGCAGGTGGATATAGTGCCGGGGGTCGGATAGAACTCCTGCACCTGCTGTGGAATAAAGTGTTGATCACGGCAGAACTCCGCCAGCTCCACTGCATCAATCAGAGTCGAACCCGGATGAGCGGCAATAAAATAGGGCACCAGATACTGTGGTTTACCGAGCTTATGGTTCGCTTCCTCATACACTTTCATGAAACGGCGGTACACAGCACTACCAGGTTTTCCCATCATCTTCAGCACATTGTCGGACACGTGCTCAGGGGCTACCTTCAGCTGCCCGCTCACGTGGTGTTCACATAGGTCCTCGAGAAAAGCCATTCCCTCCCGCTTATCCGCCAAAAGATAATCGTAGCGAATACCGGAACGAATAAATACCTTTTTTACTGCCGCAAGCTCCCGCAGCTGCTTTAGCAGTTTCCGGTAGTCTGCATGGTCGGGCTGCAGCTGCGGGCAGGGCTCGGGGAACAGACACTGCCGGTTCACGCATGCGCCGTGCTTCTCTTGGCGGCCGCATGCCGGCCGGCGGAAGTTGGCGGTCGGACCGCCCACATCGTGTATATAGCCCTTGAAATCCGGCTCACTCGTCAGCCGGCGGGCTTCCCGCAGCAGGGAGCCGTGGGAGCGCCCCTTTACAATTCTTCCCTGATGAAAAGTAAGCGCACAGAAGCTGCAGCCGCCGAAACAGCCGCGGCTGGAGACCAGGCTGAAGCGGACCTCCTCGAAGGCCGGGATCGGCTCGCGGTAGCTCGGATGCGGGCG
The DNA here is from genome assembly GCA_964603735.1 of uncultured Sediminispirochaeta sp. Classification (GTDB taxonomy): domain Bacteria; phylum Spirochaetota; class Spirochaetia; order DSM-16054; family Sediminispirochaetaceae; genus DSBN01. The sequence goes on along the minus strand of CAZRWN010000006.1, from coordinate 88,755 downwards.
ACGGGCATACGGCAGCTCATACACATCGTCCAGCTCCGCCTGCGAGAGCGGGTAATCGGGAGGGTTCTGCACAAGCAGCTGTCCGGCTGCCTCTTCGCACAGAGTGCCGGCGGAAAACGGGTCTGCATGCCGCATACGCTCGGCGAAACTGCGGGCAAAAGCAGGCTTGTCACGGAGCAGCTCTTCAAAGGAGGGCAGCCTCAGCAGTGTGGTAGCAGGGCCGTCTTGGGCGGTCGCGGCTGCAGCTTCCTTCCCGGTCAATCGATATACAGTTCCGCGCACATCCCGGATGGAGTGAACATCCTCTCCGTCTGCCAGCCGGCGGGCAACCGTACGTACAGCTCGCTCGGCCATGCCGTACAGTAACAGATCCGCCTTAGAATCGAGCAGGATCGATCTGCGCAGTTTATCGCTCCAGTAATCGTAATGGGACAACCGTCGCAAGGAGGCTTCGATCCCGCCGATAAGCACCGGTACACCTTTATAGGCGGCCCGCGCCAGGTTAGAATATACTATTACCGCGCGATCTGGCCGCCGGCCGTACGCACCTCCCGGCGTATAGGCGTCGTTATGGCGCAGTTTGCCGGCGGCGGTATAGTGGTTCACCATCGAATCCATATTCCCGGAGGTAATCAGGAATGCAAGCCGCGGCCTCCCGAGCACCTGCAGAGACGCGCTGTCGTTCCAGTCTGGCTGAGGAATGATGCCGACCTTGAATCCCTCGGCTTCCAGAACCCGTCCGATTACCGCTGCTCCGAATGCGGGATGGTCGACATACGCATCTCCGGTTACCAGAACGAAATCGCACTGATTCCATCCGAATGAGTTCATTTCTTGTGGACTGATCGGCAGAAACTCGGCCGAAGAAGAGCGTGGCCGAGTATTACACTGCTGAGGTTTGTTCATGATGGGTTAAGTTATAAAGCATGATGCCACCGGCATCAAGTGTCTGTTACTTCACACCTTCGTCACAGGCGCCGTCTTCATCGAAGAAACGTGCGCTTTCAGCGTTCTGAGCTTTTGTACAGTCCTCTAATGGAATCTGCTTCATAGGCTCGCCGCAGCAGTCGGGCACTTCATTGCTGTCGGCTACAATCACCTCTTCTCCACAACCCGGGCATCGATACGCTTTCTTTGACATCGCTTTCCTCCTAGCAGGTATTTATTACAATAATAGTAATCTTAATAGCCTGAAGCAACTAAAATTGGAAAATTTTACTCCGGCGCAATCAGCAGCTTCGGATATGGATCCTGCGGGAGGAGGTGCAGCCGGACATGCTTTGGTTCACCCATTTTTTCCACACTTTTCAGACTCATTTCAACAAACCCCAGGCGGCACTCGTTTTTCTGATAGAGCCGAGCGTAGATGGGAGTGCGGTCGTCCCGCAGCAAGTCATCAATCGATTCGCCGACATATAAGAGGACAGTGGCCTCGGTCATCATTAAACCCAAATCGAACCCGTCATTCGGATTAATAACTACCTGTTTCTCCGGAAAAGAGTAATCCGCCATAACCTTCAAAAACCCGGTCTCCCGCATGTCCATAGCACGCCTCCACTTTACTTCTGTGTATCACTGATTTTGAGAGAACAGTATACCGTTCATAACTGACTACAGCAAGAATAAAGTTTACCCATAGACAGCCCCTGCGCTTGACTTCTCAGCATACAGGTAATATAATACGTTTACGTACAGGTTGAACTTTTATTTTATAATCTCATACGTACAGGTATTTTTATGCAGAACAATATATACACATTAGAAGAGATTTTGAGCTTAACCGAGACTGACGAACAGGAGTTCCTGGCATGGAAGGATGCCGGCCTGATAACTCCCATCGGGCACTCCGATGAGCACTCAGCCTATTTCAGCGGCGTAACGGCGGAGCGGATCCGGCATATAAAACAGTTCAGGGGGATGGGTTACAGTCTCGATGAAATCCGCAAAATACTTCGTAAGGTCGGCATACCGGCCGCAAAAAAAGGCAGCCCGCAGTCCGATTCCGAGCGTGAACAGCTGCTGACAATCGGAGCCCTGGCCGAACAGGCCGGTATCAGCCCGCGCACAATCAAGCATTGGGAAGAAAAGGGAATAATTGAGCCGGATATGCGTAGTCAAGGCGGATTTCGGCTCTACAAAGAGTACTATGTATATTTTTGTAAGCTCATTCAGGACCTGCAGCTGTTCGGATACTCCTTAGATGAAATAAAGCGAATCTCCGACTATTTCCGCGATTTCGTAGCGATCCGGAACAATCAGCACAGCCATTCGCCCGAAGAGACCCGCCAGCACCTTTCTGAGATGCAGGCGGAGATCACGCGCCTGTTCGAGAAAACCGCCCAGCTCAAAGAGGGAATTTCCCGTTGGGAAGAGTTGCTGCGCAAGCATAGAAAACAGATTATCAATCTGCAAAGCAAAACCAGTAAAAAGCACACGGAGGATCCAGAATGACACTCACCCACCAGGCACTCGAAATAGATTCATATCAGTTCAAATCTTCTCATACCGAATTATATCCTACTGAGGATTACAAGCACAGCGGCTCTCTCTTTCGGGCGCTTCTGCGGTTTTATCTGGATGAAAACTCGTTTTCCGACAAGTTTATTTTCCACCACCTGCAGTTGGCCGATCGCAGCATTCGAGAAAACAACTCGTTCCAATATCACATCATCAAACCGAGAACAGGTGTCCCATTCTCCGGAGCTATCCTGCTGTTTCACGGCTTAAATGAAAAATCATGGAAAAAGTACATTCCCTGGGCCGAAAGTCTGTCCGTTAGAACCGAACGCCCTGTAATTCTCTTTCCGATAGCCTTTCATATGGACCGAGCTCCCCAGTCCTGGTCGAATCCCCGCAGTATGATTCCCGTGGCCCGGGAGCGCCAAAAGCTCTTTCCGGACCTCGACTCGGTGTCCTTTATCAATGCGGCCCTCAGTCACAGAATTCAATTCGCCCCCCACCGTTTCGTTACCTCGGGCTTGCACAGCTTCTTCGATGCACGCGACCTGGCCGCGGTACTGCGCAGCGGTCGTCATCCTCTGTTCTCTGAAGGGGCGACGGTAGATCTGTTCGGTTATTCCATCGGGGCGAGTTTGGCCGAACTCCTTTTACTGTCCGACCCGAATAATCTGTTTTCGGATTCAAGAGCATTTCTGTTCTGCGGCGGTTCAACTCTCGATCGGGCAAGCCCAGTATCAAAGACGATAATAGACGGCGAAGCCTACCAGGAGCTGTTTCAGTTCTTTCACCAACTGTTCGGCGACCTCGGTTCTTTAGGCGAGCATTTGCTGGCTTTGGCTGGTCGATGCATGCGTGAGCTGGAGTGGTTCAAGAGCCTGTTGTTTATAGACCGGCTGAAAGCACTGCGGGAAGGACGTCTAAAGCAAATCGCCCAGCGCCTGTCGGCAGTGGTAATGAAAAAGGATCAGGTATTCGCGCCGGAGGCGGTCCGCACTACTCTACAGGGCGACATGGGGGACATTCCAATCCGGGTGACGGAATATGACCTGCCCTGCGACTACTGCCACGAAGCCCCGTTCCCGGCCGATGCCGAGGCCAGTTCGGAGGCAGGACGAATTTTCGAGGATATAATGGACACAGCCGGGAGCGTGTACTGCAATGTCTGAACTGCGGTGCGCACTGGTAGGATTGGGCAGAATCGGCAGCAGCCTCGAAGCCGATCCGCTGCGCGAAAAGCCCTGCACTCATGCCGGGGCTATGTATGCCGATCCCGACTGCAGACTGATCGCGGGCTGCGACATCAAAGCCGAAGCCCGGCAGGCCTTCGAAGCCCAGTGGTCGGAGGCTGCACCGGTTGAGCTGTACGAGGATATCGACGCGCTGATGCGGGCGGTGCGGCCGGATCTCATCTCTATTGCCACCCCGCCGGATACCCACCGGCGCCTAGTCGAGAAGGCCGCCCGGGCCGGTGTTCCGGTGGTAATCTGTGAAAAACCTCTGGCACATACGCTGCGGGATGCCCGGGCCATCGCCCGCATACACAACTCGGGCCGGATGAAGATAGTAGTGAACCACGAACGCCGCTATTCGCAGGATTATCACCTCGTCCGGCAGGCCATCCGCTGTCAGCGGTTCGGTGCGCTTGTTTCGCTGCGCGGCACCCTCTTTTTCGCCCGCGCCGCCGCCCACCGGGATGTGCTGCTGCACGACGGCACCCACATGATCGATATCATCAACTATCTGACCGATTCAGTGTCGGTAGTAAAAAAGAAGTACGGTTCCATGCACTCCTCCACCTCCTCTGCATACATTTTCGGAAAGGCCGGAAAAGTTCCAGTGTGCATAGAGGTCGGCAGCGAGCGCGACCATCTGGTGTTTGAACTCGAACTGAGCTTTGAACGCGGCAGGATCCGGGTGGGCAACGGGGTTCTCAGTTTTGAAGAGAGCAGTGCCAGCCCTTATTACAGCGACTATCGCTCACTCCTGCCGGCCGAGACACCGGTAATAAAGCGCACCGGCTACTTTGCAGGCATGATAGCCGATGCCGTCAGGTGCTGTCGGGAGCCCGAATATCAGCCTGTTTCCAATGCAGCTGCCTCGTTGGAGGTGATGCGCTTTATTCGGAGCGTATGAGCTCGATACCGTCGTCGCGGATAGTAATAAGCTGCTGTTTATACAGGGTTCCGACTGTTTTTTTGAAAAGCTTTTTACTCATTTGCAGCTGTTCATAGATTTCCCGCGGTTCGCTTTTATCGTGCAGCGGCAAGAAGCCGCCGGCGCTTTTAAGGGCTGTGAGGATGGTGTGCGAGGCTTGTTCACTGGCCGGCTTGAAGCCCTGCGGCTGCAGGATGACGTCGACCAGTCCGTCTTCTCTGACCTTTTTAATATAGCCGGTTTTACGGTCGCCAATTTTTACCGGCTCGAAGATCTCACCATGATAGAGCAGGCCTTCATAGCGGTTATCGATTACGACCATCACCCCCAGCTTTGTTTTTTCCCACACCAGCAGGTCGACTTCCTGATTAAAATCCAGCTTCGAGGTGTCCCGGTCGAAATGGGATTCCAGTCGGCAGGTACCGATCACTCCGTTTCTTTCATAATCCAGCATTAAATAGGTAACGGCTACATCCCCGGCATGCAGGGAATGCAGCCAGTGCTTCTTGGGCACAAACAGATCCTTGTGAATACCCCAATGCATGAATGCTCCGAATTCGGTTGTGGAGACCACCGCTAATGGGGCGAAATCGCCTACTTTGGCTATCGGCTGCAGAGTAGTAGCCCCCAAACTGTTCTTCGATTCATTGTACACGAACACCAGCAGGCTTGTTCCGGGGGCCGCTTTTTTCGGGGTTTCCGCTTTCGGCAGATAGATTTCCCGGTCGCCGCCATCCAGATAGCAACCTCCGCGGGCCATTCGTTTCACTTTTAATGTATTGTAATCGCCGATTTTCAACATTCTTGTAAAATACCTCTTTATTTCGGCCCAAAACCGATTTATAGTATTAATATAACTGGTAGCTGATGATAAAGCACATCAGTCCTACTTTTTGTCACAATATTACTTAAAACGTCGCCACAGCCGATAAGATGCTCCCAAAGCTCCCGCAGCCGAAAAATCATCAGTTATCCTCATTTTTCACAGGAGGGTACTTATGCAGTCAGTTGAATTGGACAACTTTCCGCACACACAGGAGCACATTTTAGAGCTGTTTCACGAGTTCCAGGACAGGAACTCGGACCACAGTTACATTTCTCCCGCTTCGGTCCGTCAGATAGCCGAACATCTCGACCTCTCGATGGCGGAAGTCTACGGTGTTCTCTCTTTTTACCACATGTTCTCGCATCGTCCAAGGGGCAAGTATGTCATCCGCTTATGCGATTCACTGTCCTGCCGCATTGTCGGCTCTCTAGACATCTACGCCTATCTGACTGAAGAACTCGGGCTGGCACGCAATCGGGTCAGCAAGGACGGTTTGTTCAGTCTCGAACTGGTCAATTGCCTTGGAAGCTGCAACACCGCTCCGAACATGATGATCAACGATCAGCTGATTCCAAACCTCACTATAGATAAGGTCGATTCCTACATCCATTCCCTGCAGGAGGAGGCGGCACATGAAAAGGAATAAGATGTCGATTACACGTTTTGCAATGAAAACTCCCGATCTCGAGGCCTATATGGGGGTCGGCGGATATCAGGGGCTGAAAAAAGCTCTGGAAATAGGGCCGCAGGAGGTTATCCAGACGGTAAAGGATTCAAAACTGCGCGGACGCGGCGGAGCCGGCTTTCCGACCGGCACAAAGTGGGCCGGGACACCGCAGGATCAGGAAACCTACGTAGTCTGCAATGCCGATGAAGGGGAACCCGGCACTTTTAAAGACCGGTATATTATGGAAAACACTCCCTTTCTCATGATCGAAGGTATGACAATTGCCGCTTATGCAGTAGGTGCTCACAAAGGATATGTATATATCCGCGGTGAATACCCCTCGGTCGCCGAGACGATAAAATCGGCGCTGCAGGCGGCCCGCGAACAGAACCTCCTGGGCCGCAGCATTATCGGCTCCGATTTCGAGTTCGACATCGAGGTTACACGGGGCGGAGGCTCCTATGTAGTCGGCGACGAGACCGCACTGCTGAGTTCACTCATGGGTAAGCGGGGTTTTCCCTGGATGAAGCCGCCCTATCCCACCGAGAAGGGGCTGTGGGACAAACCCACCGTACTTAATAATGTGGAAACCCTGGCGTATGTGCCTCTCATTCTTGCCCACGGTGCGGCGGCATTTGCATCGGTGGGAGCCGAGAGTTCGCCCGGTCCCAAACTGTACAGCGTCAGCGGACATGTGAATTCACCCGGAATTTACGAATTCCCGATGGGTGTCAGCGTCAAAGAGCTGCTCAAAGCCGCCGGCGGAGTGCAAGGGCAGCTGAAGGCGGTGCAGATAGGAGGAACCGCAGGCCCGATTTATGATGATTCGGCACTTTCAATGCAGCTCGATTACAGTTCCATGCAGGCGGCAGGCGGCACTCTGGGTTCCGGAGCTGTCGTAGTAATGAACTCGAAAACCAACATGGCCGGGGTGCTGGATGTCAGCATGCGTTTTTTTGCCGAAGAGTCATGCGGACAGTGTTTCCCCTGTCGTTACGGGACCCGGCAGTTGAACTATATGGCTAATCGTATCGCCGCCGGGAACGGGGAGCACCGCTACCTTCCGCTTATGCGAGAAACCGGCGAAGTGATGAAAGCTACATCCTTCTGCCCATTCGGTCAATCCGTCAGTACTCCGCTCAACTCTCTTTTGGACAATTTCGGCGACGAGGTGGAAGGTTTCATTCGTCAGCAAAACTACATAAAGGAGGTTATCTGAGATGCTAAGTCTTACAATTGATAACAAACCGGTACAAGTCGAGGCCGGGAGCACAATTCTGGAAGCAGCTGACAAGGCCGGTATCGAAATACCGACTTTATGTAACCATGAGGACATTACCCCCTTAGGAACCTGCGGCATGTGCATGGTGGAAGTCGGCGGAGCTTCGGGCTACACCCGGGCCTGCATTACCGAAGCACAGGATGGGATGGAGATCAAAACTCACACCCGTGAACTGCGGCGCATCAAGCGTAAGCTGCTGGAGCTGGTACTGGCCGCCCATCCGGACGACTGTCTGCAGTGCATCCGGCACGGCGAGTGCGAACTGCAGAAACTGGCGGAGAAGTTCGAGATCCGCGAACTGGAGTACGATCAGTATACCCGCGGACTGCCGATCGACTCTACGGCCAAAGGTATCGTGCGCAACATGAACAAGTGTATCGGATGCGGACGTTGTGTCGAGGTCTGCCAGAACCTGCAAACCGTCAAAGCGATTTCCTTCTTCGGCCGGGGAGCCGATACAATAGTCTCTCCCGGGGCTGAGACCGATATGGGCTCCGGCGTCTGCGTGAACTGCGGGCAGTGTGTTGTGTACTGCCCGGTTGGGGCACTGTACGAACGGGAACAGATCCACGATGTTTGGGCTGCAATCGAAAACCCGGATATTCATGTGGCGGCCCAGATTGCCCCGGCAGTGAGAGTAGCCCTGGGCGAAGAGTTCGGTATGGAGCCCGGAGAGCTGGTGATAGATAAAATTTACGAAGCATTGAAAATGCTCGGCATCGATACCGTCTTCGACACCAACTTTTCCGCTGATCTGACAATTATGGAAGAAGGAACGGAGTTTCTCAACCGGCTCGAAGCAGGTGGTCCGTTTCCTCTGATCACCTCCTGTTCGCCGGGCTGGATAAAATTCGGCGAGACCTATTTTCCCGAACTCATCGACAATATTTCTTCCTGTAAATCACCGCAACAGATGATGGGGGCATTAATTAAGTCTTACTTTGCCGAGACCCGCAACATATCCCCGGAGAAAATTTTCAGTCTGTCGATTATGCCCTGCACGGCCAAGAAGTTCGAGGCCGATCGGCCGGAGATGAATGACAGCGGATACAAGGATGTGGATTACGTGCTCACCACCCGCGAGCTGGCCCGGATGATCCGCCAGGCGGGCATCAATTTTGAGAAGCTGGCCGGAATAAAACCGGATTCCATGCTCTCGCAGTACAGCGGTGCCGCTACCATTTTCGGGGCTACCGGCGGGGTAATGGAGGCGGCGCTGCGGACGGCCTACGAACTGAAGACCGGCCAGCCCCTGGAACAGATAGATTTTGCAGCTGTTCGCGGATTGGATGAAACCAAAACCGCTGCAATACCGGTGAGCGGAACCGAGATCAGAGTCGCGGTGGTGCATGGGCTTTCAAATGCCCGGGAACTCTTGAGCTACGTCCGGGATGAACTGCAGCAGGGAAAAGAACCGCCGTATCATTTTATCGAGGTAATGGCCTGTAGGGGGGGCTGTGTCGGCGGCGGCGGACAACCGATCGAGAACTCTCTGGCCCAACGCGACAAACGGGGCCGGGGTCTTTATGCGGAGGATGCGAGCCTGCCGCTGCGTAAATCACATGAGAACCCCGAGATTGCGGCAATTTATGAGAAATACCTCAAGAAACCCGGCGGTGAGAAGTCGCACCATTTGCTGCATACGCACTATCAGCAGCGTGATAAGCATGCAGTATAAGGTACAGAGGAAAGAATTTTAGCTGATATAGGAGAGCGGCGTATACAGTGGCGGCATCTCGGAACTCAATTTTCGAACCAGCGGTTTCAGTTGTAAGGTGAGATCTTCGAGCCGGTCCAGATTGTGGGGAAATGCGTAGACGAAAAACCCGCGGATGACCGCTGAACCGGAGTCGGTAAGATTGCTTTGCTCGCAGGAGAATCCTGAAACACCCAGCTCATCGCGCAGCACCGGCTGTATTGAAACCCGTGCAAAGTGTACAAACTCCTCGAGAGCTTCCACCCCCGCCTCCAGGATGTGTGTATCTCGTTCGTATAAATCGTGCAGTTGTATCATCTGCCGAATCTGCCGCAACACCGAGGAGGAAAAGGACATTTTCTCCAGCAGATTTAGAAACCACCCCTTGTCAAAATGGTTGTAGAAGAGCGTACGCAGCGCTTCGATTAAAAAGAGAATGCGCTGGGTATCTTCGTTTTCCGTAACCTGCGGCATGATTCCACTGCTGCTGTTAATACGCGCTTTCATTACTATCAGTATCGGAGTTTTTTGAAGAATAGTTTACCTGCAAGTCAAGCCGCTGCACCCGCAGAGTGAATTTGAATTCTGTCGCTAAATTTCCTATCTTGAAATTATATGCTGAAAGCAGCGTGGCTTTGTAGGGAAAGGAGCGAGCATGTATACAGTAGTATTTTTAGCATTAATAGCTATCAGCGGATTGATTCTATTTCGCGGAATACATTCCGGCAAGAAGCGGAATATCATTTTAGGCGCCGCACTGGCGGTGGCGACCCTTCTGTTTTTCTGGTTCATGGGGTTCTGGGGCGAGAAACTCTGGTTTGATTCGCTCGGCTACGCGGACCGTTTCTGGCAAGAGATCTTAATCAAGGTTGTTTCAGGATTAATCGGCTTGGCAATCGGTGTAGCCGTATTGCTGCCGTTTGCACTAATGGTGCAGATCCCGAAGGAGAGCGGCCTGCCGCGTAAGACCCTGCGCATGGTACCTCTCGCCTTAGGCGGTTTAATCGGCATTTCTAAAGGCGTCGGCAACTGGGACACGATTTTCAAGTTCCTGTATCAACATACCACCGACATCAAAGAGCCGATACTCGGCATGGATGCCGGTTTTTATATGTTCACCCTACCGTTTCTTGAAGTCATTTACTCTCTCTTATTCATTTTATCCATTATAGCAGTGATTCTCACTTTTCTACCGCTTTACGCGCACACCCAGCGGGGACTCAGCAGGTATTTCAGCGAGAAAAGCGGAGCCAGGGATGTTACTCCCGATGAGGAGGAGCAAGCCCAGGCTGAAAAGTCGCAGAAGGGTGGCGGGCTGTTTCTATCCGCAGCAAGCCTCTTTTTTGTCATGCTGGCCGTAGGTAAGCTCCTCGACCGGTATCGCCTGCTCTTAGATGCCGGCGGCATTACCGTCGGTCCGGGTTGGACGGATGCCAATATCCGCATGCCGATGTTCTTCGTTGCAGCCTTCATTGCCCTGATAGGAGCAGCTCTGCTGTGGTTCCCGGCCTTGCGCCGGAAGATCGGCAAGCCCTTTGGAAAATTGTTCTCCAACATGCTGCATCCGCAGGTAACCGCCGCCGGTTCGGTTCTGATTCTCATCCTGGTGTTATGGTTCGTGGTACTGAATATCGTACCGGGACTGTTTCAATCGTTGAAGGTAAGCCCCAATGAAATCACTATGGAGAGACAGTACATCAACAATAACATCGAACTAACCCGCCACGGTTTTAATTTAATGAATATCAGCGAGGAAGAGTTTCCGGTCAGTCAGGAGTTCAACCGGCAGATGGTGGAGGACAACCAGGGAACCATTTCGAATATACGTCTGTGGGACTGGCGCGCTCTGGATTCGGTATACAAACAGTTTCAGGAAATCAGACTCTACTATGAGTTTCGCGATATCGATATCGACCGTTATTACATCAATGGAGATTACCGGTCGGTCATGGTTTCGGCCCGCGAGATGGAGACCGACAACCTGCCGCCGAAAAGCCAGACCTTCGTGAATAAACACTTCAAATACACCCACGGCTACGGCATCACTATGAACACGGTCAACGATTTTACCGATTCGGGACTTCCGCAGCTGCTAATCAAGGATATACCCCCTCAGAATGAATACGAATCGTTGAGAGTAGACCGGCCGGAGATTTACTACGGGGAACTTACAGATGAGTATGTGGTTGCCAACAGCAAAGAGAAAGAGTTCGATTATCCGAGCGGAGATGAAAATGCATATGTCGAATATGCCGGTGACGGCGGAGTTCAAGTGAGCAACTTTTTCCGCAAGCTCATTTTCGGCTACAAGTTCGGCGGCACAAAATTCCTCTTCTCCGGATATACCGATAAAGACAGCCGGGTCATGTTTTACCGCGACATTATAGAACGAGTGAACCGGGCAGCCCCATTTCTCACCTTCGACCGCGACCCGTACATAGTGCTGATAGACGGAGAGCTGCACTGGATTGTCGAGGGCTACACCACATCGACCAATTTCCCCTACAGCGATTACTACACAGCCGAGGCAGTCGGTGCATCGCGAATTGCCGAACGCCGGCGCGGCACCGAAGAGCGGCTGACCGGCCGGATCAACTATATCCGCAACTCCGTAAAAGCAGTCGTAAACCCGTATAACGGCGATATAGACATGTATATTTACGATGAGAGCGATGCCCTAATTAAGGTATGGAACCGAATATTCCCTGGATTGTTTAAAAATAAATCGGAAATGCCGACTGCACTGAAGCAGCACGTCCGCTATCCGGCCAACTACCTCATGCTGCAGGGCGAGGTCTATTCCAAATACCATATGACCGACCCGGCGGTATTCTATAACCAGGAGGATCTGTGGATAAAAGCAACCGAAAAGTACTATAACGATGTACAGGATGTGAAACCGTATTACGTAATGTGGGAGCGTCCGGGGTCCGACGAGCCGGAGTTCGTGGTCATGATGCCCTTTACTCCGAAAAACCGCCAGGTGCTCATCGGCTGGATTGCCGGGGCCAGCGACCCTGAACATTACGGCGAGTTCATTGCCTATAAGTTTCCGAAGGATAAACGGGTGTTAGGTACTCAGCAGGTCGAAACCAAGATCGACCAAAACAGTTATCTGTCCAGTCAGCTCTCACTCTGGAGCCAGCGCGGCTCGAATGTTATCCGCGGGAATGTTATTGCAATCCCGATTGACGACACTATGCTCTACATAGAACCCATCTATCTGCAGTCGGAAACCGCTGCGTATCCGGAACTGCGGCTGGTCGCAGTAATGCATGACGACAATCTTTCGTATGCGGAGTCCTTCGAGGACGCCCTGAAGGGCCTTTATTCGGAAGATACCGGTCCGCAGAAGCTTAACGAGGACTTGGTTTCGCAGTTTTCCTCACAGCAGGGACAGGCGGGCGCCGGCGAACAGGCCGAGGCTGGTGAGCAGACCGCTGCCGAAGGTCAGGCGGCGCCAGCCGCCCCCGGTGCCGCCGAACTGCCGGAAGGCATGGAACAGCTCATCCAGAGTGCCAACAGCGCCTTTGATACCTACTTCGAACTGCTCGGAGAGAAGCGCTTCGGCGAGGCAGCGCAGGAGCTGGACCGGCTCGGACGGGTACTGGAACAGATGACCCGGGAACAGGGACAGTAAAATGAGCAGGATGGATGAAAAAAAGTTTCGGGAATACCTGGCCGGCGTGGTCGCCGGCCAGGGTGCACACATCACCTTCCGACAGGCGGTGACCGGTTTTCCCGAAGAAAAAATTGCAAGCCGGGTTCCGCACATCGACCACACCGCCTGGCAGCTGGTCTACCATACGGCCGCAGCCCTGTGGGACATTATCGATTACATCGATTATACCGATTACAAACCGAAACCGTATCCCGGCGGGTACTGGCCGCAGAACGACGGCCCGGAGAGCATCGAGCAGTGGTATGAAAAAATTGAATCGATAGAAGCAGGGATCAAAACCCTGCAGGAGATGCTGCGCGACTCTGAACGGGATATTTTTGCCCCACTCCCGCATTCGTCCGAACACAGTATTGTCCGGCAGGCGATAACCGCCGCCGATCACCACTCCTACCACATCGGACAGCTGGTGGATCTGCGGATGCTGCTGGAAACCCGGGTCAAGGACTGGTAATTTACTTACCCCTAATCGCCGGATTCTTCAGTTGAGCTGTCGTGGCCGCCAGGACCGCCGATCCCGCCGCCGAACATGTACGCTTTGAGAAAATCGGGGTCCCCCGGCTTGGGTGCTTTCTGCGCTTGATCGGGGGTGCCCCCGGCCGCGGTGCCTTCGGCAGCCCCTGAAGCGCCGGCCGCCGAGCCGCCGACCTTTGAGTAGGGACAGGCCGATACACACACCCCGCAGTCGGTGCCGAACTGCTTCCAGGCAGAAAAACAGGTTTCATGATCGATCGAACGCACCATGCGTGCATAATCATCAATGATGGAACCCTTGGGTATCGCCCCCACCGGACACAGCTCGCTGCACTTGCGGCAGACCTCACACACCTTCGGCAGCTTGAAGTCCACCGGCTCATCCAACAGCAGCTCCGCATCGGTGGTCAGCGCACCTATGCGGATTCGGCTGCCGTACTTTTTGTTCACTATCAGCCCGTGCCGGCCGATCTGCCCGATTCCCGCCCGCGCGGCGACCGGCGGAAGAACGAGTTCACTCTCCCCGTCCATGTGGCAAACCGCATTATACCCCAGTCCGCGCAGGTAGGAAGCGACCACCAGGCCCGGAACCGCTACCCGCAGATAGGTACCGGCCACTTCGGCGGCTTCCCGAATCCCCGGAGCAGTACGCATCTCCTCCACCGACATCTCCATTGCATACACCAGTGTGTACGGCAGCAGCTCGTTGTTCCGGCGGCCGTAGCGCTCACCCCGCCCCCTTACCGAATAGGCGCACTCTTCATCAGTCCGGATCGCCCCGCTCACAACCGCTCCGTAAGAGGCGAGGGTCTTTTTTAGATAGGCGGATAACTCGGAGGTAGAGATCGCCTTCTTAAGGTGTCCGGGGGCCTGATACTCACCTTCGAAACCGCGCACAAAGTCGCGCAGCCGGGTAATGAAGGCAAAGGTAGTTTCGACCATCGGTGCCTCCGGCATTGCATGGGAAAACTTGCCGGGCTGGGCACTACGCAGCTCGTCATCTATCGCTTTATGTTCCGGATGCCGTTCGTAATACCGTTTATATCTTTCGGTCCCCGGTTCCAAGGTCATCCGTGAAAATATTGTGTCTCTTTCATCAAATCTGTACATCTTTTTACTATATATGATGGCGATGGTTTGCGAAAGGCCGGTGATATTAATATCCTGAATAGTATGGAATAAGGAGGACAGCTTATGGCGCAGTTACGAAAAACTCGAATAGTATCTACTCTAGGCCCCGCCTGTAACGAAGTTTCGACCATGAAGGATCTGTTGAAAGCCGGCATCAACGTCGCCAGGTTCAATTTTTCGCACGGCGATCATGAGGAGCAGGCCGGCCGGCTAAAGCGAATACGCCAGGCCTCCGCAGAAACCGGCGTTCCGGTTGCACTGATGCTGGACACTAAGGGTCCGGAAATTCGGACGGGAAAGGTAAAAAACGACGGCGAGATTGAGCTGCATGCCGGTGACCAGATAACCCTCACCATCGAACAAATAGAGGGTGACAGCCAAAGGCTGTCAATCAGTTACACACATCTGCCGCAGGATGTGCAGAAGGGCACCCACATTTTCATTGCCGATGGTGTGATCGACTTGGAAGTGACAAAAATCGAAGGGACCGAAGTACACTGTATAGTCCGCCACGGAGGCTGTTTCGGCAGTAAAAAAAACGTGAATATCCCGGGCGTGAAGGTTACCCTGCCGGCCATCACCGAAAAGGATAAGCAGGATATACTGTTTGCCATCCGGCACGAAATGGATTTTATCGCCGCATCCTTCATCAGGACCCCGCAAGAGGTGGAAGAGATCAGGGAGCTGCTCAAGGAGCACGATTCGCCCATCCATATCATCGCCAAGATAGAGGACCAACAGGGGCTCGATAATATCGACGACATCATCCGGGTTTCAAATGGTGTTATGATTGCCCGCGGCGACCTAGGCGTACAGCTCTCCACCGAGCAAATCCCACTGGCACAGAAGCGCATAATCGAAAAGTGCATCCAACAGAACAAGCCCGTAATCACCGCCACGCAAATGCTCGATTCGATGATCCACAACCCCAACCCGACCCGCGCCGAACTGACGGATGTAGCCAATGCAATCTTCGACGGAGCCGATGCGGTGATGCTCTCGGGCGAAACCGCCAACGGGAGATACCCTCTACGGTCAGTTGAAACAATGAACCGGATTGCAATGGCAGTCGAGCAATCGCCGGAGTATCTGCAGCGCAACCGCCGTTTCTTCGATCCGGAGAAAACATCTTCGGATATCGGGCACGCCATCGCCAAGGCGGCCTATATCGTCGCACAGGAAATCGAGGCCAGCGCAATAGTAACACCCACTCTGCGGGGCAACAGCCCGCGAACTCTCAGCAATTACCGACCGGAGCAAAACATCATCGCCGTGACCACCAGTCAAGTAGCCTACCGGCAGCTGATGCTGAACTGGGGAATCTTTCCCATCTGCACCGAACTGGTCCATGAATCAGAGATGATGCTGCAGAACGCACTACGCCTGGCGATGAAGCACGGTTTCATCAAAAAACCCGACCGGGTAGTTACGGCAGCCGGCATTCCGCTCAACTCACCGATACCCATGAACACGATCAAAGTCCACTTCTTGGGAAGCATTCTCAACCGCGGACACCGCGGCTTCGGGGGTGTCTGTGCCGGTTCCGTAGTAAAAGCCGGAACCGCCCAGCAGGCCCGCAGCCGGCTAAAGCGGGATGGAAGTGAGATTCTCCTGACCCGCTTTCTCTCGCGCGAGTTCAGCGATGTTATTGCCGACATACGCGGGCTCATCCTCGAAGAGGATACCGCAATTCCTCCCGATGAGATCTTTGAAATCAATCCGGACATAGTCTTTATTGCCGACATACCCGAGGCGCTTTCACAGTTCGAAGATTATCAGCTGGTAACGCTTGACGGCGGTGAGAAGATTATCTACGAGGGCTTTCTGGATAATAACGCTGCAGAACACTCGCGAATGAGGGAGTAAAAGATTTCATCGCGGTGCCCTGCAGCGGAGAGGCTGCCGTTTTTGTAATCGAACTTCTAATTCCAGTCGATGTACCATCCGTAAGTCGGCACTGCGGTATCATCATAGCTGGTGTGCAGTTCCGACTCTTCGCCGGAGCTCACCGATGACACGGCAAAATCGTACTCGCCGTACGGAATTTCCGCGGTAGTAACCGTGTATTCGGTCACTCTTGCCCCGGTATCTGCCAGATGGGTCCATTGGTAGGTCCCGTGTTCCCGGTAGTAGAACCGGTAGCCGTCGACTGCCAGCGGATCGCCGGTATCCGGGTCTTCCGGCGGATTCCACACCACTGTAAAACTGTCGCTGGTCACTGCAATGGCTTCGCCCGGCTTGTTTACCGTGTCAAAACTGAACACGTGCTGGGTAGTTCCGTCGGCGGATATCTGCACCGCTTCGGCGAAACCGGCCACAACGGTGTCTCCGTCCAGCAGCTGGGCTTCCAGGGTGTAAAAGCCGTCTTCGACTTGCACCTCGCCCACTGCCTGACCGTCGGAGGTAACTGAAAAGTTCATTGGAATGCTCTGGTTTTGGGTATCTTTCAAAACTCCTTCTACAGAGGCGCTTTGAGTCTGCACCGAATTCCACTGGATTTCGATGTAGGCAGTTCCTGAGCCGTCGGCGGCCGTAACTATAATTGCCACGGAGTGGGATTGGCCTGAATCAACGCTTACACTACCCACCCCGGTGGCCACCAGCTGACTGCTGGAGTTGAAGCCTTCGACCAGAATGTCGTAAGTTTTCAGAGCAGGGAGTGAAGTTTGTACAGTAGTATTCTGTGAGTCGACAACCACTTCACTGCCACTGCCGTCTGAAAACGTTACCCGATAGAGGCTTATTTCGGTAGAAATGTCAGATACCAGTGTACGAGAACCGACATCCAGATGCAGTGTTACCTGTCCCTGCTCGGCGCTGTTGCCAATCGGGTTCGAACACGCTGATAACAATATCATTATTGCCAGAATCACTCCGACGCCTATCTGTACCCTGGACGGCACATTTATTTTCTTATTTTTCATACCGAATATACCTCTCATCGATTCGCTTATTTCTTAACTTTCCGTAACTGTAAAGGTGTGAGTAGTCGAACCGGCCTGTGAGCCGTCAGTTGTAAAGCCGACTACGTCCAAACGGTACTGCCCGGGAGCTAAAGTGCTCGCCGTGCTGTAAGAAGAACCGGTGCCCTGGGACACCCCGTTCAAGTACCAGGTGTAATTCACATCGGTGACGCCGCCCGCATCGGCGGTCACGCTCATGGTATTTCCATACACATAGCTGTCGACCGTTCCGCTGAGAGTAATGGTCAGCGGTTCCTGCAGGTCCGGATCGATGGTGATATCCACGTCTCCGTCCGGCATATTGAACTCGTCGAAGGTGTACTGGCCGCTGGTCAGCTCTCCGTCGAGTATCCGCACCGCTTCTACCGCTCCGGCAACTACCTCACCCTCATCCAGGAGCTGGAGACTGAAGGTGTAATACCCAGTGGAGATCGTCGATTCGCTGATCTCCGACTGACCGGCGTCAATCTGATTGGCCGTCAAGGCGAGGGTTGAGCCCGAGCTGGTAATAAGCTGCGGTTCGATAACCGGGTTGGCGACGACAGAGTCGTCCCAAAACACATCTACCTGCAGAGAACCGGTACCGGCCGGCGGCAGCAGCAGAATATGAAGTTGGGCAGTGTCGCCGGCGGTTACATTCACTGAGTTTGTACCGGTTGCTATCCGGGTACCGCTGTCGTTGAAGGCATCCACGGTGATAATCCATTCGCCGGCATCCAGATAGCTTACTTGTAGAGGTGAATCGCTCGTGGTTTCGGTAAACGAACTGTCATAGGGCCCGTTCCCGCTCACTGTATAAGAGGCAGGATCCAGACTTATCGCCGGTGTAAGCGTACGCGCTTCGGCGTCTTCAAAACTAACTTTTATACTTCCGTTTTCTTCCTGCGGTACACAGCCTGCAAAAATAAGCAGTACTAGTCCCGTCAGCGCTGCCACGGTCGGCAGCATTCTCTTGTTGTTTAGCAACATAGTTCCCCTCCCAGTTGCACATAATTTAAACCGTAACAATAGTGCAAGTTGCGTGCCAAAAAAGAGAAAATAGATTTTATTTTTTTTATCTTCTTTTATTAGAAAGATTTATAACGTAGTATTCAGAATGGAAGAAAAATTGTGGAACGGGTTTAAATTACAATTTTGTAATTAACTAACGGTACATCATTTCACTTTCGTAATCTAGGTATTCTTATGCCAATGCGGATTCTTGATACCGTATTTCGAAATTTTATAGTTTAGGGCCCGCGGCGAAATCCCCAGAAGCTCGGCCGCATCTTTTTGTACGTACTGGGTTGCCTGCAGCGCCTGTCGTATCAAATCCTCTTCGATCTCCTTCAAACTCAGCCCCTGCTGCGGAATGCGAACGAAGTGAAACCGATCACCGGGCTTTACCGGCGGCTCTCCCTCTCTGAAGCGGACGGCCGCACTCGTCTGTTCCTCGACTCTCGTCTCGTCGGCCGCCGGCTGAGCCGGCGGTGGTACAGTAACATTGAGATCATGAACGCCGATTATGCTATGATCTGTCATCAGAACCGCCCGCTCAACGGTATTCCGCAGCTCGCGCACATTGCCGGGCCATGAGTGCTGCAGCAGCATCTGCAGCGCCTCCGGGTTGAACTTCTCGACATTCTTGTTGAACTCTCCGTTGAACTTATTCAGGAAATAGGTGGCCAGCGGAATAATGTCGCTTTTGCGCTCCCGCAGCGGAGGAATTTCGATATTCACCACATTCAGACGGTAATAGAGGTCCTGCCGAAAGCGGTTTTCCTGGACTTCGTTGTAAAGATTGCGATTGGTAGCGGTCATCACCCGCACATCCAACTTGATCTGCCGGTTGCTACCCAGGCGTTCGAACACGCGTTCCTGCAGCACCCGCAGCAGTTTGACCTGCGTGCCCATCTCCATTTCGGCGATTTCATCGAGCAGGATACTGCCCTCGTTGGCCTGTTCGAAACGACCGATGCGCAGCTTGTCGGCACCGGTAAATGCACCTCTCTCATGGCCGAACAGCTCGCTCTCCAGGAGCTGCACCGGAAGGGCGGCGCAGTTCACCTTTACAAACGCCTTTTTGGCCCGATGGCTGTTGTAATGGATTGCCCCCGAGACCAGCTCTTTGCCGGTACCGGTTTCGCCGGTTAAAAGCACTGTGGCATCTGTTTTAGCTACCTTGCTTACCATCTGTAGCACATTGTCCATTTCGGGACTGCGGCTGATGAAGTTTTCCGGCTTATAGATCAGTTCACGCTCGCCCCGCAGACTCTGGGCTTCCAGTTCGAGCTGGCGGAATTCGAGAGCCTTCAGGATACGCTGGTACAGGTCCTCCGCATCATATGGCTTCTGAATGAAATTGTGAGCACCGTTTTTAACCGCTTTGACCGCATCCTGCACATGGCCGAAATCGGCCGTTACAATCAGCGGAGCGTTCCGGTTGAAGGTTTGCTGATATTCGATCAGGCGCAGGACGGAACCGTTCTGCATGCCCACATCAGCTATAATGGCATCGAAGAGCTGAGTCTGGATTATTTCCGCCGCCTCGTCCAGGCTGCGGGCTGTGACGATATTAATATCCATACTTTTTAAGTATGCTGAAATTTCTGAGAGGATAGACCTATCCGGATCCACTAAAAGAATTGTCATCGCTTTGTTTAAATATAGTGCATCCCTTGCCTGTTTTAAATCTTGTATACACTTTTTATTGACTTCCGTCCGACAAATTCCTATGGTAAGTTAATACTGAGGAGGGGTGCTGTTTTGAAGAAGGTAATCAGCATTATACTATTTGCGGCGCTGGGTTTGGCCTCAGCTCTCTCGCTTGGAGCGGAGGTACTGCTTACGCATGCAATTGCGATGCACGGCGAACCGAAATACCCGGCCGACTTTCAGCACTTCGACTATGTAAACCCGGATGCGCCGCAGGGCGGGACGCTGCGCATGCATTCCATCGGTACCTTCGACAACTTTCACCGTTACGCCCTGCGCGGAATCGCGGTCACCGGCAGCACTACCATCTACGATACCCTGATGACCCGCTCCGAAGACGAAACTAATGTGCTGTATCCACTAATCGCTGAAAAGCTGGAGTACCCGGAAGACTTCAGCTGGGTAATTTTTCACCTTAATCCGGAGGCACGCCATCAGGACGGGGTTTCGATTACCGCCGAAGATGTGGTGTTCTCCTTCAATACCTTCATGGAGAAGGGTGTTCCTCAGTTTCGCCAGTACTTCAATGATGTTGAAGATGCGCAGGTCCTGGACCGACGGCGGGTAAAGTTTACCCTCTCGCCGGGCAGCAAGGAACTCATCATGTCACTGGCCGACAATACCGTCCTGCCCAAGCACTACTGCGAAAACTGCAGCTCAGGCACGGCCTGACCTACATGTTCATCAGCCACGATCTGAAGGTGGTGAAAAGCCTCTGCCATGCGATTGTGATAATGCGGGCGGGGAAAATAGTGGAGCGCGGCCCGGCGGAGGATATCTTCACGAAACCGCAGCACGAGTACACGCGCGAACTTCTGAACACTGCCTTCAACTAAAAAAACCGGCCGAAAGTTCATCCCGGCCGGACTGAGCGCATGCTTGGTTCGATTTATGTCGTTAGCTTGCTATCCCTGCGGCAGGATCTGGCTGAGGAACTCCTGTGTACGGGCGTGTTCCGATGAAGAAAACATCTTTTCAGGGGTTCCCTCCTCCAGAATAAGACCATCGTCCATAAAAATCACCCGGTGCGCAGCCTCTTTGGCGAACCACATCTCGTGGGTAACCACCACCATCGTCATCCCCTCTTCACCGAGCTCTTCCATTACACTGATTACCTCTCCGACTAACTCCGGATCGAGGGCGCTGGTCGGTTCGTCGAACAGCATCACTTTCGGCTGCATAGCCAGAGCCCGTGCGATTGCCACCCGCTGTTTCTGACCGCCCGAAAGCATTTCTGGATACACTTCAGCCTTGTCTTCCAGGCCGACTTACTCCAGCAGCTGCACTCCCAGTTCCCGGGCCTCTTTTTTCGGCATTCCCTTCACGTGGACCGGTCCTTCGATCACATTACCGATCACCGACATGTGCGGAAACAGATTGAAGTGCTGAAACACCATGCCCACATCCTGTCGGATGCGGTTCAGCACCTTGTTTATCGGTCTAATGTGTTCGCCGTCCAGATATATATTTCCTTTCTGAGCATACTCGAGGAAATTCACGCAGCGCAGCAGAGTACTTTTCCCCGAACCGCTGGCGCCGATTACCACCACGACTTCGCTCTCCGCCACATCGCTTTACGGTGAGTCATTCCCAGAGAGCGGGCCGCTTCCATCTGTCCGTAGTGAATCGACTGGATTGCGCCGCGGAATATTTCGCCTATATAGGCGCCATTGTGGACTCCGAGGGCAATAATTGCCGACGGAAACGGGGGAATAGTAACAATCGAAGTGAGCCCGTAGTAAATGATAAAAAGCTGCAGCAGCAGCGGGGTTCCGCGGATAATGAAGATATAACCGGAAGCAATTTTTGATGTAATTTTGTGTTGCGAGATTTTACCCAGCGCAACCAAGAGGCCCAACACCAGACCGATAAGAATACCGAGCGTGGTGATTTCCAGGGTAAGGAGAGCCGCATCCCGGAAAAGAATGAACTTTTCCGGGATAACGGTAAAATCCCAAGGTATTACATTACTCAAGACCTTACTCCACAGTTATATCCTGTCCGCCAAACCATTTTTCACTGATACTGGTTAGAGTACCGTCGTTTCGCATTACGGACAGAACAGCATTCACCTGCTGGCGCAGCTCATCATCATCATCCCGAAACGCAATTGCCATAGTTTCGGTTCGCAGGGTAGAACCGACCAGGGTAAGCTGGTCACCCTGCTTGAGTTCAGAGATTGCATTCAGCCCTACAATCCGATCTGTAAGCACACCATCGACCCTCCCGTTCAACAGTTCCAGCAGTGTCTGGGTATCGTCCTCGTACAGTTTGACCTGTACGCCGAGTTTCTCCCCATCCTGCTCAAAAGTAGTACCGGTCACCAGGCCGATTACCGAGTCTGACGTAAGATCCTGCGAACCGCTGATGTTGCTGTCCTTACGGACTATCAACTGCGGACCCGAATAGTAATACGGATCGGAAAAGTCGACGACTTTCTCGCGCTCATCAGTCACGGCCATACTGCCGAGAATACCGTCATAGCGTCCGGCCCGCAGCCCTTCGATAATACCGTCCCAGGCAGTTGTCTTGTACTCGAGTTCCTTCTCCATACGCTTTGCTATTTCAGCAGCAACATCGACATCGAATCCGATTACATCGCCTTCATCGGTGATGAAGTTGAATGGCGGATAGCCGCCAGAACCTGCAAAACTAATGCTGCTGCCCGCTTCCTGCTGTCCTCCAGCCAGAAGCACAGCTGCGGGGGTTAACAGCACTACTAGTGCACATATTCCAAAGATCGTTAGCTTTCTCATCTCTCCTCCTTAAAGGTAAATGTTATTTTTCTTTAGATTACTAAACATTTACCGATATAAAAGCAAGTAAAAGGCTGGTTTATTTTACAGTAAAAAGAGACTTATAGTCATATTTAGTAAGATATTAATACTACTTTTAGTGCTATTTAATATTTTAACTCTAATATTTTCTATTCTACCCTAATCAGCTTTTCAAGATTTAGAAAGTTTGAAGACCAGCATAGAACGAGCCAGACTATGGAAATCTACAAAAAAAAAGCGCCCTGTTCTAAGACCTCAGCCTATTAGAACAGGGCGCTTTTGGAAAGGAATTACACAAATTTCTTCATAGCCTGGGCAAGGCGCTCAATGGCTGCTCGAATGGTTTGTTCGTCGGCCATCGTAAAATTGAGCCGCAGTGTATTGCTGCCGGCCCCCTCATCGGTGTAGAAGTAGCGTCCCGGTACAAATGCCACCTGGTTGTTGATAGCCTCATCATACAGCTTCAAGGCATCCATACTCGACGGTCCTTCCGCCCAAATAAACATTCCCCCTTCGGGTTTCGACCAGGTGAAGCCTTGCGGGAAATACTCATCCATTGCCGCCAGCATAGCCTCCTGCTTCGGCCTATACAGTTCGATGATCTTAGGCAGATGCTCCTTTAAGTAGCCACCGGCAACAAACTCAGCGGCCAATGCCTGCGAAAAGGAACTGGTATGCAGATCTACTCCCTGTTTGGCCCGTACCAGCCACTCTTCCACCAGCTGGGGTGCAATATAAAAGCCGACCCTCAATCCCGGGGCAAACACCTTCGAAAAAGAGCCGCAGTACACTACATGTTCGGGCGCCATCGCAGCTATCGGAGTAACAAACTCGCCGCGATAACGAAGCTGTCCGTACGGGTCGTCCTCTATTATCAAAGTATTGGTTACCTGCGCGATCGCGGCTATTCGCTGTCTTCTCTCCAGTGGAACGGTTCTTCCGGTAGGATTCTGAAAGGTGGGCACCAGATATACCATTTTCGGCCGATGTTCTTTGATTACCGCCTCCATCGATTCGGGAATCAATCCATCTTCATCGGTTTCCATCTGGACATAGCGGGGACCGTAGGGATTAAAGGCCTGCAAAGCCCCCAGATAGGTCGGCGCCTCCACAGCAATCGCGTCTCCCGGGGTAATCAATATTTTACCCAGTGCATCTAATACCCCTTGCGAACCTGTGGTGATGTTTACGTTCTCGGGCACCGTTTCGATTCTATTTTCCTGCAAATAGTCGGCCAGTGCTTCCTTTAGAGGAAAGAACCCTTCGGTGGTTCCGTACTGTAGCGCGGCGGTTCCGTGCTTCCGCAGCACCAGATCGCACAATGCGTTCATCTTTTCCATCGGAAAAGCTTCCGGCGCCGGCATGCCCCCCGCTAAAGACACAATCCCCGGTCTCGACAAGACTTTGAGTATCTCGCGGATAGCGCTGGAACCCATGTGTCGAGTCCGCTCTGCCAACATTTGTTCATTAAACATAACATCTCCTTTTTTTCCAATTGTACATTTTATTTTACCAAATTTTTTTAAATTCTGCAAAATTTTTTTAATATTCACGTCGTTCGTTCAACGGCTTTTGCAGCAACACACTCGTCCTGGATATCTCCAGACGTTGACAGCAGCTGAATATGCGGATACTCTTTTTTTACACTCCCGACCGGCTTTTTACAAGCACAACTAATGTTCTCGAGGAGCTCTCACATGCAGGCAACCCCCAGGTCTAACCGGCTCGGCACAGAACCGGTTTTCCCCTTACTGGTCAAGCTCTCTATTCCAGGGATAATCGGAATGGCTACTCAGGCCCTTTACAACGTAGTCGACAGTATTTATATAGGCCGGGTCAGCAAGGAGGCGCTCTCCGCCCTTTCGCTTGCCTTTCCGATCCAGATGGTGCTGATTGCACTGGCGGTCGGGACGGGAGTGGGAGCAACTTCCCTCATTTCGCGGACCCTCGGCAGCGGCGATCACAAAAAGGCCGGGATCATTGCAGACCACGTAGTCTTAATCGCCTTCGTGCTCGGCAGCACGGTGGCTCTGGCCGGGATGTTGTTCTCACACCAGCTGATCGCCATTTTCACCACAGACTCTACGCTGATACACATGGGCGGCGATTACGTGCGAATTATTATGGTCGGATCGATCGCCCTGTTCATACCTATGCTGTTCAACGGAATTCTGCGGGGAGAGGGAAACACATTCATCCCGATGCTCACCATGATGATCGGAGCGATCCTGAACATCACCCTCGACCCTTTTTTCATTTTTGGAATTTGGATTTTCCCGGAGATGGGGGTGAAGGGTGCCGCATTGGCTACCGTTCTTTCCCGGATCATATCCGGAACCTTTGTCATTCGCATTCTCTTCAGTGACAAGAACGAGATCAAAATGAATCCGAAAACTTTTCGGTTCAACTTTGATATCATCAAGCAGATCTACCAGGTTGGCCTGCCGGCAATGGCGATGCAGCTGCTTGCCAGCGTCATGCTGGCCGGAGCGAATTTGATCATCGCCCGCCACAGTATCACGGCCGTGGCTGTGTTCGGCGTCTTTTTTCGCCTGCAGTCATTCATCTTTATGCCGGTGTTCGGCCTCGGTCAGGGCGTGATTCCGTTAACCGGCTATAACTACGGCAATCGAAATCCCCGCAGGATGAAGCAGACCGCCCGTATAGGCATAATTACCGCCTTCTGTTTTACCTTTACCGGCTTTCTGATTTTTCAGAGCTTCCCCCGCCAGCTCATCACCATGTTCAATTCGAATCCGGAACTGGTCGAAATCGGGGTAACGGCGATGCGGCGCATCAGCATCGGCTTTCTGTTTATCGGTCCGTCCATTATGTCATCGGTCATATTTCAGGCAATCGGACGCGGCATCCCCAGCCTGCTGCTCGGTATACTGCGAACCATCATAGTCCTGCTGCCGGCCATGTATATTCTCGGCGAGCTGTTCGGGCTCAGAGGTCTTTGGTTCGCATTTCCGCTGGCAGAGGTGACTACCTTCAGCCTGGGAATTACCTGGCTGTACAAGGTATTGAAGGATATTTTCCGGTCGATGGAACCGGCGGCTGAAAGCAGCTGAATTTGCGTTAGTTTTTCACGCTATGTATATCCACCTTAGGAGAAAAACTGTATGGACAGCGATGTAATCGAAGACTGGATACGCAGCAACGGTCAGTTTGAATTTTCCAGATCGGGCGGTCCCGGCGGGCAGCATGTGAACAAGACCGCCACCAAAGCAACCCTGCGCCTGCCCCTTGATGAACTGCCGCTGCCGGAGGGACAGAAAGAGCGGGTGCTGCACAAGCTCGCGAACCGACTCAACACTGAAAACGAACTCGTTGTTCACTCATCCGAGACCCGCAGCCAGTCGCACAATCGCGAACTCGCCGAAGAGCGCGCTTTTACGCTGATAAAAGCGGCCCTCTCGCGTCCGAAGCCCCGCAAGCGCACCCGTCCGCCGAAAGCCGCAAATGAACGCCGCCTCGAGCACAAGAAAAAACGCGGCCAGAAAAAGCAAAACCGCAAAGACCCGTCTATGTAGACTCTCCGGCACGGCAACCGACACGGCAACCGGCACCACGGCCGGCTCCCACGACAGGCCGCCGGCCTATGCACGGGCTTGATACCCCAGTCGCCCGAGATAGTCAGCCAGAGAACAGCGGACATGCCCGGCCCGTCCTTCCACCCGTTCGGCTGCAATCATCGAATTGAGCACCGCCTCTTCTATGGATTCTACAGCCCCGAGGAAAAACTTATCGAGCATATCCTCGTGCAGGCAGGGCAGCTCCATCACCGCCTGTGTTCCGTAATGCGGAAGACGGTAGGCTGTAGAGAAGGCCAGCGCAATCTCTCCGCTGCCCCCAGCGATAAAAGCCCCCGTACGGGCCAGACCGGCGGAAGCGCGCCGGGCCAGACGCCCCAGCTGCCGTGTACTCAGCGGAGCATCGGTGGCCAGAAGAACAATTACCGATCCCTGCTCACCCGGGTTCCGCTGCGCGCTTGCGGATGCGATTGAACGGGAGATCTCTTCAAAGCCCAGCAGAGCTTCGCCGACCGGCTGGCCTTCAATTCGAAGGTCCTTTAGGCTGCCGAAATTGGTCAACACCAGAGTACCCAAGGTATATTCTTTAATCTGCCGCGAAGAAGTGCCGATGCCGCCTTTCAAGTCATAACAGCACATGCCGCGCCCGGCTCCCACCGCCCCCTGCGGCACCTCCTGGGCATCGCCTTGTGAGCCCGGCGCGGTTTCGAAGCGGTCAGCAGGCTGACAGCTTTCACGGCCCGCACGAATTGCCGTGCGCACATGTTCTACAGTCACAGCACAGTCCCGGATATCATTTAGAACTCCGTCGTTGCATTCGAACACCACCGGATTCACCGTTCCGGTGCTACGGCCGATCTCCGGGTTCTGTTCGAGAGCATCCTGAACAAGAGACTGAAACGCAGTTCCTACGCAGAGGGTATTGGTCAGTACAATCGGCGTCTCCAGCGTACCGAGCTCCAGTACTTGAATGAGACCACTGCTCTTGCCGAAACCGTTAATTACATGAACGGCCGCCGGAATCTTCTCCCTGAACAGATTACCGCCATGGGGAAGCAGTGCGGTCACACCGGTGTGCCGGTCGCCCTCGTTCAGGGTGACATGCCCGACTCCGATGTCCCCTACATCCAAGATGGTGTTGGTACGGCCGGCCGGCAGCCGACCAGGAGCGATTCCCCAGTCTCTAGCCAGCATGCTCATCAGCCGGTACCTCCACCTTCTGCAGATACCCGCGCACATACAGCCAGCGGGCCGCCCCCACCGATACCGCCACGCACAGTGGAATAGTCAGGGCCGTTGGGAGCTCTCCGGCCAGGTTCAACAGCACGGCCACCAGCAGAGGGGCTACTGCAACCTTCCACTCTTTCAGTACGTAGAACGCTCCAATCGCACCGAAGAGCGCCGGCAGGATGTGGGTAAAAGCCGGCTGAATTGTCGGGTGCTGCAGCTGCTCGGTCAGCGGACCGATCAGCAGGACACCGGCAACTATGATTATCTCACTGATGATTACCGAACCTGCAATAGCGATGGTGGACAGGATCTCGCCCTCCTCGCTGGCCGGCGAAACCTCGCAGACCTCCAGAGCCATGGCCGCACTCGGTATCTTTAAGTTGGTAATGTTGCCGGTCAAATAGGCCATGTACATAGCCCCCGACCCGAGCATGGCAGTGAAAGTGAGCACCTCTACAATCGAAACCGGCGCCATCAGCACCGATATACTGAAGATACCTTCCAGCAGCTTCAGCCACTCCGGAGTAACCCCGAACTGCCGCCACAGGACAAACAGCGGCAGAAAAGTGAGAACAAAACCGGCCGGCAGGGTAATACGGCCGATTATATGGTTCATTCGTTCATATTCTTGCGGATCATAACCTTGTTTCATAGAGTCTCTCCTCAGCCGACCATCTGGGTCCAGACTACACTCATCACCATTCCACCGATCATACTCAGAGTAAGGGCGAACTCACGCAGTCGCTCGAATTTGAACTTTACAATCAACAGCAGACATCCGATCATCAGCAGCGCACTGGTTACAAAGGTGGCCAGGGGCACACCGCCGCTGGTAAGCGGATCGGCCATAAAAAGGGCAAACACACCCATGAAACAGCTGCTGGTCAACACCTCCTGCCAGCGCTTGTCCCCGGAAGCCTTCAGTGCATACCGCTTTTTCAAGCCCTTGTAAAACAGAGCTACAATCATGATGGCCCAGAAACTGCCGATACACATCACCCAGATTGCATTGGCAAACACACCTACCGTGAAGGTCTCGCCGCCCAGTCTGTGCACGCCCATTGTTTTGGCTCCGATTCCGGCGGCCATCAGTTCATAGGGTGCCGAACCGATTACCGACAGGCGCATCCAGGACACCGGCAGCCCCAACACCGGGGCAATCGCAATCAGGGCCATCAGGATCGGCAGCGTCGGGATAATGCTGGTAGTCACTCCCGCTCGAAAGGCTTTGCGCATTGCCTCCCCGGACACTCCGGCCGCCCGGCCGCGCTTGACCGCGATCCACAGGAATAACAGCGACTGCAGCAGTATAAACAGCACTATTCCGGCCACCGCCCACTTGAGTACATTTGCATTGGCATATTGCAGATAATTTTGCATTTTCAGCCCTCCCTGCTCTTCAAGAGTATCTCACCGACCGGTTCTCTTTGCAGCTCTTTATGCTCATACTGCACCACGCCGTTTACCAACACCATTTCTATTCCACTCGAAGGCGTATCGGGCGCAGTAAAACTCGCCGGGCCGGCAATATTTTCCGGATCGAAAAGCACCAGGTCGGCCGTGTATCCGGCCTTGATCTTCCCACGGTCGGACAGTCCCAGAAAATCGGCGGCCATCCCGCTCATTTTATACACCGCCTGCTCCGGTTTCAAAAGCTTTTTTTTCTTTACATAGGTATCGTAGAAGTGCGGAAAAGCCCCCCAGTTGCGGGGATGCCCGGTAAAGGGCTGTCCTTCCGGCAGGGCATAGCTGTCCGATCCGAGCGCCGTTACACCGGACACCGCGATTTCATCCACATCGGCCGCACTCATGAGCCGGCAAACGGTAGATACCCCTCCCTGCTCGCTTTTCAGCAGCTCGGCGACCACATCGAAGGGCTCCCGGTCCGGCCCGCAGTCTTCAGCTATCTGTGTGATGCTGCGACCGATCAGCCCCGCGTGTACTTCGTTCTTCACACCGCTCACTACCACCCGGTCCCAGCTCAGTTCACCCCGCTGTTCGATTTCTTGCCGGATTCTGTCTTTGTCTTGCGGGTCACTCAGCCGGCGGATGAGCGCCTCTACTCCGCCGGCTTTGGCCCATTCCGGCATTTCGTACATCAATGTCGACTCCGATGAGTCATAAGGGTAAAAATCGGCCATCACTTTATAGCCACTCGAACGCGCCGCCTCTATTCTCTCCAAGGCAGCCCCGGCCTTACCCCAGTTCGACACTCCATAGGCCTTTAAGTGACTTATAACCACCGCTACACCGGTAGATTCGGCCAACCCTATCGCCTCCTCAACCGAACTCAGCAGCTCATTCCCCTGATTGCGGATGTGCGAAGTGTAAACTCCGCCATAACGGGCGGTGACTGCCGCTAAGGCCTTCAGCTCCTCAAAGCCGGCAAAACAGCCCGGCATATACGCAAGCCCGGTAGAGAACCCCCAGGCACCTGCCTCGAGTTCCGTCGCAAGCAGCGACTCCATAGCCTTCAGCTGAGACTTATCCGGTGCCGAGGCACTGCCGCCCATGACATTCAACCGCAGCAGGCCGTGTCCTACCAGCGGCAGGTAATTCACTCCGAATCCGCGCTGTCTCAGTGCGGCATAGTACCCCCGGCCGTCACTCCAGGGAATCTCCATCTCCGCACCGTACGCCTTCATCAGCTGCTGTACGGCCGGTCGGCCTTCCGCTGTTACCGGAAACAGGGAGAAGCCGCAATTGCCGCCCACCTCAGTGGTAACTCCCTGGCTTAATTTGTTCGGCTCGAAGGACGAGAGAATCAAACCCAGATCCGAGTGGCTGTGCAGATCGATGAACCCCGGTGCCAGGATCTTCCCATTGGCTTCGATCACCCGCTGGGCCGCCGCAGTGTTCCCGGAGCCGAGGTCCACTATTTTCCCGTCGCTGACGGCAACATCCGCTTTATATCCTGCTGCACCGGTACCGTCAATGATCAGGGCATTCTTTATGAGATAGTCGTACATCTCACCTCCATTTATGCATAAACGCTTCAATAATTAATTTTATGTAGTTTTTACTTCATTTAGAATAGCATTATTCCCACAGCATGTAAAGATTACAATTTCCAGTTATTTAATATGTTCGTCCTGTGAAGATTGAAAAAGGGCGAAGAGCTTATTGTAATTCTCGAGCTCTTCCAGTGACTGGCGGGTTCTCTCCCGGTCGCTGAGACCGGCTTCTTGAATCAGCATCTGAATCGTAGCCAGCATACCCATGTGGCTTTCAAGATTCATGCCCTGCACCCTCCGTTGGGAGACGTAGAACTCGAACTCCGCCTGCCCCTGAAGCGGATGGTCCGGAGCATCGGCAATTATGGTGAGTGTGGCACCCTTACTGCGGCAGAAGCGGCAAAAACTGAGCAGCTGCTTTGAATAGCGGGGCAGCAGCAACGCAACCACCTGCATATCTGCTCCGGCCTCCTGGGCTTGAGGAAACAGATCGCCCGTTTTCTCAGTGACGACTTGGGCCGGAAAACCGCTGCGGCTCAAATAATAGGCAAAGTACTCTGCTAATCCGGCGGTACTCTCGAACCCGGCCAGAAAAATCTTCTTCAGCCGCTGCCAGCTCAGTGCGCACTCACGCAGTGCCGCAGGTTCGAGCAGGTTCTGGAGATTTCGTACCGCCTCGACGCTGTTGCCGATAACCGTATGCAGCACCTCGCCTTCCGGGCGGGGGCGGTCGAACAGGCGAAACCGCTCGACCGTGGTCAGCATCGACTCTGATACATACTCCTGCATATGCGACTGCATTTCCGAGTAACCGCTGTATCCCAGAGCCCGCGCAAACCGGACAATGGAGGCTTCACTGGCGCCGGTTTCGCGGGAAATGGCCGCCAGCGGCAGAAACACTGCACTGCGATAAGCCCTTCGGATATACGCGCCGATCTGCTTCTGGGTTTTAGTGAGAGCGGGGAACTGACGGTCGAGCCGTTTGAAAAAGCTGTCCGAACTATCCATTCGCCGCAGCCTCTTCAGTCTTTTTTAGATATTTATACGCAATTCGACGGCACTTCTCTATAGCCGCAGACCGCTCTCCCGCAGCAATACCTTCACTGACAGTCTGTTTCAACAGTGCTTCGACACGCTCACGCTCCGGCAGGTGCTTTTGTGCAAATACAGTAAAATCGTCGGCAAGTTTCTGACTCAGCTGCCTCATTTTGCGGGAGTACTCCTCTCCCAGTTGGTAACTCCGGAAAACCGGCCCCACAGCCAAGAGGTGTTCGGAATAGGTGTCACCCTCTTCAGTCTCCGGGATAAATGCATCGAAACTCCACGGTTGAAACAAAGATACGCAGGGATGCGGCGAACCGGTAACCCAGGCTACCGGACCATCGGCCTGAAACTCCACCACCATCGACCCGGTGGTCTGAGATTTGATCAGTGCACCGGAATGCATGCACAAACTCCCCATGCCCTTACCGGGCTTTGCTCGGCCGTTATGATCACGCAGCAGCTGGAATGCACTTTCCAGAGTGAATCTCTCGCTGTCTATGAGCTGGCGGGCCCGTCGGCGCCGGGCTCTCCCGCGGGTTATCCAGCGGTACAGCTTGCTCTCGTTGTGTTCCGCGAATGAGAAGCGGCTGCTCTGCGGCGCACCTCCCCCGGATGGCCTGAAAGCGGCTTGTGAACTAATCTGATCACAGGCCTCGAAATCATCCTGCAGGATATAGCAGTTCGAAATCGCATCGCTAGTAACCTGCTTAACGGCCCAGCGGTGGTCTGCTGTCTCGAGTATAAAGGCCTGGCGGGCATCGCAGATAAGAAAGGAGTTATCGTAGTAGAGATGACCCTTATACGCTCCGTCCCCCCCCTGTCCTTCGCGTTCGATAGTTCGGCTCAAAAACTCTACAGCCTCTCTGGCAGTGGCGGCGTTGTGTAATGCCAGACGCAGCAGATCCATTCCCAGCAGGCCCTTGTTCAAGTCGCGGTTGCGGGTGCTGCGCCACTTGGAGAACACCGCCTCGTTGCCTATGGCGACTCCCCGCTCATTCAGTCCCATTTCTCCGCCCCACATCCAGACAGGCTTGGAAATCAGAGCTCGATAGGGATGTTCATATTGATCGTAGATTCGCCGTAGTGCCTGCAGGGGACCATCGGTGTATTTGTCCAGCGCCTGCTCACTTTCACCTTCCCACTTATTCAAGTCGGCCGGTCCGGCAAACAGCATCTGGGGTTCATCGGGATGTCGATCGGAGTTTTTGCCGAACAGGGCAGCCGAACTCTCCCGTCCCTGACCAGCTGCTTGAATACCCGCATTTCTTACAAAAGTATCACACATATACAAAATCATGGACCGACGGGACCGCTTTGTCAATATAATAAATCAATACCGATTCAGAGAGCGGCTCAAAGGTAGAGATAAATCGCCAGGAAAAACCAGATACTGCCAGCCAGAACAAACAGATGCCAGAGGGCGTGATAATAGGGCATCTTTTTCATTGCATAGACCAGGGTCCCGGAGGTATAGGTAATGCCACCGGCCAGAATCATCCGGAAGAACTCCATCGAAACCTGCTTCACCACCGGCTCCCAGACAAGCACGATCAACCAGCCCATCAAAATGTAAATAAGCATCTGAATAAAGCGCAGACGCCCCCAAAAGGCTATTTTGAAGGCCATTCCGCCGGCGGCAATCAGCCACACCAAACCGAGGGTCAGCATCGGATAGTAGCCGCCCAAACTCAGCATGACCGGCGTGTATGTTCCGGCAATGAGGATGTAAATGGACATATGATCGCAAATTCGAAGTATTCGCTTCGTTTTGGAAACCGGGACAAAATGGTATAAAGTCGAGGAGAGATACAAAAGAGTCATTGCCAATCCGTACACCACAAAACCCGTCAGCAGTGCAGGATTATTCAATCGCAATCCCTTCTGTACCAGCAGCACCAATGCCGCCAGGGAGAGGACTACACCTAAACCGTGCACCACTCCGGAGGCTATCTCCTCACGATTGGAATCGTGGGTATGCAGGGTTATATGCCGTTCAAGCCAGCTCGCAGAAATAGGTTCTTCACTCATAGGCTCAAATTACACTAATTACGATTCTATTGATAGAGGCAAGGGCACCCTTCTTCACCTAGTCTTTAATACAGGCGGCTGAGAAGCTGCATAGCAGTTTCCACTTCCTCAAAAATCTCACGATCGCCGCCGTGGTCGGGATGATGCTTCTTCACCAGACTCCTGTAGCGCTGCCGAACCGTTTTCAGACTGGCGTCTTCGGCAAGGCCCAGTGTGTGAAAAGCCTTTGTTCGCTGTTCGTAGGCTTCCAGCCGCAGGTAAAAACCCTCCAGCATACGCCGGACCTCGGCCGCATCGGTCTCGTGGAGATTCTGAAGATCGAGGTAGTACTCCCGCAGGGGATCAGTCTCGACCAAGTCGGATGTCTGCTGCTCATCCGGCCGATAAGGCCATAGTCGAATTTCCAGACAGAAAATGGCCAATTCATAGCGCTGCTGTTCGTGAAGGACATCCCGCAGACGGTACAGTACATGAAACAGAAAGAAGTGAGTTTGAAACAGACTCAGCTCTTGATCGAGCTGCTTCGGACTGAAACCGAGAAAACCTTTCTTAGTAAGTGCATGCAGCAGCTCATGTTCACTCAGGCCCGCGGGCCTTGCCTCCAGGATTTCTACTATCGGCTCGTACAACTGCTCTGGGGTATGTTCTTCGAATACCGGCATGTCTTTAAGAGTGAAGTAAAATTCCGAGTTGTGCAAGGTCGGGGCGGCCATTTGTCAGTACTCGCTGAATGCCGGCCGTTGAACAACTATCCCTCAATTCTGAACAGAATTGCTGTTGTAAACCGTCAGAGCTTGATTTATAGTGAGCAATATGAACACTATGACACTGCATCAAACTAAAATAAACTCTATTCCGGTATTAGAATTGTACCCTGCCTTGCCGGCCGGTAAAGCGGAAGATGGCAGCCAGCTCAGCCGCCCGCCGCAGTCTTTACCCCTGGTATTCATATTCCACGGCTTCGACAGCTGCAAAGAGCGCAAACTGCAGCACGCCTATATAATGGCTCAGCGCGGTTTCTTCGTCGTGATGCCCGATGCGGTGCGCCACGGCGAACGCGAGGACAGTACCTTTGCCGCTCTCACCTACAGCGAAAAGGCGGAGTTTCTGTTCGATATCGTAACTGAAACGGCCGGCGAACTAGACTCGCTGATTCAGCATTATTCCCAGAGCTCGGTTGTCGACAGCAGCCGTTCTGCGGTGGTGGGTACTTCAATGGGCGGAATGATTCTCTACCAATACCTGGCCCGCCCTGGGCACGAAGGAATTACGGCCGGGGTAAGCATTATCTCCACTCCCAACTTCGGCAGTATTATCGATAACAGCCTCGAACAAAACCCTGATTTTTACAACGCCTATTCCCAGACCAAAATTGACCGTGTAAAGGCCTCTCAACCGCTTCCGCAGGTCAGAAAACTGGAAGACTTTCCACTCCTCATGCTGAACGCAGAAGACGATACGATTATGCCCATTATGGAAGTGCGTAATTTCTTTACCGAGTTAAAACACCAGTACACACAGCCGGAAAAACTGCGCTTAAAAACTTTTAAGGATACCGGGCACCAGACCACCGAAGCGATGATGCACGAATCGGCAGACTGGCTAAAATCCTGGATATAAAATAATGAAGACCGGATTTGATAACGAAAAGTACCTGGAAGAACAGACCAAAGCGATCCTCGAGCGAATAGAGAGATTCAACAACAAACTCTACCTGGAGTTCGGCGGCAAGCTCATGTTCGATTACCACGCCGCACGGGTGCTGCCGGGATTCGATCCCAACACGAAAATACGCCTGCTCGAACGCTTGAAAGATCAGGCGGAGATCATCGTCTGCATATATGCCGGAGACATCGAAAAAGGCAAGGTGCGAGCTGACTTCGGTATTACCTATGACGACGACACAATGAAGCTGATCGACGATCTGCGGGATCGCGGGCTTTCGATATGCGGGGTAGTCATTACCCGCTTTACAGGGCAACCGGCGGCACTCCGCTTCAAGACCAAGCTCGAACGGAGGGGAATCAGAGTCTATACCCATCATCCGACCACCGGGTATCCGGCGGATGCCGAACTCATTGTCAGTGACGCCGGCTATGGAGCCAATGAATACATAGAGACCACCCGGCCGCTGGTCGTAGTCACCGGGCCGGGGCCCGGCAGCGGGAAGCTGGCTACCTCTCTCTCCCAGGTATACCACGACTACCGCCGGGGCACACACTCGGGGTATGCCAAGTTCGAAACCTTCCCCATATGGAACCTCCCCCTGAAGCATCAGGTCAATATCGCCTATGAAGCGGCTACCGCCGACCTGAAGGACTACAACCAGGTGGACTCTTTCCACCTGGAGGCCTACGACACCCGGGCGGTAAACTACAACCGGGATATCGAAGCCTTTCCCCTGCTTAAAAGGATTCTGAAAAAAATTACCGGCGCAGAGACGCTCTACCAGTCCCCTACCGACATGGGGGTGAACCGGGCGGGCTTCGGAATCGTGGACGATGCCGCGGTTCGTCGCGCCGCTGAAGATGAGATAATCCGCCGCTATTTTCGGTACTCGTGCGAATACGCCATGGGCCTTGTTGAACAGGACACGCTGGACCGTATCCGGCTTATCATGGATGAGGCCGGACTGGAACCTGAGCGGAGAGAAGTGGTGCTGCCGGCCCGTGAGGCGGCCGCTGGGGCGGAACGGAACGGTAAAGGCCATGAGGGAGTATACTGCGGCGCTGCGCTTCAGCTCCCCTCGGGCCGGATCATAACGGGATGCAACGCCCCGATCCTGCACTCCGCCTCCAGCCTCATCCTCAACAGCATCAAGGAACTATCCGGAATCGACGATGAGGTGCATCTCCTGCCGCCGGCCATTATCGAATCTATCCGAGGCCTCAAACGTGATATTCTGAGTAAAAAATTCATCAGCCTCGACCTGGAGGAGACACTCATAGCTCTGAGCATCAGCGCCACCAGCGACAAGTCCGCCCGCCGGGCAATGGAAGAGCTTAAGAACCTCGAAGGCTGCGAAGTCCACCTGACCCACATACCTACTCCAGGTGATGAGGCGGGACTAAAACAACTGGGGATCAACGCTACCAGCGATCCCCAGTTTGCCTCGAGTAATCTCTTCGTGAGGTAGAAGCGAGCACGAATATCTACCAGTGCTTGGTAACGGACGCTTTGGACGGACCTTTTAGAGTGTGAACCGCAGCTGGGCGGCAACACCCTTTTCGTCCAACTTTTCCGGATGATACTGCAGATAGTGAACCTCGCCGTTCTGGCGCAGGGTTTCTTCTACAATCTCGTCTATAATATCCTCAACCGGCTGCAGCTCTTCGCCGCAGATGGGGCACTTTTTCTTGGATAAGTCAAAGTAGTAGTCATTCGGACATTTGTAACCGGGACGGGAATAGCCCTCCTGTACCGCCAGCGTGTGGATCTGCCCGTTCATCAGCGCTTTCAGGGTGGGACCGACATCCGCCGTCGCCTTGCCGCCTTCGTATAACTCGGAGTCAATCGACTGCAGCAGGTTCTCTTCCTGCTGACGCTCCCATTCTGCGGCGGCAGCACTGGCTTTCTTGAGAATATCCTGCTTCGCTTCGTCGGGACGGGCGTTGAAGTCGCCGACTAAATGCCGCTGGAGATAGCTGTGCAGGCTGTCCTTCAGCAGAGGCAGCTCCTTGTCTTTCGGCGCACCGATCAACAGATAGTCGAACCTGCCGTTCCTGAATACCTGAAAGGCTGTTTCGGCAATTTTCTTTATATGCTTATATAAATGGTCCCGCTCGTTTCTCTGGTGTCGCTGTTCACCGAATCCCTGCAGTGCTTCATCGGTGTCGGGAGCCATCTCTTCCTCTGTGAAAATCTCTTTCTCTTCCGCTAATTGTTTTGCGCTGAGTGCATATACAACGGCTTTATGAGAGTTGCTTACCAGTACACAAAAGCGTGCAAACTGGTCGCGCACCGCCGTAAGAGGTCGTGTATACGGATCCGGATCAATGACCACCCGGTTCGGATACCCCACCGGCAGCTCGAACTCTTCCCAGAAACCGGCAGTATCGGCAAAGAGAGCAATCATTTTGGTGCCTTCATAACGGTTGGTCCGTTCCTTCAAGACAGTTTCCATCTTTGTTAACAGGTTTTCGAGGCCTTTTTTCTCCTGTGCAGAAAAACGGGAAGAATCATTCAGCTCTTTGATCTTCCCTCTTACCATCGAATTCAGCTTTGCCCTAAACTTTTTGGGTAATTCAGAGGTTACATACATACTAACCACTGGATGCTCATAGTTTCGATAACTCATTAACGACTCAATCTGGTCTCGATTTATCATATCGATTCCTCCTTCATCCTACTGCCAAAATACAAAGGAAAAGCTGGCCGAGTCAAATAAATTGTATCTACGTGCTAATGAGAGAAGGGAGAATCGAGAATATAAATCGATTTATCCTCGAAGTCGCCATCCGGTTCTAGAATAGTCTTTAGATCGTTGTCTATTGCATCGCGAATCCCTGCGGTGAGGTAAATACGATTGGGTTCGGCGTATTTTCCACCCAGGTGGAAAATATAGTTTACATCATCGGATACTATTTTTCCGGTGTTCCCACGTTCCTGGTAGGAAGTCGAACCGAGATGCAGGGCAATCTTATAATCAATCAAAGTCTGAAAAGGTCCACCCTCGATACTCAAAATGACCCGGTTCAACAGCAGACGGGTAGCCAGGACGATCACTTCAGATCTCTTGCCGTCATAAGGAAACAATACCACCCCGCCCCACTCGTTCCACATCCATATCCGGCCTTGAAGCGCAGAAACTCGGCTTTCAACCAGGTCGTGAAACGCGCTCTGCATCTGTTCCTGGTGGCTGGCCCCGGATTTTTTACTCCACTCCTTCGACGGAAGCAGCTCGATATACATAAAACAGAAGGTATATTCCTGGCCGGAAACCACCTGTTTCCAGCTTAGTGCCGGCGGTGCGGCCTGCGCACTGTACCCCTGTTTCTGAACGGGTTCTTCCGCGGCAGCCTCGCGGTGCTGTGCATGGAAATCGAGCACCTGCCGGATCCGCCGGACTTTCACTGTTCCAAGGCGTTCACTATTTAAATAATCGCAACACCCTATATGAAACAGATGGGCAACATCCTCTACCCTGTCGGAATTATCGATAATCCCCCACGGAGAGTGAAGCTGCTGAGCCATATTCAGCTGCTGCTTCAACTCATCCTCCGGGAGCTCGGCGATGTCAAAGTAAAACAGCTGATTGTTGGACTCGGTTGCCCACCCCCGCCAGTCTTCCCAGGTGATATGCTCGAATCGGTACTGCTTGGCTTTTGAAATCGGCCTGAACGCCGACTTGAGCTGCTTATCATCCGAGACCAACACTACTTTCGTCATAAGGCGGACCTGTACACATAGAATTTGCGGTGTCCGCGTACCTTTTTCTCTTCGAGCTGGCTCAAAAGCAGATGATCGAGCATCGCCATAACTACTTCGCTGAGAGAGAGACTGCCCGCCTTAGTGTAGGAGTGTTCTAATTCCTCAACCTGCTTTACAATATCAGCCGAGCGAATGTCCTCTTCGTTTTCAGAATATTCCATTGGTCCGCTGTGTACCGCCGTTCGAATCTGCAGCGGCTGGCTCAGGGGATTGCGGGTATAGTTGTAGATGAACAGCTCGTGCAGCACTTCCATACCGGACAGCACAGCACTCTGATTCTTGTTGCCGTAGAAAAAGGCGGCTAAGCCTCCGTCGCCATCCCAGCCCCACATACGTCCGTTGCGTTTTTTTACTGCCAGCTGAACGATTTCCCGCAAATCGTTATAGGTTGATTCGATAGTGCTCTCATCACACTCTTTGACCAACCTGGAGTTACCGGCAATATCGAGCCTCAGCAGTGCGAAATTGTAGGAATGACCGTCTTTCAGGGTTCCCCAGTTGGGGGTCCTGCGCAGCTGCGGATTTTCCACAAATATGTCATTGGCCGAATCGTATATATACCCCTGATCAATAACCCCATTGATGAGCTGGCGGAGATAAGGAATCGCATAGCGGCGCCCCATGTATCCCTGATCGCTGGTTTTGACCAGCAGCAACACGAAATCGAGAAAGGCCTGATGGGCAATTATATCCTTCACTATCTGTTGTGCGGCGGTAATATTGGGGATAGCTACACTACGAGGAATACCTGTTTTTTGATGCAGGTCGTAGTGCGGGATAATCTGGCGGGCGAGCGCCACCATGATGTTGATGGTCATCGACTGAGCAAGCGCCTTTACACAGTAGTTGATCAGCCTGTTCGGAATCCGCGTCAGCCCAGCTTCAGGACTCATGAGTGATCCTCCTGGCGGTCATGTTATATGTATCGGCATAATGATGTAAAGCCTTACCAGCTGAAGCGCGCGCTCAACCCCCAGGGGACTGCAGAAATATCGAGAGCATACGCAGCGGCCATTTTTGAAAGAGAATACTGATTAATATAGGCCAGCGCAACATCAAACACGAACAAGAAACTGCCCTGCAGAATCAGCGAGTTTCCGTAGCCGATAAGACGCTCGGAGTAGTTAGCGGACTTTTTTCCACGGCTTTTCAGGAAGAACCCGGCCATCACATAGCCCACATCCAAGGCGGCGTTGATGCCGAGTATTCTGCCGAAGCTGCGGTACTCCTCGACCGTCTGTTCGAGACTGAGATCCAGCGGACTAGCGGCCGCCCCGAAATACCCGAAGGTCGCGATTCCGAGGTTCACTACGTTCCAAAACACATTCATCTGATGAAAGTAGAAGGCACGGCCTGATGTTTTTGTCATGTAATAACCGCTGACGGCAAAGTTCGTCAAAGCCCAGGAACCGAGCACGTACATTCCGTTCTTCTGGATCCCGATCCGCTCCCGATTCCACCCCCTGAGGCTGAGCTGCTCCTCCTGCCCGTTCCCCTTAGCGGATTCTTCACCGCCCTCCTGTGCGGCCACTGAAGCGGCTCCGCCCAAAAAAACTATCAGCAGCAGCACAATACAGAAAAAAAGCCTCGTGTGATTGCCGGGCAGAGTCAGCTTCATCAGAACTGCAGGCTGACTTTGGTTCGGAAAGTGTGCTTCGTGGTGAAATCGTCGGCTCCATCCGGTCCGTAGGCAAACAGTACCACATGTTGTTTATCCGGATTCAGGTCGGCATCGTATTCATCCCCGGAGTCGAGCGGTATTACAAATTCCAGGGTGGTACTGCCGTCCGATTCACTACCGGAGGCTGAAATGATGTCTTTGGTTCCGCCGATATCCACGTCAGCCTTATGCGTGAACGCACCGGTTCCGAACTGATCGCTGATCGTCAGGCTGCCGTTTTCGACAAACCCGAATATAAAATTGCCGTCCTTCATTGCCCGGGTGGCATCGAAGCCCACTGATACCCAACCGGTTGTCGGAGCGGTCACTTCGACTTTCAAATTCTCACCCTCGACCATCCAGCGGAACTCCAGGTCTTCGGTTGTTATGTACTTATACCCGTCGTCGGACTCCTGTGGAGTGACCTCCTGCGCACCACCGGCCCAGATGAACGAAGCCATACCGAGTAATAAACCTATACACAGAACTATTTTTCGCACGGCGTGCCTCCTTACCAGAAAGGATAGATACTGAACATAAGGAACGCAAGTGTAATAACGTATGTTTTAATCTCTCACCCCGGCCTCACGCACCAACTCGGCCAGGCGCTTGACCCCGCTTCTCAGTCGCTTCGTATCGTTGTAGGAGATACTCAGGCGCAGGTAATTTCGAAAAGAACCGCTGGGCGATGCGCTGCTGCCGGGAATGAAGTTCAGCTTGTACCGATGCGCCAGTTTCTTCAGCTGGCGGCCGTCGGCCTCCTCCGGCAGTTTGACCCAGACAAAATAGCCCCCGCCGGGATGCGCAACCTCTGCCAGCCCCCCGAGCTCCGCCCCGACACTCTCGACCACCGCATTCATCCGCCGCCGGTACTCGCCGACCAGGTGGTCGAGGTGCCGCGCCATATCGCCGGACTGAAACATGCTGCGTACAATCGTGGAGGTGAAAGGGTTCAGCCCGCCGCCGCTGTCCAGAATGCCGCAGCCGGTGATCTTCTTCAGGTTCGCTTCATCGGTCTGCAGCCAGCCGAGCCGCAGTCCCGGCCCGAGGATTTTAGAAAATGATCCCAGTGAGATCACCTGTGGACAACCGCCCGCGGCCGGAGAGGCTGAAGCGGCCGTAGGAGCTAAGGGAGCCGGCGGCGCATCCCGATAACTCAGCAGCTGGTAGGCCTCGTCGGCCACAATCAGCAGACCATACCTCTCGGCTATCGCAATCAGCCGCCCTCGGCGCTCCTGAGAAACCGTCCGGCCGGTGGGGTTCTGAAACACGGGAATCACATACAAAAAGCGCGGCATTCGGCCCCGCCCGCTGTTCCGCCCACTGTTCTGGCCACTGACCCGCCCGCCGCCGGGCTTGCCTTGCAAGTACTTATCGAGCGCATCCGGATCCAGCCCCTCCCCGTCGCCGGGCAGAGCGGTCACCTTCAAACCGAAATCCTCAAAAATGCGCAGCGCCAGAAAGTAGGTCGGATCTTCAACCAGGATCTCGTCGCCCGGGCGAGTATACAAGCTGCACAGCAGCCCCAGAGACTGCGAAATGCCGCCGGTCACCATCAGCGAATCCGCCTGCACCGCTGCTCCGCTGCGCGCCTCCAACAGGGCAGCCAGTTCTGCTCTGAATCCGGCATCTCCCTGCTCGAAGCCGTACTGCAGAATCAGCGGATCGCCCTGCCCGAAACGGTGCTCCGCCGCCCTCCGCATCGCCTCCAGCGGCAGCAGCGAAGGGCTGGGATGGCCCAGCGCCATGTCCACTACCTGCGGATCGGTGTTCATCTGTACTGTAACCGCTTCGCCCATATCTACCCCCTGCCCGCTATTCCGGTATCCGTGCGCCCAGCCAGCCGCGGTCCACTATCCCGCTGCGCCGGGCCCGCACTCCCTGCGGGCCTACAACAATTGTAGTGGGCAGCGTCTCGATTGCCAAGCGCCGCCCGATTTCCCCCTCCCGGTCAAGCCGCACCGGGAAAGGCAGCGCGCTGCCCTCTACAAACTCCCGCACTGCAGACAAGGATTTTTCTGTGGAGGTCATATTGAGAGCAATCAGCTCTACGTTCTCATTTTCTATATTTTTATAAAATTCAATCAGTTCCGGCATCTCCCCGCGACAAGGGGGACACCAGCTGGCCCAGACATTGATGATGAGGTAATCGGCCTGCCAGCGCGACAGCGGTCCGGATAAGAAGTATTGGAATATTAAAAGGGCCAATTTGCATCCGTGGCGCTCCTTATTGACTCTGTTCGAGCTCGCCTGTCAGTTCTTCAATCAGGGTTTGGTTCTTTTTGAGGATGTCGAGAATCACATAGTCCAAATCCACCAGCTGCTTTTCAGACTCCCGAATCTGAATACTCGACTGCGAAACCCCTTCCATCTCCGATTCGATCTGTTCGGCCCGATTCTTCTGGGCTTCCGAGAGCTGCTGTATCTCTTTGCTGTGCGCGATGAGCTCGTTGATGCGCGGAATCATGCTCTCTGCCGATGATTTTTGTCTGCTGATGCTTGAGTTTGCCCCCCCGACAACCGCGACCGCCTGGGAGGTATTCTCCTCGATGGAGGCAAATATTTGGGTGGTACGTTCGGAGTGTTCGGCTCCGGTCTGGATGCGCTTCAGCATGTCATTAATACGGGTCTGTATCTCCTTGACCGACTCGGAACTGTGTTCGGCCAGTTCACGCACCTCCGAAGCCACCACGGAAAACCCGCGGCCGCTGTCGCCGGCATGGGCCGCTTCAATGGCCGCATTCATCGCCAGCATGTT
This sequence comes from uncultured Sediminispirochaeta sp., assembly GCA_964603735.1. GTDB lineage: Bacteria > Spirochaetota > Spirochaetia > DSM-16054 > Sediminispirochaetaceae > DSBN01. The sequence continues at coordinate 45,312 of CAZRWN010000006.1, read as the reverse complement.
GGTACGGGCGGAAATGCCGGCGATATCATTTAGGCTTTTCTTCATCTGTTCGGATACCTCGCGAATACTCTCGACGGAGGCAGAGGTTTCGCCGATCAGCCGGCGGCCCTCCTGAATATCACTGTGCAGGGCTTCGGCAATCTCACGGGTACGCTGAAAGTTCTCCTCCACCTGCTCGGTTACCGCGACCATTGATGAAAACACCTCGCTGCTCTCTTGAAAAGAGGCTACATAGTCGGTTATCTCATCGAACACCTGACTCATTACCCGGGCAACGTCCTGAATTGTCTCCGAGGTCTTGGCAACCGTACTCTTCTGATTCTCGGTCATCTCGCCGACCTCTGCCGCGCCTTTCAGCAGATCGTTGAACTTATCGAGGGCGCTCTGCACCGTCTTATTCAGTTCAGTACTGTATGAGTTCAGCCTCTCGAGCCTGTTTTTATTATTCTGCTCTGCGAGTTCCGCAGACTGCCTGCAGCTGCTCAATTCGCCTTCTATCCGTTTGGCCCGCTGTTTTTCCCGCAGGTACAGCCAGATAAAAGCGAGCATTATCAACAGTGCAAGGGCTGTCACTATAAACATTTACAGATCCTCCATATTCTCCAGTATGAGCTTCAAATGTACTACTTTTATCAGCTGGGGTCGAGCAGAACCGGCTTTGCATTGATTAGTTTTTAATTATTATCAAAGCCCCCCGAAAAGACTTGAAAGAGGAGCTCATCAAAATTACTTTATACATACACCTTTTTGCCTGAAAGGAGAGGAGAGAAGTGCACAGGCCCAAACTGTTCCTGTTTTTCATAGACGGGATAGGTATTGGCAGCAACAATCCGCAGCGTAATCCTCTGATTCAACTGGGAGAGGCCTTTCTCGGCCCGGCTGCTTTTCATTCTGGAACTGTTCCCCTCCGCTCCCCCAGGGTCTGGCTTCTGCCGATCGACGCAAACCTGGGGGTGTCCGGCAGACCACAGTCAGCCACCGGTCAAACCAGCTTTATGACCGGGATCAACGCCGCGCAGAAGCTGGGCTACCACCTGCAGGCATTTCCCAATGAGCAGCTGCTGCCGATCATATCCTCACACAACCTTTTGAAGGTGCTGGTACAAAACGGAGTACGCGCCACCAGTGCTAATCTGTACTCGCATAAATACTTCACCGACCGCAGAAAGCGGCGCAAGAACATGTTCCCCGTATCCACGCTGTCCATCGAATCGGCCGGCATTCCCTTTCGTTATTATAAAGACTACCGCCTGCGGCGGGCCATATTCGCCGACATCACCAACCAGATGCTCAAAGACCGCGGTTTCAGCATCAAGCCGATTGCCCCCAAGCGGGCCGCCTCGCACGTGCTCAACATCTTCAAACGGAACGATCTGGTATTCTTCGAATATTTCCTGACCGATACCTACGGCCACGCCCGCAAGGCAGCGGCTATCCGCCACTGTGTTGCTAATATCAACGCTTTCATCAGAGCCCTCTGGGAGCAATCGAAGGAGCGGATCGACATTCTGATTATAAGCGATCACGGAAATGCGGAGGATATGGAAATCGGCGATCACACCCTCAATCCGGTCCCTTTCTTCTTCATATCATCTCAGGCCGAAAAATGGGCCGCAGATTCGCCGGAACCGCACTCGCTTCTGGATATCAAACCATTCATACTGAGCTATTACGGAATTACCTAAGGCGAAATCGGAGCAGGTTCAGGCTTATGTTCACAGAGCACCGCCTTTCAGGTATACTCCCTTTACACATGGACGCGTTTATTCAGATCGAGCAGCTCACCTTCACCTATCCACGCTACTCAGATACCGAAGCAGTGAATAAAGTCTTCGAAGATCTGAATTACACTGTCAACGAGGGTGAGTTTCACACCATAATTGGAGCACCGGAATCCGGAAAAACGACCCTGAGCCGCATTTTGACCGGCCTCGTACCCCGCTATTCGGGCGGACGAGTTGAAGGATCGGTAAAAATTGCCGGGACCGACCTGCGGGAGGCCAGACCCCAGGATATTATTGATGCGGTCGGAATTGTGTTTCAGAACCCAGACGACCAGCTCATCACTACCAGAGTAGATTCGGAAATCGCCTATCCGCTTGAATCGCTCGGCTTAGAACCGCATCTCATCACTCAGAAAGTGCAGAGAGAACTCGAACGCTTCGAGTTGGCCGACAAAGCCGGACGCAACCCGGCCACGCTCTCAGGCGGTGAGAAGAAACGGCTCTTGTGTGCGGTTTTGGCGGCCGTAGCACCGCGCCTGTGGATATTGGACGAAACCCTCGATGAAATGGACCCCCACTGGAGATCGGTTTTGCTCGAGTACCTGCAGGAGCAGAACAGTACCGTCCTGCTGTTCTCTTCCAAGATGGACTCCAAAAGTAAGTACAGCCCTCGGCAGCACACCGCCATCCTCTCACAGGGCAGACTGCATAGCGACCCCGAGGCTATTGAGCGGTTTGCGGAGCAGGACGGGCTGCGCTGGAAGCCGCGCACTCAGGCCGGGGCTGAGGCTGAGGCCGGGGCCGGGGTTCAGGCCCAGGCTCAGGCTGCGACTTCGGAACCGCTGCTGAAGGGTGAAGGTCTGAGATTTCAGTACCCGAATAAAGGCGATTTCTCGCTGCAGGTCGAAAATTTTCAGCTATACCCCGGAAAAACCCTTACGCTGGCCGGGCCGAATGGATGCGGAAAAACAACGCTCGCCAAACTTCTCTGTGGTCTGTATACTCCGCAGAGCGGTCACCTCAGCAGTCCTTATTTTGACAAAACCGAAGCAGATGCGGACTTTCTCCGCAGCTCCGCCGCGTATATGTTTCAAAACCCGGACTATCAAATCTTTTTGTCGACGGTCGAGGAGGAACTGGCCTACGGCTTGAAGGAAGCGGGCCGTCCGCAGGAAGAGATACACGATTTGCTGCAGACCGCAATCGAGACCTTTGATCTCCCCCCGGCCGAAACCGCCCCGAGTCTGATGAGCTATGGAACCCGTAAACGCCTGCAGGCCGCCACCTACTGGCTCTTGGAGCGGCCGATCTGCATATTCGATGAAACCGACTCCGGGATCAGCCCGAAAGACTTTGCCGCTCTGATTAAGACCTTCCAGTCACCGGAGCGCTCGTTATTAATAATCTCCCACGATACTGAACTCGCCGCACATTTTTCCGACCACATTCTCAAGATGCATGCCGGCCGAATTCTCCCGCAGGTGGACTCATGATTAGTGGATCATACCTGCCCGGCACTTCATTTGTTCATCACACCGATCCCCGCCTCAAATTCGCACTGCTGATTTTGTGGGTGATTGCCCTGATTTTGCCGGTCAGAATAGTCTCGCTGGCAGCCTACTATCTCGGCTTGGCGCTGCTGATAAGCCTTGCGTTATCTGTCAAAGAGGTCTTTCTTCCGCTGAAAACAATCTGGCCGATACTGCTGCTGGTTGCCCTGCTCACCCCGCCCTTTCATCGGTCCGGCCGGGAACTTTTTCAGCTCGGAGCTCTGCTCAGCATCACTACCGGAGGTGTGCAGGAAGCGGCGCTCCTGATACTACGCTTCAGCGGTATCACCTCCGCCTTTTTCCTCTTCTTCCGCACCACCACTATCGACGACTTTATCCTTACTCTGCGCTGGTACGGGCTGCCCTATTCAGGTGCCCTGGTGATTACTATTGCCTTCCGCTACATCCCCTCGCTGCTGCAGCTGTACCACAATATAGAGGACGCGCATGCGCTGCGGCGGCCGTTACAGACGGGAAAAAAGACCCTGAATCCGAAAAAAAAGTTCACCCATCTGTTTCCCACCCTGGTTTCGGTGATGATTCACTCCATCAAGAGTATTCCGACCTTGTCTATGGCTCTGGAGAGCCGGGGCTTCGGCCGGTATAACGACAGAACCTCATACCGCAGCCTTGTCCCGTTCAAAAAAGTAATACACCAGCTCATACTATCTTTAATTGTACTACTTTTTATAGTACTTTTATTATTTTTATAGTACAAAGCACTGTACAATCTACACATTTTTCATACAATAGAAATAGAATCAGTTCAAGGAGCACATCATGAAGAGCACACAGAACGAAAGTTTCATGCAGTTGCCCGCATTCAGGATTGCAACGCTGGCGATACTCATAGCAGTTACCGCCCTGTTCACCTATGTGGTCAGAATTCCGGTCGCCCCTACCCGCGGTTACATAAACTTCGGAGATGTAGCAATATTTTTCACCGCCATTCTGTTCGGACCGATCACCGCTTTTATCACCGGCGGAGTTGGAACCGCACTGGCCGATCTGTTGGCCGGCTATGCACAGTGGGCACCGTTCAGTTTTCTGGCACACGGACTGCAAGGTCTCGGTATCGGCCTGATAATTAAAGCTGCCCGTAAAATGCGGACACACTCAGACTCGGAGCAGGTTGAACTGCCGCAGAAACCGGGTTTTGTATCGCTGCTGATAGCATTTGTGGTCGGAACCCTGATAATGGGCGGTATCTACTTCCTCACCGGCGGGATTATGGTCGGGTTCGCCGCCGCCGCCGCCGAAATCCCCGGAAATATCCTGCAGAACATCGTCGGTATTCTTATCGGTACTCCGCTTGCCCTGGCGGTCTGGAAGGCGTATCCGCCTATTCGCCATTACATCTGGTAGGCAGGGCCGCAGAGACTGGGCCGCCCTAGCGCGGCCCTTAGCCCTCAGCGCCTCTATTGGCTCTGTTCGCGCAGCCAGCGGTCGGCCATGATGCCGGCCCCGCTGCCCTGGCCCACCGAGGTGGCTATCTGCCGGTAGAGCCGGTCCTGAATTTCTCCGGCAGCAAACACTCCCGGCACGCTGGTCATCATACGCTCATTAGTCTTTAGATAGCCTTCCTCGTCCATCTCCAGCTGGTTTTCAAAGAGCTTTGAATTGGGATAGTGGCCGATAAATATAAAAATGCCGTCGGTTTCGAGCTCGCTTACAGCACCGGTCTTTACGTTTTTTACTTTCGCGCCGCTGACTTTATCATTTCCGACAATCTCCTCGATTACAGTGTCCCAGACGAACTCGATTTTTTCGTGATCGAAAGCCGCCTTCTTCAGTTGCTCGCCGGCCCGCAGCTCATCGCGGCGGTGAACGACTCTGATCCGCCGGGCGAACTTGGTGAGAAAGAGGCTCTCTTCGATTGCGCTGTCGCCCCCTCCGATGACCAGGACATCTTTATCACGAAAAAAGAACCCGTCGCAGGTGGCGCAAAAGGACACACCATGACCGATGTACTTCTCCTCGCCGGGTACCTGTAGTCTGCGTGGAGAGGCTCCGGTGGCCACGATAACCGCCTCGGCCTGGTGTTGTTCGGCGTGGGTTGAAACAGTAAACGGAGGACCGTTCTTAAAATCCACCTCAGTTACTTCTTCGAACTTGAGACGCGCCCCGAACTTATTGACATGATTCGTCATCAATTCTATTAGCTCCGGACCGGTAGTTCCGTCCGGAAAGCCGAGATAATTGTCCACATCATAGGTAAGGGAGATTTGTCCCCCCATCTCCAGTCCGCTGAGTACCAGCGGGTCAAGTCCGGCCCGCCCGGTGTAAAGTGCGGCCGCCAGGCCCGCCGGTCCCGATCCGATTACAATCAGTTTTTCCGTCTGCATATTCCTCTCCAGTTTCTTTTATTGAGATTCGTTTTTATTTCTATCTTTTTCCATTCGTTCCGCCAGCTCCGGGGCCACACTCCGCAGCCACCAGAGAGGCGCATGAGTTACTACTTCTCCGCGTTCGTTTATCACCGGGCAGCGGCAGGGGTCATCTACATCGCCGGGTCGGAATTCATGCAGCTGATATCCGCAGACCCCGCACTTGCCCGGCGAATCGGAGGCGGTAAAACAGTGCGGACACACGTACATAATCTCACTCTGCCCCTGCTGCTCCGCTGTCTCTTCCCCGGCTTCGGGCTTTTCGAGCAGAGTTTCAGCGGCATCCTGCGACCAGTTCGAGTTCACAGGTACTTTCTCCAGCTGTTCTGCAAGGGACTCAACTCTCTGAAAATCACCATAACGGCCAAGCACGTAGGCCGCGTAGAAACCGGACCAGTGTTCGTCACGGCTTCCGCCGAGGTGCGTTTTTTCATACGCATGATGCAGCTCACCGGCTCTATTCAGCGCGGCAGTAAGCTGTGTTTTAGTCGGGTATTTCATATAACAATCCTCCAATTAAAGTGTAATAGGATTCATATGAATTTCAACAACAATTATGATACACTGCTGAAGAAGTATGCGCAGAAGAGCACGTAGAATCAAAGTATACAGTTTAGGCTACCTGCTGTCCAAGCAGCCGAAGAGCCTGCAGAAGCACCAGTACTATGGAGAGATGCTCTCATATTACCGCAGTTCACCCCGCCTGCAGAAACTGCGCATCAGCCGTCGCTGCTACAGCCTGCTGCAGCACGCCACCATCAAACCCGAGTTTTTACACAACTTTTATATTACCTACCGCCTGCCCAAAGACCCCTTCTTTCCGCTCTTTCTGCGGGTAAAACGGGACTACCTGCAGGAAAGGGAACGGAAGCGGCAGGCGAAGATGCAGTATATTGCCGCGAAAATGCGTACTCTACCGCCGCAGATACTGTCCTTCATCAAGTTTCTGGCTGCCTTCGAACAGCACTACAACAGTGCCGGAAATTTCCCGGTGTGGACCCTGTACATGTTTCCTACCACCAAAAAACGGGTGCGCGAGTATGCAGACTTTACGCCGGAGGAGTGGCTGCAGCACTTCCGCAACCATCTGCAGCATCTGCAGCAGCGATACCGCAACCTCGATGAAAGTACCACTGAGCGGGTACTGGCTGCATATGTACTGGACTGTCTGCCTGAACAGGGGGACAAAAGTGAAACCCCAAAAGCAGGCCTACCGCAGCCGGATGTGCAGACGGTACTCCGCAACTATCGGCGGCTCAGCAAACTTCACCATCCCGATCTGGGCGGTGACGGAGCGCTGTTTCTGCAGCTGCAGTGGGCCAAAGAAGTGCTCACTGAGGGCTAAAACACTCGCTGCGGCCCGTTTATTTCCAAGTCTATTACCGGTCTAGGCCTCGGAGGGGATCGATATACGGACCTTTTTGTTGGTTGAATCGGTAATCAGCCAGTTCTGCGGCAGAAGCTCGTTGTCTAACAGTGATTCTATCGGCGGGAAGGTAGAAGACAACCCTCCGAGCTGTATTTCGATTACTGCATGGGCTCGGCTGTCTTCTGACTGCAGGGTATTCATTTCTATCTGCAGAGGCCCCAGGGGCTTGAGACTTTCAACAATATCCGCGAGTCCCACCGAAATCTCAGTAATCCTCTCGGGCGGCAGCAGTACCAATCCCTCGCCTTTCAGGCTATCGATTCCGGCCCGCAGCATCCCGCGCAACAGCTCATAAAGATCGACCGTTGGGTTAGCAGGATCGGCCATGAGCAGTTCGTTTGCCGCTGAAATAGCCGCAACTCGAACCGCCAGCCCGTAGAGTTCTTCTAAAAGACAGGCATAGATGCTGGGCACATAGGCCACCGCACCCAACAAGGCCATTGCCCGCAGAAGCGCAGTTAATAAATATTCCTTTCGTTGTTCGAGAATATCCACCTGTTAAAGTGTAGCTACGAAAAACAGATAACGCAATCTCAAGAATGAAAGTCGAACAGCGCCTGATTGGCCTTCAGTATCTTCTGAGGCAGAAGATCATCGAGAGCGGCCTTTACATGGGTTATCTGTAACTGCGGCAGCAGTTTCTGCGACATCGCCTCGGCCAGCAGGGCCATATTCTGCATGCGGATATCCGACAGATCATCCCGAAAAACCCGTACAATCCGAAGCTGCTTCGTCTGCCCGTAACGCTCGATGTCCTGCGGCTCGACATCGCGGTGTTCCCCTAAACGAACCGGCAGCGCCTGCCAGTAGGCATCATAATATATGACCAAACCTCCGGGTCGGGCATAATCCATAGCGCCGCGCAGCGCTTCGGTGCGTTCCAGGGCCATCACGATATCCGCATGGCCCTTCTCGATCAGGGGGCTAAAACCATTCTCGCCTACCCGCAGGTTAGACCTTACGATCCCGCCGCGTTGGGCCAGGCCGTGAGTATCCACCGCCCGTACCGCTAGACCGGCATGATCATAAGCCCTCAAAATTGTTTCGCTCAACAGCCCTATGCCCTGGCCGCCGACTCCGCACAGATGGATGTTTATCGGCTTCATTTTAGTTTTCATCGCTTGTCACCCCCTCCAACGAGATTGCCTCCACCGGGCAGGTCTGCAGACACGAGCCGTCGCCGATGCACAGATCCGAGTTCACCGTTACATCACCGTTCGGATGCAATACAAAAGAGGGACAGGCAAACCGGCTCACACAGTGGTGAATATGGCGGCAGGTATCGCTGTCCACTTTGGCCTGCGCCCGAATACCTTCGCCCCGTTTTCTCCGTTCCCGGGTAAACTTCAGCATGCAGGGATGTTTGGCAATTACCACTGAGAACTCATTCAATTCCACGGATTCCTTCACCAGCTCACCGAGCCTGCGCTGGTTATACGTGTCGGTTTCGGCGATGTGCTGCACTCCCAAGCCTTCCAGGAGGGTACGTAGCGGTACTTTACTGGTGCTGCCATGCACTGTCTTTCCGGTACCGGGGTGCTCCTGATGGCCGGTCATGGCGGTGGTGCCGTTGGCCATTATGATCAGAGTCAGGTTGTGCTGGTTGTACACCGCGTTTACTATTCCCGGAAGCCCGGCATGGTAAAGGGTAGAATCACCGATAAAAGCCACCACCCGGCGCGAGTCATTGAACAGCGCCAGCCCCGATCCCGTGCCGGTAGAGTGCCCCATACACACCAGAGCCTGCCCCATTTTGTACGGCGGCAGGGCGCCGAGGGTATGACAGCCGATATCCGCCACAGTAATATCGTCATCGGCCAGCACCTGTTTGATCGCATGAAAAGCGCTGCGGTGTCCGCAGCCCGGGCACATCTGCGCCGGTCGATTCGGCACGCTCACCTCGGCCTCTCCTTCGCCGGCGGCTGCACTCTCCGAAGCAGAACCGGTATCTGCGGCGGACAGCAGTTCCGGCCAATAGCGCTGCAGAATACTGCGAATTTTTGCCGGATGCAGCTCGCCGATATAATCTTCGTCCTCCTGTTTGCCAAGGATTCGGACGGATATCCCTGCATCAAACGCAATGGTTTTGATTTCCTGCTCGAGAATCGGGTCGAGCTCCTCCAGTACGAGCACAGTGTCGTGAGCACGGCAGAACTCTGCGACCTTACGGCGGGGAACGGGATAGGTGAGTCCCAGCTTCAGGATATCCGGCGGTTGACCGGAGCCACTCTGCTCCTCCGCTTCGAGTACATCCAGCAGCGAATAATACGGCAAACCGCTGGTAATAATGCCCTTCGAGGTATTACCGTTATCCAGCAGGTAGTGAAACGGTGAGCTTTCTCCCCGCTCCTCCATTTGTCCGCGACGCCTTAACGCGCGGCGCTTCATATCAAGGGCCAGATCGGTAAGCGGAATATAGGGCCCGTTGTCCGGGTCAAAATCGGCAGCGGTACTAATGGAGCGCCGCTGGTATGCGCCGAATGCAGTTTTCATTTTGGCATGACAGACATGGGTGGTCAGCCGCAGAATAACCGGCATCCGCATCTCTTTCGCAACTTTTGCCGCCTCCAGATACATCTCGTATGCTTCCTGCGGATTCCCCGGCTCATACACAGGCGCATACACCATCCGCGAGTAGTGCCGGTTGTCCTGCTCGTTTTGGGAAGAATTGGCGCCCGGATCGTCTCCAAGGATGATGACCATTCCGCCTATCAGCTCCATAAGGGGCAGCTGTACAAAGGCATCGGCAGCTACATTCAGGCCGACACTCTTGAAAAAAACGGTCGAAAGGTGTCCGTTTAGGGACGCACCGAGGGCTACTTCAGTCGCCACTTTCTCATTAACCGAGAATTCGAAGTAGAACGGACGCTTCTCCTCTTCAATCGACAAAATGGCTGCCCCGATTTCGGGGGTCGGAGAGCCGGGATAAGAACTCACAACCTCGGTTCCCGCTTCAACCATTGCCCGCACCAGCGCGGTATTCCCCATCACCATCTCTTCGAACGAATCGGCGCGAACAAGCATTTCTCCCATTTTTTTCATAAGAACTTCCCCCTAATTTACACGTGAAAGTGTTTTTGCAGGTTAGAGCCGCGCCTTTTCAGGCGCTTCTCGAAACTCACCAGAAATGCGATCAACGGTATCACAGAGGCGGCAGTTACAATCGACCAGCTGAAACCCAGCTGCTGCTGAAAGTAGAGCTTCAGGATGCCGTCTATACAGAGGGTGAACAGACCGGCAGCAACTAAGCCGACCGCCAATCCCCCCATGATCGAGAGTTTGAATATACGGATTACCAGTACGCTCAGCAGGAGGAGAATGCCGCAGGAAGCTACGATCGGAAACGCGATGCCCCAGTACCAGCCGGGTCCGCCGGTAAAACTGTTCAGGCCGTACAGGAATGCCGCGAGCAGCAGAATTTCGGCCACTACCAGCAGATACGGTCTGGGTTTGAGACGCGGTATCATGAAAATAGTCATCCACACATACCCAATCGAGATTAAAGGGATTCGGGACCAGCTGATGTCCATTCCGTAGGCAAAATCGGTGGCAAACACCACCACCGCCCCAGCCAGTGCAATAAACCCGACCACCTCATGAAAGAGCAGCCGTACTTTGGCATCATGAGCTTCTATGGCCGCATGGTTTTCGTCGAGCTCCTGATTATCTATGTCCTGGATGCTGCCGGGTTCACCCCGCTGCCGGCTGTTCGTCCGCCCGCCGTTCTCATCTATCGCAGCTCCGCACAAAGGGCACTGTGTATATTCGGATTCGACTTGGACTCCGCACTGTTTACATATCGGCATTACGTCAACTCCTCGATACTCACCGGCACTCCCTGTCCGGTTAAATGTGAAAAGAAAACTCGCTCCAGTTCTCTGCTCTCGATAACACTGGTAAACGACACTATCAAATTGCCCTTAAAGGAGAGCACTCCGCAGGCCTTTTTCATTACGTGGTTCGGGTTCAAATCAAAATGAATACTTTCCAGCCGTTCCTCCAGGGCGGGCGGCGCCTGCACTCTTCCAAGATTAGATAAGACCCCGGAGTGCAGTGCCTCGCCAAACCGGGAATATACGGAGGAGAGCACCAGGTCTTTTACAAACAGCGGTAAAAAGCGAACAAACGGATTCAGCTCCGAGCCCACGTTCCGGGCTATCTGCCGGCCGAGTTGTTTGTCGTTTTTCAGCAACTGAATATGGTGGTGCATGTGCTTCAGCACCTCATTAAAATCAAAGTCTCCCAGTTTCATATCTATTTCGGGCGAGAGATAAAGCGAAAAGTTGCGCATCGTTTTCGACGGCTTATACCGCCGCATATCCACCGGTACTTCGAGCCGGATAATCGAACCCTTTTTTTTACGGCGAGGCCGCTTTTGCTGCTGCAGGGTCTGAAAAGAGCCCTGCATGCGGCGCTGTTCCTCGCCTTTATAAATCTGTATGAGGCTGTACATGTAGGTGGCGGCCAGATACTCGGTAAGGGTAACCTGCTTCTGCTTGGCAACCTGTAAAAGCTTATCTACTGGCATGGTCGCTTTCAGAATGCGAAAGCGCCGTGTTTTAGTGGGGCGGCCCGGGATATGGTAGGCCGGCGGGATATTCTCCGGTTGCAGGAGGCCCTTCTCAAAACTTTTGCGGTGGGCGTCCTCGAATTCCTCGGGATGGGGTGTCTCATCCGGATGCAGAACATTCGGATGCGGCTCTACCTCTACACCGGCCTGCAGCATATACTCGGCAGCCAGACTCAGCAGAAATTTCATACCCCCGTTTCCGTCGGTGAGAATGTGCGAATAATCGACCGCCACTGTCCTCTCGCGGGCGCTGACCCGCATCAGGGGAGCTGTTCGCTCCTTCAAAGAGATAATAGTGCCCGGCACATTCCGCATCAGTTCAACCGGCGGCACCACCTCGCTGCGCTGTAGATAGTACCAAAAAAATCCCCGCCGCAAATGCACCTGGAAATAGGGGAAGCGCGGCATTATCCGTTCCAGGGCCTGCTGCAGCCACAGCAGCCGCACCGGCTCTTTCAGAGTAAAAGCTAAGCGGAACTCAGCCGGGGACTCCTCTGATGCGGTCGAGGGATAGATCTTGGCGGCATTATCCAGAGGCAGCCAATCCTTTTGTTCTTCTGCTTCATTCATCCTGTCTCCAATTGTACACCTTAGAGCGCAGCTTGTAAAAACCCCTGCAGCGGATCCTGACCCATTACGAAAAAGTAGAGCGCAGTGGCAAACAGCCCGTGAAATACCCCCAAGGCCCAGACCGAACGGTAGCGCAGGTACATGGTGGTAGTAAAAATGCCCATGAAGAAAGTCACTGCCATCAGTAAGGGAACAGGAATATGGACTATCGAGAACAGCACTGCGGAGGGCAGTACGATTAACAGTCGCGGAAAGCGGCTGCGGCTCATGCGGTCCAGGTTCCCGGCCACCAGCACCACCAGCAGAAACTGCTGAATAACACCCCAGGCCGGATAGAGCAGAAAGATTATCCACATGTGCCAATGCAGCAGCAGGGTTTCGTTGGCATACCCGTAAATCGCCGCCCCGGCAACCGCTGCAGCGGTAACCGGCATCACGATCAGAAAGGTCTTCTTCAGATTCTCAGAAGAAAATCCCCAGGAGTGTATGAGCTGCGGCCGGCGGCGAATCCGCGCGACAATATAGTAGACCCAAGCCCCGCCGGCTGCCAGGGCAAACCACATGTCCTGCTGCAGATAGTCGATAAAGATGAATTTACCCGCCGCCGACAGCAGAACCGCCGCGACCTCGAAGTTGGCCCATATGTCCCGGTTGAAAAACTCCGCAGCTATCCTGCCGCCGATTATGTGTTTGATAAATTTATTCAGCATGCCGACTCAAACCCATCCCTTTACTTTCGAATACTGCATTACTACACTTTATGTAGTGTTAAAAAACTTGTGGCGTACACTCAGAACACACTACATATGGTGCTCAGTTAAGCGGTAAGGCACTATATATGGGGTTTCTGACCCGCTTACCACAAGATTTTTAACACTACACACATTATAATCTGTTTCTTACCAAGTAAGAAAGGATACTATTATGAAAAATGAAAAAACAGTAAAAGACGAAGTGTCGATCGTACTGGCGGGCGCCGCCGGACAGGGGATTCAATCAATACAGAAGATCCTCACCCACATCATCAAAGAGGACGGGTACCACGTGTTCACCACCATGGAGTTCATGTCCCGGGTACGCGGCGGAATGAACTCAACCGAAATCAGAGTGAGTTCACACGGCGGCCACGCATATGTGGATACCATCGACATCTTTATTCCGTTAAAGCAGGGACTCACCCCTTTTCTGGAAAAGCGAATTACCGAAGACACCATCATTATCGGTGAAAAAGAGGAGTTGGATTACGAGCAGATTATCGATGTGCCCTTTTCAGACATCGCCAAAAAGATCGGTAATAAACTCTATTCCAACACGGTTGCAGTGGGACTGATCAGCGGCTTGCTGAAGCTGAACGAGAAACTGGTGGAAGAGTACATCGCCGAAGTATTCGCCGATAAAGGTAACGAAGTGGTGGAAGAAAACCTCCAGGCCCTGCAGGCGGGTTACCGCCGCGGACAAGAGCTCAGTAAGCGCTACTCAATCGAAATCTCTAAAACCGAAGAAACCGCCGCCCGCATGCTCCTCAGCGGTACTAATGCGGTTACCTTAGGAGCCCTGGCCGGCGGGTGCAACTTTGTATCAGCCTATCCGATGTCCCCCTCCACCGGGGTACTCGTTTCAATGGCCGGTTATGCCGAACGGATGGGCGTGGTGGTCGAACAGGCGGAAAGCGAAATAGCCGCAATTAACATGGCCATCGGCGGATGGTACGCCGGCGGCCGGGCGATGATCACCACATCAGGCGGAGGCTTCGCCCTCATGACCGAAGGCACCAGTCTGGCGGCCATGCTCGAGAGCCCCATGGTGCTGCATGTAGCCCAGCGCCCCGGGCCTGCCACCGGACTGCCGACCCGCACCGGTCAGGAAGACCTGAACCTGGTGCTGCACGCCGGCCACGGCGAGTTCCCGCGGGTAATTTTTGCGCCGGGAACAACCGCGGAAGCCTTCCGGCTCGCCCGGGATGCCTTCGAGATCGCCGACCGCTATCAGGTGCCGGTCTTCGTGCTCACCGACCAGTACTTTGTCGACTCCTTCTACGATACACCACGCCTGGACATCGAGGAGTCCGAACCGGCGCAGCAGATAGTAGAAACCGACAGCAGCTATCGCCGCTACGAACTCACTGACAACGGCGTCTCCCCACGCGGCATTCCGGGATACGGAGACGGCCGGGTCAGGCTGGACAGCGACGAACACGATCAGGACGGTTTCATCACCGAAGATGTAGTGGGTATACGTCCGCAGATGGTAGAAAAACGCTACATTAAGAAGCGGCAGCTGCTGCAGGAGGCCGCCATACCGCCGGAATTAATCGGCCCTGACGACTACTCGGTGCTGGTCATCAGCTGGGGCTCAAACCGCAATACCGCCGCCGAGGCGCTGCAGAAAATCGGCAGCAAGAAAATCGCCCTGCTGCACGTACCGCAGCTGTATCCGCTGCACCAAAGCATCGGCGGCTACCTCGACCAGGCCGACACGACTATGGTGGTCGAGAACAACGCCGGCGGGCAGTTCGCCGAGCTGCTGTGGAACCAGACCGGCCGCCGCGTCGACGAAAAGGTACTGAAATATAACGGCATCCCCTTTTCAGTCGAAGAGCTGCAGGCAGAAATCACACAGAGAGCGGGAGTGTAATATGAGTGACATAACTTATCTGAATAACGATACCGAAATAGCCTGGTGTCCCGGCTGCGGGAACTTCGCCATTCGAAAAACCATGGATCAGGTGTATCAGGAGCTGGGAATCGACAAAAAGAACCTGGTCATGGTCTCCGGAATCGGACAGGCGGCCAAATCGCCGCACTATCTGGATGTCAGTTTTTTCAACGGCCTGCACGGACGCGCCCTGCCCTCCGCCACAGGCATTAAACTGGCCAATCCCGAATTAACGGTTGTGGTAGAAAGCGGCGACGGCGACATGTACGGCGAAGGCGGCAACCATCTGCTGCATGCCATCCGCCGCGACCTCGACGTCACCGTCATTGTGCACAACAACATGGTCTATGGCCTTACCAAGGGTCAGGCCTCGCCTACCTCCCGCAAAGGCTTTCAGACCCCGGTTCAGACCACCGGAGTACTGCTGGAACCCTTCAATCCGCTGGCCACCCTGCTGAGCAACGGCGGCAGCTTCGTCGCCCGGGCTAACGCCGCCGACTCGGACCAGACCAAAGAGATGATCAAAGCGGCACTGCAGCACAAGGGCTTTGCCCTGGTCGATCTTTTTCAGGTCTGTGTGTCCTTCAACAAAACCAACGACTACAAGTGGTTCAAAGAGCACACGTACTATTTAGAGCAGGACTACCAGCCGGACGATCGTATGCAGGCCCTCACCCGCGCGATGGAGACAGACCCGCTGCCCCTGGGCATTTTCTTCCGGCAGCCCAACGAAAAGAGCTTTCACGAAAAGCTCCCGGCCTACAGCCAGGATTCACGCCCGCTGTACAAACGCAGCGTGAAGTTCGACGAGCTCAACAAGATCATCGACGAACAGTTTGTGTAGGGCCTCTATTATGACCACCGGGGTTGACTTGCAGTATTGACGCGAGTGGTCGAAATTCGTACCATTCCCGCATATGAGAAAACTTCTGATGCTACTGTGTATAGCACTCATTCTCGGGGCCTGTGTCAACGCTCCACCCTATAAGAAGACCGCCCCCGGTCAACGGCCTCAGGATGTGAAGGGAATTCGCAGCGTTAAGATAGAGGCATCCAACTCCAATATCGCCATAAAAGGGGAGCAGCGCAGAGAAGTAGTCTTGTTCGAAACCCCGAGTGCCTACGACCGGGAGGGAGACACGTTGTATCTGGAAGTGGATAATGCGGATAAGTTCCGCATTTCTGTGCCGCACACTACCCGTATATACGTAGAAAACAGCAACGGCACCTTGCTGCTGTCGGAGGTGTTCGGGGATACCGAAGCCGAGCTCGAAAACACGGAAGTGTTCGTAATCAATCCGGGCCGGCTCTTGGATATAGAAACCAGCAACAGCCCGATCAACATCGTCAAACGCCGCGGCCGCATCATAAATTATTCGGCTGTCACTACCAATGCCGATATCCATACCATTATCCCGGCCGAAAACCTCAACATCGATCTGGAAACCAGTAACGGTTATTTCAATATCAACAACCTTCCAGTCACACTTTTAGAGCGGAATGCCGAAGAGTTTGTTGGTTACATCGGCAGTGAGAATTCCGGTATTCTCGAGCTGGAAACCACCAACAGCACCATAACCCTGGAGCCGGTGGGGGTGAGGAGCGGCGCCAACCTTCTGGCCACCGGCATCGCCAGCGGCTATCAGGAACTGCTGAAGCGACGCATAAATCAGTTTTTGGGAACGGTCAATGAGAATTTCGCCGACACGCTGCGCGAAATTCTCAAAGAGAGCGCCCCGGCTGCTCATGCGCTTTCCGACGACAAGGAGAGTGAGCACAGCCCACCGCCACGGACCGCCGACGTAGTTCCCCGCCGCACGGTAGTATTTCCCTTCGAAGAGACGAATCCTCCGGCTGAAGAACTCGGTCTCGGTGCGGCCCTTTCCGAGATGCTGATTACCGCCGTAGCAAACTCCCCTTCGATAACAGTAATCGAACGGAGCCAGATCAAATCGATTCTGGAAGAGTCGAAATATCAGATGTCCGGGTATACTTCAACCGAAGAGTCTATAGAAATCGGCAACTTGCTGAACTCCGAAATCATTATTGTCGGCAGTGTGAGCCGCTTCGGAGAACGGGTGGAGCTCGATGCGCGGGTCATCCGGCTCGAGACGGGCGAGGTTCTCTTTACACAGTACGGCAGCAGCCCGGATGATAAACTGCGCGAGATGGTAAATACCCTCGGCAACGAAATAAGCAGCTCTATCGCCGATATTTCATACTAAAACAGCAGCCGTCCGGCGCACCGGACAACTGCTGTTGTCGAAACGAAACGCGGGTCATGGTTTATACATCCCCCTTCATGCGTTCTCCCAGCACGATCAACTGATTTCCCACCCACATGCGCAGCTTGCGGTGACGGCTGACCCTGTTGCTACGACTTCTTCTGTGCCGCTCGGCAGCTCTGAGAAGATCTTTGTGTTGCTCATTGGCAACCTTCTGAATTTCCAGGTCTGAACTAAACATCCTGAACCTCCTTGTTCATACTCATCCTGCACTCCCTCTCTTCTGAGCGGAGTACAGTGACCCGAAAAAAAAGCCGCAGGCATACAACGTATGCTCCCGCGGCTCATCCAACCATTGCGGAACACCCGGTTCCGCAAAAAAAAAGCCGCAATCCCGATGGACTGCGGCCGATACTTACAAATTATATATCAGACAGATACAGACACACCGGTACTATGTATAACTACACTCGGGGCAGCGACGAAAATAATAGTACTCATCATGTGTCTTCTCCTTTCAAAAACTTCTCGAAAATTGTTGTGTAACTTTTACTTCATATTCATTTTTTTGTCAAGCATTGCTACACCTTTTTTTACGGCCCGAGTATACGTTTTCCGAGGGCGGAAGCGACAAACTTCTTCAGCTTTGAACCGCTGCGTCCTCCGGTGTGCGCGCCGGAGACATCCAGCACCCGCATGAATCCGGAGCGGGCGATCATCTCCATGGCCAGGTGAGTTTCCCGGTTCGTCAGCCCCTCCTGACCTCCGTCGGCCAGCCGCTCGTCGAAATACACGTAGAGCCCGCGGGTGCCGATAACCGCCCGCTGCAGGGCCTTCCGCAGCACCGCCGAGATACCCAGCGAATCGATATCCTCCATGGTATACACGCTTATACCGAGCCGGCGGATGATCTCCGCCTCCTCTTCACTCACCTCGCGCAGCCCCACCAGCACCAGATTATCGGCTGCCGGTGCTGCATATCCGTTCTCGCCTTTCAGCAGCTTCCCTAAAGAACCCGCAACAATTCCGGCACTCGGTGAAAGCCACAGGAGACCTACGTCTTGAAGCGCGTCGGCGCAGGCGGTAAAGCCGTCGACGCTCAACTGCTCTACACCGCACAGCACTGGCAAACAGCGGTTCTGCAGACAGGTAGCGATCTTGCTCTGCAACTGGCGTCCCGGCTTGGCCTTTTCCTCAGTGCTCTCGAGCTCGTATCCGATGCTTCTGAGCGTACGGTGAAAGGCCGAAGACAGATCACGCGACAGGTTTCCGCCGAAGAACTTCAAGGCGGATTTACTGCCCTCAGCCGGGCCGGCTCCGACGACCCGTTTGCCCACATAGGCGGATGTCATAGCTGCCAGCAGTGCCGAATAGTTCAAGGTAAAGGCAACGCTGTCGCCGAGTTTTATAGAATCCCGATCAGAGCTGACATCGACCAGCAGATGGTCGCTGGACGCCCCCAGAATCTGCTGCTGCGGATCTACCGGAATCAGCCCGTCCACATCGACATCCTCCCGGCCGATGTTGAGGATACCGCGCAGGATATCGCCTCTATCCTCGAACGTGGGAGTTTTCCCAAAGGCATCCTCCCCGGTCTCACCGATCGGCACGGAGGGTTTTTGCTTCAGTTCGATAACCTCCGCTTCCAGCTTGAAAGCGTCCTGACTGGTACCCGGCCAGGCGGTACGCTGCACCGTCTCGCGGCCCAGCATAAGCGCCTCGCCTATCCGCAGGTGGTTCACCTCTTTCGGCATTTTTCCAGCTCTTAGGAGCGGCAGAGAAGATGAGTTGCCACCCGAAATAGTATCGATCTTTACATCGAATGCATCCTCTATTCGGTGTGCCCAGTCCACCAGCTGCTGCATATTCTTTTCAGTTGGTATGACCCCGCCGTAGCAGGTGAGGTTCGTACCGACTCCCTTTAGTTTCAAATTCGGAAGCTCCAGGGTTTCGCGGGCCGCCGGCAGCACATCATCCGGCCACAAGCCCTCCCGCAGATCACCCAAATCGATCATGAGAATTACATTATGAACAAGCCCATGTTCCTGCGCCGCCCGGCTGAGCGAACGGATTACCGAAATTTCCGAATTGAGACTCACATCTACCGATCTGACAATTTCATCCGTCTCGCTGAGTGGTGGAATTCGCAGCAGCATCATCTCATCTACTACGCCGTTAGCCCGCAGGCGGTGCACGTTTTCGAGCCGGGACTCGCCAATACCTTTCACCCCGCCGCGTAAAAGCGCGCGGGCGACCGAAGGCATTCCGCAGGTAACCTTGGTCACGCCGGTTACGGAAATACCGTTCTCGGCGCACAAAGTGGTAACCGCCCGGGCGTTGGCTTCAATTTTATCAAGATCGACGATTACCGTTGGTCCGGCCATATACTCTCCTTCATCAGCTGTACCGCCGCCTGCGGATGCTCCTTTGCCAGCACCCCCAGAGAGGCCATAATGTAGTGGCTGTCGAAACCGTACTCTACGCTCTGCGGCGGGGCCAGGCTGTTGCCGGGCATATCCCTCACTCCGCGTTCCAGAATCTTGCGTCGTTCCGGCAGGCGGGTAAGGGCCCCGCCGGTGCCGATAATATGCTTGACTGCCGACAGGTCTTTGCCCTCGGCAACCTGCTTTTTGCCTTCCGGACCGTAGAGATTACGGTAACTGCCGGCGTGCCGCTGCAGCGCCTGTGCCGCCGCCGAGCGGGCCAGCTCCTCGGCCAGACGAAACTCCGGCTCGGCCGCAGGTATGGGCGGCAAGTCTTCCAGCCTCCGCTCGTAGTCCTCCTGACTGAGACCGAGCCGCTGCAGGGTCTGCTCCAGATCGCGCCCCTTAAGCACGTTCCGCCGGCTGACATAGGTGCCCAGATCACCCTCCACCGTCCGCTTGGCCTCCGGTTCCGGTGCAATCAGGATCCGCGAAATCTCCTCGCTGCCGCCGGTTACCGAATGCACGTCGGTAGTCGCGCCGCCGATATCCAGCACCACTAAATCCCCAATGGCTGCCTTCAACACCCGCGCCGCTTCCATCACCGCCCCCGGAGTCGGGACCACCGGCCCGTCGATCCGGTCGCGGATGTGCTGCATGCCCGGCCCGCCGGTGATGTGCTCCTCGAAGACCTGTTGAATGATGGCCCGGGTAGGTTCGATATTCAGTTGATCTATACGGGGGTATACGTTTTCTGTGTTATACAGACGTCCGCCGCTGTTTCTAAAAATACGCTCGACTTCGTCCCGGTTCTCGATATTGCCGGCGTAAATCACCGGAATGTGCAGCTGCTCTTCGTTCAGCAGCTCGGCGATCCGCTCGGAGTTGTACAAGGCGGTATCCCGCTCGCCGTAATCCACTCCACCGGCAATCAGAATGATATTGGGATGTATCCGTGCCAACTTTTCCAAATCGCCGTCACGGAGCCGCCCGGCCGACACCATGTGCAGATTGGCACCGGCCCCGAGGGCGGCCTCCTTGCCCGCTCGCACCGTCATGTCGTACACCAATCCGTGCACCGTCATTCGTAATCCGCCGGCCGCGCTGCTGGTGGCGTAGAAGCGGTTCCAGGTAAGCCCGGACTCAGCAGACTCACCAGCCCCGCCGGCCGCCAGTCTGCGGCTCAGGTCCGCCACCGCCGCATCGAGTCCTATGCGCACATCCCCCTGCTCAACGCTGGTCGGCGCCAATCCCTGGCCGAGATAGCGCGGTTTTTGAGCTTCCCGCGCACCCGATAATTCGGCCGATGAGTCGCCCGATACCCCGTTGAAGGCATTCACCATGGTGGTGGTGCTGCCGATTTCCGCTACCAGTATATCAACATGCATAGGCTCTACCGCCGCTTTGGCCGCCGGAGCGGTTATTCTCCATGAATCTCACGCCGCTTCTTTACCAGAAAAGTGGCCACATGGATACCCTTGGTGCCGCGGCCGAAGCCGGCATCTACGCCCTGCTCCACCGCCAGTTCGGGACTGACCTGTGTGCCGCCGGACACCAGAATGATCCGTTCGCGAATGCCTTTCTCGACACAGAGTTCGTGCAGACGTTTCATGTGTTGATAGTGAATATCGTAGTGGCTGATGATGGTACTGGCCAGAATGGCATCGGCCTCGATCTCGATGGCCGCATCAACCAGCTTCTCCAGCGGAACCGAGGTGCCGAGATAGTGGCACTGGATGCCGAAGCCCTCCAGGCCTCCGTGCTTGATGTCGAGAATCTCCCGCAGCCCCACCGAATGCTCGTCGTTGCCGACCGTTCCAGCCACTACCTTGAGAGGCTTTTCCTTGACTTCCGCCCGGATCTCATCCTCGCTGAGCACCTCGGGGGCGGGCGGAATCTCCAGCTGGGCAGTATCGATCACCTGGTTGAAACGGCCCTTCAGCTCGATGCGGGTGCCTTCGGCCGGCTGCATGATCTCGGAATGGATAACCTCGACATCTTCCAGGCCCATTCTGCGGCCGATTTCAATAGCGGTAAACTCGGCTGTTCGTTTTTCCGTCGGCAGAAACAGGGTCAGCAGCACGATGCCGTCGCCCTGCCACTCCATTTCGGGCTTGATCTGGCTACTGTGTCGAAGATTGGTGGTCTCTTCCAGGCGTTTGTGCACGTTGTCCTCTTCGTCGAGCTCGTCGATAAAGATGATCTTGTCGGGGTTCTCGAATGTTGATCCGCCGATCAGCGAGGAGGGATTCTTCTCCGCATCCGGTCCGTACTGCGCCAGGTTGTTGTAGCCGAAGTGGGCTGTAACCGGAGCCATATAATCGGTATCCCGTTCATAGATCTCTCCGGGCCCTACACCGCCGTCGATTTTACGGGCTATCCCGTCGCCGTTGCGCTCGGGATACAGCCCCGAATCGACGAAAAAGCCCTGCTCAACCGCCTGGAAATAGCCGCCGCTCTCCAGCATCTCTTCCAGAAACAGCACCGCTCGCTCCTTCAGCTCACGGACCTTGTCCGCCAGCGGACCCTCCGCACGCCGCACCGTGACCATCTCTTTCAATCCGTCCATACCGGCAAAGGCCTGTTTGGCGGTATCCGAGCCTTCGACGTTGTAGATATGCCAGGGCACGTTCCGGCCTTCGTCCGGGGTGATGGTCGATTGAATGTCGGCACTGGTCAGCTCGCTGATCAGCAGGTTGAGGGTGTGGGTTACGGTAGCCTCACGGGCCGAACTGGTCATATACTTGGTGTTTTGTTGAGCCCGCATCTTGTATTCGCGGAACAGCTCGCGCAGCGCCACCGCATAGGGCAGATCCATACGCATGCAGGGGGCCGGCGGTGCGGTAGGCGGTACGGTAGACAGACAGATGTCTTCCTTTTTCATGCCGACCTTCACCGAAAACATGGCGTTGATGCCGTGCTGTACCATCAACTCGGGCATCACCTTCCAGGCCTCCCGGGCGGTTGCGTTGGCATTGTGAGCGCCGTCGATCTGTGCCATCCCGGCCCAGGCCATGATCTTCTTTGCCACCGCCGCGTCGACAAAACTGCGGACCATGTTCACGTTACGGTACAGCACGTTGTATTGGGGGTCTTGATGGGCTCCGTTGACCCCCTCTTCGGCAAACATCACCGCAATTTCGGGGCCCGATACCCCGCTCACATAGGAGTGGTAGTTGATCGGCCGGCCCACTTCGTCTTCGATCAGATCGAGAGCCTTACGCTGAGCCCGCACTTGTTTGCGGGTAATCGGCACACCGCCGACTCCCTGCGGGGTACCTTCGATCAGCCCGTCCATGTGGCTCTGGCCGGCGGTGCGAATAACCATCAGATGGTCGGCCCCGTGCCAGGCGGCCATGCGCATGCGCCTGATATCATCTTCGAAGCGGCCGGAGGCGATTTCGGTGGTAATTACCGGGCCCGGCTGCGGATCAATATCTCTGAAATAGTGGGCCGCCGGCAAAGGAGTACTCTGTGAAAGAGACTGCGAGCTTTCGTAATACTCGAAATCGCCCACTTTACGTTTCTCTCCACGTCCTGGCCGCCACGTCCAGCCGCGCCGGCGGGGATGGTAGTGCTCAATATCCTTTAGAATATTTTCTATATCCAGTTTTTCATTCGGTTTGAGAGGATTATCCGGTGTACTCATTTCTGCGCCCCCTTGCTCCCGTTAAAACTCTGTTCGGCTACTTCCCACAGCTCTCCGGCGGCCAGTTTCAGGCCTGCTTCGCGTATATCCAGCTGCTCGGCCTCGGCAACCTTATACACCACATGGCCGGCACCCTTTCCGATCAAGCCGCGGTCGACGGTTTTTTCGACTATGGACTTGGCCTCGAGGCTGGAAAACCCCATTCGCAGCAAGACCGACCTCTCAATCGAAGGGGTGGTATGCGTCCGGGCCAGTTCGACCATCGGGTCCATCAATTTTTCCGTCAGCTCCCAAAAACGCTGCTCAAGTTGCTCTTCCGACAGCCCGGCCAAATGGGCTCGCCGTTCCTGAAAATCGTCCTTCCGTTCCATCGGCTGCTCCTTACTCCTCAAGCTCTTGTAATGCGTGTGTTACCCAGGCCTCACTGCGGCGGGTCTCCTCTAAAAGAAAGCGGATATCATACGCATCGTCGCGAACCTCGCGTCCCTGCTCCCGGGTGAACTCCCGGCTGCGTTTTACATAACTGCGGCTCAGCTGTTCCAGATCAAGGTCGACTGCGGTAATCAGCCCCGGCTCCGCTGGCAGAATAATCGAATCGCCGGGCACCTCCTCGCGGGGATCTCCCAGCCGGATATCGATGCCGTTCTGACGGGCAAAGTCCAGCTGCGGCTGTACGTGCTTTCCGGCCCCGGTATATTCAGTCTCCTGCACCACGATTGTCTGGTCGCGGTCCATCTCCTGGGCCAGCGCAAACGCCGCTGCCAGAGCGGTATTCCCGGCCGGCCCGCGCTCCAGTCCCTCGAGACGAGCCAGCGCTTCGGTCATGTAGAACACCTCGCCCTGCCGCACCGTTACGTAGCGGTCCATGTAGCGCAGCGGACGTCCGGCCGAACGCGGCACATCCGAGCGGTCCGGAAACACGGCAAAGGGTATGCCGAAGCCGGTGTGGCCGGTGGTAAAGGATTTACGGTTGAACTGCCGGTCGCCGGCCATATTCAAGCCCTCCAGATTGACGCTGGCCCCCACAACCTTCGTTCCGCCAGCGGCAGCTCCGCCGGGGCCTTTGCTCAGTGCCACACCATTTTTCAGCATGCCCCGGGCGGTGCCGGTCAGGTTTCCGCCGCCGGCGTTCGTCACTACTACGGCATCCGGATCGCGGCCGGTGCGGCTGCGCATCTGATCGGAAAGCTCGGCACCGAGCGTCTCGATGCCGGCAATACCGAATGGTGTGTAGAGACTGGCGTTGAAGTAGCCGGTCTCCTCGAGAAGCTGCAAAAACACAAAAAAGAGCTCGGGCCCCACCGACAGCTGGAGCACTTCGGCGCCATACGCCTCGCATTTACGGCCCTTCTCTACAATTTCCGGCTGGCCGACTCCACGGGAGTCGTAACACTCCTGCACCACAATGCAGTCCAGTCCGCGCATGGCCGCCTGGCTGGCCACCGCCGCCCCGTAGTTGCCGCTGGTGGCGGCGATCACCCCTTTGTAGCCCAGTTTCTGCGCGTGATACACCGAGACTGCCGCACGGCGCGCTTTAAAGCTGCCGGAGGGGTTAGACGCTTCATCCTTCAGAAAAATCCGCGCTCCCTTGCCGGAGGGAGCGTAGCGTCGGGCCAGCTTGGTGATGTTTCTCAGCTCTAATAAGGGAGTATTCCCGACACCGGTTTCACCCTGGATCGAACGGATCTCATCGAGCCCGTAGCCCACGCTGCGCATCATCTCCTCATAATCAAAAGCTATCGACCCAGATTCGAACTGTTCATAATTTATCCCGACCGCCTTCCTTATTATCTCGCCCTTGCGCTGCATCAGGCGCTGATATTTGGTCTGCTGAGCACTGTTTTCGCCACTCATGACTCCTCCTCCCGTATCAGACTGCGCAGCTGCTGCCCGACTTGCAGCAGCTCCGGGATGGGTTTTCCGAATGAATGGGTATACCCCGGATTCACCGCCGATAAGCGGCCCGTCAAAGGGCGTCCGATTTCGGTTTCAATTTCTACCTGTTCGCCCAGACGGGCTTCTTTATTCTGCAGAAAACCCTTAGCCCACATTTCCAAGGGCACTTCGGAGGTTTCCTGCGGCAGGCGGTCAGAGCGCTCCTCCGGCTGCAGCACCACCATATGGATCTGAACCCAGTCGCCGGCACGGGCAACTTTTGGTTTTGCACTGCCGATTCCATTGCTCATAGTTATACCTCCCGGAAAAATCTGGAAATATCGTTCCCGATTGCGCGGGGCACCGGCAGATCAAGCATGGTCTTGAGACCGCTTCCCGCCTTAATCACAAGTGGAATCATATTTACGCAGAGGGCGGCGGTTCCGATTCCGCCGGGTATTTCGGGTTTCACCTGCAGCTTTATCTCCGGGTCGCCTTCGATAGTGATGTAGTCGCCGGTGTTGGTACCCTCGAGTTCGGGTTCAATCTGCTGCGGATGCACATATTCCAGCGCCCGCCGGCCATTCACCACCCCAAAAGCCCGCATATCGCAGCCGGCCACACTTCCGGGGCCGATTTTTATATAGGGCGTTTTTCGCTCAACACTGCTTACAATGGCTTCCATGCTCTGCTCCACCGGTTTGTCCAGCTTCCAGCCGAGTGCATCACAGACCATGCCGATAGACTGCACAAAACCTACATGGCCGGCCAATTCTCCGCTGCGAACCTTTTCGGCGAACTCTTCAGGCGCAAGGCCTACTCCCTGCTCCTCCATCACCGCCGGTCCGTAGGGCGAGAGACTGTTCACCCGCTCGGCCCGCACTCCCGTCACCGAACGGCAGACGCCCGACAGCATCACTACCAGCAGATCCATCACGAAACCCGGGTTTATTCCCGTGCCCAGAATCGCCACGTTATGCTTACGGGCCAGGCGGTTCATCTGTGCCGACATCTCCGGATGACTGATCCACGGATAGGCCATCTCCTCAGCGGTGGAAACCACATTGAGCCCTTTGCGGACGAGTTTTTCGATTTTGGGCAGTGCTTTTTCTACGAAAGAATCGGTGGCCAGCAGAGCGATATCCGCCTCGCTCTCCTGGATAACCCGGTCGATATCATCACCGATAATCACATTTTCCAGATAAGCGGGATAGGCCCCGCCCCCGGAGGCGCCGCCTTCGGCATCATCACGCGCGCGCAGTGCCGCAGCTACCGATTTTCCGACCCGCTCGGGCGCCATATCGCACACGCCGCTGATCTCCAGACCGTTGATACCGGCACACATTCTGCCCATGGTAGAACCCATGGCCCCGAAACCCCAGATAAGTACTTTAATTGTCTCCATACAACTCTCCGTGCGTCAACTTTTCATCTACACTATAACATATCAGTACGACAACGCTAACCATTTTTACTCATCTAAAGAGTTGTATAAGCCCTCCAATTCATTGATGTAGTCGGAATTCAATCCATGCTCTTTTGCTCCTTTAAGCATGTGTCTCACATAGGTCCGATTTGATTTGAAGGGACCCTTAGGTTCAGTCGTGTGATAACATTCGGCTTGCACCGGTTCTCCATTTTCCTTCACAACCATAACGGTTTGTCGATAATAGTAACCTTCCGGAACGCTTTCTACTACGTCAAGTTTGTTTTCGATTTCTTCACGCGGGATATCATAAAGAACTCCGTATGCCAGTTTACCTGGAGCAAACTCGGCTCCCGTAACGCCGGTTTGATAATCCTCTGACATATAATTAAACCGAACCTCAAAGTTTGGAAGAATTGCCCGAGAAAAAAATGTAGCACTTGGGCAGTGTTTGATTAGATTCTCCATATTTAAAAACGAACCGTATGTAAAATAAAGCATATAAATCTCCTATTTTAGTCGGTGAGTAGATCCTTGAGAGACCCCACATAGTTTCGCAAACCATCTTCACATCGATATAAACCAATTGGAGGATCGATTATATCGCCCTTTTCATCAAATCTAACTGTTCCACTAATTCCTTGATATTCATCCATCGATTGTATTTCATGAAGCACTAGACTTCTGTCAATTCTTTGCGTCCGTCGCAAAGCTTGTGCAAAGATTCCAACACAATCATAGCCTTCCGGGGCATATTGAATGTTTACAAGTGATCGTGGATATCGATTTGCAAATTCTGCAAAAAACTGGCGCGCAGACTCTTGAATGCGCATATCAGCGCCCGGAAAAGTCTGGTAAGGAGGAACCTCATCCAGCCCAGGCACTTCAAGGTACGGATAGGATTTGAGCGCGTCTGTACCCAAAAATGGTGTTTTGACACCATTATATCGTAATTGATGGGCAATAATATGAGCCGGGTTCCAATATACTGCAAAAAAAATGAGATCGGCGGAACAGCTTTTAACCGCATTCACCATCCCATCAAAGTTCAGGTTTCGCTCGTCATCACTGAATCTATGGTATAACACAATTTCTGCTCCGGATTGCTCAGCTTGCGTAAAGAAAACATCTGCAATCGGTGCCCCCCAGACTGTATTATCACTGAGAATTGCAATACGCTTTGCTTTTAGATACTCCACTGCAACCCGTGCTTGCATCTTTCCATAATACTCATCATTGGCCACCAGCCGAAAAAAGTTTTCATACCCTCTTTGGGTAAGCACAGGACTGGATGCTTCAGAACTGAGCTGTGCAATTCCTGCCTGATGATAAATATCCTGACTTACATCGCACATCGGACTATTCAACGGACCGATTATTCCAACCGCGTCTGGATCTTCAGTAAACTCCTTCGCAACTACACGGGCCCGCTCCTGATTTCGCTCATCATTCACCAAGACGAGTTCGAGTTCGAAAGGTAAATCACCTTTTTTATTTTCAGCTTCAATGGCCATTTCCGCTGCACAGTAACCGGTAGCATCCCGAGCATGTTCCTGTGGCCAGGGCAGCCCAAAACCTATTTTAGCGCGTCTCTTGTTGTTCTTACTCATAGTACTGCATCCTTATTACTCTTTCATATATGGAATTTTTCTCAACCAGATATCCCTCTGATGAGGATGATCGGCAAACAGTTTCTCTCGAATTTCTTCGACCCTCTTCTGAGCATCAGCGTATGCCTGTTTTGGATTGAAGGTAGTGAACCGGCTATCACGCTTTACCAGTTTTCCATCAATCATGACATTATCAATGTCAGAAGAAGAGCCGTACAGCACAACACTGGTCAGAGGATCATTCGTGGGAAGCAAAAATGGATTTTCCAAGTCTATAGTAATAAGATCAGCTTTTTTTCCAACCTCAATAGACCCGATCTCTTTATCCATACCAATTGCTTCCGCTCCCTTACGGGTTGCCAACTCCAACATCTCGTAGAGATAGGGTCGCGAGGTAACCCGATCATTCCCGAACATCTGTTCCGCACTCTCCAGAAGTCCGGCTCGGAAAGACTGACCCATCAAATTTTCCCGGATTAGTTGCAACATATCATGATAAAAATCATCGGTTCCTAATGCAAGAGGAATTCCCATATCCATCCATCGCACAAAGGGACTGTGCAAAAACCGACATTGCAGAATCGGGTTGCCTGCCGAACGAATTAGATCCAAGTCTGCCTCAGTAGCATACACACAGTGGGCGGCCATCAGTTTTTCATCGAGTACTCCCAAATCATGCAGATGCTGCGGGGGAGTTTTTCCATACAGAGACATTACCTGTTTGTATTCTCGTGAGGACTGTGATAGGTGAGTGGAGACACGCAGCCCGTTTTTGTCAGCAAACTCCTTACACCGTTTATACATCTCAGGTCTGGTCAGGTCGGCGGCTTTTGGGGCCATCAGTGTAGTTATCCGCCCATCTTCAGCACCATGCCATGTGTTATAGAGGTCTACAGCTCGCTGGAAGGCAGCCTCACCCTTTGCATCGACATATTCATATGATCCCTGACGCAAACTCTCGAGATCGACCTCATCGATATCTACCGCTAAAACCGCGCGCACACCGCTATCAGCAACTGCTTCTGCAAACCCATCCGGGTAGGTGTAGATAACCACAGACGTGGTACATCCGCTATGAATGAATTCGGCGCATGAGGCCATTGCAAGATACTGCATATCTTCCGGCTGCCGATACTGTTCCATCGGTAAATTAACCTCGTAAAACTCTCCGATCTGTTCGTACAATCCCCGGAAATACTGCTGAAGATGTGAGTGCGTGTTCACAAAACCCGGTAATACTACCTTATTTTCCGCATCAATCACCTCATCAGGAGTACCCTTTACAGTCTCTGTGTTACCAACCGCAATAATTCGATCATCCCGAATATACACATTCCCGCGCCGATACACATTGGCATCTCGATCCATAGTAGCTATAAAACCGTTTTTAATAAGTACATCCGCCATGTCAGCTCCTATTCCAAATACTCTTATTGGTACTTTTTTCTAGTGTAAATAAAACAAACGGCGGCTATGGGAACGCTTTACCGTTCCCATAGTCTGCGCCGTAGTATGTTAATGATGGAAATTATCTGACGGTCTCCTCCATCGGCTTGTGTATATTGAACAGCCGAGTGAGCAAGAGAAAAATACCGTAGAGAAACACAACGCCTATCAGTAGAGAAATCGGACTCTTGGTTATCCCTGCAATGATGAATGAAACTATAGATGCCGAAGCCACAAACAGAGCATACGGTAGTTGCGTTCGCACATGCGCCACCAGGTTACAACTAGCACCAGTGCCCGACAGAATGGTTGTATCAGAAATCGGTGAACAGTGATCGCCGAACAGCCCTCCGGATAGAACCGCCGCAATTGTAACTACTAAAAGAGAGCTGTCTAGTTCGAGTGCGAGAGGTATTGCCAACGGCATCATTATACTGAAAGTACCCCAGGAAGAACCGGTTGAAAAAGAGATCAGTGCTGCTGAAACGAAAATAATGAGAGGTATTGCCCAGGTTGCCAAATTACCCTGTGCTACAGATACCAGAAATTCAGGGGCTCCCAAAGCTTTGCTTACACCGCCTAAGACCCAGGCTGTGATAAGAATAAAAATGATGTTAGAAGATCCTTTTAGTCCATCAAAAAAAGCAGTCGCACTCTCTCCAAATTTTTTGATTTTATAGAACTTCATCAGGATAATGCTAGCCGCACTTCCATATAATACAGCGATAATCAGATTCAGTTCGATATTCGAAGCCGAACCTTCTGCAAACGGAAAACCGGCTGGCTGTAGTAATACCAATGAGCCAATGAAAACAACAAGTGGTATAACCATTACCCAGATATTAGATTTTTCGATCACGCTCTGATCTACTTCTTCAACCTCAACCTCATCCAAGTCTTCCGCATGAATTATACCCTTTTGAGCCCGCTTTTCCGCTCGTGCCATCGGTTTTAGGTCCATTCCAACCAGAATAATAAATGGCACGAACAGCACCGACAGAATCGCATAAAAGTTGAACGGAATGGTTTCCAGAAGCAATGGGAACATTTCTTGATTCGGCAGCTCATTCGACATAAGCCCCATGATGTATGCCCCCCAGCCTAAGAAAGGTATCAAGATTGATACCGGTGAAGCGGTAGTATCGGCAATCCAGGCTAATTTTTCACGCGATATTCGCAGTTTGTCATAAAGTGGTCGAAAAATCGGCCCCACTACCAAAGGAGATCCGACGTCGCTCCAAAAAACCGCAAAGCCGCCAAGCCAACTCACCAACATAGTGGCTCGTTTTGATTTTACTTTTTTTGTAATTCCGTCGGCAAACGAAAATGTTCCGCCGGAAACTTCCAACAGCTTCACAAATCCGCTGATGGCCACCAGCAGCAACAGTATCTTTGCGTTCCAAGAATCGCCAATGGTGGGAATGATAAACTCATCAACCAGCTTGATGAGGGTTAAAAACGGGTTAAAGTTGTTTATGATCAATAGCCCGAGAAAGGAACCGACAAGCAATGCTGTTAACAGCCGCTTGAATTTCATTGCGATAAAAATTGTTACCACAATAGGTATGAGCGATGCTATACCGTAACTGTCCATGTTCTACCCCTTTTCTTAGTTTTTCATGACTTTTTCTAATAGCCTTTTATAAATCTCTTTCCTCATAAACCAGTTCTCTTCTCCTTTACCTCCTTCTCAATTCCAGTTTTTTGCGGGCATTTTATATTACGGAAGGATAGCCCTGTTCGATTTACCACTATAGTAGTAAATTAAGATTGAGGATATTCTAAATCCGCTTAAACCAGCTGTCAAATAAAAAATTTACTTTTTGGAGTGTTATTCTACATCCCGGAACAGTGAATTGGCACGGTGGAGGTTTCATTCTATAGCACCGTTCAGTAAGGTAAACGGAGGGGGATTGATAGATAGTTAATTTATTGGTTTATATATTAGTCTAGAAATTTCTCACGTAGCCGATGGAGATTTTGACCAAACAGCTCTACAATTTCATCACCAAGATGCTTTTGTATTTCCGCTAAATAGAAGTCATGTTTGATATAACTTTCGATAGTCAAGACCAGTCCTCGATTTTGCGACCACATAACCCTGCATGGTGAAGAGTTGCCCATAACTCCGGTAATGCACCATGATGAATCTGCTGTGCAGTCCAGGGTGCGACCAAGATAGTCATAGCGCGGCATGTTCTCAATACTGTGATTATAAACTACACCGAAGCCTGGCCGCATGGATCCATATATGAGCATATAAACATGTACTCCACGGTCATAAGCGTTGTACAAAGGCTCTTCTAGTTCCGGATATTCTTGATCCCACAACCCGATAAACACCCTTTGCTCAGCCTGGCCTATAATATAAATAGTCTTTTGAAGTGCCTCATCCTTGTTAGTAAGATTCCACACCGGATCGAAGTCGGAATGGAATTCATACTCTTTTAAGTGTTCCTGTAGATCGGACGCATAGTGCTGGTATTCATGTTTGAGCTTTTCAATCACCTTCTCAGGAGAAAGCGGACTGAACATCTCCGGTTTAGTGCCGGTTGAGGCCACCATCTCACGGGTCATGAGCCGGCGGGTAACATCATATACCCTTGAATGCGGCACCCCCGAGTTCTGCGAAATGGTATATGCGCTGGCTGGATGGGATGAGAGCAATGATAAATAGACTTTGGCTTCGTACTCCGTGATGCCGAGGCCCTTGAACAGAGAAATCATTTCTTCGGTGCTGTGTATCATAATTTCAGCAGTATACTGCTGTCACACTGCTTGTCAACACAATGGGAATTAAAGCGCTTTCAGATTATTGAACACCCAGGGTCCGTTGCCCGGTAAAAATCGACGGTTTCACGCAGGTATTTTTCAAAGCCCTCGGTATTTGAGTTGCGGATGCTGTTCTGCCGTTCCATCACCCGTAAAAAATCTAAAGAAGCGCCGGTCGCGCCGATATTAACACCATAGTCACCACTTCTGCCCACCATATGTGCCACCCTGGCACTGGCAAGCAGTGTTTTGGTGGGAGTACAGCCCCAATTTACACAGGCTCCGCCTACCCTGTCTTTCTCGATTACCGCCACCCGGCCGAGTTCCATTAACGCCGGCAGCATTACACCGGTGGCCTGCCCGGTTCCGATAAGGATAGCATCATACTCTTTCATGGCTGGTCTCCCCAACTTATTTATCAAGACCTAAGTCAATGGTAGTAGGAATACACAGCCGCCGCAAACATGAGGTTTCGGACAGAATCCTGAATAGCCTCTAGAGAAAATCATCCCGCAACAGCTGCAGCATCTCTTCGATCCCCTCACGGTTGATGGAGTAGAGGATTCGATTTTTCTCGGCGGTGTGAAACTGTATGAGGCGGCTGGAGAGTAGCTTTTCGATGTGGTAGGACATAGTAGCGGTAGTGAGGGAGAAGTGATCGGCCAGCTCCTTTCCGTACCATTGGCGCTGCTTCAATAGCCGCATAATGGCTGCCCGCTTGGGGTCGGCCAGGGCTTTGAGGTACTGATCGACCACCCGGGCGGAATCGAAATTGCGGAAGAGCTGTTCCACATCGAAGCCGTATATAATTATGTTGCATTTCTTGGTATTGAGAGAGATAAAGCGATTTGCAAAGTAGCAGAGCACGATTCTCACCGCTTGGTCGGGAGAATAAAGAGAACTGAAGTTGTCCATCGTGATCTGGTTCAGGAACTTCTGTGCATCTTCATCAAGAAGTCGCTGATGTTCATCCCTTTTCGGTTCCAGGAGCTCGAGTGCCTTCGGCAGCTCATCCTTTACAAAGGCCTCATAAAACTCCGTCAGTACCATCTTCAACCGACGCAAGAATGCTTCGGGGTAGCGGACGGCATAGAGCACTACCGCAACCTCTTCAGATACAGAGGTGTGCAGCAGACTATCATGTCGCTCATATGCAGCCTCCAGGCGGGCCGCATCAAGAGTAAACGGATCGCTCTCACCCAGTTCGAACAATTCACGCATCAGGTTCAGCGCCTCGTGAATGTGTTCCGACCCCAGCCAGTCACACAGTTTTTCCGGGGTTTCGAGCTCAAACCGAAGTACTGCCTCCCGCAGAAAGTTCATAGGCGCAGTATATTTGAACAGCTCCTCCACGTCCGACGAAAGAAAGGGAGAGATTTCTTTCTCCACCTTCTCACGCCACTCTATAATGGCACGGCTGGTCTCGATTCTGTCATCCGCCTCATCAGCTCTAAAGGCGTAGTTCATGGCTGCTCCCAGCAACTCAAATGCCGGAATTATCTCGATTCTATAGTCCAACAATAGTTACTCCCTGCATCCAAAACTGCCCAATTGTAGCAGAGCCGAACTGATTTTGGCCAACAAATTCGTAGACCCGTTTGCACAATGGTTGTGGCGGCGGGCCTGCTGCACCCGGGAGTCGATTCTACGTCGCTGCAAAACATCCTCACGGCGTCCGAGTTCCATTTCATACACTTCATAATATGAACTAAACATATCAACCTCCTACATTAGATTAGTTTCTTACTTAAGCTTGTTTATTAGAAATGTATCTAATTATAAGAATTGTGTCAAGCTTATTAATATCTTATTAGATTTATTTCTAACATCTTTACTAAAGACAAATGAATATTAATATTTTAAGCTATAATTATGAGCGTATATCGAGCCGGATCGGTAACTAGAAAAGTAAACCTCATTATTCTAGCCAGTCTTTTCATCGGACTGGGCGGGGTTGTATTCTATTTTGCCCTCTCACTCAGCACTACTATACAAAACAGCACCCGCGAGAGTCTGGATGAGCAATCCGAGGTCATATACACTGCAATCGAAAATTTTATGCTGCCGGGCGAAGCACCTCTGGCTGTGCAGTATTTCACCGAAGTACAGCGGCGATCCCCTCTCTCAAGCATCTATCTCTTCAGGACCGACGGCACACAGGCCTTTACCGATAACAGCACTATCCAAGATGTTAACTCGATGTTAACGGGAATGCAGTTTAATACACCAGAGAGAGGGAACCTCGAGCCGCTCAACCGTAGCGACCAGATGTTTGCAGCGGCTACAAACCTGCCGCCTGAAACGGGGATCTTTCAAACAGTCGAAGAGGGCAAGACCTTTTTTCATATCTACAAACCGCTGATAAATAAACCGAAGTGCACCAGATGCCATGGGGCGGACCACACTATTCGCGGCGTACTTGAAATAAAAACCGACATTTCAGCATCGGTAAGACAGAGAGAAGAGACAGTCCTGGTCTCGAGCGGAATCTTCCTTGGCGTACTGTTGTTGCTGAGCTTACTGCTCACCCGTTTTATGCATCGAACCGTGATCTCACCTGTACGGGATATCGGCGATGTCTGCCGGGCGGTTACCGGCGGAATTTTTTCGCAGAAAGTCGAGGTACACAGCAGAGATGAAATCGGCGAGCTCGGTACTACGGTAAACACCATGGTCGACGGGCTCTATGAACGCTATGCCTTGTCAAAGTTTGTCTCCAACTCAACTATTCAAAGCCTGCGTAAAGAGGGCGAAGGTGAGGAGATCACACTCACCCTCCTGTTCAGCGATATTCGCGGTTTCACCTCCTACTCCGAATCAAGACGCGCAGAAGAGGTAGTCCAGAAGCTCAATCAACTTCTCAACATGCAGTCTGCTATCATAAGTCAGAACAATGGAGATATCGATAAATTCGTCGGAGACGAGGTAGTGGCTATCTTTACCGGACCGAGCGGGCCGGCATCTGCCTGCCGTTCAGCAATTCAGATACAATCAGAGCTCGAACGCAGTACAGACAAATATGACCGCCTGCAAGTCGGCATTGGTATCCATACAGGAAAGGTAATCATGGGAATGATCGGATCGCAGGAAAGGGCCGATTACACGGTTATAGGCGACAATGTGAACACCGCCAGCCGATTGTGCAACTCTGCCAAACCTCAGGAGATATTACTTTCTCTATCTACCGGTCACTCGGTCCGCGGGCAGGCACATCTGGAAGGCCCCTATAAACTCAGTGTAAAGGGCAAACAAAACTATGTGGGGGTATATAAGCTGAAGGAAATGCGAGAGGGAGGATCTCAATGAGACCGTGTATGCCTTTTTTCCGGGCGACGGTGCTTTTGACGGTTCTATTGACTCTGCTTACCGGCTGTGAGCAGCAGCAAAGCGTCAATTTTATTCCCGAGGACTACCGCAGCTGGCCGCGAACGACCGATACGACTCTGCAATTTCCCATACCGGGCCACGAGGACAATCTGCGCAAAATCTATATCAATCCGGAAGGTCTCGATTACGACCGGGAACTCGTAGACGGAAAACTACACTACTTTTTTCCCGAAGGGACTGTAATCGTAAAAGAGGTGTACGACGGATTCAATCCGGGCCCGGATGAGCCTCCGAAACAACTCACCGTAATGGTCAAGAAACCGGAACATCCCAAATCCCTCGGCGGATGGCTGTGGATTGTTGCTCCCTCGGCGGATGGCACGGAAAAAATAGTTGAAAACGAATTTTGCATGACCTGCCATTCGAACGCCAACGAGGAGCACCCCTATGACGACGAAAACCCGAATGAGCAGTTTCGCGACTATGTGTTCTATCTGCCGAAGCAGGATTAAAACCGATAGATTTTCATTGACAAGCGCCGTTACCCTGTTATCATATTTCTTGCAATGAGTTCGCAATTGACGCAGATCAAATATGTGCGGGCCACCGAGGTCGATCCGCAGGATATTATCGATTTCTGGAAGCGTAACAGCATCACCGTTACTTCTACTGACTCCCCGGAGGAGATACAAGTAGCTGCTAATCTGCATCCGCAACTGTTCATCGTCGGCCTCGGCCCGGACGATACAATAATCGGCACCGTCTGGGGCGGCTTCGACGGACGGCGCGGCTATGTTGCCCACCTGGCCGTGGACAAGCCGTATAGAAATCAGGGCCTCGGCTCGCTCCTGATGGAAAAGGTAGAGACCGAGTTCAAAAAGATGAATGTGTACAAAGTTCACCTGTTTGTCGAACAGCACAATGCGGCCGTCGGCGACTTTTACCGCCGGAGGGGATATAAAGAACGGACGGACCTGACGGTTTTTTCGAAGACCTTCAGATAAGCAGCCGGCATTTGACATGCTAACTTGGGTGATAGGGTCCCCATGAATGAGCCTAAAACTATGATTGGTGGTTCCAAGCTTGTGTAAAAAGTGCACCGGATAACGTACTAGGCAGCATAAGGTTCAGATTTTACACCACGCCTTTCTTTTTCCCACAAGCTTTGCACCACTCCCAAGGAGCACCACAATGGAAAAGCGAAAAGTAGTTATTGTTGGCGCAGCTGGTCGGGATTTTCACAATTTCAACCTGCTGTACCGTCGGAACAAGGAGGCGGAAGTCATCGCCTTTACCGCCACTCAAATTCCCGACATCGACGGACGAAAATACCCCGCCGAATTGGCCGGGAAGCAGTACCCCAATGGAATACCCATTGTAAACGAATCCGAACTGCCAGAGTTGGTGGACAATGAAGTATTGGCCGGAAACAAAGTTGATGTAGTCTTCTCCTACTCCGATGTACCGCACAACCACGTAATGCGGATCGGCTCTATTGCGATGGCCCACGGAGCCAATTTCATTCTCCCCTCACCCGTCGAAACGATGATCATTGCCTCGAAACCGGTTGTCTCGGTCTGCGCCGTTCGCACCGGCTGCGGTAAATCGCAGACTACCCGGGCGGTATCGGACAGCCTCACTCACATGGGAAAGAAAGCAGTGGCAATTCGCCATCCAATGCCCTACGGCAACCTGGTGAAGCAGCGCCTGCAGCGCTACGCCGAGACTTCGGATTTGGACAAGTATGAGTGCACCATTGAAGAGATGGAGGAGTACGAACCTCATATCGACCGGGGCCGGGTAATTTACGCCGGTGTCGATTATGAGGCCATCACCCGCAAAGCTGAGAAAGAGGCCGATGTAATTCTGTGGGACGGAGGAAACAACGACACTCCCTTCCTCAAAGCCGATCTGGAAATCGTAGTAGTAGACCCGCACCGCACCGGACACGAGCTGCTGTACCATCCCGGCAACACCAATTTCCTGCGGGCGGATGTGTTTGTCGTCAACAAGGTCGATTCGGCAGAACCGGAAGAGGTCGACCGCCTGATCAAACACTGCAAAACCTATAACCCGGACGCCGAAATCATCCGCGCCGAGTCTACTCTTACCGTGGAGAATCCTGATGTCATCAGGGGCAAACGGGTTCTGGTAGTGGAAGACGGACCGACTCTGACCCACGGCGAAATGAAAATTGGTGCCGGAACAGTGGCCGCACAGCGCAACGGCGCAGCCCAACTGGTCGACCCGCGCAGCGTGGCGGTCGGCGGTATCAAGGCCACCTTCGAGAAATATCCGGAAATCGGCACCCTGCTGCCGGCCATGGGCTACGGCCAGCAGCAGATCAAAGATCTGGAGGCGACCATCAACGCCGCCGACTGCGATTCGGTGGTTATTGCCACCCCGATCGATCTAAACCGGATTGTCAACATAAAAAAGCCGAACACCAGGGTAAACTACGAGCTCGACGAACAGGCCGCCGCCAAGCTGGATGAAATTCTGAAGAGAAAGTTCGGCTGAGCGCGCCGCAAGCGGCTCAAATTAGTGTCCTGCCGCCCCGCGCGTTTTATAGCCGGGGCGGCTTAACCCACATAAATCTACAGAAAAAAAATATAAAAATATCCGTGTTTTTTGACTTCCTTTTCAGCTTCCCTTAGCATTGAAGTAAGGAAAGTAACAGTGAAATACAGTACTATTTTACACAAGTACGCTCCCCTCCGTGAAAATCTTTTAATGATCTTACATGATGTGCAGGACTCCGAACCTCGAAACTATGTTTCCCCGGCGGCAATCGAGGCTGTGGCCGCATATCTGAATACCACCTTAGCTGCGGTTTACGGAGTGGTCGGCTATTATTCGATGCTGAGCAGCGAACCGCGCGGCCGGCATATCATCCGGGTCTGCAACTCGCCGGTTTGCCGCATGCACGGCAGTTTCGACCTGCTCGCAGAACTGCAGCGGCAGTTGGAGGTTTCCCTCGGCGGTACCACCACTGACGAGGAATTTACACTTGAGACCAGTGAATGTCTCGGAAACTGCCACCACGCCCCCAGCCTGATGATAGACGGGGTGCTCTACAGCGGTGTAAGCCGGGAGTCCTTGGAAGGAATTCTGGCAAGAATCCGGGAACGGTCTACACAGCCGGAGGAGGGGCAGGATGTATAGCGTGGGAGCTTCAACTAAGCAAAGCGGTAGCACCCCCGGCGGCCCTCAGGTTTTGATAGCGTTAGAGAACGCCGGCAAAATCGACCCCGGGAGCCTGCAGGAATATGAACAAGCCGGCGGCTTTCAGGCCTTGCGCCGGGCTCTTCAACAGAAACCTGAAGCAATCTTTCAAGAAGTCATCGATTCCGGCCTGCAGGGGCGCGGCGGAGCCGGTTTCCCGACGGGGGTAAAAGAGAAACTGACCGAAGAGTCCATCTGCGGCGCCTGCGGCCCGAAATATGTGGTCTGCAATGCCGATGAGGGCGAACCGGGCACCTTCAAAGACCGGGCCATCATGGAGCGCGACCCGCACAAGGTAATTGAAGGGATTCTCATCTCCGCCTATGCCATCGGCGCTGAAAAAGCCTACATCTACATCCGCGGTGAATATATCGAGTCGATTCGCCGCATCCGGCGGGCAGTTGAGAACTGTTACTCAGCCGGCTACCTGGGCACCCGCATTCTCGATACCAGCTTCTCACTCGAAGTCGAGATCCGGCTGGGCGCCGGCTCTTACCTCTGCGGCGAGGAGCTGACGCTGCTGGAATCGCTGGAAGGCAATTGCGGATATCCGCGCATCAAACCGCCCTTTCCGGCCGAATACGGCCTGTTCGGGGCCCCGACTCTCATCAACAATGTAGAAACCTTTGCCCATATTCCGTATGTAGTGCAGCACGGCGCTGCCGAATACCGGAAACTCGGCATGCCGGACTCCCCCGGCACCAAAATTTTCACCATCAGCGGCGATGTAGAGCAGCCCGGCTTTTACGAAGTAGAACTCGGCACTACCCTGCGGCAGCTCATAGACGAGAAATGCGGCGGGATGCGGGGCGCCACTGGGGCAGGCGGCCAAGACACCCACAAATTTAAGG
The DNA here is from genome assembly GCA_964603735.1 of uncultured Sediminispirochaeta sp. Lineage (GTDB taxonomy): Bacteria > Spirochaetota > Spirochaetia > DSM-16054 > Sediminispirochaetaceae > DSBN01. The sequence continues at coordinate 5,598 of CAZRWN010000006.1, read as the reverse complement.
CCGCCCTGATCGGCGGGGCCGCCGGCAGTCTGGTCGGCGAGAAGCTGCTCGACACCCCCCTGGGGTATAAGAGCCTGAAGGAGCACGGCGCGGTTCTCGGTTCGGGGGCGATCATCGTATTCGACGAAACCCGCGACCTGGCCCAACAGCTCCTGGCGGTGATGGAGTTCTTCCGGCACGAATCCTGCGGCAAGTGCATACCCTGCCGCATCGGTACCGCCCTACTGGTGCAGATGGCCGAGCAGTTAGCCTCCCGTCCCCGCGGCAGCCGCGGCGAAGTTCTGGACGAAATGACCCGCGAGGCGGAGTACATGGACCAGACATCCCTCTGCCCGCTGGGGAAATCCCCGATTTTGTCGCTCAAGAGCGCCCAGCGCTTTTTCGGCGCTGCATTATAGCGCACTTTAGCAAGTCTTTATGAAGGAAAGAGAATGAGCAGGAACGTAACCATAGAAATCGACGGCCGGCAGGTTCCGGCGGTCACCGGAAACAACCTTCTGAACACCGCCCTCGAAGCGGGCATCGACATCCCGCACCTTTGCTACCACCCCAAGCTCAGCCCTACCGGCGCCTGCCGACTGTGCATGGTGAAAATCGATGGCCGCAACGGACTGATCATGGCCTGTACTGTAGTGGTAGAAGAGGGTATGAAAATCACCACCAGCGACGACGAAATCGAGACGGCCCGCCGGCAGACTCTGGAATATCTGCTGGCCGAACAGAACGAGGACTACGACGGCACCTACCGCGACGAGCTGCGCGAGCTGATCTTCCGCTACGGGCTGGAAGACCCGGCGGCCCGCCGCTACCCCAAGCTCACCGGCCTGGTGAACCGCCATTTCGACGACAGCTCTCCCGTGCTCACGTTCGACGGCTCCAAGTGCATCAAGTGCTTCCGCTGCATCAAAGCTTGCGGCGAAGTGCAGGGCAAACACGTGCTCTCCTTCAACGACCGCGGCATCGGCGCCTACATTGTGGCCGGCACCGGCCAGTGGAGCGGCAGCGAGTGCGACGGCTGCGGCGAGTGCATCCAGCTCTGCCCCACCGGCGCCATCGTGGAAAAGCTCCACCGCGATGAGATCGACCTCACTCAGGCGGCGCCGGGCCAGGCCGCCCGCCCTTCCGAGACCGCTACAGCCCATCCGCCCGCCCTGCGCAAGGTCCGCACCACCTGCCCCTACTGCGGAGTCGGCTGTCAAATCGAACTGTTTGTGCAGAACGGCCGTATTCTGCGGGCCGACGGCGTAGAGGGCATCCCGCCCAACTACGGACGGCTCTGCGTCAAAGGGCGCTTCGGCTACGACTACGTCCACAGCCCCGACCGCCTGACCACCCCGCTCATCAAACGCAACGGCCGCCACGAGCCGGCCAGCTGGGACGAAGCCCTCGACCTTATCGCCCGCCGCTTCGGCGAAATCCGCGCCGCCCACGGCCCCGAGGCCCTGGCCGGCTACGCCTCGGCCAAATGCACCAACGAAGACACGTACCTCTTCCAGAAGTTCGTCCGCGTGGCCTTCGGCAGCAACAACCTCGACTACTGCACCCGCCTCTGTCACGCCTCCACCGTCACCGCCATGCTCAAATCCCTCGGCAGCGGCGCCGGCTCCAACTCCATCGAAGACTTCGCCGAAGCCGATTGCCTGTTTATCACCGGCAACAACATCATCGAGACCCATCCGGTTACGGCAACATTTGCAAAAAATGGAAAAGAGAGAGGTCACAAAATCATTGTCTGCGATCCAAGATGGACGCCTATGGTGCGCTACGCTGATGTGTGGCTGCAGCAGCGTTTAGGGACCGATGTTGCACTCTTAAACGGACTGACCAACCTCCTCATTCAGGAAGGCTACGTGGCCGAGAAGTTCATCCGCGAGCGGGTGAAGGGGGGCCTGCCGGCATTCGAAGAGCTCAAACAGCAGGTCGCCGCCTACACCCCCGAACGCACCGCCGAAATTACCGGCGTACCGGTGGAAAAGTTACGCCGGGCCGCAGAGCTGTACGGAGGCGCCGAAACGGCCATGGTTGTCACCGGCATGGGCATGAGCCAGGCCCAGAACGGCACCAACAATGTCTACGCCCTGATCAACATGATGCTGACCGCCGGCCAGGTGGGCCGCGAACACTGCGGCATCGACCCGCCGCGCGGTCAAAACAACGTGCAGGGCGTCACCGATGTGGGCTGCTCGCCCATCGCCTACCCCGGCTACATTCCCGTCGGCAATGATGAGAACCGCCGCAAGCTGGCCGAAATCTGGAAGGTTCCCTACCAGAGCCTGCCGGCCGCCGCCGGCTTGACCACCGTCGAAATCGCCCTGGCCGCCGGCCGCGGCCAGGTAAAGGGCATGTTTATAATGGGCGAAAATCCGATGATCACCGACCCCGACCTCAACCATACCCGCGAGGCTCTGGAGAACCTCGACTTCCTGGTGGTGCAGGATATCTTTCCCACCGACACCACCCCCTTGGCCGATGTCATCCTGCCGGCCGCCTGCTTTGCCGAGAAAGAGGGCACCTTTGTCAACAGCGACCGCCGCACCATCCGTGTTCGGAAAGCCGTCGAGCCGCCGGGACAGGCCCGTCCGGACCACGAAATCCTGATAGACCTGGCCGCCCGCATGGGTTACGACCTGGGTCAGTATGCAGGCCCTGCAGATATCTTCGACGAAATTGCGCAGGTAGCCCCCATCTTCGCCGGCATCAACTACCGGCGCATCGAACAGCAGGGCATCCAGTGGCCCTGCCCCAGCAGCGATCACCCGGGAACCCCGACCCTGTTCCTCGACGCCTTCAAAACCGACGACGGCAAGGCCCGCTTCGTTCCGGTAGAACACATCGAACCCAGTGAGCAGCAATCTTCGGAATACCCCTTCCTGCTGAACACCGGCCGCATCCTCTATCAGTACCACACCAGCACTATGTCGCGCCGCAGCCCGGCCCTCTCCGCCTACGCCGACCAGTCATACGTACTGATGCACCCGCAGGACGCCCGGCAGCACGGCCTGGAAGACGGTGCCGCAGTCCGGCTATTCAATAAACGCGGCGAGATCACCAGCACCATCCGCTTAGACGAAGGCGTCACCAGAGGCGAGATCTTCGCCCCTTTCCACTTCCGCGAGAGCCCGGTCAACAAGCTGACCCGGGCAGAACTGGACCCCGACTCGAAGATTGCCCCCTTTAAGCTTTCGGCCTGTGGGGTGGAGAAGGTGACGTAGCGGCTTAGATAACAGATATCTTATGCTTCCTCGAACCCCTTCTCCGCTGAGGTTTAGTTCTCCCGTAACTACACCCTGTCTTGCCAGTAAAACGGTTTTCTGTGTAAATGCGCGACTGCAATAATGAGTATAGTACTTTTCCGAACTTGGTAGAGTATACCATAAGGAAATTGACGTAATCGACACCGTCTCACATTTTTAGAAATCGGGTGCCAAGCCTCAGGAAACTCACCAATTCTATCAAGTAATCTCAGAATTTCCAAAAGGAATTCATCACCGAGACCTGTTCGCTGTGAATTGTAATAGGCAATCGCCTCATCAAGTTCATGTTGAGCAATTTCGAGAAATGAAATTTTCATACTTTCTGTTATTTATATTTTCGAAGCACATCTTCCAGAGATACAGCCCTCATTTTTCCTTGCTCGTAAGCTTTGATTCTATCTTCAGCCTCTTGTGCCCACAACGCATCTACCTGAGTGTCCAGATTATCGAAGCTCGACAGCAATTTATCTATCAGCTCAGCTCTCTCTTTCGGATTCAGCGCCAAGGCCTCTTTGAATAGGGTATCAGTATCAACCATGCTATCCTCTCCTTATCTATGGCTCTCAGTATACCACTCCATCGAAAGATCAACAACTCTTGCTTCTAGAGCCTAAGAGACGACAGGTCACGGAGACTCTTATTAGATCGAATAAGAGCTACCTTTATCTTGATAAAATTTTTTGACCTCAAGAATAAAACTTGTGACAAGATCTTCAGCTCTATCCAATATTGAATTGATAGCAATAGGATTTATTTCAAAGCTGTATGCGTGTCGTATAAAATGACGAAAAGCCAAAAACCCCTTTAGTTCATTGTGTGTATGCTCGCTTATAATTCCATTGTTGACTGACTCATTTAAGAGCAGAGTGTGCCAGGACATCTGGTTTTTAATATATGCCCCAGATTCTTTAAGTATATTTAGCAATACCTTTTCTATCCCATTATAGAGCGCACTTAGAGACAAAGCTGCTGCCCGGATCTCTATATTATCTAAATCTGAATGGTTTCTTCTAGTTTTGAGAGCAGAGAGAATTTCCAGCTCTTTGTTAAGGCCCATGATTTCGTTTTTTATTGTAGCTGGAAGATCCATCTATGCCACTCGACTATAGTTTCCAGTATTAATCAAGGACTTTCCAAATTGCTCTTGAAGGTCTAAATCCACTAAATCAACCGGATGTTTCAACCGCATCATAAGCTCCCCATATACCGAAAAAAAATCTTCCGGTTTCAGACCTCTTACGGCGATATCGATATCTGAATCTGAATGAATCTGACCTGTATACAGCGATCCGAAAATAAATATTTCCGTACAACCTACCGATTTAAGGTATTCTACAGCAATTTCAACATCATCTCTGAATCGCGAATCTATCTCATCAAAATTCATACGCTAATTATAGCTTATTCATTGTAGAATAACAACAAAACTATTCTAAAGCCATCTCAATCAGCGCATGTACATCGTAGTTCACGCTCGTCGAGTGCCAATCCGGCTCCGAGGTAAAGGGCTTATGGATATAGTACGGCCCCTCATAGGACTGCTCTGAGCTGACCCTCACAACCGCGAGAATAAAGTGCTCCGGATTGTTCAGTGCCTTGAGTATCTCGTTCTTTGTTACGGTGATGGTAGTCTGGATCGATGATCTGCCCTTCACCTCGATAAGCCGCAGCTCTCCCGTCTCTCCATCCCTGGCTCCCCAATAATATATACCGGACGACTGCTGATAGGATACTCGCAGCAAAAGGTATTGAATCCCATTTAAAAGATCCGGAAAACAGGAAACTTCTGGATATTGGTATGTGCCTGGCCGGTCTGAACCCTGAGATAGGCCTTGTCCGCATGGGCTATTAAGATGCTCCTGCCGCGTATTCTCTGGTTACCATGGAAGGCAGGCTTGCGCATGTCCACATGAACAGCCAGCCACTTGGGAATTACGACCAGGATCTAAATGTGGGTGTCGTTGAGTGGCAGCAGGCTGAAGGTGTCATGTATTCACTGAAGATGGCTGGTGATGAAGAATATTTCGGTTTTGATATTAATCCTGAAAGAATGCCGGTAAAAAAGGCCATAGATATTAACTCACGGGCGTTGAAGATAATGAATGAACGAATCGACTCCCTTTCCCATGAAAAGATAATCGACTGTTATCTTGATCCTTCAGCACACAGGGAGGAACTAGAGTAAATTCTTATTGAATCCATGAAGAAACATGGTTAATCAGCCGAATAAATTATTATAAAGGGGAAAGCATAATGAATAAAAATGAAGGGTTGAATTACTCTGATGACCTCATACAATCAACAATGCTCACAAAAATTGATCCACTTAAAACAGTGTTTGTCA
>CAZRWN010000005.1:102176-125528 GCA_964603735.1 uncultured Sediminispirochaeta sp. | reverse complement strand
GGACTCGAACCGACACGGGCCGCAAAGCCCGGCAGATTTTGAGTCTGCTGCGTCTACCAATTTCGCCACGCCGGCCTAAATGTTGATGAACAGATTACACTATTGATTCTGTTTTTGCAATAAGCTGCAGAGTTTTTCGGCCGTGGATACAGGGTAAGGGTAGGGCAGGTGCAGGCGAGGCCGCGAGAGCGCAGAAGTGCTTACAGGACCAGCGCACTGTAGAGGACGAAAATCAGCAGCCCGATGCTCAAGAGCTGCAGGGAGCGGTCTAATCCAGCGGTTAGCAAGCCGGTGAGGCGCCGGGCGAAGCGGGCAACTACTTCAGCATGCAAAGCGAAGAGTCCGAGGAACCCTATCAGAGTGGTGGCGGCGGCTTTTATCAAGGATGCGTCCGACAGCCAGGCCAGGTCGCTTGCTGCGCCGCTTAAACCTGATCCGGGTGCGGCAAGCGTTGCCTGGCCTACTATATCAGTGAGAAAACAAAACAGCTCCTGATGCAGAACTGCGATCGCAACGCAAATGGCGGCGGCAAGGGTCATTCCCATGCCGAGGAGCGGCGAGCCGGAAGGCCGGGGCGGACCAGGCAGGCTTTCTGCCCGGCCGGTGAAGATGCGCCCCAGCTTGAAGAGGGCCGCCGCGGTGAAGGCCCCGGCGACGGTCAGAATCCAGGTGCCGATATGCCCGTACAGCGCTGAACTGACCAGGACTTTGGCGAAATATCCGCCGGATAGGGGCAGTCCCATCAGGGTCAGGGCGGCAATCCAGTAATAGAGGGCAGTCAATGGAAACCTGCGCTGCATCCCCCGCAGGAAATGCACATCCCGGCTGCCGGCGGTATGGGTAACGTATCCGACGCTCAGGAACAGCAAGGCTTTCGAAGTAGCGTGCATCAGAATATAGAACAGAGTGGCGGCACCGGCCACCCCGGCAATAGCTCCCCCGGCAACCTGGTTGCCGGCGGCGAAGGCCGTGAGAATGAATCCCATCTGCCCTACCGAGGAATAGGCCAGAATCCGTTTTGCATCGCTCTGTAAGAGGGCCGCCGCACCGCCTGTCAGCGCACTGCCCAGGCCCAGCCACAGGAGGAGCGGTGTCAGGGGCATGAACGGCAGATACAGGAAAAAGTGCCACAAAGCCAGCAGCGGCACTTTGATTACCAGGCTCGATAATAGAGCGGATACCGGGAAGGGCGCCGAGGAGTGGGCCGGAGGCAGCCAGGTATGAAAGGGAATTACAGCTGAACGGGTAAGCACACCGGCACTTATCAGGCCCAGCGCAACCATAGCCGGCCTGCGGCCGGCTCCTGCCGGCAACGCGCCAATGTACGCCCCGATTCCGCTGAAGGCGAGACTGCCGGTGTGGGTATAGAGTATCCAGAGGCCGAGGAGATAGAACACGATGCTGATCGTGCTGAGCAGGAGGTATCTGAGGGCGGCCAGCAGCGCGCGGGGCCGGCGGTCGTAGGCTACCAGAATGATCGAGCAGAGGGACAGGACCTCGAACCACACGAACAAATTAAATAGATCTCTGGAAAACAGAATGCCCTGCAGTGAAAAGTGGGTTAGATAGAGCGTCAGATAGAAACTGCCGCTGTAAAAGCCCTGCCGATAGGTGGCTGACCACACGACTGCGACAATCACCACCGCCAACAGGCTGATCAGCCAGCTGATGCCGTTCAGCTCAAGAATAATGCCGAAGGGTTCCGGCCAGCCGCCCACAGCGTAACGCAGGGCTTCGCGGCCGGCGGCAAGACCGGCTGTCTGCCAGAGCGTCCAGGCACTCGCGCCCAGCCAGATAATAAACGACAGCCCGGCTGAGGGGATTTTTGGAAAAACCTTTCCCGTCAGGCTAATGAGAGCGGCCGTTAATGGGGCTAAGAGCAGTAAAACTACCTGTACATCTGCGGAAACCGCCTCCATCTACACTCCTTCATCAATAGGTGATAAGACCGAACAGCAGTACTGCGATCGATCCGCTGACCAGCAGGCGCAGCGACCCGTTTAGGCCGACTCGATATCGCCGCAGCTGGTGCGAAACTTGTTTGCCCTGCGGCGACAACAAAAAAAAGGCTATCAGAACACCTCCCCCGAGGGTAACTGCTGCCTTTATCAGAGATTCCGGGGTATACCAGCCTATCGGGGCGGCGGCCGGAGCTTCCGGCTTTCCATAGAGCAGCAGCAGGATAAAGCGATGAATACTGTTCGGCAGAACCCCCATCAGGATGCATCCCAGAGAGATCAGCATAACCCCAATGTTGGGAGCGATCTTACCGCGACCGGCATGGATCTGATCCGCAGGCGCGATTTCCAGCGCCTGAATGTGTGCAGCGGAGGTTTTTCCGAAAAATATTGAGGCCAGCTTCACAAAAGAGGCGGCGGTGCCGATTCCGGCGGCGGTCAGCAGATAATAGGCTCCATGTGAATAGAGGGCCTTTGTGACCAGAACCTTTCCGGTAAAGCCGGCCAGCAGGGGAAATCCGGATATCGCGGCGGCCCCGATCATGAATGCCGCAGTGTATACGGGAAAAAAACGGGCCAGTCCGTGGATGTTATATACATTGCGGGTTCCCACCCGTACAGTTACGTGCCCGACCGTAAGAAACAGCAGGCTTTTGAACAGAGCGTGGGCAATGATATAAAAGAGGGCCGCCGACCGTCCGACGGAACCCCCGATGGCGAATGCGGCCAGGATATATCCCATCTGTGAAACCGAGTGATAACCGAGAAGTTTTTTGGCATCGTTCTGCACCATGGCCGCGGCAACTCCCCATATCGCACACACTCCGCCCAGCCACACCAGCCCCTCCATCAATCCGGGGAACTGCATATAGTCGAATATTCTCCACATAGCCAGCATAGGGGCTTTGATTACAAACCCGGACAAGAGGGCCGATACGGGATAGGGCGCCGCTCCGTGGGCATCCGGCAGCCAGGTGTGAAAGGGTACGATAGCCGCCCGGGTAAGTATACCCACACTCATCAGTGCCAGTGCCAGCCCGATTGCACTGTCTGCGTCGAAGGCCGCTGACGAAAGGCCCGGCAGTCTGGCGGCCATGGTTTCGAGCGAGAGAGTTCCGGTCAGCCGGTAGAGGATCCAGACTCCTATCAGGAAAAAGATAATACTCAAGGAACTGATTAAAAGATAGCGAACCGCCGCCAGTCTAGAGCTCATGCTGTGGTCGTAACTGATCAGCAGAAAAGAGCTGAGTGAGAGAACCTCGAACCAGATGAATAAGTTGAAAATGTCCCGTGTGCACAGAATCCCCTGCAGTGAAAACAGGGCCATAAAAAAGAAAAAGTAGAATACCGGACCGAAACGAAGATACCGGCGGGTTGCCAGCCAGGCGGCCGTACCTATGAGAATATCCGTCAGGGTTGCTATCCAGGTCAGGCCGTCGATAGACAGCCGTATGCCGTAAGGTTCCATCCAACCGCCGAGGTGATAGCTGAGCGGCTCTCCATAGAAGATTGTCGGTGCTGATATCGCCAGGGCGTACAGCGATCCCCCCAGCCATATCAGAAACGAAATGCTTGTGTAGCTGCTGTTCTTGAGAAACTTACCGCTTAAACTGACTACCGCCGCAACTAACGGAGCACATACGAGCAGCAGTACTGCTATATCATTCTGCAGACTCATCCACCGATTCCTCGATTTCACAGACATTCAGACTGCCGCATGAGCGGTACAGCTTCACCGCCAGGATCAGCGCCACTGCCGTTACCGACAGACCGACCACAATGGCAGTGAGCATCAGCGCCTGTGGAATGGGATCAACAACCAGACCCGGATCGCTGTTGGTAATAATCGGGGCTTTGGTTCCGTCGATGCGTCCGGATAATATAAAGAGAATAACTACCGTGCTGTTGAGAATGCTCAAGCCGATGATCTTGCGGATCAGCGATCGCCCTGCGAGAACTCCCCACAGGCCTATGCACATCAGCAGTATGACTAAGAGTTTATCCATGTTCGGGCTCCAGTGATTCACGAATGAGCAGCAGACTCAGCAAACCGATTCCGGCCCCTACCTTGATGCCGATAGCCAGATTGAGGAAAAATATGAACCAGGCGTGGGGGCGGGCGGTTGCGGGGAAGGGGTCGGCCAGAAAGTACCCGCTGGCCACAATGCCGCTGATTCCGATGAGAAACAACAGGATGAAACCGGCGGTCTCTCCGATGTTGAGCGAGAGATTCGACAACAGATCCTCCCGCCGCTCCGGTCGGCAGCCCAGAGCCGGAAGAATCAGTCCCGATGCCAGTACCACTCCGCCCTGAAAACCGCCGCCCGGAGAGAGGTGGCCGTTACTGATGAGGTAGCAGCCAAACAGCAGCACATACGGTGCGAGTTTGCGAGAAGCTACATCCAGCATGTCGGTTTTGGTACGCATACGTCTCTCCTTTCACCAGATTAGTGGGTCCGTGATAAAAAAAAGATAGAACCGGTGACGGCGCACAGCAGCACGATAGTTTCTCCGAAGGTATCGAAGGCTCTGTATCCCAGATACACTGCGCTTACCAGGTTCGAAGCACCGGTATCACTATACCCGTTTTCGGTAATGAAATCGCGCAGAAAATGGGGGCCTCCGGAGATCGGCGGCAGCACGAGGTACAACACAAGCCCAATTCCGGCGACCAGGGCCGCATCTATCAGCAGCTTGGGTGAAAAACTGATCAAGGTTCTGCCGGGCCCCTTCGAGGTGCTGGCCTGTACCGCCCAAATAAATATGAGGGTAGTCATCCCGGCTCCGACGGCCGCTTCGGTAATGGCGACATCGGGGGCATGACTTACGTAGAATAAAAGCGAAGATAAGAAACTGAACACTGATAGCGAGATTACCGATACGTACAAATCGTCGAAGAGTACCGACAAGAGTCCGGAGGCTGCAATCACCCACAGAAGACTGTTGATAAAAATCTCGGTCATTTCTGCCGCCTCCAGGGCACTATGCCCTGCTCCCAGGCGTAGCGGGCAATTATATGCGTGGCCAGGGGGCTGGTAATGACGAAGAAGATGCTGATTGCCGCCACCTTCCCGGTAAAGGGGCTGATCCCGGCCAAAAGCATGCTGGCAATCAGGATCGAGATGACCGAAGTAGTGCTGCAGATAGATGAGGTCTGCAGACGGGTATAGACATCCGGAGCGTTCAGCAGTCCGATATGGCCGGTGATGGCGAAGAATATACCCAGCACAAAGAAAATAACTGCAGCTATACTCATTTTGTTCCGCTCCTTTTCGACAGATAGCGGGTCAGGGCCAAGACTCCCAGAAAGCCGAACACGGCATACACCATGGCCACATCCAAGTACACCGGCGAACCGGCCCGGTAGGCGGTCAGGACCAGCAGAGCCAGGACCTGCGAGCCCACCAGATTGAGGGCGGTCAGTCTGTCCGCAGCCCCGGGCCCGATGATGATGCGGACGATTCCCACAATGCAGGAGCCCAGCAAAAAGGCAATCGTCCAGTTGATGATGGTCGGTAGTAAGGTTTCCATAGTTATACCCAAATTCGCTTCAGGAGTTTCTCAAAGCTCCCCTTGATCAGGTTGCCGGCAAAGCGGCTGTGCGTGGTAGCGGCATCCAGCCAGTGAACCACCAGGTGGTCTTCGGTCAGCTCCAGCGTAATCGTTCCGGGAGTCAAGGTTATGGAACCGGAGATTACACTTCTGGCGATATCCGAATTAAGCCGGGTGCGAAAGTGAACCACCCGCGGAGAGTATGATTTGGTAAAAACTGAAAAGGCGGTTTTGAAGCTGGCGATGTAGAGTTTATAGAATACCAGAAAGAAATAGAAAATCAGCCAGTGCACTCTGGGCAGCAGGGTGCGGCGGGCCGCTTCGTCATCGTCGATAAACAGTTTGAAGGTCGTCAGGGCAATCAGGAAGGAAAATCCGGCTCCCATCAGCAATGAGCGGGTATCCATGCTGCCGGTAAACAGGAGCCAGCCGGCATATAAATAGATGCTTGTGAGAACTATTCTGGCGATTGCCCACTTGAAAGAAGAGGTCATTCCTATAACTCCTCGGCACGACGGAACAATTCCAGTACCTCCTCGACCTCCTGCGCTGCCAGTAACTGATTGCGAAACTGCTGTTCGGTGAGGATACGGCTCAATTTACTCAGCAGTTTCAGATGCGTACCGGTGGCCGACTGCGGGCCGGCCAGCAGAAAGATCAACTGGGCCGGTTTGTTGTCGGCCGAATCGAAGGGAATTCCCGCAATGCTGCGGCCGAAGGCCATGATAGTGGTATCAACGAGGTTTGTCAGGCAGTGGGGAATTGCAATTCCGTGTCCGATACCGGTGGAAGCCAGAGCTTCACGTTCTATTATTTTATTCGCAAGCGCATTGCCATCGCTGACCTTACCGGCCTGTTCGAGCAGGGCTGTCAGCTCCGGGATAACCCGTTTCTTTCGCCTCTCTTTCAGATTCATCTGAATGCACTCCGGTGAAAGCAGCTCGCTTAAAGTTATCACGACTCCTCCTCTCTTTCATCTTCGGCGGCTTGGTCGATGAGACCGGTGGCAAAATCTACCGGTACCGTGAACAGTACACCCGTTCCAGGCTGGTCCAACCCGCCGGTGACCCGGTCGATCAGCTTTTTTAGCTGTGGTATAACCTCTTCTTCGCTGACGACGGAAATAATGGTCTTATTGTACGGTTTATTGCCTTTCATGAACGCTTTGAAGTCGGCAAACAGGGGCACTTCATAGCTGAGGTAGCGGCCCATTCCTTCCGAATCGAGGACGGTAGCGCCGGTTATGCCGGCCTCGACGTAAGCGGCCAGCACATCATCGAGCAGTTCCTCTTTATTCAGCACAAATACTACTAACTTCATACAGGCGAACTCCAAATCTTACTGAAAGAGTATAGAGGTCTTTCTATCGGAACGCAACTGGGCAAGCCGCGAAAAAAGCGATAGCATGAGCCCATGTATGTCTTTTCAGATTACTCGGAGTGCCGGCTCTGCCCCCGCCTGTGCGGAGTCGACCGCATGGCCGTTCGACCAAGTCGCACCGGGTTTTGCCGGCAGAGCGACCGAATGGTTTTGGCCTGTGCCACCCGCCATTACGGTGAAGAACCCCCGCTGATCGGGGCGGTCGAGGGGGGTGGCGGCTCCGGAACCCTCTTTTTCAGCGGCTGCACCCTGCGCTGCGGCTTCTGTCAGAACCGGCAGCTGAGCCGCAGCGAGGTCGGCCGGGAAATCTCGCAGGCCGAGTTGGTAGAGATCTGCCTGAAGCTGCAGCGCCGCGGTGCCGAGAACATCAACCTCGTCTCCGCCACCCCCTTTATTCCCTCTCTGGAGGCAGGGATGGCTGCGGCGCGGGCGGCGGGACTGCGGCTGCCGGTAGTCTGGAACTCTTCCGGCTATGAACTTCCGGAGACGGTCGAGCGGCTGGCCGGTTTTGTGGATATTTTTCTGCCGGATCTGAAGCTGCTGAATCCCGAACTCTCCGGGCGGCTGTTTGCCGCTGCCGACTATCCCGAGCGCGCGACTGCGGCGGTTAAGCGGATGGCCGAGCTGCGGCCGGGCAGCATCATACGCCACCTGGTGCTGCCCGGCTTGCTGCATGAAACCCGGCGGGTGCTGGAGTGGTTTGCCGGCGAAGTGAAAGACCGCACCCTGCTCTCGTTGATGGTGCAGTTCGCAGTTCCGGAGGCATCCGGTGATAGGGCCGGCACAGTCGGCGGGCCTGCCCGGCCTGGTCGGGCTGTCCGGGCCGGTCGGTCTGGTCGGGCCGGAGCCCGCGGCCCGGACCGCGCCTGGCGGCGCGGCGTGAGCGCTCTGGAGAACCGCTCTCTCACCGCCGATGAATACGATCTGCTTCTGCGGTGGCTGGACGAACTGGAAATCGATGAAGGCTTTATTCAGGAGCCCGGCGATGAGGAGGTCTGGTGGCCGGACTTCGGCCGGCACAATCCCTTCCCCCCGGAACACTCAAAAGTGGTCTGGAGCTGGACGGAGGGCTTTGGCGGGGGAGAATCTTAAGCCGCCGGCCCTCCGGCTTTGAACCGGGGGCCTACTCGGGCCCGATTACCGAGCCGACAAAGTTGCGATCGTAGAGAATGTTCATAATGTTGTCGATATCGCTGCCGGAGGCGGACACAACCCGCAGTCCGAGCTCGGAACCGCGCTTGGCGGCTACCGGATCGAAGGGCAGGTTCTTGCCCGGTGTCCACTCCTCCCCGACCATTTGGCGGAACTCGGCCCAGCTGATGTGGTCGATGGGCCGTGCGTTCGGGTCTACCTTCGGATCGGCAGTATAGATCTTTTCGATGTTGGATAGATTGATGACCGTGTCGGCGCCGAACTTCTCGGCCAGCAGGACTGCATCATTGTCGGTGGAGAATCCCGGTTTCCAGCCGGCGGCTACGAGCACCTGTCCCTTCATCTCCGATACCACCGTCGGGTCGGTGACAACTTCGCTTTCACACTGCTCGGAGAATACCGCTTTCAGCAGGCGGGCGTTCAGACGGGTGGCGGCAATGCCTATCCAGTCCTGCTCGTCGCTGTTGTGCTCGGCCACGATCTGGCGGTAGGCCTTCTGGTATACCCGGGCCGGCATTCCGCCGCCGCTGACCATGATCAGCTTGCGTTGGAGGTCCTCTTCCAAATAGACGCTGATGGCCGTTCGGAAGCGTGAGAGAAACCCGGTATCGACACCTTCCGGAGCAATGATGGAGCCGCCCACCGATAGGACTTTGACTTTATTCGACTGCATGATAGGTACCCGCCTTTTCAATAGAATCAATTTTATATGAGAGTAGTCGTTTCTTGACAAGGTAATCGATCAGTAAATACAGGGCGTAGGGAATCAGTGCCATCAGCCAGTAGCCGACAGTCTGAAACACGAGGAAGTAATCGCCGATTTTGTAGTCGGTAAAGGGCATGCTGAGTACCCGCCACGAATACACGTTCAGATTGAGCGCTTCGGTGAGAAAGCCGACCGGAGTCACTATGATCAGCATGCTCAAAAAGAAGGCGCTGGTCTGGTGCATGCGGGCCTTCTGGAACAGTTCGATGCCGATGAGAAGACTCACCTTGTGGTACAACAGCGCCACCGCCCATTCGAGCAGATACTTGCGCAGATCGTCGCTGCTGTCGTAGTGCGGATACTCCCAGTACCCCAGGTACATCCCCAGGTGGTCGATTACTACGCAGCTGACCAGCAGGATTAATGAAAAAATGATAATGTCGCGCCCCCGCCAGTTGGCGAACAGGCTGGTAGCGGCAATGGCGTTGTAGAGCGCCAGCAGAATCATGAACATGCCGAGGGAGAAAAGAGCGTAAAAATAGGGCAGGTCGAGAATTATGTTCTGATAGAGTGCGATGGTCAGAATGAAGATGCCCATAATGAGGAATATACTTCGGGTTCGCGATTCATCGCTTTTTATCCGATTCATAGTCAATAATGTACACCAGCTGCGCGGATCACACAAGGGATGGTGGACGTAAAGCGTATTGGTGCGTATACTTACCGGTGCATATGATACGCCGTATATTGAGCCGATTTTCGAGAAAAAAACCTGAAGAGGGAGACCTCCTCGAGGAGAAGTGGCAATCTAACTTTTCAGTGTTGAAAAAGAAGCGCTTTACCGAGGAGCAGACCGAAGCATTCAGTGCCCGACACTCCCGCGGAGCCTTTCGCCTGCATCTGAAGCGCAGCAATCTGTTTGCTTGGGCGCTGTTTTCACCCTACCGGTATCATAATTTTGTTGCGGCCGCCGACCTGCGGATTGATCCGAACAACGGTCATTCGGCCGCCGGCTTCTTATTTCGCTATATAAATGATGAAAATTACTACTACGCCCTGGTCTCCAACCGGGGTTTCTTCCGTTTCGATGTAGTTTTCAACGGTAATCCGACTCCGCTCATTCCCTGGCTGGAGGTACCGCTGTCGCAAGACAAAGACTGCTTCAACTTTCGGATAATCGCACACAACAACTCCTTTTCATTCTATCTCGACACTCAGTGGATTGCCGAAATAGACGATGAGTCTTTCGATACCGGAACCTTGGCATTCGCCGGACAGAATTACGATGAAAAAGAGCAGGCCGATTTCGCTCTGGAGCGGATGATGCTGGAGGCGCGTCCGGTGGAAGTGGAGGTGTGGTACTATCGCTGGACCAAGGTGCTGCCGATTGACCCCCGGCGACGGGTGCGGCTGGCCGAACGGCTCTACGGCCGCGGGCAGTTCACCGCGGCGCTGGTCCAGCTGAAGCGGGCTTTTCACGCACAGGAGCCCGATGTGGACGGACAGTTTCTGCTGGCCGAAACATATCTGAATCTGGGTATGTATCCGGAAGCCTTGACCCAGATTGAGTCCTGTCTGCAAAAGGAGCCGAACCACGCCGAAGCACAGTTGGAAAAGGCCAACATCCTCTATCTGCAGAACCGTTTTCTGGACACCCGCAGTTATGTCGAAGATATTATCGAGCGGTTTGCCGAGAATGCCCCGCTGTGGAATCTGTATGGAAATGCCGAGTATTCTCTGGGACGCTGGCAGGCGGCTGCCGAGAAATACCTCAAGGCGGTGGAGCTGAACGGCGAGCTGCCGATTTTTCAGTTGAATGCCGCCCGAGCGCTGGACCGCAGCGGAGAGACGGAACGAGCGGCGGCGTTCTACGCCGAGGCGGCGCGCCTTTTCTTCCGGCAGGAGGCTTTTGAGGAGCTCCCCTTCATATTCGAACAGATCGGGCGTATAGATGCCGACAATGCGGTGGCTGAAACCGTGCGGGGAAAACTCCTCTTTCAGGAGGGGGATATGCCGGGGGCTGAGGAGATTTTTCAGCGGCTGATAGAGCGCGGCGCGGCGGAGAGCGAGATCGATTTTCTGCAGGGGCTTATCCATATGCAGCGCGGCGAACACCCTGAGGCTGTGCGCTGTTTTCAAACTGCGATTGAAAAGAATCCTGAATTCTATCTGTACTGGCTGAAGCGGGCCGAGTGTGAATATCTTATGGGGGCCGATCCGCAGGAAGCGCTGACGGCGCTGGAGCGGGCGCGGGAGCTGCAGCCGAATGACGGCTGGGTGCACAATCTGGCCGGTTTGATCGAGATGGAGCGGGGAGATTATCCGGCCGCCCGCAGTTTGCTGGAGCGGGCCTTCGCGCAGCTGCCCGACCAGAGTGAAGTGGCGATTAACTATTCGGCTGTTCTGTATGCGGCCGAAGGACTGGAGCCAGCCCTGGCAGTGCTGGAGCGCGAGGACGGGCCGACCAGCAATCAGCGGGGCAATCTGTATGCCGAGAGCGGACGGCTGGATGAGGCAACCGAAGAGTACCGTAAGGCGGTTCGGCTGCAGCCGGAGGAGCCGGTGTTCAGGGAGAACCTTGCGGCGGCTCTGTGGGACGGCGGGTTCATCAACGGCGCCGAAGAGCAGCTGTCCGTCTTGCTGGAGAGCCATCCGACTCCCAGAGCTTACGAGCTCATCACAAAAATTGCGATGGAGAAGGGTGAATACCAGCGGGCAGCGGCCGCCAGTCAGGCCGGCCTCGAGATCGACCCCGAATCAGATGTGCTGAGACTGCTGTATGCCCAAAGTGCTATGCACGCGGGAGATATGCAGACGGCCCGCAGCGAGGCAGAACAGCTGCTGGCCGGAGAATTCCGGAAAGATGCACAGGCCCTGCTCGACCGCATTCTGGATATCACCGAGGAGCGCTTTGAATGCGCCGAGTGCGGCCGCGAGTGGCGGGTTCCGCGGGATATCCCCGCGCAAAAACAGGTTCGCCTGTACGGCGAACCGCCGGGAGAGATGCCGGCTGGCAAATGTCCGAGCTGCGGGCGGGTCTACTGTGTACAATGTGCAGCGGCGTACATGAAAAATCAGCGCTTTACCTGCCCGGTATGCAATGAGTCTTTAAAACTTTCCGAAAACGGGCTCAAATACCTGGCTCTGCAGTATGTGGAGCTTGCTAACGGACAATAAATTGCCCTCTGAGCTTCTGCATCCGCCGGTTCCCGCTAATCTGCTCAACCGGCGTGAGCCGTCCTTGACAAATACCCCACTGTGAGTATGATGAAACAGATGAAAAAGAGAACTATTTACTTGTACGCACTCGTCTTGTTGGCGACGATAATGCCGACGCCAGTGGTTGCTCAGGAAATTCTCACCGCCGAACAGTATTTTAATGCCGTGTCGGAGCATTATGGTACTATTGAGGATTATCAGGCCGAAATTACCATCACTAAAGGTGAGGAAGTCATGGAGGGCAAGATCTTCTACAAAACCCCGAATCTCCTCAGAATTAATTTCACCGAACCGGAGGACCAAGTGCTGGTCGTGGACGGTGTCCAGATGATGCTGTATTTGCCCATGCACCATGTGCTTATGCGGCAGGAGATAACCCGCCACTCCCAGGGTTCCCTCGAAACCATGGTAAGTGAGCAGGGGCTGGAGCTGTTGAAGCAGAACTACAGTGTCGCTTTTCTCGACGGGCCGGAACCGGTTCCCATTGATGAGGATTCGGACGAAATGGTGCGTAAGCTCAAGCTGGGCTGGCGGAACCCCGGCGAGGGTTTTCGGCAGATAGAAATGTCGGTTAATAAGGATATGATGATACGGCGAATGGTAGGCATAACTGATGATTATGAGACCTTCCAGTTCGATTTTGTTGATATCCGGGTGAATCAGGATCTACCCAACACCCGATTTCGTTTTGAGGAGCCGCCGTCGGCGTATCAAATCGACAACTTTCTATTTGAACCGGAAAATTAGCATATGGAATCTATTGGTGAAAAGTTAAAGACGGCCCGTGAAGAGAAAGGCTACTCCCCCGACCAGGTCGCCCGTGATACGAATATCGCCCGCCGCTTTATCCTGGCGATGGAGCAGGAGGAATTTTCCGCCTTTCCGGGCGACACCTATCTTCTCGGCTTCTTGCGCAACTATGCCGATTATCTGGGGCTCGATTCTGAGCGTCTGGTGACCCTGTATCGCAACACGAAGATACAGGAGCAGCCGGTTCCTATGGAAGAACTCATTCAGGGTAAAAAGCGGAGCCCCTCCATCGGACTGATAATCGGGATCGTGGCGGGGCTGCTCGTTCTGGCCGGAGGCGGCTACGGGCTGTATACCTGGTTCTCCCAGAATGGCGGAACAGCGGAAATTGCTAAAGATCAGGCCGAGCCGGCGGAGCAGGCCACGGCAGAAGCTGAAACCGAATCCGCCGGCCAGCGCTATGAAATGGATGAAGAGATCGTTGAGCGCCGTTTTCAGGAGGGGCAGGTGCTGCGCCTCATGCTGGACAACGATACTGTCGATATCGAGGTGAGTGAAGTCGGCAGCGAGATTACCCTGACTACCCCTTACGGGAGCAGCACTGTCGGCCTGGGAAAAGAGTTGCTTCTCGACTTGACTCAGGATGCGCGGAACGATATTCGAATAGTTGTTCAGGATATAGATGCCCAGGGGCGGACGGCGGTCCTTCGCTTCGATCGCGGCCTCGGCAGAAGCGCAGAGGCCGCCATCGATGAAACTACCGTTTCTCACAGCGCGCAGGAGGACGAAGAAGAGGCCATCTTCGATCTCGGTACCACATCGGTCGATTCGCGAACCCAGACTCCTGTCACCATTCTCACTGCCGAGCAGCCCGAGGCTTTCCGGCTGGATGTAAACTTTCGGGGTTATTCGCTGGTACGTTATCTAAAAGACGATGAGATTCGGGAGCAGCGCTACTTCAACAAGGATGACACCTTCCGCCTGAATGTCGACCGGGAGGTAATGCTGTGGATTTCCAACGCCGGTTCATTTCAGGCCCGTATCGGCGGGCAAGAAGTGGATTTCGGCGGACCGGGCGAGGTCTCTACCAAGTTGCTGCGCTGGGAGCGCAGCGAGGAAACCGGCCGATATCAGTTGCGGATGCTGCCCGTCTACTAATACAATCCAATGCAATCGAAGAACAATATGGGTAAATTTTATATTGAGAGCCTCGGATGTGCCAAAAACCAGGTTGATTCCGAGGTTCTGCTGCATACTCTGCAGGCCAAGGGCTGGACCTACGTAGGACAGGCCGAGGCTGCCGATCTGATTATCGTGAACTCTTGCGGATTTATTCAACCGGCCAAGGAAGAAAGCATTGAAACGGTTCTCTCCTTCCGTGAGGCGTATCCCGATAAGAAGGTGCTGCTGGCCGGCTGTTTTGCCCAGAGGTATGGAAACGAGCTGAGCAGCCAGCTGCCCGAAGCCGACGGTATATTCGGCAACCACGACCTGCGGCAGATTGCTGTGGTCTCGCAGCAGGTCATGCAGGGCCAGCGCCCGGTTGCACTGCCGGATTGGCAGTATTCTCCAGCCTACCGCAGCGAACTATTCTCGTTTCCCGGTTCGGCTTACGTGAAGATTTCCGAGGGCTGTAATCACCGCTGCAGTTTTTGTGCGATTCCGCTGATACGCGGCCCACTGAAAAGCATTCCGATCGAAGATATCCTGCGCCAAATACGCGAGCTGCTGCAGCGGGGGGTGGTCGAAATCAATCTGATTGCCCAGGATCTGGCGGCTTACGGCAGTGAACGCGGCAACCCGGAGTTCCCGCTGCTGCTGCGCAAAATCAGCGAACTGTCCGGGGATTTTTGGATACGTCTGCTGTATATACACCCCGATAATTTTCCTATTGAAATCCTTTCTATAATGAAGGATGATCCGCGCATCATTCCCTATTTCGATATCCCCTTTCAGCACGCCGCAAAACGGGTGCTGCGCCGTATGGGACGCAGCGGAACGGCGGCAGAGTACCTGCGCTTGATCGATAGAATCCGCGGGGAGCTGCCCGCGGCGGTCATCAGATCGACCCTGATGGTCGGTTTTCCCGGTGAAGGCCCGCGCGAGTTCAAGGAGCTGCAGAAATTTCAGCAGGATGCCCGCTTCGATTGGGCCGGGGTGTTCGTGTTTTCGCGCGAGGAGGGGACCCGCGCCTTTTCGATGCGCTCGACTTTCGGAGACCGTTTGATCGCCGGCCGGGCGCAGGCGCGAAAAAATGTACTGGAGGAGCTGCAGACGCGGATCTCATCCGAGCAGATGGACCGTTTTGTCGACCGCAGCCTGCGGGTACTGGTAGAAGAGAAGGTTGCGGAGGAATCCATGGCCCTTGGCCGGGCGTACCTGCACGCTCCTGAGGTTGACGGTACCGCAATTATCCTCAGCGACAGTCTCGCGCCGGGCAGCTGGACCGACATGCGGGTGGTAAAGCGCAACAACTTCGATCTGGAGGTGGTGCCGCAGAATGAGCTCGTCTGAACCCGACTACCTGCAAATGCTGAACCAGGAACAGAAGCAGGCGGTGCTGCATCAGGGCCGCTCGCTGTTGATTCTGGCGGGAGCCGGCTCCGGCAAAACCCGGGTCATTACCACCAAAATCGCCTATCTCATCGACCAGTTAGGGGTCGATCCACGTTCCATTTTAGCGGTTACATTTACAAACAAGGCCGCCGATGAGATGCATACGCGGGTGCTGACAATGGCTCCCGATGCCCGCGGCGTAATGATCCGCACATTCCACTCCTTCGGAGCCTGGATGCTGCGGCGCAACGCCCATCTCTTGGGGCTGAACAGTAATTTTTCAATTTATGACGATGAAGATGCCCTGACCCTGCTGCACAGCTTATATGATTCCTACAAACGCCGCGAACTGACCAGCTACAACCGCATGATCAGCCGGGCCAAGGATTACGCCCTTGGTCCCGAGGACGACCTGTCCCGCATCAGTACAGATCCCCGTTTTCAGGAGATGTACGAGCGCTACGAACAACGTCTGCGGGATATCGGCAACGCCGATTTCGGCGATTTGATTCTGCGACCGGTGGAGCTGCTGCGCTCGGAACCGGAGGTGCTGCGGCGCATACACTCGCGTTTCAAGGTGATCCTGGTGGATGAGTACCAGGACTCCAATGTAGCGCAATACGAGCTGCTTAAGCTGCTCTATGGGCCGGAGACCTCTTTGTGTGTAGTGGGCGATGACGACCAGTCGATATACCGCTTCCGGGGCGCCGAAGTTCGCAATATCATCACCTTTCCCGATGAATTTAAGAACACTACCATTATAAAGCTGGAGCAGAACTACCGATCCACCGAGCGGATTCTCTCAATCGCCTCGCAGGTGGTGGACAACAACCGCCAGCGCCTTGGCAAAACACTGTGGACCAGCCGGGGACAGGGGGCCAAAGCTAAAATCGCCTATCTGCGCGACCATGACGAAGAGGCCGAATACTGTGCGCGGCTGCTGGATGACGGAAACCTGGCCGGTACGGCCATCCTGTACCGTACCAACGCCCAGTCGCGCAGTCTGGAGACCTGTTTCGTAAAGAAGGGAATTCCCTATAAGATCGTCGGTTCGCTGCGCTTTTACGAGCGGGAAGAGGTGAAGGACGCCCTGGCACTGCTGAGTTTTTTTGTGAACCATCACGACGAGGTCGCCTTCCGGCGCATAGTTAACAAGCCGGCCCGCGGCATTGGTGCGAAGACTGTTGTTTCGATCATCGCGGAGGCCTTGAACGAGGACGGCGATCTGCTCTCCGCCATGCAGAGAATGGCGGCCAGGCTGCCCGGCCGCAGTAAAAACGGAGTAGAGGAGGTCCTGGCGTATTTTAATGAGCTGGGGACGGTGATTACCGAGAAGCTGTTGTCCGATTTTATCAATGCGGCGGTACGTAAATCGGGGATTTTGGAGTATCACCGCAAGCAGGACGAGGTAGCCCTGACGCAAAAGGTAGCCAACCTGGAGGAGCTGGTCAGTGCGGCCGGCGACTATCCGGGCGGTATGGAGGGATTGACCCAGTTTCTGGAAGACCTCGAGCTGGACCGCGCGCGCATTGCCAAGGACGATCCGGCGGCCCTGCCGGGGGTAACCCTGATAACCATGCACAACACCAAGGGGCTGGAGTTCGACCGGGTGATTATCACCGGTATGGAAGAGGGCTTGTTCCCCAGCCGTCCGGATGAAAAGGACGATGAGCTGGAGGAGGAGCGGCGCATTTTCTACGTCAGTATTACCCGGGCGCGTTACGAGCTCTTCTTCACCGCCTGCCGGCAGCGGATGATCTGGGGGCGGACCAATTTTCAGATGCCCTCCCGCTTTCTGAACGAGCTGCCGGAGGCCGAAGTAGAGGTTGATTCGCGTTACTCTCTTCCGGGTATGGGGTCCGGCGACTACGGCGGGGCCGGCAGCGCCGACGGTTTTGGGGCTTACGGCGAAGAGGCACGAGAGTGGAAAAAGGGAACCCGGGTGTATCACGACGACTACGGGGCCGGTGTGGTGTGGAAAACTACGCACAACGGAAGCCACTTGGTGGTATTTGTGCGCTTCGAAACCGGGCAGACAGCTCAGTTTATCCCCGAATACGCATCCCTCGAGAAGATTGCGGATGAGTTTTAGGTCGTGTCGGGGGAGGTTGTACGGAGATGAGAGTGCATAGCGGCGTATGGAACCGGCTGCCAAAAGTTAAACGGGCCCGCGGATATCGAGTGTATGGTGCCGACGGATCCCGCTACATCGACTTTTACCTCAATGGCGGCCGGGCGCTGGCCGGCCACCGGCCCGGCGGGGCTCTGCAGGTGCTGAAGTCGACGGCTGAGCGGGGACTGTGGGCAGAATATCCCGGAAAGTGGCGCCGGCGGGCTGATCAGCTGCTTACACAGCTGTATTCCGGGGTTGCGGATATCACCTATTTCCCCAGCATCGAGCATGCGCTGGAGGCCCTCCGCGCCCTGCAGGGCAGCCCGGTCCGCATAATCGACACTCCCTTTGAGCTGCATTCAGGCGAACCGTCCGGCTCTATGGATGGTGTACTTCTCTACCGACCCTGGGCTCTTGACGCAGAGCAGCAGCAGCGCCTGAATGAAGGCCGCTACGGGCGGTTTTTTATTCCCCTCATCCCCTTTCCAGGCAGCTTTCTGCCGGTTCCGGTCTGTCGTCTGCAGGTGCACTCGGTGAGCTCGGGGGACTCGGCCGAACCATATGAGCAGCATGAACTGAGCCCGGTGCTGTTTCATCTGCTGATAAAAAGCCTTGCAGATCTGCAGCATCTTCTGCAGCAGAATTTTGCTTCGATGTGGTGCCGCTTCGACCTGCCGGGTATTAAACGCGTCGGTCCGTACCTGCAATTCGAGTTCGGCGCCGATGAGTACTCCCGGTTTTATCATGAGATGTTGGAGAAAGGCGTGTTACTCCCGCCTAGTCAAGAAACTCCGGCAGTTATACCGGCTGAGTTTACAGACGGTGAGGTTTTGCCGTTAATTAAAGGGTGTAAGGAGATGTCATGGAAACGGTAGACCTGATCAGTATAATCGCCAGACTGGCAGCCGGAGCTGTCGCCACCTTTCTGGCAATCCTTCTTTGGGCAAAAACCCGCGATACCGCCTGGATGCTGATTATTATGGGCGTTATTGTGGAATACGGCGAAATCATCTATTCGACACTGCAGCTGTTCGGCGTTGTTTCAACGGATGTGTTCATCTATCCCCAGCTGGTGAGAGTGGAAGTGGTTCTGCAGAATCTGCCGCTTCTGTTTTTCAGCGTAGGCTTTCTGGTTATGCTGCTGCGCAGCCGTCGTATGGAGTAGAGGCTTGACGCTGGACAAAAATTGAATATTATAAGAACTTAGTAATGAAAAAAAGGAGTAGCGTATGACGGCATTATTAGTAGGTATTCTGATCTTAGTGTTCACTATTTATTCGGTGCTTCCTTTTGAATGGGCTTTGCAATGGTGGCCCGATGTGTTAGATTTTCTGAAAGGCGGAATCCCGGTGCTGGCACTGTTTATCGGACTGGTTGCGGTGTTAATTGGAATTGCCGATATACGTGATCGAATTGAGGAGAAGAAAGAGAAGTCCGAGACGGATACGGAGGAGACTGAAGAGGTCGTATCTAACGACAAGGAAGAGAAATAAATGTAAGGGCCGAACCCCCGTCCTTTCCCCTCGGCCTTGACATAAAAACCGAAATATGAAAAGATGCTCAACACTTGTCTATGTCTTAGGATAGTAATATACGCGCAAAGTTTAGTATAGAGGAATGGGTATGAAGACAATTTTTGTGAAACCTGAAAAGATTGAACGCAAATGGTACGTGGTGGATGTCGAAGGTCTGCGGCTCGGCAGAGCAGCTGTCAAAATCGCGTCTATACTGCGGGGAAAAAACAAGCCGGAATATATGAATCACCAGGAAATGGGTGATTATGTGATCGTGGTGAATGCCGACAAAGTCGCTCTGACCGGACGTAAACCGCGGCAGAAAATGTACTACCGCCACTCCGGGTATCCGGGCGGTATCAGCGGCGAGAGTTTCGAAAAGATGATCGTGAAAAAACCGGTCTATCCGATGGAACGGGCTGTGTGGGGAATGCTTCCCAAAGGCCCTCTCGGTCGAAAACTCTACAAGAATCTGAAGGTCTACGCGGGACCGAATCACCCGCACACCGCACAACAGCCGGAAAAACTGGAAATTTAAGTAAGGGGAGATAAACGTGGATAGTACGACAAATCTTGCATTAGGAACAGGAAGAAGAAAAACCTCCGTTGCACGGGTATTTCTCCGTGAAGGCAACGGGAAAATCGTTGTGAACGGTAAGGATGTTGATGAATATTTTGCGAATCCGGGACTTACCTATGTGGTGAAACAACCGCTCGACGTAACCGATTCGCTTAGTAAGTACGATGTTATGGTGAACGTAAAGGGCGGCGGCCCCACCGGTCAGGCTGGTGCGACCCGTCACGGTCTTGCTCGTGCATTGGCAAAATACGATGAGAGCAATCAGAGCTCGCTGAAGGCGAACGGCTTCCTGACCCGTGACCCGCGTATGGTCGAACGTAAGAAATATGGTCAGCGTGGTGCACGCAGAAAGTTCCAGTTCTCAAAACGTTAATCCGACCATTACCGCACTCAAAGAGGGAGCTTCGGGGGAGTCTGTACAAGTACTCCTTTCCGACAGCTCCTCTTTTTTTGTGCCTCCGCATACCCTTATCGATTTCGGGCTGAAAGTCGACCTGCAGGTCGATGAAGCCCTCAAAAGGCGTCTGGAGAGCGCTCACGAGCTTCTGACGGCCAAGCAGAAAGCCGCCGAACTGCTGGCCCGGCGTGAGCATTCCCGCTTCGAACTCTACAACAAGCTCAGGCAGCGTCAGTTCAGCGAACATGCAATACAAACCACCTTGGATGAATATCAGCGGCTCGAGCTGCTGGACGACTACCGCTTTGCTGAGATGTGGATTCGCAGCCGCATCAAGCGCAAGGCCGAAGGGGTTCGTAAATTGAAAGCCGCCCTGAAGCGGAAGGGGGTGGATGAGCGCGTAGCCGATGATGCCCTGTCGCAGGAGTTTGACCGGCAGATGCAGCAAGAAGCCCTGGAGGCGGCGACCGAAAAAATGCTCGTGAAATCGCAGGGAGACCGTGATAAGTTCATTAGGATGCTGCAAAGACGGGGTTTTTCGTGGAAGCAGATAAATAATTACAGTATTGATAAATTTTTTCAATATTATGACGAATTACGTTGACATATTGGATGTTTTTGGTACAATGATTGATACCGCATAGTTGGTGATAAAGAGAGGACATAAAATGGCAAAAAATGGCAAAAAGGTTAGAATTTTCTCGGCACTCGAGGTGGCAAACATCTGTGGTGTTGTGAATCAAACTGCAATCAACTGGATTAAGAACAACCATCTCAAGGCCTTTACTACGCCGGGTGGTCAGTACCGAATTTATGCTGAGGATTTGCTTGAGTTTCTGGAAAGCCGTGGAATGCGAGTTCCCGATGAACTGCTCGAGATTACGGGGCAGAAAAGCAAGAAGATTCTCATTATAGACGATGACCAAGACCTGAACGAAATGCTCAAAAATATCCTTGAGAAGAAATTCGAGGCGCATAAGGTCTATCAGGCCTTTGATGGTTTCGAGGCAGGGCGTATCATCACTGAAGAAAAGCCGTCGGTGATCATACTTGATATCGATCTTCCGGGCATCGACGGGCACTCACTGTGCCGAAAAATCAAGAGCGATGCAAATCTTGCTTCACCGCTGATTATCTCCATCAGCGGATTAGATGAAGAGAGCGAAGGGGAAAAGATCCTTTCCGAGGGTGCCGATGCATTTTTTCCGAAACCCCTCGATTTCGACAATCTGACCAAAACCATGCAGGATCTGCTTTCTGTGCGGGGAGTTTGATGTCGCAGCGTTCGAATAAATACGTACTGATCGTCGAGGATGAAGATGCAATCCGGC
The DNA here is from genome assembly GCA_964603735.1 of uncultured Sediminispirochaeta sp. Classification (GTDB taxonomy): domain Bacteria; phylum Spirochaetota; class Spirochaetia; order DSM-16054; family Sediminispirochaetaceae; genus DSBN01. Next base: position 104,320 of record CAZRWN010000005.1, on the reverse strand, counting down.
TGACGTTAAGGGACTATCTCCAAAACAAGGGCTTTCCAGTCTTAGTGGCCTCCGACGGCGTCGGGGCCATTAAGCAGCTGCTGGACCACAACGTAGAGGTAATTATCTCAGACTACCGGATGGACGTGTTCGGCGGTGAATATTGGATAAAGTTTCTTCATAACTATTGCAATGAAAAAAAGATCATCATTACCAGCGGCTTTCTGCGCCCGGAATTTTCCATCCCCTTCGAGGTTCTTTACAAGCCTTTTGATTATCATGAGTTAGCAGCTCGAATCGCAGAGTTGTTTCCATTGAATTCTGACTAGTCTGTCATTACATTTAAACTATGCAGGCGAACGAAAACAAAAAAATAGCATGTAAGGTACATATCGAAGGAAGAGTTCAGGGGGTCGGTTTTCGTTATTCGGCGATGAAGGCGGCTCGCAGACACGATGTATACGGCTGGGTGAGAAATGAATATGACGGCTCGGTAACTATCTTTTGTGAGGGTGATCTGGAGCGGGTCGAACAGTTTCTGCAATGGTGCCGTAAGGGGCCGCCCAGCGCCCATATAGTCAATGTCGACATTAACCGGCTGAGCTACACCGGTAAGTACAACAGTTTTTCAGTGGCATATTGAGTAACATTTCAATAGTAAAAAGGGCTGCCGGAGATTTCTCCGGCAGCCCTTACTAAATTCGTTTTAGAAACCGCTGCGCAGCAGAAGGTTCTAGGCTCGCGCCAGCTTATTTGCTGATCTTGTTGATAGAATAGAAAGCGTTTTTTCCGGGATATTCGGCCACACTTTCCAGATAATCTTCGATTCTCATCAGCTGGTTGTACTTGGCCAGACGATCGGAGCGGGACAGTGAACCGGTTTTTATCTGTCCGGTTTCCAGCCCGACTACCAGGTCGGCAATGAAGTTGTCCTCGGTTTCACCGGAGCGGTGGCTGACGATTGCGGTGTACCCGGCGCGTTTTGCCATTTCCACCGCCTCGAAGGTTTCGGTCAGGGTTCCGATCTGGTTCACCTTGATGAGGATGGAGTTGGCAATTCCCTTGTCAATGCCGTCTTTCAGCCGCTTGGTGTTGGTTACGAACAGATCGTCGCCTACCAGCTGGCAGCGGTCACCGACCTTGTCGGTCAGCAGTTTCCAGCCGTCCCAGTCGTCTTCGGCCATGCCGTCTTCCAATGAAATTATGGGATATTTATCTACCCAGTCGGCCCAGTACGAGGCCATCTCTTCAGAGCTGAGCTCGCGGCCGTCGGAGCTCTTGAATACGTATTTCTTCTTCTTTTCATCGTAGAATTCGGAAGCTGCCGGATCGAGGGCGATCATGATATCGTCACCGGCTTTGTAACCGGCCTTCTCAATAGCCTTCATAATAACTTCCAGGGCTTCCTCGTTCGACTTGAGGTTAGGAGCGAAACCGCCCTCGTCGCCGACCGCGGTACTGTACCCCTTTTCCTTCAGGATGCTCTTGAGATTATGGAAGACCTCGGTGATCATCCGCACACCGCCGCGCAGCGAATCGGCGCCGACCGGCATTACCATGAACTCCTGGAAGTCGACGGAGTTGTCGGCATGCTCGCCGCCGTTGATGATATTAGCCATGGGTACCGGCAGCTGATTGGCGTGGTAGGCACCCAGATACTTGAACAGCGGCAGTCCGAGGAAATCGGCGGCGGCCCGTGCGGTGGCCATTGAAACGCCGAGGATGGCGTTTGCGCCGAGTTTGCTCTTGTTGTCGGTGCCGTCCAGTTCGATCATGGTTCGGTCGATATCGACCTGATCGAGCGCATCCAGACCTACCAGTTCGGGAGCAATGATGTTATTTACGTTCTCTACCGCTTTCAGAACGCCCTTGCCCATGAAGCGGCCCTTGTCACCGTCGCGCATCTCTACCGCTTCATGTACACCGGTAGATGCACCTGAAGGCACTGCAGCGCGACCCATCGAGCCGTCTTCCAGAAATACATCGACCTCAACGGTAGGGTTACCGCGGGAGTCCAGTATCTCTCGGGCCTCAATAAATTCGATTGTACTCATACTTACCTCTCCTCAAAATATTTTATCGTTAAATTCTTATCGTAGATGGTAATACTATCATACGTATTAAGCAGAAGGTCAAGCCTAGCGAATCTGATTTCATTCATTTAA
>CAZRWN010000005.1:0-102076 GCA_964603735.1 uncultured Sediminispirochaeta sp. | reverse complement strand
AAGCAGAAGGTCAAGCCTAGCGAATCTGATTTCATTCATTTAAAGCGGCAGCTCATGGGGCAGCTCAGGAGGGCAGCTCGAGAGCGCTTGACCTGCGGTTTTAGTGCAAAGTATGATGGAAATGATATGAAATACACTCAGCTTTTCGGCAAAACTTTACGGAATGTGCATCATGGGGTGAAGAGTCAGGGTTTTGCCTTTTTACTGCGGGGCGGTTTTGTCCGTACACACGGACACGGGCTGTACTCCTATCTGCCATTGGGGAACCGGGTAGTCCGCAACCTGAAGCAGGTAATCCGGGAAGAGATGGAGCGGCTCGATGGCCAGGAGGTAAATGTTCCGCTGGTCAATCCGATCGAGATGTGGCAAAAAAGCGGCCGCGATCGCCTGGTCGGCAGTGACATGGTCCGCTTCAAGGACAGGACGGACCGCAACATGGTCCTGGCGCCGAGCCATGAAGAGGCGTTTGTCGATCTTGTGCGGGTAGGGCTGCGTTCATACCGCGATTTACCGGCCTTTCTGTATCAATTTCAGACGAAATACCGCGACGAAGAGCGGATCCGCAACGGCCTGATTCGAACAAAAGAGTTCTTGATGAAGGACGCATATTCTTTTCACCGATCAGCATCCGATCTGAATAACTTTTTTCCAAAGGTATTCGGCGCATATCAGCGGATTTTCGAGCGCTGCGGCTTAAATGCACTGCCGGCTGAATCGGGGGTCGGGTACATGGGCGGTCAGAAGGCATATGAGTTCATGATTCCCTGTTCGATCGGTGAAGATATTATGGTAGAGTGCCAAAATTGCGGATACCGGGCCAATAAAAACGTGGCTATGGGGCTCAAGGATTTTCATACCGACACTCTGCAGGAGCTGGAAGAGGTAGCGACTCCTAATTGTACTTCGATGGAGGACCTGGCGGAGTTCATGGGCCTTGCAAAGCATCAGCTGGCTAAAACCATGATCTTCAAGACTATGAATGGACTGGTGATGGCCGTTGTTCGCGGGGATCACGAAGTGAGCCGTGAAAAACTCACCAGATACCTCGGAGAGCCGGTGCTCGAAAAGGCTGATCAGCGGGAGGTAGAGGCACTTGGTTTCGTGCCCGGATATCTGTCTCCTATCGGTGTGAACGGCGCTATCCCCCTGGTGGTAGACAGTACCGTCGCCAAATCGACTAATCTGGTCGTAGGTGCAAATAAAGAGGGGGTGCATCTAAAAAACGCCAATTTCGGGCGAGATTTCGAATCGACGAAGGTGGCCGACATTTCGATGATCAAACCGGAGAATAAATGTCTACAGTGCGGCAGTCCTCTGCAGGAAGTCCGTGCGCTGGAGCTCGGCAACATATTCAAACTGGACGATTTCTATTCACGTTCAATGGGACTCTATTTTCAGGAGGAGCGCGGACACAAGGTGTATCCGTTCATGGGATCCTATGGAATCGGAATCGGACGTTTGATGGGGGCGATTGCCGAGCAGCTGCATGACAAGCGCGGCCTGCTCTGGCCGAGTAGAATTGCGCCGTTTCGTTTCTTTTTGATGGGAATCGGCAAGAGCGATTCGGTGCGTCAGAAGGTGGATAGAATTTATGCCAGGTTCAGCGCGGATACGCTGCTAGATGACCGCAAGGAATCTCCGGGAGTAAAATTCCAAGATGCCGAGTTGCTCGGGATTCCGTACAGAATAGTACTGTCGGCAAAACGAACCAGTGAAGATACGGTGGAGTTCTATAACCGCTATTCGCGGCAGAGTCGTCTGGTGCGCATAGATGATGTTGAACCTACCATGAAAGAGATACTGGAGAACGACGAGTTACCCACACAAGGAGCTTGAATATTATGTCGGAAAAAAAAGAGATACGTCCCACCGAACTAACCGAGGAGATAATAGATCAGATCATATTCGGAATGGAGAACCAGCAGGCCGAATACCTGTTCGATTTGAAGGAGGGCGAGCTGGTTCCCTCAGACGACCCGCAGATAGCAGCGGCCGAAGAAGACCCTGAAGAGCGCTTCGTAGAACTACCGGACTGGCGACCGGTTGACGGTTTCCACCTGATGGAGCGCTTCGTCGCATTTATCAAGAATCCGATCTACCGCCAGGAGATGCGCGATGCATTGAACGGAGGCCGCGGCGTGTTCCGGCGTTTCAAGGATGTACTGAAGCGTTACGAACCGCTGGAACGGCAATGGTTTGTCTTCAAGGAACGGGAGATGCGTCAGGTTGTACGGGACTGGTACGCTGCGGTTACCGACTCGATCGTCCTCAGCCGGCTGGGAGATGAGCCTGAGGAGACCGAAGACCTGGTGCTCAGCGATTTCATTATCCAAAGCGGAACCGGCCGGTGGAAAGAGCGTATACGGGAGGCCTCCGTATTGGCAATGAAGGAGTCGGTACAGGACATCTCGGTAGCCTTGCGAGACTATCTGCTGGATACCGAGATTGCCGGTTGCCGGGAGAATGAGCACAAGGAGATACTGTATGGAGAAACGCCGATGGGAGAGTTCGCCGGCTGTGTGCTGGGAGTGTATGTCGCCTCGCAATACAGTACGGTTCTTGATCTGCGTTTCATCTATGTGGAGCCGCAATTTCGGGGTCTGGGATTATCCCGGCTGTTCATTGACCGGGCTATCGAAATGGCTTCCAAAAACGGGGTGAGTCATGTGGTGATCGATTTGCTCGGTAAAATCCTCTTTCTGCAGGATGACCTGGAGGAACGCGGTTTTCGGGAATTCGGCCGCCGCTACGCCCTGCGGGTTGAGGTGCCGGCCGATGAAAGTAATCAGGAGGCGGAGTAAGGCATGCTGAATTTGACATTTGCAGTAAAAGAAATAGATACGGATACCCTGGCTCTCAAACTTCACAATGGGTTTCGAATTGTGTTCGGAGTTTTGGCTGTGATTATACTGAGTAGCCTGATAGTGACCGCATCGGACCAAGGGGGCGGGCTGCTGCCGATCATTTTAGTTGTAGTATTTACACTGATAGCCCTGTATAACGAAAGCTGGTATTTTCACAAATCCGATGGAGTAATCAAACACCTGCACGGCCTTGTAATGCTGTCCGCAAGCACCACCTTTGCGGCGGAGGATGTCGAGAGCGTGGAAGTCAAATCTTTTCGCAAGGGCAGTGTTTCATCGCAGCCCGGCCAGAAGAAACGTTTCTTTCAACGCGACTTACTGACTCTCAGTCTGATATTTTCCGAAGGCGGAAAGAAAGACATTGAAATTACCGAGGCAAAAAATAAGACGGCCCTTCAAAGAAAGGCCGCCGCTATATCCGACTTTATGAACATCAGCTACCATTCGGAAGCTTAGCCGGCTCGAGGTGAGCTGGCATTATTCTGTGTGGCTATTCGAGCCGTGCCAGGTCTTCCTGCTTGTAATACAGATAGCAGGCCACCTTGTGGTCGGTATCAACCTCCAGCAGCTGCGGGATGTGGTTCTTACAGACCTCCATACGGTGGGGACAGCGGTCGTGGAAGTAACAGCCCACCCGCTCCTGGTCGGGCGATGGTACGTCGCCTTCCAAGACAATCCGTTTGCGCTCCCGCTCGATCTTTGGATCGGGGATGGGGGCGGCGGAAAAGAGGGCCTTGGTATAGGGGTGCAGCGGTTTCTTGTAGAGACTCTTGGCGTTGGCAATTTCCACCACTTTTCCCAGGTACATAACCGCCACGCGGGTGCTTACATATTCGATAACCGACAGGTCGTGGGCGATGAACATGTAAGTAAGGTCGAACTCGTCCTGCAGTTCGAGGAACAGGTTCAGGATTTGCGCCTGGATCGATACGTCCAGAGCGCTGACCGGCTCGTCCGCCAGAATCACCTTGGGGTTCAGTGCCAGGGCGCGGGCAATACCGATGCGCTGACGCTGGCCGCCGGAGAACTCGTGGGGATAGCGGTTTTTGAAGTAGCGTGAGAGCCCTACGCGCTCCATCAGTCCTTCCACCCGCTGTTCCATCTCCTTTCTATCCATATCCAGCAGCTTGCGGGTACGGTAAATATCAAGAGGTTCGCGGATAATATCGTTCACGATCATGCGCGGATTCAGCGAGGCATAGGGATCCTGGAACACCATTTGGATCTCGCGCCGGGTCTTTAGCAGCTCGAACTGTGACAGTTTAGTAAGGTCCTTTCCCTCGAAGAGAACCTCGCCGGCAGTCGGCTCATAGAGCTGAGCAATGGCGCGGGCGGTGGTCGATTTTCCGCAGCCGGACTCACCCACGACGCCGAGGGTTTCTCCTTTGCGCAGTGTCAGATCTACTCCGTCTACTGCTCGAATTGCGCCGACCTGCCGCTTGAAAATTATCCCGTCTTCTATCGGAAAGTGCATTTTGAGATCTTTTGTCTCTAGTAAAACATCGTGTTTCATCTGTTCAAACTCCTCATGAATAAAGCCAGCAGCTTACTCTGCGCGGATTGCCCGAGCTGTCTGTGGATTTTACCTGGTCGGGATACTTGTTTTTGCAGATATCCATTGCATGCGGACAGCGCGGGTAAAAGGGGCAGCAGTCCGGCAGGTCGATCAGGTTAGGCGGCTGGCCGGGGATAGAAGAGAGCTTCTGGCCGGTTTTTTTGTCCAGCCGGGGCACCGAGGCAATCAACCCCTGTGTATAGGGGTGTTTAGGCTCCTCGAACAGAACGTCGGTTTTGGCTTCCTCGATGATTCGTCCGGCGTACATAACGACAATCCGGTCGCACATTCCGGCGACAACTCCCAGGTCATGGGTAATCATTATCAGCGAGGTACCCAGCCGATCCGACAACTCCTGCATGATCTCGAGGATCTGGGCCTGGATGGTTACGTCCAGGGCGGTGGTCGGTTCGTCGGCAATCAGCACCTGCGGGTTGCAGCTGAGCGCCATCGCGATCATAACTCTCTGACGCATACCGCCGGAAAACTGGTGCGGATAGTTGTCAATACGCTTTTCCGGCTTGGGGATGCCGACCATGCGCAGCATTTCGATTGACCGATTCCGGGCTTCAGCCTTGCTTGTACCCTGGTGCAGCACGATGGTTTCGATCATCTGGGTCGAAATCTTCATAAAGGGATTCAAGCTGGTCATCGGATCCTGAAAGATCATGGAGATCTTGTTTCCGCGAATGGTCCGCAGCTTAGACTTCGGCAGCTTCAGGATATCCGTCTCTTCCAGCATCACACTTCCGCCGACAATTTTACCCGGGGGAGAGGGGATCAGACGCAGTATCGACAGGTTGGTCACTGATTTCCCGGATCCAGATTCACCGACGATACCCAGCGATTCCTTCCGCTTCAAGGAGAAAGAGACGCCGTCAACCGCTTTTACGGTACCATCGTCGGTTTTAAAATATGTCTTCAAGTCTTTGACTTGCAGTATCTTTGCTTCTTCACTCATCTAGTGGTTTCCTCTCTTGAAACTTACAGTTTGTTTTTACTCTGCGGATCGAATGCATCCCGCAGCCCGTCGCCGAGAAAGTTCATCGCGAACAGAAATATTGTCATAGCAGCCGCCGGGAAGAACAGTCTCCACGGGTAGGCCCGCATTCCTTCGACAGCATCACCGATAAGAGAGCCCCAGGAAGCGTACGGTGCTGAAATACCGAGCCCCAGGAAGGAGAGAAAGGCCTCCATCTGGATGAATACCGGAATACGCAGCGTAGTGTACACAATGATTATGCCGAAGGTGTTCGGAACCAGATGCCGGAATATGATTCTTGCCGAGCTGGCGCCCATCGAACGGGCCGCTTCCACATATTCGGAGTTCTTCAGCGAGATGATCTGTCCGCGGACAACACGGGCGACTGTCAGCCAGCTGACCAGCGACAGGGCCACAAACATCAGGATGATGCTTCGTCCGAACAAGGCCATCAGGATGATGACCAGCATCATGTAAGGCATACTGTAGAGGATGTCTACCACCCGCATGATGATGTAATCCGTTTTTCCGCCGACATACCCGGCGATTGCTCCGAAGAACAGCCCGATGAGTACCGAAGTGATTCCACCGATCAGACCGATGGCAATCGACATCTGTCCGCCCCAGATGGTGCGGGCCACCATGTCGCGTCCGAGATAGTCGGTTCCGAAGAGGTATTTGCGCTCATGCACCTTCACCTCTTCGCCGTCGATCATCTCGGTTTCGGTTTCGATTTGTTGCTGCATCTCTTCAAGCTCACGCTGGTCTTCCTCGGTAAGATTTACACGCCCTTCTTCGATGGCTATATCGCGGCGTTCGCGGGTTATCTTGCGCTCGGCATCGGCAATGGCGTCCTTCTCTTTGCGGGTAATCTCTTCTCCGCCAGGCGAGGAGGGGGCGGTGACTTTGGCCCGCGCATTTTCGATAGCATTTTCAATCAGCTCGCGGTCCTCCGCAGTCCAGTCGACCCGGCCTTCTTTGGCTGCCAGGGTCGACAGCTCGGTTATTTTACGCTCTATCATCTGTTCGCCGGCAGTCTGCGAGAACGAGGGCGGCAGGTGAATATGGCTCATCTGCTGCTCTTTATAGCTGTAGATCGGTAGAACCGGCGCCAAAATCGACAGCAGAGCGTAAATGAGTACCACTACCAGCCCGGCAATGGCCATCTTGTTCTTTTTCAGGCGACGCCAGGCGTCCTTATATAAACTGGTTCCCTTTACCGGTTGATTGAACTCATTTGTGACCTGCAAGCCTTTTTGCAGCTTGCTCTCTTGATTATTTTCGTTGGTGCTCACGGTTCAACTCCCTATTTATATGTAATCCGCGGATCGAGGAACGAGTAAATAATATCGACAATAAAGTTCATTATTATCAATATAACCGAATATACGATTACCGTTCCCATAATCAGGGTATAATCACGATTGAGCGCTGACTGTACGAAGAAGCGGCCCAAGCCGGGAACCCTAAATATCTGCTCGACAACCACCGCACCGGTCACGATTGCGGCAAAAGCCGGCCCTATGTAACTGACAACCGGCAGCAGCGAACCCTTCAGAACGTGCTTGGTTATGATAACCGAGTCTTTCAGCCCCTTGGCTTGAGCGGTTCGTATAAAATCGCTGCGCAGCATTTCCAACATGCTGGCGCGGGACAGTCTGGCAATAGTTGCAAAGGGTCGCATTGCCAACGTTACCGCCGGCATGAGAATAGTGACCCAGCCGTAGCGGCCGGTGATCCAACCGGAAGTCGGCAATATGCCCCATTGAAGCGCAAAGAAGTACATCAGTACCGGTCCTATTACAAACAGCGGCACCGTTATGCCGATGATGGCTATCGCCATCGCTACGTAATCAATCCACTTATTTTGGTTCAAGGCCGAAACAATGCCGGCATTTATCCCTAAGACCAATGCCAACCCCAATGCAATAAATCCTAATAACAGCGAATTGGGCAGGCTGTTGGCTATATAGTAATTTACATCGTGGTCTTGATAACGGAACGAGGGCCCCAGATCTCCACGGGCGACATCGCCGATGTAACGGAGATACTGCATATATATGGGTTCGTCTAAGTGAAACTTAGCCTTAATATTCTCAATTACCTGTTCAGGTGGACGACGTTCGGCATCGAATGGTCCGCCTGGGGCAATCCGAATAAGGAAAAAGCTGATAGTCACCACTATGAAGAGTGTAGGGATCAATCCTATCAGGCGTCTAATTATATATTTCGTCATGGTTTTCTCCAAACTCCACGCGGCGCAGGCAGTGTGTACAAATTACCGTTGCCTAAAATATCTGAATAACAGGGAAAGAGCCGGCAGTGTAAACTGCCGGCTCAAAAGATCAATTTTTACTATTTTTTATAGATGTGTTTTGTAGGATGATAGTCCATGGTGTTTACATACCATCCACCCCATTCGGTCAGATCAACCATGTTGTTGGTGGTGTAGTGATAGATGGGTATAACACCCTGGTCCTGTTCGATGAAGATGCTCTCAGCTTCCTGCAGCACCTCGAAACGCTCTTCGCCGGCCGGCATGGTAGAAGCCTTGCGAATCAACTCGTCGTAGCGTTCATTCTCATAGTCGCCGCCGTTCATTGCAGCGCCGGAGAGAAACATATCCAGGAAGGTGTTCGGATCCTGGTAGTCTCCGATCCAGCCCGCGCGGGCAACCTGGAAGTCGCCCTGGCGTCGAGTCGACAGATAGGTTGACCATTCCTGGTTTACGAGTTCACAGCTGATGCCGAGGTTTTTCTCCCACTGTTCCTGCATGTATTCGGCAACCTTCTTGTGGGCTTCGTTGGTGTTGTAGAGAATCTCGAATTCGGGAAAATCTTCGCCGTCCGGATAACCGGCATCGGCCAGCAGTTCTTTAGCTTTTTCGATGTCTTCTCCGTTGCCTTCGATGCCCGGATAGCCGGCCATGTCGGGTACCATCGTTGTGGCTGGAACCTGACCGCCCTTGGTGATTTTTTCAACCAGGGTTTCGCGGTCGAAGGACATTGCCAGTGCTTTGCGGACACGAGCGTCGTCGAAGGGCTCTTTCTGGTTCTGGATGGTATAGTAGTAGGTTCCCAGATAGGGGGCGTTATGGTAGTCGTCGCGAAGTTTAGCGGAGTCCATCATGTCCAGAGGAACGGTGGTCATCCAGTCGGCTTCGTCGTTGATGTACATGTTGTAACCGGTGTTGTTGTCGTCGATCGGCAGATACACTACGCGGTCGAGGCTGACTACATCGGCGTCCCAGTAGGTGTCGTTAGGAACTACAGAAATCTGCTGCTGCGGCTGCCAGGTTTCCAGGGTGAAGGGGCCGTTTCCGACAAAGTTCTCGGGAGTGGTCCATTCTTTGCCGTGCTCTTCGATTATGTGCATGGGAACTACAGCAAACGAGTAGTGCGGTAGAGCGCCCAGTACGTAGGGCAGCGGGCCGACCAGCTCGAGGCGGAAGGTGTAGTCGTCAACCGCTTCGATTCCAACCGCGTCCGCATCGGCATCGCCGGAGTTATAGTCGTCAGCGCCTTTAATGAACATGTTGGGGAACCACGCATAGGGAGCTGCGGTTTCGGGATCCAGCATCCGCAACCATGAGTCCACGACTGTCTGAGCGGTGATGGGTACGCCGTCCGACCAGGTGGTCTCGCGCAGCTGGAAAGTGTAAACGGTACCGTCTTCACTCACGTCCCAGCTCTTGGCCAATCCGGGAACCGGTTCGGCTGTTTCCGGATCGTAGGTCATCAGACCTTCGAAAATTGACATGTAGATGCGATGCTCAGGTACACCTGAGATGAGGTGCGGGTCGAGGGTCTCGGGTTCCGCACCGTTCACAATAATAAATTCTGCAGGCTCTTCTTGAGCTGCGGCTGTCTGGCCTTCCTGTTGTCCGCCTGCGAATGCAGTAGCGGCAAGGGAGACCATGAGTAGGAAAACAAGCAGTTTTCTCATCTCTTCTTACTCCTTTTTGTAAGTTTAATAAAATAGAGTAAAGTAAAAGTGCCGATTTTTCAAGGATAAAATGTTCGGATAATGGTATGTACAGGTTACCGAAAGATGCGATTAAACTTGTATATATATTTAAAACAGAAGAATTTATTATATAAATATACACACGTTTGCATATAGCCGACTGTCCGGTATGCTGCCCTCTGTAGCTAAAAACGTATATAGTCGTAACTTATTAAAATTATTTTAGTAAACTGAAAAATGCAGCACATTCATATAGTGCTGAATATGAATTGAATATGTTCTTATTTGATTGATTCTCAACTTTTTGAATCTTTCGTCCGGTTCAACAGCTCTCGCTCCGCTTCTACCCAATTTTTGGCCTGCTGGACGAGCATTGAACGCACTTTTTCACTGTGGATCCGGCGAAAAACCTTCAGCAACTGCACCTCTTCAGGGCTTACCAGTACCCGCTCGAACGGCCCGAAGGGCTCGCCCTCGGCGCTGTACAACTGACCGGGGGGCTCGGGCTTGTCCGCTGAATCGGAGATGAGCTCTACAATCGAGGTGTGCAGAATCCGTGCAATGGCCATGAGCCTGTCTATGGTGATGCGACTCTGACCGTATTCATATTTCTGGAGCTGCTGGAAAGAAATGTTCAGCTGTTCGGCGAGTGATTGTTGCGACAGCCCCGCCTCTTCGCGGAACCTTCTGATATTGCGTCCCAACTGCTTCGCGTTCATAGTCAGTCATTATCTTGTGAAAATGATCAATATACTACTAACTGAAAGTGGTAAAAAACTGACGCTTATATACATAACAAAAGTAGTGGTGATTGTTTGCGTATGTAAGCTCTGTAGTATGCCCCCGCCAAATTCCACTGAAAAACCGTTTGACAACAACCGACTGAGTCTCAATACTTATTTGTATGAGTGCAAAAAAGAATTCATTTATGCAGATGCAGCCGCCAATGATCAAAGTAGTGTACGCTTTGGTGCCGCTGGTTGTAGCGTCAATCTACTATTTTGGCTGGCGGTTCCTCCTGGTACTCGCATTGGTAAATGCGGTCGGTATTCTTACCGAATATCTCATGGCGCGGACCTATTCAATGAAGGTAACCTCATCGGTTCTGGTTACCAACTTTTTGTTTGCGCTTTCGCTTCCGCCTACCATACCTCTTTGGATAGCGGTAGTCGGAATAGTCTTTGGTGTGGTATTCGGCAAGATGGTCTTCGGTGGGTTCGGAAAGAATGTGTTTAACCCGGCAATTTCCGGCCGGGCTTTTATCTATATCAGTTTCGGGGTGCCGCTGACCGGTCGTTTCGTAGATCCGGTTTCCGGAAGCGCTTTGCGCGGTTTCGCGGCCTGGATCCCTTCTCCGGATACGGTTTCCAGTGCTACTCCCCTGGTGCAGCAGGCGCAGGGAACCGAATTTGCGCTGAGCGACCTCTTCCTGGGCAACATGGCCGGCTCCTTCGGTGAGACCTGCGCCCTGCTGATTATACTGGGCGGAGCATATATCGTGTGGAAGAAGAGCGCGAACTGGCACTTTATTGCCGCTTCAGTGGTGTCTTTTCTCATCTTGTATGCAGCCCTGTTTTACGGCGGAGTGCAGGGAGCCATAAACCCCGTATATGCACTGTTCAGTGGAAGCTTTCTCTTCGCGGCAGTCTTCATGGTAACCGATCCGGTGTCCGCTTCGCAAACCACCAATCTGGGGCGCTGGATCTATGGGGCCATTTTCGGAGTGATGACGGTGCTCATCAGGGTTTTTTCGGGCTGGCCCGAAGGGGTAACCTTTGCCCTGCTGTTTGCAAACATGTTCGCCCCGCTGATCGACCATCTGATCAAGGAACAGAAGAAAAAGAAAAAAGAAAAGGCGGCCGCGGCATGAAGAAAGACAGTATGTTTGCCTCCAGGGTCTACCCTGTGCTGTTTATGGTAGCCCTGACGGTAGTATTTATCAGTGGGGTATCCGGCATTTTTCTGACAACAGAGGACCGGGTTCGACTGAACGAGACTATTTTCCAGAAAAGAGCAGTGCTCTATGCCGCGGGAATCGAGTTTCCTGAGGAGGACATCCAGGAAATCCAGCGAATCTACGAAGAGCGGGTACGCGAGGTCAACGGAGAGGGCGAGCAGCCGGATTATTTCAGGATCGAGCTGCCCTCCGGAGAAACCGGTTATGCGGTCTATGTGCGCGGCGCCGGTTTGTGGGGCGAGATCGTATCCGTTTTCGGTTTCAAGCCGGATCTTGAAACGTTTACCGGTGTAGAGTTCGTGGAACAGAACGAAACCCCGGGCCTCGGCGCCCGCATTACCGAACAGTGGTACAAGGAGCAGTTTCGCGATAAAAGGGGTCCGTTTGAGCTGGTGGCGGAGGGTTCCTCCGATGCTGCCGATGAGCTCGACGCAATTACCGGTGCAACCAAAACCTCAGAGGCGGTCTTGAAAATAGCGAACCGAGCGGCCGAAGCTGCACAGGCAAAAGTGGAAGAGGGAGGCGAATGATATGGCGGCACGCGGAAAAATAAAAAAGACCTTTACCGACCCTATCGGAAAGAACAACCCCGTGTTTGCACAGATATTGGGTATCTGCTCAACTTTGGCGGTTACTAACAAACTGGAAAACACGGTCATAATGAGCCTCGGCGTGATCTTTACTACTACCCTTTCGGGAGTTACTATTTCTGCTATCCGTAAGCTCATCCCCTCCAGGGTGAGAATGATGGCCGAAACCCTGATCATTGCCAGTTTCGTAATCATTGTTGATATTACTCTACGAGCGTATATGCCGGATATCTGGAAACAGTTGGGTCCGTATGTCGGTTTGATCATCACCAACTGTATTATCATGGGCCGGGCCGAAGCCTTTGCGCTGAACAACAGCGCCGGGTTGAGCCTGATTGACGGACTTTCATCGGGAATCGGATACGCGTATGTATTGATTGTGATTGCCTTTTTCAGAGAACTGCTCGGAACCGGCGAGCTGTGGGGAATTACCATACTCGGAGACTGGTGGACCCCCTGGACTATCATGGTAATGCCCCCGGGCGCCTTTTTTATGCTGGCTATTTTCGTCTGGGTGGTTAAAGGCGTAGTACTGAGAGAAGAAGAGGAGGCGGCCAAATGAGCGAAAGTGCATATCCAATAGCAATATTCTTTGCGGCAATTTTTACCAACAACATCCTGCTGTCGAACTATCTCGGCATGTGCTCCTTCCTGTCTGTCTCGCGTGAGCTAAAGACCTCCTTCGGACTGGGCGTGGCGGTTATCTTTGTGATGACCAGCACTAGTATGCTGAACTGGGTGGTGTATTATAAAATCTTACAGCCGCTCAGTTTGGAATATCTGCGGTTTATCGTCTTCATCATCGTGATAGCCGCTTTCGTACAGCTGGTGGAGATGATAATTGAACGGGTCTCTGAAGTTTTGTATGCGGCCCTGGGAATCTTTCTGCCGCTGATTACGGTCAATTGTGCAATTCTCGGTGTCAGTCTGTTCATGGTTATCCGGGAATACAGCTTTATCGAATCGATAACTTTCGGATTAGGCAGCGGAATCGGCTGGTTCCTGGCTATTCTCGCAATGGCCGGTATCCGTCAGAAACTGAAACGCGCGCGGATCCCGCACGGCCTCGAAGGTGCCGGAATCACTCTGATTATCACCGGCATGATGGCTTTGGCCTTTATGGGCTTTTCCGGAATGCTGCAAATTAACTAGGAGGAATCATGTTTTCCGCATTAATGATAAGCGTCGGCGCGGTTTCGGGCATCTCCGCCTTTCTGGCGATCCTGATGGTGATTGCCGACGCGACAATTGGAAATTACGGCGAAGTCAAGATAACAATAAACGGAGATCACGAATACGAGGTGAAGGGCGGCAAGCCGCTGCTGGGTACTCTGATGGAACAGGAGATTTTCATTCCATCCGCCTGCGGCGGACGCGGTTCCTGCGGACTGTGCAAAGTCACGGTCAAAGAGGGGGCCGGGCAGTACCTGCCCACGGAACTGCCCTGGTTGTCGGAGGAGGAGCAGCAGAACAACGTGCGGCTCTCCTGTCAGCTGAAAGTCAAGAACGACATGGAACTCGAGATTCCAGAGGAACTCTTCAATGTAAAAGAGTTTCAGTCCAAGGTGACCCAGATACGGGATCTCACTCACGATATAAAGGAAGTAATGTTGGAGGTGGTGGATCCGCCCGAGATCAATATGGTGCCGGGACAGTTCGTGCAGCTGCGCATTCCCGAATATGAGTTGACCGACGAGCCGGTGTACCGGGCTTACTCGGTTGCCTCGAATCCGAGCGATACCAAA
This sequence comes from uncultured Sediminispirochaeta sp., assembly GCA_964603735.1. GTDB lineage: Bacteria > Spirochaetota > Spirochaetia > DSM-16054 > Sediminispirochaetaceae > DSBN01. Next base: position 88,417 of record CAZRWN010000005.1, on the reverse strand, counting down.
CACGTGGAGCTGGAAATTCGGCTGGTACCCAACGGTATCGCGACGACCTACGTGCACAACTATATGAAAGAGGGTGATGAGGTTATCTTTAACGGGCCGTACGGCGATTTTTATCTGCGAGAGACCGAGCGTGAGATCGTATGTATTGCCGGTGGATCGGGAATGGCCCCCATTAAATCGATTCTGCTGAGCATGGCCGAGAAAGGCATCAACCGGCGCACCCGCTACTTTTTCGGCGCCCGCTCGAAAAAAGATCTCTTTCTGGTTGAGGAGATGCGGCGTCTGGAGGAGGAACTGCCCAACTTCCAGTTTATCCCCGCACTCAGTAATCCCGAGGAGGATGACCAGTGGGAGGGTGAAACCGGGCTGATTACCGATGTCGTGGCGAAGCATATGGAGTCCGGGGATAATACCGAGGCGTATCTGTGCGGCAGCCCCGGTATGATCGATGCCTGTGTAAAGGTTCTATCGGAGAAAGGCATCCCCGATGAACTCATCTATTACGACAAGTTCGGTTAGGAGATGGCTATATGAAACAATCACCGCAATTACAACAGGTTCAGGAGAATATGCGACCCGGTGTCTTGACCCTGCACGGATTTCTCGGAACCGATAAACGGGACCTGGTGGAGATACTCGAAGAGGACGCGGCGGAGGTTCGCCGGCTTGGTACAACCCACCGTGCTATTGCCGACAGAATGATCTATTTGCGTGATCGCGGTAAAGATGGACTCGGAGAGTTCATCGATGTAGAGCCGCACTTCGAGGTACGGGTTGATTCGGTGCGGGGCGGTATACCCAGTCCGTTCGGCGGGCCGGGGTTGATTCCGAAAACGAATACTACCGTTCGGAATAAAGCCCTGGAGCGTGAGACAGTGTACACTGACATCAATATTCATCTGATCGGAGAGCACGGGTTTTATGAAGGAAAAGGCTCTCTTTTCCGGATGGAACCGCATGAACTGGTGGAGATACTAGAAGTCGAAACCGAAGAGCAGCAGACCGAACTGCCGCCGAACAGATAATGTAAACTGCCGGCCTGAATCGGGCCGGCCTTCTTCTACTTATTAGAAATAATCAGCGTACTTGTCTTTTTCCGGTTTTCCTCATACAATATACGTTCGTATGGGGAAAAATGAACGACTGATGCAGCTTGAACTCCTACTCCTCTCACATCCGGAAGGCATGCGGCGCGCCGAAATAGCCCGGCGGCTAGGAGTTCACCGCTCTACAATCGGCCGCTATGTTGACGAACTCAGAAAAAAAATCGACCTCTGGGAAGACGATTACGCTATTGGTGTGTCCCAGGATGAATCAATGAATATGATGAAGCTCAGTGTCTATGAAAGCCTGGCTTTCCACCTTTCGGCCGAGCTGCTGGCAAAGCACACCGAGTATCATAACCCCCATATGTCCTCCGGCCTTCGCAAACTGGCCGAAAACCTGCGTAATTATGCGCCTACCATGAGTGAAAACATCAATGCGGTCGCCGAATCTATTGAGTTGGGGGCCAACAAACAGGACCCTGACTACATTCGGGTACTCGAAACCCTCACCGATTCCTGGGTCTCAGGTAAAATAGTGCGTATTCGGCATATCGACAAACAGAGCGCTATGGAGGAGGAGACCGAGTTCGCACCCTATTTTATCGGTTTCAGTGAACAGGCAAACGGGCGCCGGCCGATAAGCGTAACCGGACGTCTGCGGCACACCTCCGAGATTCAAACAATCGATATCACCGATATCAAAGACGCTGAAATTCTCGATCAAACCTATACCATCCCGGACAACCTGCGGGCTTTTCGCCGGGTAAGCGATGATGGGCCGGTTGAAAGCCGCGATTTGATTCCCCTCAAGTTGCGGATGCGGGAGCGATCGGTAATGAATGTGTTTCGCTACCTCTATTACAAGAACCTTCAGATGGAGGATCCGGATGAGAACGGCAATATTATCTGTCATATCGAAGTCGAAAATTCGATAGAACTGTTTCTCAGACTGGTGCAATGCGGAACCGCGGTAGAGGTGCTCGAACCGGCTGCATACCGGCGGCAAATCCGTGATCAGATCAACCGAATTGCAGAAATGTATAACCGCGACTTGCAGTAATTTCTCAAAAGAACCCCGAAAAAATTTGCTTTTCAATTCAGCGTCGATTATGATTTTCTCCGTAAGGTAAAACTTTAGAACATTTCAAAAGGAGTTAGGATGAAAGACCTAAAAGGAACTCAGACCGAGAAAAATCTGCTTGCTGCCTTTGCCGGGGAGTCTCAAGCAAGAAATAGGTACACCTATTTTGCATCTCAAGCCAAAAAAGAGGGCTATGTGCAGATTTCTCAGATGTTTGAGGAAACAGCAAATCAGGAAAAGGAGCATGCCAAGCGCTTTTTCAAATTCCTGCAGGGGGGAGAGGTCGAGATTCAGGCTGCTTTTCCGGCGGGAGTTATCGGAACTACAGTTGAAAATTTGAAAGAGGCTGCTGCTGGCGAAAACTATGAATGGACAGATATGTATCCTGCCTTTGCTGCCAAAGCCCGTGAAGAGGGGTTTAATGAAATTGCGGCAGTATTTGATGCCGTGTCAATTGCGGAAAAGCAGCATGAGAAACGCTACAATGATTTTCGGGCCAATATAGAAGGTAAGAAGGTTTTTAAACGCGATGAGCCAGTTACCTGGCGCTGCATAAACTGCGGATATCTGTTCGAGGGGACCGAACCCCCGCAGAAATGTCCGGCCTGTGCCCATCCGCAGAGCTATTTTGAACTGCTGGGTGAAAACTGGTAGAAATAAATTAAAAGTTCAAGGAGGACTTTATGTCTACGAAAATGAATGGAATTTACAAGTGTGAGATCTGTGGTAATATTGTAGAAGTATTACACACAGGTGAGGGTGACTTGGTCTGCTGCGGTCAGAACATGACTCTGCTGGATGAAAAAACCGCGGATTCATCAACCGAAAAGCATGTACCTGTCATCGAGAAGACTTCCGACGGTTATAAGGTAACAGTCGGCAGCACCTTGCATCCGATGACAGAAGAACACTACATCGAGTGGATCGAGCTGATAGCCGACGGCAAGTCGTATCGCAAGTTTCTCAAACCAGGTGACGATCCTATGGCTGAGTTCTGTATTGATGCAGCTAAAGTATCCGCCCGCGAGCACTGTAATGTGCACGGACTTTGGCGAGCGGATTAATATAACGGCGTCGCAAAATCAATTTGCAGGCGCTCACATTGAAAAGGAGACGAATTATGCAGAAGTACGTATGTAATGTATGTGGTTACATTTATGATCCGGAAGAAGGCGATCCCGATAACGGCGTAGAACCCGGAACATCCTTTGATGATCTTCCCGAAGACTGGGTATGCCCCCTCTGCGGAGCATCCAAAGACGAGTTTTCTCCGGCAGACTGATTTCTGCTTAGAAAACCCCATATTGAAGTAGTTTTTCAATGAGAACAGCCCGCCCGTACTTATAGTATGCGGCGGGCTTGTAGTTTTTATACGACCATCTAGAGTGAAAAGTAATCTGCCTTGGGATTAAACAGCACAAATGCAGCTGTAGTGAACTCGGGAACCATCTGATCATCCTCGGTAAACTCTACTCCCAACTCATCGGCATGCAGCAGGTTGGCTATAGTGCGGTTGGCCGACAGGTCCGGACAGCAGGGATATCCGAAGGAGTAGCGAGTGGCCGGTACTGTCCCGGCAGCCGGACTGATATCCGCCTGCATGCGGTGCTGTACGTACTCGGCAGCGGCTTCGGTCAGCTCCACCGCCAGTCCGTGCAGATGCAGATAATCACGGTAGTTATCCCTGGAAAACAACTCTTGGATCTCTTGTTGAATACGCTGGCCGAGTGTTACCATCTGCAGCCCGATCAGATCGTTCTGTTCTGAAGTTTCCGGCAGAAAGTAGTCGGCTACCGAACGGTAAGGCGGCCGCTGCTGGCGCCGGAAGCTGAACTCGGCGTCGGCCGGTGAAAGCAGTCTTACCTTCTCGCCTGTCCGTCGGCAGGGCAGCAGCCGGAAGGCGGCCAGCGGATCGGCACTGCCTTCCGCCGAGAGGCGCTCGGTCAGTTTATCGAACTCGGGCCTGATTATGGTTCGCTCCAGCTCCAGATACTCCTCTTCCGAGGCGGCCCCGCGGCGGTACCCCCAGCGGGCGCGAAAAAGGCGCTGTTGATTGATAAACGGCAGCAGCTCCCCGACCGGAATCTGCAGTTTTTCGATTTCATAAGAGGCGGGCTGCGGAACGGCATGCGTACTTGCATCGAAATCCGGCTCGCCGGCCGGTTCCGGGTCGGTATCCAGCGCAGTTTCCGGGGGCGCGGGCTGCACCGTTCCGGCAGTCAGGCCGGGCTGTGATGCGCGAGGGGGTGCTGTCTTATTCCGGATTGAAAAGGCGGACAGCCCCTGCCGGGTTTTAAGTTTTTCCATGGCGTGCAGGCCGTCAAAGGCGTCTTTACAGTAAAAAACCGGGGCATCGATCAGGGGATCGCACTCTTTCTCAACAAAACCGCGGGTGAGTGCCGCGCCGCCGAGCAGCACCGGAAGGTGTATATTGCGGTCCCGCATCGCTTCGATGTTCGACTTCATTACTGCCGTAGATTTCACCAGCAGGCCGCTCATCCCGATTGCGTCGGCCTGCACCTCCTCAGCCTTTCTCAGAATGGTATCGATATCGATTTTGATCCCCAGATTGTACACTTTGTACCCGTTGTTTGAGAGGATGATGTCTACCAGGTTTTTACCGATGTCGTGGACATCTCCTTTGACGGTGGCCAGCACCACTTTGTGCTGCTTGACGGTCGACTTCTTCTCCATAAACGGTTCGAGGTAGCTGACCGCCTGCTGCATCACTTCGGCCGACTGCAGCACGAAAGGCAGTTGGATCTTCCCTTCGCCGAACAGCTCTCCCACCCGTTTCATGGCAGGTATAAGCAGCCGGTTGATGATATCGTCGGGGGCGGTGTGTGCCAGCAGGGTATCGAGGGTGGGGATCAATTCGGCGTGGCTGCCTTCCATCACCAGTTCTTGGAGTTGTTCTTCCGGGGTTTCGGCCGAATTTATGGAGAACTCAACCAGGCGCGAGCCCTCCTTATCCGTAAAATGGGCAATAAAGGCATTCAGCGGGTTTCCGGAGCCGCGGTTGTAAATGAGGTTCAGGGCGACCTGCAGGTCATCGTTTGAAATCTTGAACACCGGAATAATCTTTTTCACATTCACTATTGCAATATCCAGGCCCGCCTGGATGGCTTCTTCTAAAAAGACGCTGTTGAGCACTTCCCGCGCATGCGCAGCCAGACCGAAGGAAATGTTGCTGACGCCCAAAACCGTATGTACTCCCGGCAGTCTGTTTTTTATCGCGGTCAGCGCCTGCAGAGTGGCCGCTCCGGCGTCTCGCAGGCTTTCGTCCCCGCTGCCGAGGGTGAAGGTGAGCGGGTCGAAGACCAGATCCTGGGGATGCAGCCCGTGTTCTTGAGTGGCGAGCCGGTAAATCCGTTCGGCCACTGCGAGCTTTTTATCGCTGCTGCGGGCCATGCCCGCTTCGTCTATAGTCAGACAGATCAGGGCCGCTCCATACCGTTTGGCCAGCGAAAAGATTGCTCCGGCAGCCTTTTCGCCGTTTTCGAGATTGACGGAGTTGATCATGGCCCGGCCGCCGAGCAGCTTGAGCGCCGATTCAATGACATGCGGAGTAGTGGAGTCGATGACAAGGGGAAGGTCCACATTGGTTCGGAGGCGGCTTACGAGTTCGTACATGTCACGTTGTTCATCCCGTCCGGTGTAGGCTACACAGGCATCTATGGCGTGGGCTCCGGTTTTCAGCTGCGACTTTCCCATAGCAACCATGCTGTTCCAGTCATCCTGCAGAAGATGGGTTCTGAACTTTTTACTGCCGTTGGTATTGGTCCGCTCCCCGATAAAAAAGGGCGGCGGCTCCTGTTTCAGCTCCTTGCGGCTGTACAGAGAGGTCAGAGCCGATTCGGTCCAGCGGGCGTTTTGCTCATCCTCGTGAAGGATTGAGCGGCGGGCTTTTACAAGTAGCGGTATCCGGGCTCTTAGCTCGGCGATAAAATTCGGCCCGGTACCGCAGCAGCCGCCGATTACATCCACTCCGAAATCGCTGACAAAGGAGGTCAGCAGATCGGCGAATGTCTGCGGAGCGAGCGAGTATACGAGCTCTCCGTCTTTGTGTTCCGGAAAGCCGGCGTTCGGCATGCAGAAGATCGGCCCGGGAAACTGCCGGCTCAGCTCCTGGATATGCGGACGCATCTCCTGTGGGCCGGTAGCGCAGTTGATGCCGAGGACATCGATTTCCATGGGCAGCAGGGCCGATGTCACCGCATTGATATCCGAACCGACCAGCAGCGAGCCGTTGTTCTCAACGGTGACCGAAACAATCAGCGGCCGCTGAGTCCGGCTGGCGGCCATTGCATCCCTGACCGCCAGGATTGCTGCTTTGATCTGCAGCAGATCCTGTGAGGTTTCTATAATGAACAGATCTACTCCGCCCTTTATCAACCCTGCGGCCTGCTGATAGTATGAAGTGTGCACAGCGTCGAAATCGGTCTGTCCGAGGCTGGGCAGCTTGGTGCCGGGCCCCAGACTGCCGGCGACGAATACGGGATGAGAAGCGGAATCGGCATAGCTGTCGCGTTCCTGCACTGCCAGCCTGGCGGCAGCCAGATTGAGCTCTTCAGTACGGTCTTGAAGCCCGTATTCGGACAAAACAATGCGGTTAGCCCCGAAGGTGTTGGTTTCAATCACGTTGGCGCCGGCTTCCAGATAGGCGCGGTGGATACCGGCGATTTTCTCCGGTGCCGAGAGCGTGAGCATTTCGTTGCAGCCGGGATAACCGCCCCATTCACTATCCTGAATACTGAGTTTGTGTATCTCAGTGCCCATTGCACCGTCAAACAGCACAATATGATCCTGCAGATAGTCAAGAAATTTCATATTCGCTCCTCGGCATCGCTCCTTAAAATGTTTAAAAAAGAATCATATCAGAGCCGTCCGGTTTCGCCAATCATGCAAAATGGAGTAAATTTATGCCTAAAATTGCCCGAAAAACCTCCAAAAGAGTTTGTTTTATTTTACTAAACATTGTATAATATATTAAACTTTCAATACTAATATACAAAGGAGAGGAAAGCTTTGGCACGTGGAAAGCCTGAAATTGATAAGGAAAAATGCAAAGGGTGTACTTTGTGCATCGATGTATGTCCAAAGAATATCCTGAAGATGTCGGAAGACTTCAACAAACAGGGCGTTTCGTACGCAACCTGCATAGATGAAGATGCATGTATCGCCTGCAAGTTCTGCGCGATGATGTGTCCGGATATGGTAATTAAAGTAGTGCAGTACGTATAGGGAGAGTTTGTATGAGTGAAAAAACTTTAATGAAGGGAAACGAGGTAATCGGCGAAGCGGCGATTATTGCCGGCTGCCGCTATTATTTTGGCTATCCTATTACACCGCAAAACGAGATTCCTGCTTATATGTCGCAGCGGCTCCCGCAGGTCGAGGGAACATTCCTGCAGGCCGAAAGTGAAATTGCCGCCATTAACATGGTGTTCGGCGCATCGGCCGCCGGCGCCCGGGTAATGACCTCGTCGTCTTCTCCCGGAGTGAGCCTGAAGCAGGAAGGTATTTCCTACCTGTCCGGTGCCCGCCTGCCGGCGGTTGTGGTAAACATGATGCGCGGCGGACCGGGTCTCGGTAATATTGCCGGTGCGCAGGGCGACTATTTTCAGGGAACCCGCGGCGGGGGAAACGGCGACTATCGCACGGTTGCTCTCGGACCGGCTACCGTACAGGAGCTGGCCGATCTTACGATCAAGGCCTTCGATATTGCCGATAAATACCGGGTGGTAGTAATGATCATGGGCGACGGTTTCCTCGGTCAGATGGCGGAGGGCGTCTCTCTTCCGCAGCCTACGAATCTCAAATTCGAGAAGCCCTGGGCCCTGTCAGGGGCAAAGAACCGCGATCCGAATATTATAGCTTCGCTGCGTCTCAACCCGGAAGACGCCCTCGAACAGCTGAACAACGAGCTGCAGGATGTCTATAAGGAAATCGAGGAAAACGAAACCATGTCGGAGTCCTACATGACCGACGATGCTGAGTATTTACTGGTGGCCTACGGCACTTCCTCGCGAATCTGCCGTTCGGCACTGCGCAGCCTGCGCAAAGAGGGCCTGAAGGTCGGTATGTTCCGCCCGATAACCCTGTGGCCCTTCCCGAGCAGGGAGCTGCAGAAGGCTGCCGAGGGCAAAAAGAGAATTCTCACCGTTGAAATGAGCGCCGGACAGATGCTGGAAGATGTAAAGCTTGCATTGGGTGGAAACGATAATATTGATTTTTACGGCCGAACCGCCGGTATGTTGCCCGATGTTGATGAAATCGTGAGGAGGGTAAAGAGCTATGGAAAGTAAGGGTGCAAACTACGAATATATTTATGAAAAACCGGAAGCCCTCCGGGAAGTAAAAACACACTACTGTCCGGGCTGCGGCCACGGTATAGTGCATAAACTGATCGCCGAATCGCTGGACGAGCTGGGAGTGCAGGACCGAACCGTGCTGGTTGCTCCGGTCGGCTGTTCGGTGCTGGCCTACAACTACATCGATGTAGATGGCTGCGAAGCGGCCCACGGCCGCGCTCCGGCGGTGGCTACCGGCCTGAAGCGCGTCCATCCCGACAACATCGTTATCTCCTACCAGGGCGACGGCGACCTGTTGGCTATCGGTACTGCTGAGACTATCCACGCCGCCAACCGCGGCGAGAACATCACTGTCATCTTCGTGAACAATGCGATCTACGGAATGACCGGCGGTCAGATGGCCCCGACTACCATGGAGAAGCAGATCACCAAAACTTCTCCCTACGGACGGGATGTCATGGATGTAGGTTACCCGATCCGGGCCTGTGAGATGGTTGCTACTCTCGAACGGCCGGCCTTTATCGAACGAACTTCGGTTCATGATGTGAAAAATATCATCAAGACCAAGAAGGCCGTGAAGAAGGCCCTTCAGAACCAGGTAGAGGGAAAAGGATACTCTTTTGTCGAGATTCTTTCGATGTGTCCGACCAACTGGGGTGTGGATCCGCGAACCGGTGCCGATTGGGTAAGAGACACCATGGTACCGTACTATCCGCTGGGTAACTTCCGAGACCGGTAGAGAGCCGGACAGTGAAAAGGACAAAAGGAGCGAAAGATATGACTGAAAAAATTATATTTGCTGGATTCGGCGGACAGGGCGTGCTGCTGTCGGGGAAACTTCTGTGTATTGCCGGCATGCGCGAAGGTAAGTATGTGTCGCATATTCCTTCTTACGGTGCCGAGATGCGCGGTGGTACCGCCAACTGCCAGGTGATTATTTCGGATGAAGAGGTTGCCTCACCGGTAGTCTTCCACCCGGACATTGCGGTGGTACTGAATACCCCTTCACTGATCAAGTTCGAGCCGCGGGTCAAGCCCGGCGGACTGCTGATCTATAACAGCTCGCTGATCGATGAAAAGCCGAGCCGCACCGACATTACGGTAGTAGACATTGCAGCCAATGATATATCCGAGGAAAACGGATCGAGCCGCTCCGCCAACATGGCGGTTATCGGCAAGCTGCTGAAACACAAGCCCGAGCTGGCTTCCCTCGATTCGGCGATTGCCGCCCTCGACGAAGCGGTTTCAGCGCGCAACCGAAAGTTCAATCCGGTCAACGAGAAGGTTCTCAGAGCAGGTTACGCTGCTTAAGACATAAGTTCACACACTCCTGACCCCTGCATGCAATATGTGTGCGGGGGTCTTTTTTTCTGCACCCGGCAGGGCGGATTGCGCGGTTATGGGGCGGAAAGTCGGCCCGGTTTCAGCTGCGGGTGTAGATACTATCTCCGAAGATAGGGTCGTGCAGGGTATCCCGCTTCTTTCGCGGATACGCCTTCAGGAAATCGACTAATACTTTTGAGCTGGTTTTGTAGCGATATTCATCGAGGAAGTGATGGTAGAGTCTTCGAATATATGTGCGGATTTCCTCCCCGGCGGGAAGGGTATTGCCGGTACCGGTGAACAGCGCGCTGATGATCTGCTCAGCGTCTTCTTCACTGAAGGGGTAGTTATTGGCTGCCAGAGTGAAAAGCCCGGCGGCAACGCAGCTGACGCTGTGCTGCTTGATGAGCAGGATACTGTTGGTAATCAGGACCGCCTTCCGCCACAGATAATCCTTTTCTCTTTGGTAGTTGGACGGATTGCGGGCATACTTATCTATCAGACTGCTGATGAAAGTATAATTTAGTCCGACAATTTCCACATGCAGAGAGGGGATGCAGTGTAAATGCGGATCGAACAGATGAATTACCTTGAAGTAGAAGCCGCCGATATAGCGCGGACGGTTGGTGGTGGATTGAATCTGAAGGTATACCTTCGAACTTTCGAGATATAAGGAGGTCAGAGTTTTTACGAATTTAATAATATCCGGCAGTGCCTGCGTGCCGAACTCACGGTAGACGAAGCCGATTGATTTTAACCACAAACTGGTGAAACTCAAATAAATCGAAACATGGTGCGGCTGAAACGGTATTTTTTTGTCCAGCGGATGATCAATCCAGGCGACCGGGCGCTTGCGCAGTTTGTACTTTGTCATCAGCTGGGGAGCGAAAAAGTGCGACCAGATGGTATACAGAAATCTCAGGCCGACCGACCGGGTACTCCGTTTCAGAAGAAACAGCAGAGTATAGAAGAGTTCATTTTTTCCCTCGATAAGGTTTTTTTGTGCTTTTTGTGTTTCTCTCAGGGAGGAAAGGAGTTCCATCGTCGGGCCTCAATGCTTCGTTTGGCAAATCTACTAATTTTATTGAATAATACGACAGCTCCGCAGGCTTAGCAAGCAGTTAGTTGCTGCCAGCCGATTTTTTTCTGCACTTAATTGGCTGTAAAGTGACGCCGGACAAGCACCGAGTTAAAGCCCATGGTGGCCAGCTTCGTCAGCAAAGGGTCCAGTTCGGTTTTATTGATTTTAGGCAGCACCACCCGGATGTGTCCGCTGTCCGCATTTTCGAACTCAGGGGTCAGACCGCGCTCGGCGAGCCGGGAATGCAGCCGGTCTGCGTTCTCCCGGGCGGTGAAGGAAGCAATCTGAATCGAAAAGTGTGTTACCCCGGAGCTGTTCTCCGGTCCGCCACCCTCGGCCGCCGCCTGTTCGGCGTTTTTGAGTACTTCAACCTTTACCGGCGCAATGCCGGTTCCCATCATGCCGATTTCGGTAGCGGCTTTTCTGGATAAATCGATAATCCGTCCTTCTACAAAGGGACCGCGGTCGTTTATCCGCACCTGCACACTTTTGCCGGTATCCAGATTGGTTACCTCCACTACCGTACCGAAGGGCAGAGTTTTATGGGCGGCGGTGAGCTGGTTGGTGTCGAATGTCTCCCCGCTGGCGGTTTGCCGGCCCTGAAATTTCCCGCCGTACCAGGATGCGTAACCGGTTTCGGCAGAAGAGACTGCAGCAGCGGCGAACAGCAGTAAAATCTGGACAAGAAGAATCAGTTTTTTCACGCTTCCCCCATGCTGTTATTTCGGCGTGTTTTCATTGTAACTATAATGCTTCCATTGAACAAGCGCCGCTTTAGCGGTACAATGCACTGCTATGAAGGGAAATACATACCATTGGGCAGACACTACTGCCGAAAAAATAATTCGCCAGAAGGGCGAAAAGGATACTTATGTCTGCGCGTCCGGAATTACTCCTTCCGGTACCGTTCACATCGGTAATTTTCGCGAGATTATTTCAGTGGAGCTTACCGTACGGGCCCTGCGCGATCAGGGCAAAAACGTACGTTTTATTTACTCATGGGACGATTACGACGTGTTTAGAAAGGTTCCGAAAAACATGCCGAATCAGGAGCTGTTGAACGAGTACCTCCGTAAACCCATCACCATTGTTCCGGATACCGAGAGCGGGTACTCCAGCTATGCCGAAGCGAATGAAAAAGCGCTGGAAAAACTGCTGCCGGAAGTGGGGGTGGAACCCGAGTACATCTATCAGGCCCAGCGCTACCGCAGCTCGTTTTATGCCGAGGGCATCCGTACGGCCCTCGAGCAGCGCGATACCATCCGGGCGATTCTCAATGAGCACCGTACCCAGCCCCTGCCGGAAAACTGGTGGCCGGTTTCGGTGTTCAGCACCTTCTCCGACCGTGACAACACCACCGTGCTCGGCTGGGACGGCGAGTGGGGCGTGACCTACCGCTGCGAGGACACGGGCAAAGAGGAGACCCTCGACCTGCGCGAGACCAGTGCGGTCAAGCTGCCCTGGCGGGTCGACTGGCCGATGCGCTGGAAGCACGAAGGGGTGGATTTCGAGCCGGCCGGCAAAGATCATCACTCCGAAGGCGGTTCGTTCGATACCGGCCGCAGGATAGTAAAAGAGGTGTACGGCGGCGAGGCGCCGGTTACCTTTCAGTACGATTTTATCCGCATCAAGGGCCGCGGCGGCAAGATATCCTCTTCGACCGGCGAGGTAGTCGGTCTGCCCGAGGTGCTGGAGATCTATCAGCCGGAGGTGATCCGCTACCTGTTCGCCGGCACCCGACCGAACAGCGAGTTCGCAATTTCATTTGACCTGGATGTGCTCAAGATATATGAGGACTACGACAAGTGCGAGCGGATCTACTTCGGCGAGCAGGAAGTGGGCGAGAAAAAGCGGCAGAAAGAGAGCCGCATCTACCAGCTGTCGCAGGTGCACGGCGTACCGTCGAAGATGCCGGTGCAGGTGCCCTTCAGGCATCTATGTAACCTCCTGCAGATCAACGGCGGCGACGTGGACAGCGTGCTGGTGCAGTTCGATTTGGATGCGGAGCAGCAGCGGCGTATGAAAGTTCGCGCAGAGTGTGCCTGGAACTGGATTACCCGTTTCAGCCCGGAGGATTTCCGCTTCCGTCTGCAGACCGCCGAAGATCCGAAGGTTGCGACGGATGCGCAGCAGCTGCGGCTGCTGCAGGCCTTCAAGACCGAGGTGGAGAAACTGGACGAACACGATGAAAAAAGTTTTGGAACCGCGATTTACGACATCGCCCGCGCGGAAGAAATCGAACCGAAAGATCTGTTTGCCCTGGTCTATCAGGTGCTGATCGGCAAAGAGAAGGGCCCGCGCTTGGCAGGTTTCATTATGACGCTGGGCAAGCAGAAAGTGCTGGAGATTCTCGCGCGCTACGTGTAGTGGTGTCTGGGCCGGCCGGCGATGTTGGCCCATGAGGCCGGCGTGCTCTCAGTGAATCAGTTTTTCCAGCAGGCCGTCCCGGCTGCGCCACTTTGGATCGACTTTTACCCGCAGATCGAGTTTTATTGCGTACGGAAACAGCTCCGCAAGTTCTTGTTCTGCGGCTACTCTGATCTTTTTGATCATACTGCCCTGTTTGCCTACAATTATTCCCTTTTGCGACTCCCGCTCAACATATATTACAGCCCGGGTCCATAGCAGATGGCGCTCTTCCTGCATCTCCATATCGGCGATTTCTACGTACAACGCGTGCGGCAGCTCCTCGCGCACCCGATTCACCGCCTGTTCGCGGATTATCTCGGTAATGCGGAACTCCGGGTCCTGGTCGGTGTAGTACTCCTGCGGATACATCAGCTCGCCTTCGGGCGCCTGCAGAAACAGCCCGGCTATCAGATCTCTGACCCCGAAACCGTTGAGAGCCGAGATAGGATAGGCCAGCGAATGGGGCAGCTGTTCGGCTACTCGCTGCTGAACCTCCGCCAGCCTGGGCGGGTTGAGATCGGTTTTATTAATAGCAGCGATGACCGGCTTGTCCGAGTCTGCCAGCACCTGCATCAGCTGGGTCTCTTCCGGCCCCGGCGCCCGGCGCGGGTCGAGCACATACAAAATGACATCCGCCTCCTCCAGGGTCGAGTGGGCCAGCTGTTTGAGGTAACGGTTGAACTTCTGCTGTGAGTTGTGATACCCGGGAGTGTCGAGAAAGACCAGCTGCCCCCGTTCCTCCGAAAGAATTCCGCGCACCGTGTTGCGGGTGGTCTGTGGCGACGGGGCGGTTATGGAGACTTTCTGCCCGCAGATAGTATTCAGCAGGGTTGATTTGCCCGAGGATGGGCGGCCGACGACGGCGATGAGTCCTGATTTCATAGCCCTATTGTAGTGTGAAACTCGGAAAACGGCAATTCGGCGATGCTGAAAATTGCTGTAGGCGCACTTTTCTTCTTTCCGGTTTGTTAGTATACTTTGTAACACGCACATTCATAAAAATTTTGAGGTACATATGATCACAAGCAGATACCGATTAGAAGAAGAAGAGAAAAACGAGGAAAAAAAGCCGGGGCAGGAGTTGCTGGTCGAACGGATGATGGAGGCTCGCACCATTCTGTTATCCGGGGAAATTAATAAGGAGCTGGCTGAGCGGGTAATCCGCCAGCTCATTTTGCTCGAGTCGAAGAGCGATGAGCCCATCAAGGTGTTTATCGACTCCCCCGGAGGAGATGCCGATGCCGGCTTTGCCATATACGATATGATGCGCTTCATCAAGCCCGAAGTCTACATTGTAGGAATGGGACTCGTGGCCAGCGCAGCGGCCATCATCCTGCTGGCCGCACCCAAGGATCGTAGAATTGCGCTGCCCAATTCCCATTACCTGATCCATCAGCCCCTCAGCGGAATTCGTGGTGTAGCTACCGAAATCGAGATTCACGCCAAGGAACTCGAAAAGCTGCGGGCCAAAATCAACAAGCTCATCAGCGACGAGACCGGACGAGCGGTGGAAAAGGTAGAGCAGGAAACCGACCGCGACTACTGGCTCAGTGCCGAAGAGGCGATTGAATACGGACTGATTTCGCGCATCGTGAAGACACGGGCGGAACTCGGAGTATAAAATCGGAGTATAAAAGTTGAAGCAGACGGGCAGCCTGCCACTCTCTATATGGTAGGAGGCTCGCATGAAAAGCATTAGCATTAAAAGCAGTGTGAGGGGCCCCATTCGGGGCCTTTTTTCTCGTCTGGGTTCTTATTTGTGGCCGGCTCTGGCCGCTGCGGCCGGCTTGCAGCTGCTGTGTTCCTGCAGCGGCTGTTCGCTGGGCGTATATACCGTGCCAACACCCCGCGAAATATCGATACTCAGCTACAATGTGCAGAATCTCTTTGATGATGTGCACGACGGCAGTGAATATTACGACTATGACCCTTACGGAGACGAGTGGAACTCGGAGCTGTTTCATCTGAAGCTGCTGCAGCTCTCTGATGTTTTGAACCGGTACCCGCAGGGCGGGGCGGATATCCTGTTGTTGCAGGAGGTAGAAAATAAAAATGCCCTGCAGACGCTGGTCAGTTATTATCTGAAAGGGTGCGGGTATCACTACAGCGCTGTAAGCGGGGGAAATGAATCGGCGGTAAATACTGCCGTACTCAGTCGGTACCCCATCGAAACGCTGCGGGCACACTCGGTCAGCCTCGACGGGAGTATTGCCGGTCGGCCCATTCTGGAGTGCAGTATAAGTGTTGGTGACCATCTCTTACGGCTCTTCAACTGTCACTGGAAGTCGAAGTCGGGGGGTGCTGCCGAAACAGAGGCAATGCGCCGTGCCGCCGCCGCCGTGCTCTCCGGACGCGTGCGTGAAATTGTGCGGCAGCATCCGGAGTCAGCACTTATCATTGCCGGAGATCTGAACGAGTGCATCGACGAGTGGCAGAGTATCGAAGGGTCCTATCTGACGGCCCTGCTCCCGGCGGATCAGTATACGGACCTGGTGCCGGAAGAAAGGCGCCGCAGCATTGGGGTTACCGGAGATCCGGGGGCCGCCCAGCTGGGCGCTGAGCACGTCATACTGGTCTCTCCGTGGTTGGACGCTTCGCGGATTAACAGTGACCAGCTTGCCGGCAGTTACGCCTTCAGAGGGGAGTGGGAGACTATCGACCATTTTCTATTGTGCCCGTCCCTGTATGACGGCCGGGGCTTTGAGTTCGAGGCATTCCGTGTAATTAGCAATAAAGCCTTATTGAACAATGAGGGATATCCGCTGCGCTGGATCTCAGATTTGGGAACCGGCTACTCCGATCACCTGCCGATTCTGCTGCGGTGCCGCCTGGAACCGTAGCGGCTCCGGCCGCAGGGCCTTATTCGCGCCGGCGGTCCTCAATCCGCTTTAGCAAGTTGTCGATTCTGCGGTAACGGCTGAGCAGGGAATCGAACATGCGGGTGAAGTTCTTCAGATGGGTGGAGGCGGTGGCCATCTCTTTGTCGAAGGCCGTCATCTCCTGCTGCACTTCAGACAGACGGGAGATTATCTCTTCGGCCTGCTTCGGAAAGTTGAAGCCCCGCAGCCCGTACGCCACCGTCTGCAGATACAGGAACAGGTTGGTTGGCCCGACCGGGACCACCTTTTCAGCCAACACGGCGGCCGAGAGCTCGCTGTCCTCCACAAAGCAGTTATAATAGAGGGTCTCGGAGGGTACGTACATCAGGGCAAACTGCAGGGTGCCCTGGTCGGGGCGAATGTACTTCTCTGAAATGCTGCGGGCGTGTTGAATGAAGGTTCGCTTTACCTGAGCCGGAATTTTTTTGTCGGAGGACATCGGCTGCGCATCCGGGCTGGCGGGGTGTGCCTCTTCCTGACCGCCGAACACCTCCCGCACGCTCTGAAAGGGGAACTTGGCATCCACCGCCACCATATAGCTGCCCAGGAAGATGACCGCATCGGCGCGGGTGCCGTCCTTGAAGCCGTACTGCAGTGCGAAGGAGTCCGGCGGCAGCCAGTTGCGCAGCAGCTCGTTCAGCAGTTTTTCGCCCACATCGCCGCGGGTGCGCGGCAATACGAACATCGACCGCAGTTCTTCGAGATTTCCGGAGATTCTTTCCAGTTCGTTGAGGCGTCCCTGCAGCTCTCCGAGGGACCAGTCGTCTTTATGCCGGGTTCGATTTTTCCACAGAACCAGTACAAGCACCAATGTGAACAGCAGCACCAGACTCAGCGACCATGATATGAGCAGCGGCATATTCGGCATACTCGTACGCGGTCCTATTCGCCGGCTTCGCCGGTTTCTGCGGTTTCTGCGGTCTCTTCCTCTTCGGCCTCATCGCTGTTGACTTGATAGAACAGATGCTCGAGCTCGAGAGCGATATTCACATTATGGATGGTGGTGCTTCCGGGGCAATCGGTACGGGTGCATTTCAGCTCGACCGGGGCGAAGTTCAACACACCGCGGATCCCGGCCACGATCAGCCGGTCCAGCACCTTAGATGCCTCCGAATCCGGAACGGCAATAACGCCTACCTTAATATCATGCTCGCGGACATACTCCTCGAGTTTGTCCATCCCGTAGATGGGAACCCCGCTGGTGTTGTGGACATTCTCCGGGTGTGAGTCGAAGCCGGCAACGATCTCTATTCCGTCGGTGTTGAAGCCGCTGTATTCCATCAGGGCGGTTCCGATTCGCCCGCATCCAACTACTATCACATGCTGCGGCCGGTCTCGGCCGAGAATTTTGTCTAACTTTTCAATCAGGGTGTCGATATTGTAGCCGCCGCGCTTGTTGCCAGGCAGATTGAGGGTGGAAAAATCTTTACGGACAAGTGCCGGGGTAACACCGATTGCGTCACCGAGGTTGTTCGAGAATACCCGTTCAAAACCCAGCGCCTTCAATTTGTAGAGTAAACGCTTGTACTTCGTCAGCCGTAGAATGAAGTCTTTGTTCATAGATTATCCCCAATTAAGTCGTGTAAGTGTAGATTTCTATATGAAATCTGTTATAATTCAATGTGTGAGTCATACCTGTCTCAATCCACATTTTAAACCGTTTGGTTTCACATATAATAGCCTTTTAAGTCTATATGTTAAGTTTATATGTGCAACCCTTCACATTAACTTGTTTTATGATATTCGATCTTTGGTAAAAAATCAATTAAAACTTGAAAAAATCACAATATCCGGATTTAATAGTGCTTTTTTTATTGATTTTTTTTTAATTATTTCCTACTATCTTGGTACATACAAATACAGAATATTACCGCACCTAGGGGGTGTGGCATGAAATGGAGGTTCCATGTCTGTGAAAAGCGATGCTGAGATCACATTTTCCCAGGAACTCCTGGACCACATAGAACAGTGGAGGGAAAAACCGGGAAATCTCATCATGATCCTACACAGAGTGCAGGAGGAGTTTGGCTATATTCCGCGTGAAGCGGCTAAAAAGGTAGCCAAAATATTGAATGTTCCGTTGGCTAAAATCTACGGAGTCGTCACGTTTTATCATTATTTCAAGCTCAATAAACCCGGAAAGTACAACATCCAGGTGTGTATGGGAACTGCCTGTTATCTCAAGGGCGGTGAAGATATCCTCAATGAGCTCGAATCGGTATTGGGTATCGGAGTAAACCAGGTAACTTCCGATGGACAGTTCTCCATCGAAGCGGTGCGCTGTGTCGGAGCTTGTGGTCTGGCACCGGTACTAATCGTCGGTGAAGATGTGTACGGTAAGCTGACTAAGGATCGTCTTCCCGAAATTCTTGCGAAGTATCAGGGAAAATAATGCATCGTACCATCTGTGATTTTGCTCTGGATCTAGTGCAGAACTCTATAGAGGCCCGCTCCTCGCTGGTTATGTGCGATTTTTTCGAGACCGAGGACGAGCTAACGGTGTTTGTAGCCGACAACGGATGCGGCATGAGCCCTGAGCAGCTGGAGAAAGCGCGAGATCCCTTTTTTACCGATGGTGTAAAGCATGTTGAGCGGGAAGTAGGATTAGGTTTGGCATTTCTCGCCCAGGCTGTAGAGATGTCTGGCGGAGAATTCGAGATAGATTCACGTGAGGGGCAGGGAACCTCTGTGAAATTCCGGTTTGATAAAAACAATATCGATACTCCACCGGTAGGCAGTGTGGCTAATACCTTTTTTGCCGCTCTGACATACCCAGGCGAGCACGAGATGGTGATTAACCGGAAGTACAATGACAGTGCGAATGTATTCTCCTACTCGCTCACCAGATCGGAATTGGCCGATGTAGTCGGAGGGTTCGAGAATTCGGGTTCTCTGCAGCTGCTGCGGACCTATCTTCGGTCGCAGGAAGATGTTTCGGAAGAGAAGGCCGTAGGCCGGAAGAATTAGTGAAAAGGAGCAAGTTATGACTCTTGAAGAATTACGAAAACTGCGGGAAGAACAGAAGAAGAGTTTGTCCCGACGAAGTACGGATAATAAAGATATACAGATAATCGTAGGAATGGGCACCTGCGGAATTGCCGCCGGTGCGAAAGAAACTCTCGATGCGTTCATCGAGGAGCTCGAGGAGCAAGAACTGAGCAGCGTAAAGGTTACGCAGACCGGCTGCATGGGGCTGTGTTACGTTGAGCCGACGGTTGAAGTGATAATGCCGGATATGCCCGATGTAATTTACGGAAAGGTTGATCCTGAGATTGCCCGCAAGATCATCCGCAAGCATGTCCTGAACAAGACTATGGTCAACGATCACGTATTCGATCGTCCGGCGGCTGATATTGTAGAAGAGGGAGGCAATCAGTAATGGCGGCATTTACAAATTTTGTGCTTGTATGCGGCGGTACTGGTTGTGAAGCCGCTAAAGCAGATCAGATTTTCAAAAACCTGATGCACGAATGTGAACATCAGGGAGTGAAAGACAAGGTTCAGGTGGTAAAAACCGGTTGTTTCGGTTTTTGTGAACAGGGCCCGATCGTAAAGGTGCTTCCCGACGAGTCATTTTACGTACAAGTCAATCCTGAGGATGCAAAAGAAATAGTTTCCGAGCATCTTGTAAAGGGGCGTGAAGTAAGCCGGCTGCTCTACAACAAGGCCGAAAGCAAGAAACGAGCCCAGATTGATGAGATGGATTTTTATCAGAAACAGTTTCGCGTGGTGCTGCGAAACTGCGGACTCATTAATCCTGAGAATATAGATGAGTACCTTGGTCGTGACGGTTATGTGGCTCTCGAAAAGGCCCTGTTTGAAATGAAACCAGACGACATCATCGAAGAGCTGAAAAAGGCGGGGCTACGCGGACGCGGCGGGGCCGGCTTCCCCACCTGGATGAAATGGAACTTCACCAAGCAGGTCGAAAACGATCAGAAATACATCGTCTGTAACGCCGACGAAGGCGACCCCGGAGCCTACATGGACCGCAGTACCCTCGAAGGCGACCCGCACAGTATTCTCGAAGCAATGACAATAGCCGGGTACACCACTGGCGCGAATTACGGGTATATCTATATCCGCGCCGAGTATCCGCTGGCAATTCGCCGTTTGAAAATTGCCATGCAGCAGGCCCGTGAATACGGGGTTCTGGGTGATAACATTCTGGGCAGCGGTTTCAGTTTTGATATCGAAATACGCCTCGGTGCCGGTGCCTTTGTCTGCGGTGAGGAAACCGCACTGCTGCGCTCGATCGAAGGTGAACGCGGCATGCCGACCCCGCGGCCACCCTTCCCCGCCACCAAGGGTGTCTTCGATCAGCCGACGGTTATTAATAACGTAGAAACCTGGGCCAACGTACCCATTATTGTGATGAAGGGAGGTGACTGGTTTTCTAAAATCGGTACCGAGGATTCAAAGGGAACCAAGGTATTCGCCCTTACCGGTAAAATCAGAAACTCCGGACTGGTCGAGGTTCCGATGGGTACTACCCTGCGGGAGATCGTCTTTGATATCGGCGGTGGTATTCCCAACGGCAAAGAGTTCAAGGCGGTGCAGACCGGTGGACCCTCCGGCGGTGTAATTACGAAAGAGTATCTCGATACTCCCATCGACTATGTACATCTGCAGGAGCTCGGTTCAATTATGGGTTCGGGAGGTATGATTGTAATGGACGAGGACGACTGTATGGTCGACGTGTCCAAGTTCTACCTCGGATTCACTGTAGACGAGTCCTGCGGTAAGTGCGCCCCCTGTCGTGTCGGCGGACGTACTCTCTACAACATTCTCGACCGCATCACCCAAGGTGAGGGCGAGATGGAGGACCTGGAGAAGATCAAGTCGATTGCCCTTGCCATGCAGAAGGCATCCCTCTGCGGTCTGGGGCAAACTGCACCGAATCCGATTATCTCGACGATGACTTACTTCGAAGACGAGTACAAAGCGCATATCAAGGATAAGCGTTGTCCTTCCGGCCACTGTAAGAAGCTGATTTCCTACCACATTCTGGCCGACAAGTGTATCGGCTGCGGACTGTGTGCCCGCCGATGTCCGGTAAACGCCATCAGCGGCGAGATTCGGCAGCTGCACAGTATTGATCAGGATATCTGTATTAAGTGCGGAGAATGCTACAACGCATGTAAGTTCGATGCGGTCTACGTGCGATAAGCACATTTAGCGAAGGAGGAACCAGTGAAAACTGTAAACATAAAAATCAACGGTCAGCCGTTAGAGGTAGAGGCGGGAACTACCATACTCGATGCGGCCAAACAAATGAATGTAAATATCCCGACCCTCTGTTACCACGCGGATCTGCCGGCCTGGGCGGCCTGTGGAATCTGTGTGGTCAAAATGGAGAACTCTCCCAAGATGGTGCGGGCCTGTGCAACCGCGGTATCCGAGGGAATGGGCATTATCACCCATGACCCCGAGCTGCACGAAATACGAAAGACGGTTATCGAGCTCATCCTTTCGACCCACCCCAACGACTGCCTGATGTGCGGCCGGAACCAGAACTGCGAACTGCAGTCCTTGGCGGCCAACTACGGTATTCGCGAGCAACCATACGAGGAACGTCTGCGGGATCTGCCGAAGGACGATTCGACTCCGTCGATTATTCTTAACCCCGAGAAGTGCGTAAACTGCGGCCGCTGTGCAAATGTCTGCCAGATGCTGCAGGATGTATGGGCCCTGGAGTTCGTCGGACGCGGTGAGAACACCCGGATTGCACCTGCGGCTGATGCAGCCCTGGCCGATAGCCCCTGTATCAAGTGCGGACAGTGTTCAGCGCACTGCCCGGTGGGTGCTATCTATGAAAAAGACGAAACCGGCAAACTGCTGGCCGCAATTCGAGACGAGAACAAATATGTTGCCGTGCAGATTGCTCCGGCAGTGCGGGTAGCCCTGGGCGAGGCCTTTGGCTTTGAGCCGGGAGAGATTTCGACCGGCAAGATCTATGCCGCCCTCAGACGGCTCGGTGTAGATGCGGTTTTTGACACCAACTTCTCGGCCGATCTGACTATCATGGAAGAGGCTACCGAGTTTGTACACCGGCTGACCGAAGGCACCGGTGAGATGCCCCAGCTGACCAGCTGCTGCCCGGCCTGGACCGACTATATGGAGAAGTACTTCCCGGATATGATCCCGAACTTCTCGACTGCGAAGTCTCCTATGATGATGCAGGGTGCTATCACCAAGACTTATTATGCCGATAAGATCAATAAATCGGCGGCCGAGATGTACTCGGCGGCCATTATGCCCTGTACCGCCAAGAAGTACGAAATTACCCGCTGTGAGAAGATGTACTCCTCCGGCGAGCAGGACGTCGATGTAGTTCTGACTACCCGCGAGTTGGCCCGTCTGATCCGTTCGGCCGGTATCGACTTCAACACCCTGCCCGATGAAGCGGCCGACAGCCCGATCGGCAAGTACTCCGGTGCCGGTACCATCTTCGGCAACACCGGCGGAGTTATGGAAGCGGCCCTGCGAACTGCCTATAACTTCGTAACCGGCAAAGAGCTGCCGGATATGAACATTCAGGCGGTCCGCGGTATGGACGGAGTCCGTTCCGGCGAGGTCGACATAGAAGGCAAGAAGATTCGGGTGGCAGTTGCCCACGGAATGGCCAACATCAGCAAGGTGCTGCGCGAGGTGCAGAAGGCCAAGGCAGAGGGCAAAGAGATGCCGTATCACTTTATCGAAGTGATGGCCTGTCGCGGTGGTTGTATCGCCGGCGGTGGTCAGCCCTACGGTACCACCGACGAGGTGCGGGCAAAACGGATCGCCGGTCTGTATAAGGACGACGAAAAATCCGAGGTAAGGGCATCTCATCTGAATCCTGAGATCCAGCAGATTTACAAGGAATTCTTCGGCAAACCGCTGAGCGAGAAATCGCATGAACTGCTGCACACCAAATATACCTCCCGCCCGATCTACCAGATCTAAAATGTAAAATTACCGGCCGTCCGGAGAAACCCGGGCGGCCTTTTAGTTGTGCCGCATGCCAGCCAGCCGCACGGCAAGACTCTGCCGCAGATTTCATCAACTCCTTACTCGTTTACACTGGAAAATGTATCAAGTTAAATATAAATTGATAGGGAGGGGGGCGCAATGAAAAATGACAACCGAATCAAGACCTTCGTCATAGACACTAACGTATTCATCCACAAACCAGATGCTATTCTCTCGTTCCGCGACAATGAAGTGGTCGTGCCTTTGTGGGTATTGGAGGAGCTGGATAAGCTGAAAACCTACAGCGATGAGCGCGGCCGAAACGCCCGCCACTCCATCAGGTTTCTCGACCAGCTGACCAAACAGGGCGACATCCATCAGGGTGTGAAAATGGAAAACGGATCGATTCTGCGGGTGCTGCTCGACTATGATCACGACCTGCATGTGGATCTGATTGCCGATAAGCCCGATAACAAGATACTCCTGACCGCTCTCACCCTGCAGAAACGGGGCCGGCGGGTTTTCTTTGTATCCAAGGACATCAATGCCCGTGTAAAGGCAACCGCCATAGGACTCAAAGCGGTGGACTACGAGAAGCAGAAGGTCAACATCACCGAATTGTACCAGGGCTTTCGTGCGGGGGATATCTCCCTCGATACGTATGACGAGCTGCAGACTAAAGAGCGGATTCCCTGGAATGAAGGGCTGCGGCCCAATGAGTTCGTAGTTCTGCACGATAAATCGCATGACGAACCCTCTTTGGCCCGTTACTGTCCCGAGACCCGCGAATTGAAGGCGGTGTTTCCCATCCCGGTCAGCGTGAGCGGAATCAGGCCGTTGAATATTCAGCAGGAGATGGCTTTTGAGCTGCTGCTGGATGAGTCGGTATCGCTGGTAAGCCTGATGGGCAAGGCCGGAACCGGTAAGACGCTGCTGGCAATCGCCGCCGGCCTGAAGAAGGTCTTCGACGACAGTGCCTACAAGCGCCTGCTCGTCTCACGGCCGGTTATGCCGCTGGGCAAGGATATCGGTTATTTACCGGGAGCCAAGGAGGAGAAGCTTTCGCACTGGATGCAGCCCCTCTTCGATAACATGGAATACATTTTGTCGGTACACAAACGACCCAACATCAAGTCGATCGAGTCGCTTATCAGCAGCAATCAGGTGGAGATAGAGGCTATAACCTACATTCGCGGCCGCTCCCTGCCGAACCTCTACATCATCATTGACGAGGCGCAAAACCTCTCGCCCCACGAGATAAAGACCATTGTCAGCCGGGCCGGGGAAGATACAAAGGTCGTTCTGACCGGAGACCCATATCAGATCGACAGTCCCTACCTGGACAGCAACTCGAACGGCTTGAGTTATCTGGTCGAGGCCTTCAAGGGACAGAGAAACTTCGGACATGTAGTGCTCGAGCATTCCGAACGCAGTCTGCTGGCCGAACAGGCAGCGGAGCTGTTGTAGCAACGGGAATACTGATGGCGCTGTACCAGGAAATCTATGACGAAATTAAGGCAGCGATTGAATCGGGGCGCTTTTTGCCCGGGGCAAGGCTTCCTTCGATCCGCGATGTAGCCGCACAGCGGGGCTGCAACAAGCTGACCGTCAAAAAGGCATTCGACCGCCTAAAAGCGGCCGGGTTGATTGAAAATCGGGTCGGCAGCGGCTCGTTCGTGCGTTATCCTGACAGTCCGACTTCCGAAACTCAACGCATCTACCCCTTTCATTCGGCCTACATAGCGGCCGAGCTCTTCCCGACCGACTCGGCCGCCCAGATTATGGAGGAACTGTTTCGTGAAGAGAACGGGCTCTTCGGAGCCGGTCCCATCGGAGGTGATTCCGGACTGCTGCAGGTGCTTTCGGAGCGCTATCGAGTGCCCGCGAAGACCAGCCTCATCATCAGCGGTGCCCAGCAGGGGCTCAACTTGTGCAGCAGTCTCTACAACCTGAAGATATCCGAGCAGATGGTCTTCGAGGATCCCACCTATTCCGGTGCAATCTCCGTATTCAAGCCTACTAAGTTCGTACCGCTGCTGGAGGACGGGCCGGATCTGACAGTGCTCAAGGAGGTAGCCGCCAAGGGAGCCCGGTTTTTTTATACAATGCCGGAAGTGCATAACCCGACCGGAATCACCTATTCGGAGGAGAAAATCAGGCGAATTGCTGAAATCGCCCGGGAGTACGACCTGATTCTGATCGAGGACGATTACCTGTCGGAGTTCATTCCTAATCGGCTGCTGCGCTTTGTCGACCTGATTCCGGAGAGAACCATTTATATAAAGAGTCTCTCAAAGGTGAGTGCTCCGGGGATCCGCCTCGGCTTTATGACGGTGCCGCCGGAGCTGTATCAGAAGGTGCTCTATAAAAAGTACTCCGCCGATATCGGTACCACGGCGCTTATGCAGAAATTTCTTACCAGGTTCATTCAGGCCGGTCTCCTGGACGAGCATATAGCGTATTGCCGGGGAGTGCTGCAGCGGCGCAAACGGCAGATTTTGACGGTACTCGCCAAGTATCCGTTTTTACATATCGATTGGAAGCAGACCGGCTACAACCTCTGGGTAAGAACCGATTTTCCTCTGAATGTTTCCTCTCCTCCCTGGGCTGAGGGCCGTAATTTCTCGCTTTCTCCGCAGATGCATAATTTTATGAGATTATCTCTTTTAGGTATGGATGATGCGGAGTTTGCGCACGGGACAGCTTATCTCGATTCTTTGTTCGGGGCGATGCATGCGGGATACGCCCGGCCGGTGTTATAAATATGAAACACAGCATGAAGATTAGAGTCCTTGGGTCGGGAACCTCGACGGGTGTACCGGTAATCGGCTGTACCTGTCCGGTCTGTAACTCTGCCGATCCTAAAAACAGGCGCAGCCGGGCTTCTTTGTTGATTCAAACCCCCGCGCACAACCTGCTGATCGATACCGCCACTGAGTTTCGTCTCCAGGCCCTGGAAGCCGGAATTGGACAGGTAGACGCCGTTTTTTACACACACGCCCATGCGGATCATATTCACGGTCTGGATGATTTGCGTCCCTTGAGTCACCGAAAGCCGATTACCGTGTATGCCGATACGCGTACGCGCAGGGAGATCGAAACCAGATTCAGCTATATTTTCTCACACCAGGGCCAGGGCGGGGGAGTACCGCAGATTCACCTGCATGATGTGAAGTCGGAGCCAGTGGACTGCTGCGGGCTGGAAATCGTGCCGGTGCCGCTGCTGCACGGTCGGCTGCTCATACTGGGGTACCGCTTCGGCAGCTGCGCCTACCTGACCGACTGCAGTGAAATTCCCGAGGAGAGTTTTGCGCTGTTGTATGACTTGGATGTGCTGATAATTGATGCTCTGCGTTATCGGCCGCATCCCACTCATTTTAGCATTGATGAGGCCCTTACTATGATAAAACGGATTGCACCCCGTCGGGCCTACCTTACCCATCTATGTCACGATGTAGATTATGAGACTCTTCTGCAGGAGTTGCCGGCGGGAGTGGAGCCGGCGTACGACGGATTGGAATTCGAACTTGATTGAAGCTCCGAGAACACCTATACTGAATTCTATGGAGACAACTGAAGATTTTGAAGTTATGATCGAAGACTCCTTTCAACGCCTCGAAAAAGTGGTCTCCACAAACGCTTTAGAACGGATTGCCAATTTAGAGGAGAAATTGGAGCAGCTTGAACAGGAATTGGAACATTTTCTGCAAACTGCAGAGTCCGATGCAAATACGGAATAGATTTTGGTGAATTTAAGCCCGATTAATGCCGACATAAATACCAGTATGAGACGTGTGATATTTCTCCTGCTTCTATTAATTACCCCTTTGTTGTTATGTGCCGAAGTAGTGTTCGGAGGCTTGAACCTGTCGTCCGACAATCAGCTGCTCTTTTCGGCTGAGGCGGAAAGTCCGCGCTACGGAACATATAAAACGGCGTTTTCTCAGGATATGGAAACCAAAGAGCTCACCCAGCTCTCTTTTTTCCCCGAGAAGGTCACCTACCTCGAACAATCGAAACAACTGCAGATACAGAACCGCTTCGGAGTGTTCAGGACAAAGCTTCCTCAGCAGGGAAGCGTCCCGGCTTTTTCGCTGGTCAGGGACTTTCCCTCATTTGCCAACGGCGAAGAGATCTACTCCGGTAAAATCAGACAGGTCGGCAGTTCGCCTGACGGGCGGCATGTGCTGTTTATCCAACCCGCGGATAATGCCTACGGCAGCCTCGTGCTGCTGGAAGTCGAGACCGGGAAGCGTACACGCATCACGGACCGCATTACAATCTCATATGAGGAGCCCAATGCCCTCTGGTCTCCGGATTCCAAGTACTTTGTATATGAAAAAGGCTCGCAGCTCTATTACTACTCGATGAATCAGCTGAAGCGTGACGAGGTTATGCGAGAAGAGCTGCGATTAATCGGGGACGGAACCCTTGCGAACGTGCAGTGGACGCAGCAGAATCAGCTCTATTACATTGATGATTCGGTGCTGTACAGAATTTTCAGTGCTGAGTTTTTTACCCGTTCCTTTTACAGTGATCTGCTCGATGCGGGACAGGTTGTGGGCAAGGTGCCGTTCGAGTTCGACTACAATTTTGACAGTTTTTACGTATCTCCCGATGGAGCGAAGCTGCTGTTCAACAAGGGCGGACGCAACCTCATACTCTACTATCTGAAGAACGACGACTACCTGAGTACCGGCTCGACGGTGTCGCTGCCGTATCTCTATTTACCGCGGAACACCCGCATTCAGCGTCTGCTGTGGTCGGAGAAGGACGTAATTACCGTTCTGACCGGCAGCATACAAGGCGGCCGCAGCAACACCTCGCTGTTCCGGCTCGATCTCGCTGCCCGTGAAGCACAAAATGCCAGTTCGATTGCCTTTGAAAAACTCGAAGCGGACAGCATAAAGGATCTGGTACTGGCGCCGGACGGCCGCCATGCAGCCCTCATTTATCCTGACCGTGTGCTTATAAAGCAGTATGACCGCTGGAGTACAACCCGGACCTTGCGGCATTCCGAGCCGCTGCACGCAAACTGGACAGCCGATGACGAGTTAATCGTCTCTGGTCGGCAGTTCATCAGGCGTTATCGATTGAATGAGTCTGCGGATACCTTGATTGCTCTGAGCCAGCCCGGAACATACGGCTACGGTGAAGACGGCAAGGTGTATACGCTGGCTGCGGACGAACGGTTTGCATACAGCGCTCGCGATGGCTGGAAAGCGTTTGATGAGGATGTCTCTATTGTACCAGGTCAAATCGCGAATGAGAATTACCGGGTCTATCTGAGCAATAATCCCGAAGGCCGCAGTTATCGAAACATGATCATGGTGCGCCATATCAAGGAGTACAAAACAACGCAGCTGGCTTCGCACGCCGGTCATCCCTACGAACCGTTTCCCGAAGAAGAGGATCCGGTCAACCTCAAGAATTTCAACCACGGTTCACGCTTGCGCCGGCGTGAAGTCGCGTTGGTGTTCAATGCGGTTGATTCGGTGGAGGGACTGACTGAGGTACTGAATACCCTGCACGACTACGGTTTGAAATGCACCTTCTTTATAAACGGCGAGTTCATGCGCAGAAATCCGGAGGCCGTTAAGGAGCTGGCCAGTTCGGATCATGAGATCGGTTCGCTGTTCTATACTTACTTTAATATGACCGATGCACGTTATCAGATCAGCAAGGAGTTCATCAAACAAGGACTGGCCCGGAATGAGGATGAATATTTCAATATTACCGCCGGCGAAGGCGGGCGGGGCGACGAACTGGCTCTTTTGTGGCATTCCCCTTATTATTTTGTGAATAATCAAATAATCGAGGCCTCGATCGAGATGAATTATACCTATATAGGCTATGATGTAGATCCGCTTGATTGGGTGTCGAAGAGCGAAGAGGATAGTATGTACCGTTCAGCGCCGGAATTGGTTGAGCGAGTACTCATGCAGAAGAAACCGGGATCAATTATTCCCATCAGAATCGGTACAGTAAAGGGCGGCCGGGATGATTATCTGTTTCAGTATCTCGATCTGCTGATTGACGCTTTGATCTCTAAGGGATATAAAGTTGTTCCGGTGTCCACTCTCATCGAGCATGCTCGGTAGGGGTGATTTTTGGAAAGGGACTATGATAAAATGTCCAAAGAGCAGAAGGAAAAGGGTTAAGAGAAACGTGATAGAAACCGAAAATAGAGAAAAGATGCGTATATATTGGGAGGGGAGGTTAGTGTGAGCATGCAGAACAAACTGAATGCATACAAAGAAACCCACATAAAAACTGCCAGCCAGGGCAAAATCATAATAATGTTGTACGACGAAGCCCTTCGGCAGCTGGATACAGCCATTCGACTGTTGAAAGACAATACACGTGAGTATGACAAAGTGAACACTGCGATTCTGCGGGCCCAGGACATGGTAACTGAGCTCATGGTCTCCCTCGACTTCGAAAAAGGCGGCGATATTGCTCAAGGGCTCTATGGACTCTACATGTTTTTCAACCAGCATATGATGCAGGGCAACATAAAGAAGGATGCCGAAATGCTGGGTACGGTACGCACTCAGTTGAATGAACTGCGCGGCGCCTGGGACCAGATTATTAATAAGGCTCAAAACGGCGGTCAGAGTTCAGGCGGCATAAACGTAGCCGGATAGTACACCCCATTCTGTTCTAAATCACGGCTCTGAAGGGGGCTTTATCCTATGTCGATTCTCACCTATCTGCACCTGAGGGACAGTGTCATGGACACGTACCTGAAGGTGCTCGATTGTCAAAATGAAGATATTACTCACAATGATTCGGATAAGCTGACTGTTCACTCCCATATGGAACAGGAGCTTCTGCAGCGGATCGAAGCGCTGCAGAAGGTTATAACCGGTCTCTCCGGCGACCGGGCTGCCGGCGGCGGAAGCGGCGCCGATACCGCAGATGCTGCTGCCGAGTCTCGTGAAGAGCAGCAGCTCGAGCAGAGGTTCAATGAGAAATGTGAACTCGCTTTGCAGAAGAATCGTGAGAACCAGGACAGATTGAGCGCGGAACTCGGAGTTCTGACCCGCAATCTGGAGAATGTCAGGCGCTTTCGGGCCCGCACAGGCCGGGGGTGTGCATCGCCTCAATCCCGTTATATTGATATAGAAACATGAAAAAAGACGCCCTTTATTTAGTTGACGGCTACAGCATCATCTACCGCTCCTATTTTGCCTTTATCAATCGTCCTTTGACCGACCCGCAGGGAAGAAACGTATCCGCTCTGTTCGGCTTCTTTCGCACCCTCTTAGGGCTGCTGGACAGTTATAACCCCAACTACTTTGCAGTTGTGATGGACTCGCGAGTGCCTACTTTCCGCCACGAAATGTACGAAGAGTACAAAGCGAATCGTGAAAAAGCACCGCAGGACCTGCACGCGCAGGTGCCCTATATCGAAGAGATTCTCAGGGCAATGGGAATCAAGGTTCTGCAGGAGGACGGGATCGAAGCCGACGATCTCATCGCCACTCTGGCGCGCAGTTGTACCGAAAGCGAGCGCAACTGCTATATCGTCTCCGGCGACAAGGATCTGCTGCAGCTGGTAGATGAGCGGGTCAGCATGCTGCGTCCCGACAAGGGCCAATACCGCAATATCGGGCCGACTGAGGTCGTGAGCGATTACGGTATCAAAGCGAACCAGATTATCGACTATCTGGCTCTGATCGGTGATTCTGCCGATAACATTCCCGGAGTAAAGGGAATCGGACCCAAGACCGCGGTGAAACTGCTGCAGAAGTACGAAACCCTCGATGGAATATACGATCATATCGATGAGTGCAGCCAGGGAGAACGGAAGAAGCTGAAAGAGGGGCGCGACTTGGCCTATCTCAGCCGCCAGTTGGTAGTACTGCACAGCTCGGAAAAGTGCCCCACCGATCTGCAGGAGTTTTCACTGGCGGCTATGGACCGTAAGGCGGCGGTGCCCTATCTGCTGCAGTACGGGGCTAAATCGCTGGCCGAACAGGCTAAAGGGGCCGCCCTCAGCGATAAACAGGAGCAGCAGGTGCTGCAGCCGGGAGAGGAGAAGGCGCCGGGATACTCGGAGCGGGGGACCTACACGGCTCTCACCTCCATTGCAGAGATTCGTGATGTGGTGCGGAAGGTCAAGGCTGCCGGCCGCTTTGCCTTCGATGTGGAAACCACCAGCTTGAACGAGATGATTGCTGATCCGGTCGGCTTCAGCATCGCCTATAAAGTCGGCCAGGCGTACTACATCCCCCTGAAAGCCGGCGGTAAAGAGCTGCTGCCCGAGAAGGAAGTGCAGGCAGAGCTGAATGCGCTGCTGCAGGACCCGCAGCTCGAGTTAATTGGGCACAATTTTAAATACGATTATAAGGTGCTATCCCGCTGGGGAACGGAGGTCCGTAATCTGGCATACGACACAATGATAGCCGCATGGCTGCTCGATACCACGGCCAATGGATACGGGATGGACGCCCTGGCGGAGAAGCATCTCGGATATAAAACCATCCATTACTCCGATGTAGTCGAGAAGGGTAATCTCTTTTCGGATGTTGAGCTGCAGCCGGCCTCGGAATATGCCGCCGAAGATGCCGATGTAACCCTGCGATTTTATGAGGTCTTTGCCCCGCAGCTGAAGGAAATGGGCCTGAGCTCCCTCTTTTTTGATGTGGAAATGCCGCTGGTCCGTATTCTGGCGGGGATGGAGCTGCGGGGGATTCGCCTGCTCGATGATCGTTTGAATGAGTATTCCGAGGAGATGGCCAAACAGCTGAAGGAGATTGAGGGTAAGATCTACAGCGAGGTGGGATATGAGTTCAACATCGGTTCGACTAAACAACTGCAGGAAGTGCTGTTCGTCGAGCGGAAGCTCAAGCCCGTCAAAAAGACAAAAACCGGATACTCCACCGATCTGAACGTACTGCAGCAGCTGGCGGAGGAGGACATAGTTCCGGCCCTGGTGCTGCAGCACCGCAGCATCTCGAAACTGAAATCGACCTATGTGGATACGCTGCCCGAGCTGGTGAACGAGCAGACCGGCAGAATACATTCGCGCTTTGTGCAGACCGGCACGGCAACCGGCCGCCTTTCGAGCCGCGACCCGAATTTGCAGAACATCCCGATTCGCGATGAGGCCGGTCGGCGGATCCGTAAAGCCTTTGTACCGCAGGAAGGCTGGAAGCTCATCAGTGCCGATTACAGTCAGATTGAACTGGTGGTTTTGGCCCATCTCTCCGGCGATCCGCAGCTGCAGGAGGCCTTCCGCAGCGGCAGCGACGTGCACAGTCGCACCGGGGCGCTCATCTTCGGAGTGGATCCCGAGGACGTAAGCCCGGAACAGCGCCGCATTGCCAAAACAATTAACTTCGGAGTGATGTATGGAATGTCCGGCTACCGCTTATCGCAGGAATTGAAGATACCCCGGGCACGGGCCGATGAGTTCATAAGCGCCTATTTCAACCGCTATGCGAAAATCCAGGAGTTTATCAACGCAACCGTCGATTCAACCGAACAAAAGGGCTACTCCGAAACAATGCTCGGACGGCGCAGGACTATCTCCGGCATTAACAGCCGCAACCGCACCGAAAAGAGCGGAGCCGAACGAATAGCGGTGAACACCCCGATTCAAGGAACTGCCGCGGATATCGTCAAACTGGCGATGATCAAAATCGACCGGCGTATTCGCGAAGAAGGGCTCGACCTGCGGATGCTGCTGCAAATACACGATGAGCTGATCTTCGAGGCTCCGCGTGACAAAGCCGAAGAATACGGCAAGATGATACGCAGCGAGATGGAATCGGCCATCAAGCTGTCTGTTCCGCTCAAAGTGAGTGTAGAGATCGGCGACAGCTGGGGAGAACTCCATTAACGAACTATGGCGAAAGTTGTAGGATTAACCGGAAAGTGCTGCGTTGGCAAGGATACCGCCGCTGGTTTTCTTGCCGAGCGCGGCTGGCAGGTAATAGATGTTGATAAAACCGGTCATCGGGCGCTGCAGGAGGAGCAGGTGGCGCTGGAGGCGGCCTTTGGAAGTACAATTTTCCATTCGGACGGCCGGGTGAACCGCAGCGCTCTGGGTGAAATTGTGTTTTCCGATTCTAGAAAACTCAGAACCCTAGAGGAAATCGTACACCCGCGAATGCGAGCAATTGTCCGGCAGACTACAGAATATTACACATCGCGGGATATGAATGTTTGTATAAATGCCGCACTTCTGTTCCCGATGGATCTGCACACTCTCTGTGATTATGTACTTGTGATCAAGGCTCCACTGGTAGCGCGTATTAAACGGGCTCGCGCACGAAACGGGTGGTCGTTCTTCCGGATCCTGCAGAGATTCTGGTCGCAGGGCGGACTCTTTCCTAAAAAAAAGACAAAGAGTGTCGATATGTATAATGTAAGGAACTCCGAAAGCCGCGAGGCACTGCAGCGCAGGATTAATGAGTTTCTAACTATGATTGAACGGCAGGGTTGAAGATGGAACAAAAAAAACTTCTCTGGATACTATTCTCCGCTACTCTGTTTCTCTTAGTAGTAGTCGGAGCAGGCATTATATGGCTCTATCCCCAACCGGAGGAGCAGCCGGCTGTTGCCACTGAAGAGACTGAAAGCCGGGAAGCCGGAGCGGACTTCGACCCGATCGAATGGGTACGCTCCGATCAGAAAACGCCGGGCCTCGAAAGGCGGCCCGAAGCCGAAGAAGATGAGAACTTTGTAGTGGTCTACGGTGAGAACGGCGAATCCGAAGCCGATGAACCGACGATTAGCACTGAAGATATCGATGGTCCCACTGACGAGTCAGCCGGAGCCGAGCGAAGCGCCGCTGCGGATGAAAGCGGAGCCGCCGCGGAGGCTCAGGAGGTATCGGCCGAAAAGCCGAGGAGTACTGCGGCTCAGCGCCAAAAAGAGCCGGAGCCCGCGCAGGCGCCCGCCGAACAGCCAAAACCGCAAACCCGCACGGTTCGTACCACCGAGTACTGGATACAGGCGGGGTCCTTCACCAGCCGTTCAAGAGCTGATAAAATCAAGCGTGAGCTCGATCAACTCGGTTTTACCGGGCGGATTATGTCGCAGGATGTAGACGGAACCCTTTACTACCGCGTCAGGATCGGCCCGTACCGGGCGAAGGATGAAGCTCAAAAATTTCTCTCCTGGGTGAAGGAGAAGGAGCAGTTCAGCGGCAGTTATATTTCGCAGGTGTATCGCAACAAAACGGTGGTACAATAGCCTCCCGCACGCCGCCTAAAATCCGAATGAACGACTGGAAATTCGAACGTACACACACAATCAGAACGAGACAGGCACTGCCTGTCTCGTTTTCGCTTTGCCCCGCAGAGGAGGCCTTCTTTACCTCCGAGGCATCCGATGAAGCGGGGGGCAGCTCCGGCCCGGCAGCCCCGGAGCTGCCGGATACGGGCCGCACGGTAGTAAGCCAATCGGGTGCAAACCAGCCGGGTGCAAATCAATCGGGCCTCGGCTTTGCGCTTACTCCCTATTATTTCTCTCTGATAGGCGCGGGGCAGGATGATCCCGTTCGCTTGCAGTGTATTCCCCGCCGGGATGAGCTTGAAATAAAGCCGTACGAGGTGCAGGACCCTCTCGACGAGAAACACTATTCTCCACTTCCTCGAATGGTGCACCGTTACCCCGATCGAGTGCTGGTGCTGGTGACTGATGAGTGCGCTGTCTACTGCCGCCACTGTTTTCGGCGCTATTTTTCTTCGCAGCGGGCCGGTGCAATCACCGACTTGCAGGTGAAGCGGATAGCCGAGTATGCAGCCTCCCATCCTGAAATACACGAGATCATCCTCAGCGGCGGCGACCCGCTCACTCTCTCGGATGAGCGGCTGGGGCGTATTCTCGATACCCTGCAGGCCACAGTTCATAGGGCTGATCCGGGGCGAACGGTGGTGTTCCGCCTGGCAACGCGAATGCCGGTAGTCCTGCCGCAGCGGCTGACCGGCGATTTAGCGGCGCTGCTGGCAGGGTATGCACCCCTGTTTGTAATAACTCAATTCAACCATCCGAATGAAATTACGGAACAGAGCCGCCGGGCGGTTGCGGAACTGGTGCAGCACGGGCTGCCGGTATTGAACCAGGCGGTACTCTTAAAAGGGGTAAATGACAGTGTGGATGTGCTGGCATCTCTGTTTCAGCGGCTGCTCGACATACGGGTGAAGCCCTACTATCTGTTTCAGGGTGATCTAGCCGCCGGAACCGCCCATTTCCGGGTTCCGCTTTCAAGGGGTTTTCAGCTGATGCGGGAGCTGCGCCAGCGGATCTCCGGGCTGGCGATGCCGGTGTACGCGGTAGACCTACCCGGCGGCGGGGGTAAAATCCCCCTGATTGAGAACTACCTGCACGGCAGCCGGGGGTCCAACGGCAGCCAGGCGGACACCGGCAGCCGGGCGGGCTGGTACCGCTTTACCGGTCCTGACGGCCGGAATTATTATTATCCGGAAGAACCGTCGTAATCTCCACACGGCGGTTCTGGTACTGCTGATCACTCTCCCGCGTAACCGGAGCTTCTCCGCCCCTGCCGCGTACCAGCGGTTCCTCTTCGAAACCGTAGCCTAACTCGCGAAAGTACTGGAAAACACGCTGGGCCCGGTCATAGGAGAGCTCCTCGCGGCCCTGCTCAGTGCCGTAGAGCGCGCAGTGGCCTTCGATTCTGAGCCTCGGCTGATCGTATCTCTCGAGTTCCTCAGCAAAGGCGGCCAGAGTACGCCGGGCTTCGGGGCTCAGATCTGAGGAGTCCGGCCCGAAGTATACCTGCTCTGATAGATCGACTGCCGCGCTAGCCCGGGGCTGGGCTTGACTCCTCTGTTCCTGTTCTGGAGCTGGCGTCGCGCTCTCTGCTTCAGCTTCTGCTTCATCTTCTGTTTGAGTCTCTGTGTCGGAGCTGCTCTGGGGGCCATCCTGAGTCGACGGGCTGCTGCCGCCGGATTCTATGACGGTTTGCGGCTGGGCCTCCGGATCAGTGTCAGCGGCAGCCGGCTCGCTGTCGGCAGCCGCCGGTTCCTTTTCGGCAGTGGCCAGTGGTGCCGGCTCCGGACCTGAGGAGCCGAGGAGTGCTCCGGCTGTGTTACAGCTGCGGAGGAGAAGCCAGGCAGAGGCACCGAGCAGGAGCAGTGCAATCAGCAAGACCCAGGGCCACCATACCCTTTCGCGGGTGTATTTTTTCACGGAAATGGAGGCGCTGCTGTAGTGACGGCCGTCTACATTAATGCTCAGCCTGACATTTCCCTTACCGTCATATCTGCCTTTCAGTACCAAACGGGGCTCTCCGGCCTGCTTTTTCGGCAGCCGGTCGACTTCGAATACATGCAGGAGAATCCGCTGGTCATTGCTGATTAAAAAGATCTTTACCTCAGCTCTTTTCTGAAAATCCGCCAAAGTGGTGAGAGAAATTTTGTTCTCACCAGGCTGATCCAGCGGAAGAAAACGGGCGTGCCGCGTATGTTCGACTTCTACACTTAAAAACTTTCTCACACTATTAGTGTAATCCTTTCTTACCGGCGGTCAAGCAAAAAGTTCTTTTCGCAGCGCTTTCCCGGCCTCTACCGCCCCCGCCCGAATAAAAATGTCGGTAATGTGGTTTGTATACAGCGAAGGCGAGGGGTTTATTTCAATTATGGTGGCGCCATTTTGGGAGGCCATCTGCGGGACCATTGCCGCCGGATACACCTCGCCGGTAGTACCGATCAAAATCATACAGTCGCAGTTCTGGGCTTCCTGCTGCGAACGGGACAGCGCTTCAGCCGGAATCGACTCACCGAAAAAGATGAAATCCGGCTTAAAAATACCGCCGCATTCACAACGCGGCAGCTTTTCGGCAAGAAGTTGTTCCGTTGGCTCTGCGGTTTTTCCGCATGAGGTGCATACGAGCCGTCTCGAATTACCGTGATACTCGATCACGTTGCGGCTGCCGGCCTTTTGATGCAGATTGTCGATGTTCTGAGTGATCAGCGCCTTCAGCAGGCCGTGCCGCTCCATATCGGCCAGCAGCAGATGACCTTCATGCGGCGCGGCTTTACCGAAAAAACTGTAGAAAATCTCTTTTACCACCTTCCAGCTCTCTTCCGGATTCCGGTGGAAGTAGCCCAAATCGAGGACGCTCGGATCGTATTTACTCCACAGACCGTTTTCTCCGCGGAAAGGCGGGATCCCGCTCTCGACACTGATCCCTGCGCCGGTAAACCCGGTGCAGTGGGCGGAAGCTCGAATAGTATCTGCAGCTATTTTCACTTGTTCTAACAATTCGTTGTTCTCATTTTCCATACTCTTATTGTAGCAGCTTGCTGTAGCAAAACGCAATTGCCGGACTTGGGCCTTGCGCGAAATGAAAATGAGTGATAGATAGTGTTAGGACAAATTATGAGGATAGAAGATTTATTAGATCAAATACTACTACAACCGGTTCAAATCGGTGTACTGGAGCTGCCGTTCAATCTTTTGGAGCTGTTTTTGCGGTTTTTATTGCCTTTGCTGCTTGTCACCGGCATCTACCGCCTGCTCATCGTCTCAATCCGGCGCCTCTTACATCGGACAACTCTGACCGAATCCACCCGGCAGAGGATTCAGAGGTGGATTTGGCTGGTGCTGCGGCTGGTGTACATTGTCAGTCTGGGGATGTTAATAGGACGTCTGTTCGGAGCGAAGATTTTTGAATATCTGCAGGCTTTCTATGAGGTTTTGAACCAGCCGCTGATCAACTCCGGCAATACCCGAGTAACCTTTATAACCGTTCTACTGACTATCCCGGTCTTCTACCTTGCATCCTGGGCGGGGCGGGCCACGCGCGGTATGATGCGCAACTCGCTTCTCACGAAGATGGGTCTGGACGAGGCCCAGCAGTTTTCTATATCGAGTCTGACCCGCTATACCGTTATGGTACTGGTGCTGCTGATCGGTTTGTCGATTATCGGCATCGATCTGTCTGCGCTCACCGTCATTTTCGGGGTACTCGGTATCGGTCTAGGTTTTGGACTTCAAAATGTGGTTTCAAACTTTTTCTCCGGTCTGATCATCATCATTACCCGTCCGGTCAAGGAGGGGGACCGCATACTGGTACACGGCATTGAAGGGACCATACTTCAAATCCGCATCTTGGCGACAGTGATAAACACGCTGACGAACGAAAGCATCATAGTGCCGAACTCAAAACTGGTGCAGGAGTCGGTTCACAACTTCTCGTTCTACGATCCGTCGATCATTATAAAGAATGAAATCGGTGTCTCCTATTCCAGCGATGTAGAGCAGGTTTTGGAGGTTCTGCAGGCGGTGGCCGAGCGTAACCCGTTCAGATTCGACAAAAAGAAGAGCTGGGTCTTTTTAAAAGAGTTCGGCACCTCGAGTATCGACTTCACCGTGTATACCTGGATCCGTTCGGCAAACGATAAATTCGAGGCTCATCACTGGAATAATGTGGAGATTTGGCGCATGTTCAAGCAGCACGGCATTCAAATACCGTTTCCGCAGCTCGATTTGCACTACAGATCGAAGTTCGAAGAGTAGCTATTTACTGACTTGCTCTTCTTCCGAAAAGATGTGCATTGGATAGCGATTGTTGATAATGTCTCCCAGGGATACATGCGCAAAGTACTTGCGAAACAGAGAGTAGGTGTGCTCCCAGAAGCCGTGGGCCGAACAAATGTCTTCCCGGCCGCATGAGTTACCGTCGTCCAATGTGCAGGGGGAGAAATGGAGTTCTTCGCCGACTGCCTCGAAGATATCGGCAACGGTGATTTGATCCACCGGCTTCACCAGCTGAAACCCGCCGCCGGGGCCGCGGGTCGATTTGATCAGTCCCGCTTTGCGCAGTCTAAAAAAGATCTGTTCCAGGAACTCGGCAGAAATATCCTCTATTTCGGAAAGGGTTCGAATTGAAACCGGTCGATTTTCCGCCTGTTGTGATAATTGAAGCACTGCCCGCAGTGCGTAACGGCCTTTTGTGGTTATTCGCATGACTTCATCCTATAATTGATGTTCTTCTTAACTATACCTTATTGGTCAATAATTGTAAAACGCATTATAGTCGATTTAACACAACACTTTTATAACCTTTGTGTTTCTTGGAGGCGATTGGTCTAAATCCCGCAGGCGAGCGTTCGAATTGGGCCAGATGAGCGCTTTTTCCGGTTATAAGCAGAGTACCGCCGGTATCAAGCAGTAGTTCGCCCGCCGCCAGCACTTCATGAGAGGATGGCACGCCGGCCAGATGCTCCAGCTCTACTATAAACAAGTCGGGATGTGCCTCCGCCGCATCCTTTTTCAGCTGCGATGCTGCTGCGCGAGGCCCGGGACTGTGCCGAAGCTTCCCGAGGCGCACCTGCTGCCGGCCCAATAGATTGTGCCGGCTGGTCTGCAGAGCCAGCATGTCGCGGCCCATTAGGTCTATATACAGCTGCGAAGGGAGCGAAGCCGCCAGCATGGAGGAAGTGTGACCCTGTCCCGGGTTCCAGATGCATACTCTGCGCAGCCGATCCGCTGCCCGGATGCTTTTTTCGACCACCCTGGTCTGAAAAGGGACTGTATCGAAATCGGCCAAGCCCCACACCGTATCCAGACTATAAGTAGTGTGACCGCATTCGAAGTGTTCTGTGGTTCTGAAATAGGCTGAGGGGAGGTCCTCGGCCGGCGCCGAGAATGAGTTCGAAAATGAGCTCGAGGCTGAGCTCGAGGCTGAGTCGCGGGGGGCGGGTGACGGAGATTCGGCGGATGCGAAGTGAAATACCGTATGCCCGGGCCCCTCTTCCCGGAAGGAGACCTCCGCTCCCAGTGCCTGCAGAGTGCCGGCGGTGTAGTCCGCCAGCGGGCGCACCACCACTACGGCGGCCATTGCGCTGCGCTGCAGCATTGTGCCAAACATATCCCGCAGCACCGGCTCTCCTGCTTTAGCCGGTATGTTCGAGACAATCAGGTCGAAAACCTGCTGCTCGAGTCCCTGAAAGGCCAGCCCGCCCACCGCATCGGCCCCGTCAGCAGCGTTGTACCGGGCATTATAACGGCTGAAGGCTACTGCCAGAGCATCCCGGTCCTGCATGGTCACTTTTATGTGGGGGAAACCCTTTTGCAATGAAATGCCCAGCGTTCCTACGCCGCAGCCTATGTCCAGGACAGTACTGATGCGGTCGAAATCGACCCGCTTACCGAGGGTTTTTAGCAGCAGCCGGCTGCCCCTGTCGATTTCATAGCTGCTGAAAAGCGCCTGAGACAGAAAAAAAGAGAGGTCCGTCCCGGCAAAGTGAAACGGTACCTCTTTATTGCTGTAACTCGAAATGAGGGTGTCCATGGTAAGGCTGTGCAAGCTGCTTACTGGTTTACCCGTTCTACGTACTCTTTGGTCTCGGTATTGACCAGGATTCTCTCGCCCTCTTTAATGAAGATAGGCACTTTTACCTTGAGACCGGTTTCGACCTCAACCGTTTTGGTAGCTCCGGTGACGGTGTCGCCCTTTACCGCATCTTCGGCTTTAGTGACGGTGTATACCACCTTGTAGGGCAGTTTGATGTCCAGCGGGCGGTCTTCCCACATGATCAGGGTGTAAGTCTCGCCCTCTTTCATCAGTTCTTGGTATTCCGGAAAGGTTTTTACGGGGATTTCGAACTGTTCATAGGTTTCGAGGTCCATGAAGTGGTAGTTGTCTCCGTCGGCGTAGAGGTACTGACAGTCCTTGTCCTCTACTACAATATCTTCGACCTGATCCTGAGATTTCATGGTTTCACGCAATACCTGTCCGCTGGTGGGGTTTTTCAGTTTGGCTCTTACAAAGGCGGATCCTTTTCCGGGGTTCACGAACTCTCTTTCGACGATTACGAAGGGTTCGCCTTTTATTAAGATAGCCATTCCTTTTTCCAATGCTCCGGCCTTTATCATAATTAATTAACCTCTCTTGAGTTATTTCTTGAATTTTAGCTGATTTCGCGTGTGTTGCTAAGGGCGTATACTATCAGATAGCGGGAAAAAGATCACCCCCTCGATAGTTTTTTGCCCGGTAATAGCCATTATGAACCGGTCCACTCCCAGTGCGACCCCCGAGCATTCCGGCAGCCCGGAGGCGTGCAGGTCAATAAACTCCTGATCGATATCCGGCACTACGCTGCTCTCGGCGGCCTTCCGGGAGTACTCCCGGCGGAAGAAGTGCTCAACAGCCGTTGCATCGGTCTCTTCGGAGTAGCAGTTGGCCACTTCCATCCCCCGGATATACAGCTCCCAGCGCTCCCGCCAGGGGGTGCCGGCA
The DNA here is from genome assembly GCA_964603735.1 of uncultured Sediminispirochaeta sp. Lineage (GTDB taxonomy): Bacteria > Spirochaetota > Spirochaetia > DSM-16054 > Sediminispirochaetaceae > DSBN01. The sequence continues at coordinate 47,110 of CAZRWN010000005.1, read as the reverse complement.
ATCTCCTTTGCCAGGCAGGGTATGCGGCGCGGATAGTCCATGAGCACCAGCGGCCGGTCGGTCGGCAGATTCGGCTCGACAAAGCTGAGAAATATGCGGTGGTACAACTGCTCCCAGCTCTCCTGATCGCTGGCTGCCTGCAGTCCGAGTCTTTCAGCCGCCTGTTGCAGCTCGCCTAAGCGATTGTGCTCGGCCAAATCGAAGCCGGCGTGATCGTAGAAGGCCTCCCGTACCGTCATGCGCCGGAAGGGCGGGCGGAGCGATGCATCGCTGTGTACAGCACCGGCAGCATCCGCAGGCCCCGCGTCCCGCAGAGTCCGGTCCATGAGCTCCTCGGTGATGGAGATCGACTCCTTATATCCGCTGTCCACCGTGTAATACTCGAGCATGGTGAACTCCGGATTGTGCTGCGGGCCGATTTGCTCGGCATTGCGGAAACTGCGGCATATTTGATAAATATTACCGCTGCCGGCGGCCAGCAGCTTCTTCATATGGACTTCGGGGGAGGGAATCAGGTACAGCGGGAAACTGCCGTGAAAGGGGCTCTGGAATAACGTCTCGAACAGCTCGATCGGGGCCTCCGGAATCAGGGCCGGCGTCAGCAGCGGGGTTTCCACCTCGAGATAGTCACGTTCGGAAAAAAAACCGCGAATCGACTGAATAATCCGTGAACGGGCACGCATACTGGAGAAATTCATGGATCTAGTGTAAACGAATTATTATTTTTATTATACTAGCGTTTTAAGGCATGAATATAAGGAGAAGCTATGAAAGTTGGAGATGCACTGCACGGATTTACTGTTACCCACATCGATTCGCTCGAAGAGTACCACGGTCGGGGAATCCGGCTGCGGCACGATAAAACCGGTCTCGAGCTGTATCACCTGCACAATGACGACCGGGAAAATCTGTTCGCGTTTGCATTCAAGACACCGCCCTCCGATGATACCGGTGTGGCGCACATCCTCGAGCATACCGTGCTCTCCGGTTCACGTAATTATCCGGTCAAAGACCCCTTTTTGGCGCTGATGCGCGGAAGTGTGAACACTTTCCTCAACGCTATGACCTATCCAGATAAAACCGTATATCCGGCCGCCAGCACGGTGAAAAAGGACTACTATAACATCATGTCGGTGTATGCGGATGCGGTTTTCTTTCCGCTGCTGAAGAAGGAGCTGTTTCTGCAGGAGGGGCGCCGTTTCGTACCCCAAGATGACGGCAGTCTGAAGGTCGAAGGAATCGTGTTCAACGAAATGAAGGGGAGTTTCTCGAGTTTCGATTCTATTGTCGGTGACTGGTCATACCGCTCGCTCTTCGATAAGGCGCAGTACCGCCATGAATCGGGCGGCACCCCCCAGGCCATTCCGCAGCTAACCTATGAACAGTTCGTCGATTTTCATAAAAGCTATTACCACCCGTCCAACTGCCGGGTCTTTCTGTACGGGAATATACCCACCGAGGAGCAGCTGCAGTTTCTGCAGGATAATTATCTGCGAGAGTTCGATGCCGGGCAGTCCGCACCGGATATTCCGGAAGAGCCGGTCTGGGAGGCTCCCCGCTCATTTACGGTAAAGGGGCCGGCGGTCGACGGCGAAGAGAAGCCGAAGCCCACCATTACCATCAACTGGCGCACCGGCACTAGCGTCGATCCGAAAGTCCTGCTCTCGATGCAGGTCTTGAGCGCAGCCCTGATCGGCCATCCGGGCACCCCTCTGCAGAAGCTGATCAACGATACCGAGTTGGGCGAGGATATGTCCCCGGTCAGCGGCCTGGAAACCGACATCCGCGATCTGAGCTTTACCGTCGGTATGCGCGGCATAGCCCCGGAGAAGGCCGCTGACTTCGAAGAACTGGTTCTGAAAGAGCTGCAGCGGCTGGCCGATGATGGGCTCCCCCGGGATGTAATCAACGGAACCCTCCGGCGCGTCGAGTTCCAGAACCGTGAAATTCGCGGCGGAGCTCCCTTCGGGCTGCGGATGATGAGCAAAGCCCTGCGCGGCTGGCTGCACGGCGCCGAGCCCCGGACCACCCTCGAGTTTACTCCGCATATAGAGCAGTTGAAAAAGGAGTATGAGCAGAATCCGAACTACTTCGAAGAGCTGATCGAAGGCTATCTGCTGCATAATCCGCACCGCAGCACGGTCATAGTAGAGCCTGACAGCAGGTATATGGACGATCTCGAGCAGGAGATCAGTCAGTCGGTTGAGCACATACAGGCGGAGATGAGCAGCGAAGAGCTGCAGCATCTGAAAACGGAGCTGGAGTCGTTCGAACGCTTTCAAAACACCCTCGATCCCGCGGAGGCCCTGCAGAGTATCCCCATCCTCTCCCGGGACGATCTGCCGGAGGATATTTCTATCATCGAAACCAAAGATGTCGAGGTGGACGGACTGCCCGCCTTCACCCACGATCTGTTTACAAATGGCATCATTTACATCGACTTTGCCTTCAACATCACCGATCTGTCGGAGCGCGAGCGGCTGCTGCTGCCCCTCTTGGGCAGGATAATGACCTCTACCGGCCTGCCGGGGAGGACCTACGACGAGGTTGCCCGCCAGCTGAGTCTGAAAACCGGAGGTCTTTCGCCTTATCTGGATGTAAGTCCGGTGGTCGGTGATCCTCAATCCTACATGGGATTTCTGTTCGTGCGCTTGAAGTGTCTGGAAGATTCCCTGGATGATGCTCTTGAACTGACCTTTGATCTCTTGCAGAGCGCCCAGGTGGACGACGCCCGCCGTCTATGGGAAATTCTGACGGAGTTCCGCAACGACATGCGTTCGGCGATTATTCCGGCGGGGCACTCTTTTTCCACCCTGCGGGCCGGCGCGCATCTCGAGCCGGCTGTCCGTATCGAGGATGAATGGCGCGGCATAGAACAGCTGCTCTTTCTCACCTCGCTGCCCAGCGAGGCCGGAGCCCAAATCGAAGCGCTGGGGCAGGAGCTGAAAGCACTGCGGGACAAGCTGCTGACCCGTCAGCGCCTGTTGTTGAACATGAGCGCCGAGGGGTCCCAGTTGCAACGCATCCGCTCGGAAGTTGCGCAGCATTTAGCCCGGTTCTCCCCTGGCGGTGAAGGCGGCAGCCTGAGTCAGGAGTACTTCACCTCGGCTGACGGCCGTCTGATAGAGCCGTACGGGGACACCTGGGAGAGTCTGCAGGTGCCGGCCTCCGTGGGCTACAGCGGCATGGCCATGCCGGGACTCCTGTACGGAAAGCCCGGCTATGCGGCCTATATCCTGGTGGCGCATCTGCTGAAAACCGATTATCTGTGGCAGAAGATACGCATGCAGGGCGGAGCCTACGGAGCGGCTGCTTCGACGCATGGACTGGAGGGAATCTTTTCCTTCCTCTCTTATCGCGACCCCCATGTGGAGAAATCGCTGCAGGTGTACGAGGACGGATTGGCCCACATCGCCGTCGAGGGTGTCTCCGAGGAGGATCTGGAGAAGGCTGTGATTGCGATTGTCGGCAAAGACACCCGACCCAAGTCTCCCAGCGAAAAGAGTGTGGTCGGGCTGAAGCGGCGCTTATATGGAATCAGTGATGAACTCAGACGGCAAACCCGTCATCAGATGCTGGAGGTGAAGGTATCGGATGTGAAGAGCCAGGCGGCGGCGCTGCACGAACAGGCCGGAAAAGCGGTCAGGGTAGCGATGGCCGAAGCGAAACTACTGGACAAAGCCGAGCATGTCTTCAATCGGAGCGGTCAGAAAAGAGTAATCGTGCCGATGTAGGCCCCGATCTATGCTCGCTCCTGCTGCGCTCAGCTTCCTTCCAGCTTTTCGCGGCCCCACACCTTGATCATTCTCTGCAGGTTGGCTTTGGCGTTGCGGGCATCCAACAGCTCCTGACGGCGCTGGTAGAAGATGCAGTTCGACAAGTCGGCCTTGCCCTGCACAATATCCTGGGCGAGGGCCTCGCAGGAGGGTGAGCCGCAGGTTCCGCAGTCCACGTGCGGCAGTTTTTCCAGCAGCTCCTGAATCTGTTCCATCTTTTCCATGGCTGTCTGAAAATCGTCGTCCAGCTTCATGATAGACCGGGGTTCGATGCGCTCCAGCTTGAGGTTGCGGCCCAAATACTCTTCCTGCCGGTGAATCTCCCGCTTTATTTGGTCGGAAATTCCGTCCATCGATTCGCCGCGATGCCGCAGCCGTTCGGCGGTCAGAAAACGGTTCCCTGAACCCAAAATACCTCCCGCGCATCCCTCGTCACAGGAGCGCAGTTCGAGAAAATCTACCCCGTGGATTTCGCCGTTTTCGAGCTTTTCCAGAAACTCGATTACATTGTGAATACCATCGACCGCCAGGCTGCGGCCAGGCATATGCGGTGCCTCGCCCATGGTCAGGCTCCAGACAACCGCGTCTCCCGACAGATTGCGCTGGGAAGGCGTACGGCGGTGGGACTGCTCTTTTTTCTTCTGTTTTACGATGGTTTTGTGGACCAGGTTAAACAGGAAGTCCATGTTGATAACCCCGTTGAAAATGCTTTTTGTCTCGCCCTGGGGGCTCTTGATGGCGGCGATCTTAGCGGCGCAGGGGGTAACGTAGAATATACCGATCTCCTGCTCGCGGGCCCCGCTGTCGAGAAGCTGTTTTTTGGCGAATGCCGCAGTTATATCGAGGGGCGGCTTTATCAAATTCAGGTGCTGCGCCAGGGAAGGAAACCTGACTTGGATCAGGCGTACTATCGCCGGGCAGAAGGTGGATATCACCGGCGAGCGATCGGCGTAGGTGGTATACCGCCCGCTGATTTCATGCAAGACATCGCTGCCGAACTCGGCTTCGTATACATGGGTAAAGCCCAGCTCCAAGAGTATGCTGTAAATCTGCTGTTCGGTGATCTCTTCCCTGAATTGGCCGATCATAACTGCCGGAAGCACTGCAACCCGGTATGTATAACGGTAAATCTTCTGAAAATCGTCCTGCTCGACTACGATTGCATTGACCGGACACACCTCCATACAGTTGCCGCAGTCTACACAGCGGTCGGAGTTTACATGTGCCTTGCCGCGGCTGATTCGTATGGCTCCGGTCGGACAAATCGTCATACAGCGGGTGCAGCCGAAGCAGACATCTTCTTTGACTTTTAGGGCGTGATGAAAGGGCAGCGGTTTCATCCGGCACTATCCCCCTGTTCGCCTTCCCCGTCGAAGTGTATCAGCATTTCGATTTCGGTATGCTCACCGGCCTTGCTGCGGATATCGAGATAATCGGTATTCTTCTTTATATTGGGCAGTCCCATCCCGGCGCCGAAGCCCATCTCCTGGATTTCCTTTGTGGCGGTTGAATAGCCCTCCGACATGGCTAAATCGACATCTTCGATGCCGGGGCCGGTGTCGGATACCAAAATATGGAGACGGTCCTTTTCTATGTCGATCGACAGTGTTCCGCCGAAGCTGTGACCAATTACGTTTACTTCCGATTCGAACAGGGCTACCATCGCTCGCTTGATTATCCTGTTTGGCAAGTTGAGCTGTTTGAGAATTTTCTTGATTTTACTGGATGCATAACCGGCATTCGAAAAATCCCCGGCCTCTATGTCGAATTCAAAATGCACAGCTTTCAGTTACCTCTCTTGCCCATGAGCTGATCAATACACTGGCGACAACCCGGCGGCCCACAGAAGGCCGGATGTTTTATACATGGAGTATGCGGTCGACATGAGTACAATCTGCTGTTCTTCGGCCAATTCTATCATTCTTTCGCTGGGCCGTTTTCCACGGACGAATAGAATGTGGCAGATGTCGGCCATCTCAGCGGTTCTGACCGTCTGGATGTTGTTGAGTCCGGTTATCAACAGCAGATTGTCGGCTAACAGGGTTAGTACATCACTCATCAGGTCGGATGAGAATGCCTGCTCTATCCTGCAGCAGCGGGAACAGGCTGATGTATGCAGAGTCGCGTCGACTATTTTGCAGATTTCCTCTAGTTCCATGTTCGGTACCACCAATAGCGAGTATCGTACCAGAAAAACCCGTAAGTTGAAAGATTGCCCTCCATTTTAAAAAACTTTTTCTTGACAGCTCATAGGTCGTAAATTAAACTAAACCTAACAGTGCAACCGTGTGCATGAAGTTGTACGCGGGTGCACATACACGTTTTCAACAGGTGTATACACACTTGTAAATAAACAGGAGGTGTTTGTATGAAGAAGCTACTAGTTGTTCTTTTAGGACTTACATTAGTAGTTGGATTTGCTTTTGCTGAAGGACAGAAAGAGCAAGAGCCACAACAAGCAGAACCCGGAAAAGATTACACAGACAATGAATGGACCGAAGGTCAGGATCTATCCGGTAAAACTGTAAACATTTTCGGCGCGTTCGTAGATACGGATGCCGAGCGGTTTAACAAGAGTATGCGTCCATTCGAAGAAGCAACCGGCATCGAAGTCGAATATGAAGGTTCCGGTGACTTCGAATCTCTGATTACCGTTCGAACCGAAGGTGGAGACCCCCCCGACATCGCCGCCTTCCCACAGCCCGGTCTGATGCAGGACGTAGTAGATCGTTCCGACAATATCGATCTAAATGACTGGTTCGAGATGGACTATATGCGGGATCAGTACGACCAGAGCTGGCTCGACCTGGCCACCTACAAAGACGAAATGGTCGGTGTATGGTATCGTGCCAGCGTAAAGAGCCTGGTATGGTATTCCAAACCGGTATTCGAGGAAGAAGGCTATGAAATTCCCCAGACCTGGGATGAAATGCTGGCTCTCAGCGACCAGATGGTCGACGACGGTTACACTCCCTGGTCAGTCGGAATCGAGAGCTCCGGTGCCACCGGTTGGGTAGCCACCGACTGGCTCGAGGACATCATGCTGCGAACTGCCACTCCCGAGAAGTACGATCAGTGGGTAGCCGGAGAGTTGAAATTCAACTCCTCCGAAGTAAAGCGTGCCTGCAAGATCCTGGAGGAAATATGGTTCAACAAAGACTACGTGCTCGGCGGACGCAACAGCATCCTGACCGTACCTTTCGGCGATGCCGCCACTCCGCTGGTACAGGATCCTCCGCGGGCTCTGATGCACCGCCAGGCCAGTTTTATCACTGCATTCCTGCCCGACGGCACAAAAGTCGGTGAAGATGTGGATTACTTTTACCTGCCGATGATCGACGAGGAAGAGGGTGAACCCGTACTGGGCGCCGGCGACTGCTTCACTGCTTTTACCGACAAGCCCGAAACCAAAGCCGTAATGAAGTACCTCACCCAGGGGCTTTCCACCAAAGCATGGCTGCAGGCCGGCGGATTCGTATCCCCGCACAAAGACACCCCGCTCGACTGGTATCCATCCGAAGTTGACCGTGGATATGCTGAAATCCTGATGAACGCCGATACCTTCCGCTTCGACGCTTCCGACCTGATGCCCGGACAAGTTGGTGCCGGTTCATTCTGGAAGGAAATGGTCGACTGGGTAAGCGGCGAAGAGCTCGATAAAGTTCTCACCAACATCGATGAAAGCTGGCCGGAAGAAGACGATTAAGAGTCAGCGCTCTGAATAAGAGAAAAAGTAGAAAAAAGAGTATGTATGCAGGCAGGATATCCTGCCTGCATCCTTCTACAGTCCAGAAGGAGTTCTATATGGCACAGATACCTAATAAAAACAGCCGCCTGTTCGACATCCTGGCAACAACTCCCTTCAGAATTGCCGTGTCGCTCGTGGTGCCGGTTGTTACCTTTCTTGTTTTGAGATGGAGCTTTATTTTTATGAGGGACTCCGAAGCATCCAAGTTCCTCATAGGAATTGTAGCTCTGACAATTGGAGTCGGCGGAGTCTGGGTGCTGTTTGCAGCCACCAACAACCTCGTATCAATGCTGCCGATCCGGATACGGGATGCCCTACGGCCCTTTGTATTCGTCGGTCCCGCCGTTGCGGTACTGCTGTTCTACATCGTGTTTCCCGCTCTGCGTACTATCTATCTTAGTTTCCTCAACCGAACCAGTGATCGATTCGTCGGCTTACGAAATTATGAGTTCGTATTTACCGACCCGCAGATGGTGATAGTGCTGCGAAACACCCTGTTATGGGTGCTCATTGTTCCCTTTATTGCGGTGTCTTTGGGCTTGATAATTGCGGTTATGGCCGACCGGCTGAAGCCTGGTTGGGAAAAAGTAGCCAAGTCGATAATCTTTTTGCCGATGGCCATCAGCTTCGTCGGTGCCAGTGTTATCTGGCGCTTCGTATACTACTATCAGCCCGCCGGTTACGAAGGGATCGGTCTGCTGAATGCGATTGTGACGGCCTTTGGAGGTGAGCCGGTGGCCTGGCTGATTACCAGGCCCTGGAATAACTTCTTCCTGCTGTTCATAATGATCTGGCTGCAAACCGGGTTTGCCATGGTCATTCAATCGGCGGCGGTAAAGGGCGTGCCCAACAGCCTGCTCGAGGCGGCCCGCATCGACGGTGCCGGCGAGATCAGGATATTCTTCAACGTGATCATCCCCTACATCAAGGGGACTATCCTGACCGTTATGACTACGATCCTGTTCATGGTGTTGAAGATCTTCGATATCGTATACGTCATGACCAGCGGCAACTACGATACCGGCATTGTTGCTTCGCGAATGTACAAGGAAGCCTTCATTTACCGCAACTTCGGTCGTGGTAGTGCATTGGCGGTATTCCTCTTCATAGTCGTGATACCGTTCATGATTCGAAACATTACCCAGATGCGGGAAAACAGGAGGTAGAGTATGAGTGATGCAGCAATGGAAAACAGACAAATTCCAGTAAACAAACCGCCCGCATCGGTAAAACTTCAGCAGATAATGAAGGCCATTCCAATGCGATTGGTGTTGATAGCAATCATCCTCATCTGGGTTGTTCCGATTTTAGGGCTCCTGGTCAGTTCGTTCAGAACCCCGGAAGCGATCAACAACACCGGCTGGTGGACGGTCTTTGCCAATTTAGGGAGTGCGGAGTTTACTCTGCAGAACTACATAAGCGTGCTGTATGCCGACTTCATGGGCTTGGCCTTCCTGAACAGTCTGCTGGTGACCGTGCCTTCGACTGTTATCCCGATTACCATCGCAGCATTCGCCGCGTATGCAATCGCCTGGATGGACTTTCCAGGCCGCGAGGCGATCTTCGTGATGATCGTCGGCTTGTTGGTAGTGCCTCTGCAGATGGCCCTGATACCCGTTCTCAAGGTGTACACCGCCAATCAACTTAATGGTACCTACCTGGGAATATGGTTGGCCCATACGGGCTTCGGCCTGCCCCTGGCAACCTACCTCTTGTTCGGGTATATCTCGGGTATACCGAAAGAGATAATCGAATCGGCCCACGCCGACGGTGCAACCCCCTGGATGAGCTTCACCCGCCTGGTGCTGCCCCTCTCCAAGCCCTCGATCGCCTCGTTTGCGATTTTCCAGTTTCTGTGGGTATGGAACGACCTGCTGGTTGCGTTGGTATTTCTCGGAACAAAGAAGGAAAATGCGCTGGTTACAACCCGCCTGGCTGAGATGGTCGGGTCGCGCGGTCAGGACTGGCATGTGCTGACAGCGGGTGCATTTCTGACGATGATAATGCCGTTGATCATATTCTTCTCACTGCAGAGATACTTTGTTCGCGGTATGATGGCCGGATCTGTGAAAGGCTAAGGACTGTAGAGCTGTTAAAAATTAGAAATTACTCAAAGTGGAGGCCGCCTCAAAAGGGCGGCCCTTCTCTGTTATCTGGGATGCAGAGAGGCGAAGTCGCCGGCTACAGACTGCAGCTCCGCGAGCAGCGGATTGTAGAGAGCGGGGGCGCTACAGATAACGTCGTAGGTGTAGTTGGCGTCAATGGACAGGTAGTTGACTGTCGCTCCGGCTTCGCGGGCAATCAGCACGCCAGCGGCTATGTCCCATAGCCGCACCTTGAGTTCCCAATAGGCATCGAAGATTCCTTCGGCGACAAAACACATGTCCAACGCGGCAGCTCCCATACGGCGGATTCCGCGAACCCGCGGGGTGAGATGGGCAATATAGTTTACATTGTTCTTCTCGGTGGTAGCCCGGTCGTAGGGCACTCCGGTCGCCACCAATGCTGCATTGAGTCGGCTGGTTTGGGAAGTATGGAGGGGGGCCCGTGTGCGGTATGCACCCTCTCCGGCAATAGCGGTGTAGGTTCGGCCGAGCGGTGCGCTGTGGACGACAGCGAGCACGGGGCGGTCATGCTTTAAAAGTGCAATTGAGGTAGCGAAGACCGGTACACGGTGCACATAGTTGGTGGTGCCGTCCAAGGGATCAATCACCCACTTATAGGGCGAGTTATTCGAACTGCTCTGAGAACCCTGTTCCTCCCCCAGAATTTCGTGCTCCGGAAACTTGGTGTGCAGATTGGAGGTGATCAATTCTTCACAGCGTTGATCCACCTCTGTGACGATATCGACCTGACTGCTCTTGTTCTCCATTTTGACCGCAGAGTTGAGGTATTCCATTTGAAGGGTGCCGGCCGATTCGGCCAGCTGGTTTACATAAGGCAATACGGTTTGTAAATCTTCAATATTCATATCCATACTAATAGTGAAACATAAATTAAAAATATGGTATAGTCTCAGATATGCAGGAGATTCGGGTCGTTTTAGTTGATGATCATCCGCCGGTCAGGGACGGTGTAAAAGCCGCTCTGCAGCGGGATAAGGAAATAGTGGTTGTGGGAGAGGCGGAAACCGGCGAGGAGATGCGTACGATTCTACAGGAGCGTGAGGCGGATGTAGTTGTGCTGGATATTTCGCTGCCGGACAGTTCGGGCGTAGAACTGGTGCATTTTCTGCGCGAGCAGTATCCCCTTGTCAAAATTATTATACTGAGCATGTACAGCCGCAGCGACTATGTCCTGGAGGCGGTCAGCGGCGGCGTGAGCGGCTATATGACCAAGGAAACCTCGCCGGTCCGGCTCATCGATGGCATCAAACTGGTGCTGCGGGGAGAATATTTTTTTGATCAGGTCACCCTCGAGGTGATTATACAGAAGGCGCTGGAGCATCCGCAGCGGTTTTATGATGTGCAGGATAAGGCGTATGAGTCATTGACCTCGCGGGAGCAGGAGGTAATGCGTCTGTTGGCCGAGGGCTTTTCGGTGAAGCGTATTGCGCAGAGTCTGTATATCAGTTATCGAACCGTCGAGAACCACCGCACCAGTATTTTTAGAAAGTTGAAGGTAAAGAATGCGGCCGAGTTGGTGCATTATGCTACACGTCTGGGTATTATTGATCTTGACTGATCACAATTGCTACAAACCGTGAGAAACTCACAGGAGATTGTGACTTCCCCCTATATAAATAACGACACTCTGGTTGTATACTTGTAGCATAAGATAAAGTTATATACTAAAAATAAATATGTTTTTTATTAAGGTCGAATTAAAAAAAGTGGGGTTATAGGGTTTAGAAGGGGCCGTGCAATGCATTGGCTCCTTCTTCTTTTTTTTGCGGCTGGAATCATGGCGTGCAAAATTTCACTCGCTCACAGCGAGTACCGCCTGAATCTCCCACCGTGCCTGTTAAGCGTCCCGGTCTTCCGCGTCCACCGCTGCCCGCCGCCGTTCGAGGGACTCGAAAAGATAGTCGGCAAAGAAGGCCAGACCGGCGGCTGCAATGGCGCCCTGCAGTACAAAGGCTGTATTGTCCCGCACCAGGCCGGCCACAATCGCGACTCCCAAGCCGCCGGCTCCGATTACACCGCCGATAGTGGAAGTACCGATGTTGATAATTATTGAGATACGGGTTCCGGCTAAAATTGCGGGAAAGGCCTGCGGCAGCTCGGCTTTCATGAGCACCTGCAGCGCTGTCATGCCCATGCCGCGGGCGGCCTCTTTCAGCGTCGGCGATACAGAGAGCAGTCCGGTAATCGTATTTCTGACGATGGGCAGAATACTGTAGATGTAAAGAGCCAGATAGGCGGGGGTGAAACCGAATCCGACTGCCGGTACCGCCAGGGTGAGTACCGCTACCGGCGGAAAGGTTTGCAGCAGGGCGGTCAGGTCCAGAATTGGCTGCAGGAACTCGCGGCCCCAGGAGCGGGTAACCGCTATACCCAGTAGTATTCCGGTAAAAAAAGCACTGGCCCCGGACAGCATCACCAACAGCAAATGCTCGCTGAACAGGCGCAGCAGCGATGACCGCGGATAGAGTATCTCCTGGAGATCGGGGAACAGCGGTGATAAAAAGGTATACTGCACCGCCGGCAGGGTGATGTAGAGGATATAAGCTAAGATAAACAGCGGAGCGAAGCGGCTGCGTGTTCTGCTTTTCATGTGACTTCCCATGCCAGTCGCACCCCTTTTGGTGTTACTATATATTCGGTCCAGTGAAAGAGCCGGTCGAAGAGAATCGAAAGAAGTATAACCGGAATTACTCCCAAGAGAATCAGGTCGGGCACCGACTGTCCGAGCCCCTGAAAAATGAAAGTTCCCAGTCCTCCGGCCCCGATTAGGGCGGCTACCGCGGTATTTCCGATGGTCTGTACCAGCGACATTCTGATGCCGGTGAGGATCATGGGGGTGGCCAGCGGCAGCTCGACGTACCGAAACTTTTGCGATTTGCTCATGCCCATACCGGTGGCGGCCGAAATGATGTGGGTTTCTATGTAGTAGATACCGGTGAATGTGTTGCGGATAATCGGCAGGAGCGAGTAGAGAGTAAGCGCGATCAGCGCCGGAGCATTTCCGATTCCGGCAATGCCGAGACTGCGCAAGACCGGGAACTGTTGTGAAAGCAGCGCCAGCGGGGCAATCATCAGTCCGAACAGAGCCAGACTTGGAATAGTCTGAACTCCATTCACCACTTTAAAGATCAGGGGACGGTATTTTTCCGAGCGGGCGGCCCAAATTCCGGACGGTATGCCGATGAGGGTGGCGGTACCGACTGCCGACAGACTGAGGCTGATATGGTTGATAAGTTCCTGTAAAAACTTTTCGGAGCGGTTCTGGAATTCCAGCAGAATTGCCGAATGCCGGAAGCTGCCCATCAGAGCAAATATAGAGAGTCCGATTAGAATGAGAATAAAGGCGAGGGTCGGAAGCATTCTGTATTGGGTGTTGCGGTAGGCCCAGCTCAACAGCAGGTAGATGGTCAGCAAAGCCACCCAGAATCCGGCTGAAAAACTAATTCGTCCATATTGGGCTGCCTCCCAGAGTGCCAGATTGTTCTGGAGGTAGGTGAGTATCGCCAGCAGGTGACTCATGAAGGCGATCGAGAACAGCAGAAAGAATAGGTCCGTATGAGTGCGGGTCAATACGATCAGTATTATCAACAGTGTCAGCAGCAGTGCCGCGATCCAATAGTGGGGAGGAAGGTCGAATACTCTGATCGCGCTTCCGGTTTGTATGCGGTTTGGCTTCACTGTGTAAATCGGCAGCAGGTAGGTGCAGATGGCACACAAACCGGTAAATAATTTAAAGCGCATAGGAATCTTATTCCAAGAAGCCGTTTTCCTGCAGGTATTCCTCGGCTACGTCCGAGGCGGCTTCGCCGTGCACCGCCAAGCGGGAATTGAGAGACTGCAGCGTTTCAAGGTCGAGAGTATTGAACACAGGATTCAGTATCACTTCTAATTCCGAGTGCGCTTCAATAATCTCGCCGCGCACAAGGGGTGCCGGCTGATATACGTGCTGAACGTTCAGGCTATCTTCCATTACAACCAGTCCCAATGTGGCCAGAGCGCCGTCGGTTCCGTAGGCCATCGCGGCATTGACTCCGTCGGTCTGCTCTGCGGCCGCGCGTTCGGTTGTGGCCGTATTTCCTCCCGAGAGAATCAGCAGCTGCTCTTTTTCCAGCTTGAATCCATAGGCGTCTTCAAAACTGGGCAGGGCGCCTTCGCGGCTGGCAAACTCTTCACTGCAGGCAAGTTTGATCTGTCCGCCGTTGTTAACGTATTCGGCAAAATCTTCAAGCGTCACAATAGAGTTTTCATCGGCTACATCCTGGCGTAAGGCGATTGCCCAGGTGTTATTGGCCGGTGCCGGCTGCAGCCAGTGCAGGTTATGCGCCTCTCGGTCCAGTTCCGCTGCCCGTGCATAGGCCAACTGCGGATCCTTCCAGTCTGGATTGGAGGCATCATTATGAAAGAAGGCTGCGTTTCCAGTATATTCCGGATAGATATCTATTTCGCCTGCTCTTATTGCCTTTCGAATTACATCGGTAGTACCGAACTCGGTCTTGTCCACTGCTTCATAACCGTTATGATTGAGCAGCTGGACTATCATCGAACCGAGCAGAGCCCCTTCCGTGTCGATCTTGGATGCCACCACTACCTTGCCCTTAGCTTCCTCTTTCTGCTGACAGCTGATGAGTGCAAGGATCGTTGCAAGAGAAACCAGCAAGGCAATGTACACAACGATATTTTTTTTCATAATGCGCCCCTTTCAAAAAGCGTTTCGTGCGCAGTGAGCGCGCACATATACTTTAATGTAGGCGATAAGGTATGCGAGGTCAAATTTATATTTCTATTCCCTTGCCTGCAGTACGTTTTGCAGTAATCTGGGGTCGTCGGTGACTATTCCGTCCACTCCCATATCGAGCAGACGGTGCATATCCGTCTCCTCGTTTATCGTCCAGACCTGGACGCTGATACCCTGCGCGTGCACGGTTCGTATCAGTTCAGGAGTGACGATTCGCACGTTGCCATGAAGCTCTGGTACCTGCAGGGTCAATCCCTTGAAGGGAAAGATGTGCTGCAGCAATCCGGCTTTGTGAAGGCCAATCAGCGTACGTACTTCCGGCGATGAGAAACTGGTAACCAGGGACGGGGCCAGCTTTCTGAGCCGGCGCAGCTGCCGGTAGTGAAAGCTGGCGCCGAGAATCCGTTCGTGGGCCGCAAACCGCTCCACTACTTCCACAAATTTTTGGGCCAGTCGCAGGGAAGTGCCTTTGAGATCGAGATTGAAGCGCATATGGGGCAGTGCTTCCAGGGTCTCGGCCAGACTCGGAATGGTAATTCCCCGCCCGCGGAAGGGAAACCCATCCTGCCCGGGGAGGGTGAAGGAGTAGGCTGCGTCCAGCTGTTTGAGCTCCGTCAGGGTGTAGTCGCTGATATTACCGGTACCGCTGGTCATGCGGTCGACAGTACTGTCGTGCCACAAGACGCACTGATCGTCTGCAGTCAGGTGGACATCCGACTCAATGCAGTCTACCCCCAGTTCAGCCGCCGAGATGAAGGCCGGCAAGGTATTCTCCGGAAGGTGGGCTGAATCGCCGCGGTGCGCACAAACCACCGGAAACGGTGTAAGAAATGGATAGCTTTTGTTTTTATTCTGCGGCATTTCTCTTTTCCCATTGTTGATTTGCTGGTAGCCTATACCCTGGAGGTTTGTAAGGTCAAGATGAAAGATGCCCGCGCTCTCAGCCGGATCGTGCTGCCGGTTGCCGTGATATTTGCCTCTTTTTCGGCTATTTTTATCCGCTGGTCCAACGCCCCTGCGCTGATTATCGCCTTTTATCGCATGCTGCTTGCATTTCTGTTGGTGCTGCCGTATTCGATCTATCACCAGACCAGCCATGGAGCTGCACCGCCGGAACAGAATAAGCTGAGCCGGCGGGATCTGCTGCTTTCACTGCTCAGCGGCTTGTTTCTCGGAATCCATTTTGCTACCTGGATCTCCTCCCTCCAATTTACCAGTGTTGCCAGCTCGGTGCTGCTGGTGAATACCCATCCGATAATGGTGTTTCTGCTCAGCCGTTTCTTTCTGAAAGAGAGTGCTTCGAAGCTTGAGCTGCCCTTCGTCCTGGTGACCGTAGTCGGCAGCAGCATCCTCTCATGGGGGGATGTGGGACGCGGGAGCAATGTCCTGTTGGGCGATTTTTTGGCGGTGGCGGGTGCACTTTCCATCGGCGGCTATATGGTAATCGGCCGGATTGTACGGCGTTCTCTGGGTGTGGCAAAATATACCCTCATCGTGTATGGAGTGAGTGCAATCAGCCTGTTGCTGATGAACTTGGCCGCCGGCATACGCCTTTATCCGTATCCCCTGCGCGAGTTCTTACTCTTCTTTGCATTGGCCTTTGTATGTACAATTCTCGGGCACAGCATCTACAGCTGGGCCCTCAAATATGTGTCTTCGACATTCCTTTCGGTGACGGTGCTGATTGAACCGGTGGCCGCCGGTATCATGGCCTACTTCCTGTTCAGCGAGGTTCCGAGTCTGTTGAACGCAATTGGAGCGCTCATCGTGCTGATAGGCATTTACGGTTTTTCACGGGCCGGTGCCATCGGCCAACGGCTGCCCAAGGGAAAAATTGATTTGCCGGATTAGCCGGAATGAACGGCTTTTTCTTGACAAGATAAGACTGCCTATTTAGACTGACTATAATGCAAACGTGTGCATGAGGAGAGTCGGGGTATGAGTACAAAGCAGGTATATCCGCATGATCCGTGGAAGATTATCGAGTCGGAACCAATACCGGCATCTATGCCGGGCAATGAATCGATTTTCGCGTTAGCCAACGGGTATTTGGGGATTCGGGGTACTATGGAGGAGATGAACTACTCCTGGTGCCGGGGAACCTATCTAAACGGGTTCTATGAGTCGCGGCCCATTGTGTACGGAGAGAAGGCCTATGGTTTTCCGGAACACGGCCAAACCATCTTGAATGTAGCGGACGGCCGGAAAATCGAAATCTGGATCGATGACGAAAGGTTCGATATGGAAACCGGCCGGATTCACTCCTACAACCGCACGATTGATCTAAGAGAGGGCATCCTTACGCGTGAGATAGTATGGGAGTCTCCAAAAGAGAAGATACTGACTATAGTCAGTCAGCGGTTGGTAGCATTCGAACGACGGCATATCGCCGTGATCCGTTATACCGTGACTCTTACTCAGGGCAGCGGAACCCTGCATTTTACCAGCACCCTCGACGGCAATGTAAGCAACCTGGCGGCGGAAGACGACCCGCGGGTAGGCGCCCATCTCGACAAGAATGCCCTGGTGTACAACGAGGGTACGGCCACCTCCGAGAAGGGTGAACTGACGGCCCGTACGGGACAGTCCAACCTGACCCTTGCCTGCGGGGTGATGCACAGCTGCTCCGAACTGAGCGATGGGGCGCCTGAGCCCTATGCGAATCACGGTGAGGTGGGCATTAAGCTGTCTACCGAACTGAGCAGGGGCGACAGCTTTACCTGTGACAAATTCCTCTCATACTCATACCGCGGCATTTCCGAAGAGGCGCGCAACATCCAAATTATGCGTCAGGAGCTCGAAAAGGCGCTCAGCGATGGTTTCGATGTGCTGGCAAAAGAGCAGTTCGATTACCTGAGCAATTTCTGGGAGCACTCCGATGTGATTATCGACGGGGATGTGGCCCTCCAGCAGGGTATCCGCTTCAACCTCTTTCATCTGCTGCAGTCGGTCGGCCGCAACGGCACTACCAGTATTCCCGCCAAAGGACTTACCGGCGAAGGCTATGAGGGGCACTTCTTCTGGGATACCGAGATATATGTACTGCCGCTGTTCACTTATACCCAGCCGGAGATTGCCAAGTCGCTCTTGGAGTACAGATACAGCATTCTGCAGACTGCCCGCTCCCGCGCGCGGGAGCTGAGTCAGCGAGGTGCTCTGTTTCCATGGCGGACGATAAACGGACACGAGGCATCGTCGTACTACCCGGCCGGAACCGCTCAGTACCATATCGATGCCGACATAGCCTACGGGATCAAAAAGTATCTGCAGATAAGCGGAAATGAGGAATTCCTGTCGCGGGCGGTGGAAATTCTCATAGAGACGGCCCGTTTGTGGGCGGATCTCGGAGAATATATTCCGCATCAGGGCGGCCGGTTTTGCATCAACGGGGTGACCGGCCCGGATGAATACACCGCCCTGGTCAACAACAACTACTACACCAACGTCATGGCCAAGGATAACCTCGAGTTTGCACTCGAAGCTCTCGAGATGCTCAAGCAGAGGGATGCGGCGGCCTACGAACAAGTTGTCTACCGAACCGCTCTTAAAAATGAAGAGCTTGATGACTGGCGCGCGGCCGCCGAACATATGTTCCTGCCCTATGACCAAGGCCATGGGGTGCACCCGCAGGACGACAGCTTTTTGAACAAAAAGGTATGGCCGATCGAAACCATTCCGGAAGACAAGCGACCGCTGCTGCTGCACTATCATCCCCTGGTTATTTACCGGCATCAGATTCTGAAGCAGGCCGATCTGGTGCTGGCGCTGCTGCTGCAGGGGCACCGCTTCTCGCTGGCCGAGAAAAAGCGCGATTTCGACTACTACGACCGGCTGACCACGGGAGACTCATCGCTCTCGCCCTGCGTGCAGAGTGTCATTGCCGCCGAGGTGGGCTATGACGAGCTGGCTTACGACTATTTTACCCGCACGGCTCGTATCGATCTGGACAATGTCAACGGGAATGTGCGTGACGGGCTACACACCGCCGCCATGGCGGGCACCTGGACCAGCATTGTATACGGTTTTGCAGGAATGCGTGATTATAACGGCGAGCTCTGTTTCACCCCGCATCTGCCGGCACAGTGGAACCGTTTGACCTTTCACCTTAATGTCCGCGGCCGCCTGTTGGAGGTGGCGATTACGCACAACGAGGTTGCCTACACGCTGAAAGAGGGAGAATCATTGGTTCTGTACCACGAAGGAAAAGCGCACACCGTATATGCGGGCTCCCCACTGGTTTTTTCGAACCGGCCCGATCTGGAAGCGGTTATTTTCGATTTGGATGGAGTAATTACCGATTCGGCGGAATACCATTTTCAGGCCTGGAAGAGGCTCTGCGATGAGCTGGATATTCCCTTCGACCGCGATTTCAACCACAACCTGCGCGGGGTCAGCCGTATGAAGAGCCTCGAGCTTCTGCTCTCCAGGGTGCCGGAGCGGGAGTTCAGCGAGGAGGAAAAGGTGCATCTGGCCACCCGCAAGAACGAGTACTACAAAGAGTTGATTACGCAGATAACTCCGGACGACCTGCTGCCGGGCATCGATAAACTCCTGAACGAGATGAAGGCGGCCGGCATCAAAACCGCGCTGGCTTCGGCCAGCCGCAATGCCGGCACCATTATTCGTCAGTTAGAGGTAGAGCACCTCTTCGATGTGATGACCGATCCGGCCAAGCTGCAAAAGGGCAAGCCCGACCCGGAACAGTTCTTCATGGCCGCCGAAATGCTGCAGGTACCAACCCGCAACTGTATCGGAGTGGAGGATGCCCAGGCCGGGGTTGATGCCATCAACGGAGCGGGAATTTTTTCGGTGGCCGTCGGCGACTATCTGATGAACGCCGACTGGAAGTGCAGTTCTACAGAGGAACTTACCCTGAAAAAATTGAGAGAAGTGTTTTACGACCGCCGGCCCAACACCAACCCCAATACCGGCACCAGCTCCTAAGAGTGGGTAAGCGTCTGGCCCGGTTCGATGCTGTAATTTGTGCCCACGATCTGGATCTTCAGGGGGTCAGCGTTGGACAAAGCCGCATCTACTTTGACTGAATCCGGAGTGATGGTGAAAATACAGCTCTTACCGCGGTAGTGCAGGGTGAACTGGGCGCTGCTCCACTCCCGGGGGATGTGCGGATTGCAGTGCAACCCGTCCTCTCCCACCTCGATTCCGGCAAATCCGAATACGACCATCTGCCAGGCAATACCGCAGGCGGCCGTATGAATACCGCCTATAAAGGTTCCTCCGCTGGCCGGGGGGTTTGTGCTGTACAGGTCGATGGTCAGCGATTTTTGAAAGTAGTGATAGGCCTGGTCATAGAAGCCTATGCGGGCGGCAACGATTGAGTGTACTGCCGGGCTCAGTGAGGATCGGTGGTGGGTGCGCTTTTCATAGTAACTGTAATTCGCCCGCATCGTATCAGTGTCATACAATTCCGGATGCAGGCAGAACAGTTGAACCACATCGGCCTGCTTGATAACCTGAGTTTCATAAGCTATACCAGTTGGCCATCCCCAGTATTCGTTCGGGTCTTTCAGGCGTTCGGCCAGTTTGTCGGGGGTAATGTCTTCGAGGTTAAAATAGCCGTCGAACTGTTCTATGAGTTTGCTGTCAGGAGCGGGGGTGGGAATGTACATCAGCGCGTGCATTTCACGCCACAGTTCAATTCTATCGGCGTCGAGGCGGGAGCGCCGGCCGATCTGCTCCAGCAGCTCGGGGGATTCTTCCGAGATTCGGTCGAATACAGCAATTGCCGCACCGATGGCCCACTTGGCCTGCAGATTGGTAAAGGCATTGTTGTCGGCGTTCTCGTGATACTCATCCGGGCCGAGTACTCGGATTATTTCGTACCGGTTTTTATCCTTCTTGAAGTACGCATGCGAGACCAGAAAATTGGCAATTTCGAATAACATCTCGGCGCCGTACTTCGTGATAAACTCCCAGTCTCCGGTGGCCCGGTAGTACTGCCAGATTGTATATGAGATATCCGGAGAAATATGGATCTGCCAGTCATTGAAGTGATTTCTGATCTTGCGCCCGGTAAGTACATCTTTGAAAAAATAATCAGGGCAGAGCTCGTCCCCGGTGTCGCCGCTGATCCAGGCATAATAAGCCCCGTCATATCCCAGCCGCGCGGCCTTTCGCCGGGCGCCGTCCAGGGTCTTGTAGCGGTAGATCAGCAGGTTTTTTGCTACCTCCGGATAGGTGTACAGGTACATCGGCAGATTGAATATCTCCTGGTCCCAGAAGGCCGCCCCCTGATAGGCCTGGCAGGAGAGCCCGCGCGCTCCGATGGGCAGATGATCGGTATGGGCCGGAGTGGCGATTATATTGTGGTACAGGTTGTAGTTCAGCAGCGGCTGCGTGTCATCGCTGCTGTCCACCTTGATTGAGTAGCGGTTCCAGAGAGAATCCCATACCCTGGCGCTCTGTCCGGCTTCACGGTCGAAGCCGTTTTCCACCGCGGTAAGCGCCAGCTCTTTGGCCGCCTGGTATGGATCGTGAGTGTCATTGCCCGAGAATACCGTCATCATCTGTTCGATTACGATCTCTTCGTCGGGCTGCAGATCGAACCGCAGCTGCCGCAATAAGCGCGGTTTCTGCTGATCAGTGCTGTATTCCTTTACGAGCTGTTTGGGTGAAGCACCATAGATGCGAATGCCCTGAGCTACCACTATCGGCAGCCCCGTCTCAGCGGTGCTGCAGTGGAAACCGATTACCCCGTCCGATTCAAAGGGCCTACACTTGCTGAAATGGTCACCGTTCAGGCTCCAGACCTGTCCATCGACACCGGTGTAGAGAGTGAGGCGGCCGGCATGCCCGGGGTGGATTTTCACCCGCTGTGCCACTAAATGCAGGGAAGAGTATGAGGAGAAGCGTTCAAATGAAACATTCAACTCCTGCTGTGCCGCGGCGCCGGCCGGGACCGGCTCTTTCCAGGTGTAGCTTCCGGAGGTTCGACCGTAGCGGTAGTTGAGGGAAAGGCGGTAATCTGAGACCTCGCCGGTAGTACGAGTGGGGTGAACCTTGTGTGTTTCGACCTCTCCTACAGTATAGAGGGCATTCGGAACCGTGCAGAGCTCTTTCCACTTTCCATCGGCATTGTCATAAGTGTCGCTGACTACACAGCCCACATACTCATCGGATTCCCATTCGGGAAATGTTCCGCGATATCCCAGATAACCGTTTCCAGTCATAAAATTGCTGCCGGTGGTTACTATCTGAATAGGATCGAAGCGGTTTTCACTGATCAACCACTCATTTTCTATGTATATTGGACTCTCCTGGCCGCTCATCGCCTGCCTCCGTGTTAAAGGGTAACAGTCAAAGTATAAAAGTTTATGCAACCGTGTGCAAGGAAATTTTTTACCTTGACAGGGTGTAAAATGGGTCTATACTGGAAATAAGGGAATGCAACCGTGTGCATGGATCGAAGTTTTTTTATGGATGAAAAAGAGAAAGAAACCGACAGACAAACAGTCACAATAAAGGATATCGCCCGCATTGCCGGTGTAAGTCATTCTACCGTATCTCGCAGCCTGAATGATAGTCCGCTTATATCGGAAAAAACAAAAACCCGTATTAAAAAAATTGCCGGAGAACTGAACTTCGCCTTTAATGCCAGTGCACAGAGTCTTTCCACCCGTAAAACCGGAACCATAGGAATCATTTATCCCGAGCTATTCGATACCTTCGGCAATTCGCTTTACCTGGGCTTGCTGGTGCAGGGTCTGCGCCACGGACTGGAGAAAGCCTCGCTGGATAGTATCGGCAGTTTTCCCCGCAATCACTACACCGCCGAAAGCAATATCCGTAAGCTTATCAGCCGAAAAAAAATCGACGGCTTACTGGTTATCCATCCGGAAATTCCCGTGGAGGACTGGGAGTATATTCAGGATTCGGGAATACCCTTTGTTGTGCTGCACTTCAAACCGCGCAGTTTTGACTATAGCTGGATGAACTATCTGTTTACCGACCATGTGTACGGCGGGTACATGGCAACCAAGGCTCTGATTGACGGAGGCTGCCGATCGATTCTCTGTATGCGTGAAGACTCTGATGAAATTCAGTTCATGGAAAGAACCAAGGGGTATCAACAGGCCCTGGAGGAGGCCGGAATCGGCTTTGATCAAGAGATGGTCGCCGGCGGTGACTGTTCATTCGATTTCGGATTTGAGACAGTAATGGACCGCCAAGACCAACTCAGTTCGTTTGACGGCATCTTTGCCGAGGCCGACCTGGTGGCTCTGGGGGCGATCGAGGCACTGCGCGAACTCGGGGTAAAAGTGCCTGACGACATCCGGGTAGTGGGCTATGACGACACCGAACTCGGCCGCTATTTCAGGCCGAAGCTCACCACCGTGCACCAGCCGCGTGAAGAGCACGCCCGGCTGGCATGCGAGCGGCTTATCGATATGTTGGAAGAGCAGGATATGAGTCCAACCATGCAGAAAGTTCTGAAACCTCTCATGATTTACCGTGAAAGCGGTTAACAAAAAATTAGTATTTTGGTTATATTTACTCTATGAATGAAGGAATTATCGCAATTGGAATGAGCGGGGGGGTGGATTCCAGCATCGCCGCCCATCTGCTTACTCAGCGCTGGAGGCGGGTGGTAGGGGTAAGTCACTATATATGGGAAGATTCGAACTGCTGCAATACGGAAACCCTGCAGCGGGCCCGTGAGATATGCGAGCGGGTCGGTATATCCTTTTATATATTAAATCTCGTAGATGACTTCAGGAAGTACGTAGTCGAAGATTTTGTTGACAACTACCGATATGGGAAAACCCCGAACCCCTGTGTGCGCTGCAACGAGTTCGTACGCTTCGGCCTGTTTCCACAGCGGGTAAAAGCGCTGCTGGTGGAAAAAGGGTTGATGCGGGCCGAAGAACCGCTGCATATGGCCACCGGACACTATGTCCGTACTGCAGAGATACATGGCCATACAGTTCTGCGCAAGGGCATAGATGCTTCGAAGGATCAGTCGTATATGCTCTATCATATCGATCCCGCCATACTGCCGTTCTGCGATTTTCCTCTGGGAGAGATGACCAAACCGGATGTCGTGCAGATGGCCGTTGAACACGACTATCCGACTTCGAGCATTAAGGAGAGTCAGGACGTCTGTTTTATAGACGGCAAGTATACCGACTTTCTGCGGGAGTACACCGGGAGCGGGTTTATTGAGGAACCGGGCAAGATTGTGGATATGCAGGGCCGGCCGATCGGTACGCATCGCGGGTATATGCATTACACCATCGGGCAGAGGCAGGGGCTCGGCCTTTCGGACGGCCCCTGGTATGTCGCGCGGCTCGAAGCGGACACGAACAAGCTGGTAGTGGCCCGTAAGCATGAGCTCGGAGATGTGGAGTTGGGAATAGAGCGCTGCAACTGGTTTGTTCCGGTGGATGAGCCCTTTGAAGCGGCGGTACGAGTACGGTATAACGCCCGCGAAACACCCTGCCGGGTGATTCCGGCAGAGACCGCGGGGGATGATCCTCCGGCTGCCCGAATCGAGCTGAATGAACCGCACATCATTACACCGGGGCAATCTGCAGTGATATATAAAAATGATATAGTTATAGGCGGAGGAATCATTAAATAGACATGAAACGTCTATAAACGGCCATTTTGCTTCATTTTTTCTGAAAGCTCCCTATCCGCCCCTTTACAGAAAACCCGCTATCTGTATAGTTATGGGTTATTATGGAACATACTGCACTAGTAATTGTCGAATCGCCGACCAAGGCCCGCACTATTAAACGCTATCTCCCCAAGAATTATATTGTGGAGGCGAGTATAGGTCATGTGCGCGATCTGCCGCAGTCGGCATCGGATATACCAAAAGATCTAAAAAAGACAGGCTGGGCCCGACTGGGGATTGATGTTGAAAACGGCTTCAAACCCTTGTACATCGTACCGCGGGGCAAAGGCAAAATCATTCGCGAACTCAAAAAGAAACTCAAAGAGGTTGATCAGTTACTGTTGGCGACTGATGAAGACCGGGAAGGTGAAAGCATCTCCTGGCATCTGGTACAAGTACTCGATCCGAAGGTACCTGTCAAGCGGATGGTATTTCACGAGATTACCAAAACTGCCATTCAAAACGCGCTGAAGAACGAGCGTGATATCGATACCAACCTGGTCAATGCTCAGGAGACTCGTCGCATACTGGACCGTCTGTACGGGTATACCCTCTCTCCCTTGATATGGAAAAAAATCGCCTACGGCCTGTCGGCCGGACGTGTCCAGTCTCCGGGGCTGCGCCTGATCGTCGAGCGGGAACGGGAACGGATTCGCTTCAATAAGGCGGTGTACTGGGACCTGAAGGCCGAGCTGAAGAAACAGGCAGCCGGTGATCAGGACGATGCCTCCTTCGAGGCAGCGCTGGAATCGGTTGACGGTACACGCATTGCCGGCGGGAAAGACTTTGACCCTGAAACCGGACAGGTGCTGCCGAATAAGAAGGTCGTAGTACTCGCGGAAGAGGAAGCTGCCAAGCTAAAGACCGAGGTTGAGAAGGCAGACTGGAAGGTCGAATCTTTGACCGAAAAGAGATCGAAAAGCCGGCCGGCGCCTCCGTTTATCACCTCCACCCTGCAGCAGGAGGGAAACCGTAAACTGCGCCTTTCGGCCCGGGAAACCATGCGGACCGCCCAGCGGCTTTACGAGCAGGGTTTCATTACCTACATGCGAACGGATTCTCCGGCGCTCAGTAAAGAGGGACTGAACGGGGCGATGCAGGCCGTGCGGCAGCTGTATGGCGAGGAGTATCTATCCGAACAACCCCGGCAGTACGCTACTAAGGCGAAGTCGGCCCAGGAGGCGCACGAAGCTATCCGGCCGGCCGGCGAAATATTCAAGCATCCGGATGAGACCGGATTGTCGGGCAGAGAAAAAGCGCTGTATGCACTGATCTGGAAGCGTACCCTGGCCAGCCAGATGGCCGAAGCCCGCAAGGTTTCTACCACCGTAAAAATCAGCGCCGGGCGGGCTGTCTGCAGTGCAACCGGTACGCGCATCGAGTTTCCCGGCTTTATCCGGGTATATGTCGAAGGCAAGGATGATCCCGAAGCGGCCCTGGATGACAAAGAGACCTTTCTTCCGCCCCTCGAGGAGGGGGAACGGCTGGATCTGGTCGAAGTGCAGCAGTTATATCATGAAACCAAGCCGCCGGCCCGCTACACGGAGGCGACGCTGGTGCGGACTCTTGAAAATATGGCGATCGGACGGCCCTCTACTTATGCCTCTATTATTAATACACTCTTCGATCGTGAGTACGTCCGTAAGCAGGGCAATGCCCTGGTGCCTACTTTTACCGGGTTCGCCGTGATACAGCTGCTCGAGAATCACTTTCACTATTTAATCGAATACGATTTTACCTCCGATATGGAGGCGGCCCTGGACGATATCGCAATCGGAAAAATTGACCGAACTGAATATCTAGAATCCTTTTACTCCGGAAAAGACGGACTGGAAAAAAAAGTAGAAAAGCGGGAAAAAGAGATTTCCCCTGACGAAACTCGCACGATAAAACTTCCGCACCTCAGTGTGGTCGACGGTATCAAGGTCGGCAAATACGGTCCGTATATCGTGTATAAAGACGAAGAGAATGGGCCGATCCACGCTTCGATTCCCGAGGATATCCCTCCGGCTGATTTGACGGAAGAGGATGTCAAAGAGATTATCGAGATCCAGAAGAACGGTCCCGAACCGCTGGGCCATCATCCGGAGACCGGCGAGGCGATCTACTGCCTTACCGGGCGTTACGGACCGTATTATCAGCTCGGCGAAGTTACCGACGATAACCCGAAGCCCAAGCGGGCCGCCCTGGCTAAGGGGCTCAAACCGAGCGAAGCGAATTTGGAAGATGCACTCAAGCAGCTGAGTCTGCCGCGTGTGCTCGGTACGCATCCCGAAACCGGCAAAGAGGTTGCGGCCAATCGTGGACGCTTCGGGCCGTTCATTGTACACGATGGTGATTTTCGATCGATAAAATCCGAAGAAGAGCTTTTCTCGATTACCCTGGATGAAGCCCTAGAGATACTGGCCAAACCGAAAAAGGGAAAAGGAAACTCGCGGATACTCAAAGATTTCGGAAAAGACGAGGTCCTGGGCAAGAAGCTTGCCGTGTATAACGGAAAGTACGGCCCCTACATCAAAGTCGGTACCAAGAACGTCTCCCTCCCCGAGGAGAAACGCGAGCAGAAAGCCATTGATAAGCTGACTGTAGAAGAGGTGCGGGAAATCGTAAAAGCGCAAAACGGCCGCAAGAAAAAGTGAGGCGGCTCGCGTGTGCATGCGGTATAGACCGTGGATTCGAGTGCGGCTTTGATCACACTCTGGCGTTGAGCCAGTCGATAATCGTCGCGAACACCTCTCTCCGCTCCGCTTCCTTATGAATCTCATGATACAGCCCGGGAAACAGCTTACGGGTTTTATCTTCTGATGAAATGCTTTCCATTACTATCTGACTGTTCTCGGGGGGTACAACGGTATCTCCTCCCCCATGCAGCAGTAGCACCGGTAGCGAGACAGCTGCCAGGGCTTCCTCCGACAGCATCCCCTCCATGCGCAGAAACTCATCGCCGAGGCGCACTTTCAGCTTGCCGGTATAGTTGAGCGGATCGTCTTTATAGGCCTGCACTTCATTCACATCGTGGGACAAAAGATCGGCTGAAAAGGGGCGGAAGGGAAGTGTCGGCACTATTTTTCTCAGAAGATGGGCGATTTTGCGTTCGAACGGCGATGATACTCCGCCTGGTCGGATCATCGGGCCGGACAAAATTAATCCCTTCAGATCGGATTGGTGCTCGAGCGTGTATAAAAGCGAAATTGCTCCGCCCATACTGTGGCCGTAGAGGAACAAGGGCGTGTCGGTATTCGGAATGACCATGTTCTGAATGAAGAGGTGCAGATCTTCTGCAAACAGCCTAAAATCTTTTACATCGGCTCGTTTTCCGGCGGACTGTCCGTGTCCGTAGTGGTCGATTGCCCATACATCGTAACCGGCGCGGTTGAGTTCGGCGGCCATCTCGGCGTATCTTCCTGCATGTTCCGCGTATCCGTGGGAAAAAATTACCGCAGATTTGGCCTTTGAGCTGCTCTTCCAGTGGTAATAAGTGCGTCCGCTGCCATCCTGACCGTTCATGCGACCTGTGTTCATCTATTCATCCTTGATCGTACGATTTATAAGTATACAGTTTAACTTATGAACGGATAGTTGGACAACTATTTTATCTTATTACAGAGAATTAGCCGAAGAGGCTCAAGAAAAGGAAGAAGTTTAATTACTTGTATTAGTATTCTCGTTTCTCCAATATGCATATTATTTAGAATAATAAATTGTTCTATTCTATTGTATAGTTTAGAAAATGTTGAAGTAAAAAAAAGGAGAAATTATTAAAATTATATTACATAATAAATTAAAAAGATTCTAAAACTTGACTTTTTCTTCTTAATTTAATATGATTAAAAGCAGCTTGATATGAATTATGAGTACTAGCCATTGAAACTAATAGAGTTATAATTGTAAGAGGGATAAATATGGATGATAACGTAAAAATCAAGGTCGAGAATCTGTACAAGATTTTCGGACCGAGCCCCAAAAAGGCGTTTCCTATGATAGAACAGGGAAAAGAACGTTCCGAAATCCTTGAAAAGACGGGAAACGTAGTTGCTGTTCGCGGGGTTAGCTTTGAGATCAAGCAGAAAGAGACATTTGTTATCATGGGGCTCTCGGGTAGTGGTAAGTCTACACTTATTCGCTGTCTGAACCGCCTGATCGACTCTACCAGCGGAAAAATTTATATCGACGGCAAAAATATCGTGGATATGGATAGAGAAGAGCTGCGTGAGTCGCGCCGGTACAAGATGTCGATGGTGTTCCAGCACTTCGGTCTGCTTCCGCACCGTACGGTTGTAAATAATGTAGAGTTCGGCCTCGAAATCGGCGGAATGGAGAAGGAAGAACGGAATAAAAAGGCTATGGATGCGATTGAACTGGTAGGTTTGAAGGGGTATGAGAACAGCATGCCCGATGAACTCTCCGGCGGTATGCAGCAGCGTGTCGGTCTTGCCCGCGCGTTGGCCAACAATCCTGAGATTATGCTCATGGACGAGGCCTTCAGTGCCTTGGACCCGCTTATTCGAAATCAGATGCAGGACGAACTGCTCGAACTGCAGGCCAAGATGCACAAGACGATTGTGTTTATTACCCACGACTTGGATGAAGCCTTGAAACTCGGTGATCGTATTCTAATACTCGGTCCGGATGGAACCGCCCGTCAGTTGGGAACTCCTGAAGAGATTCTTTCCGAGCCAGCCGATGACTATGTGGCTAAGTTCGTCGAGAAGGTCGACAAAACCAAAGTTATTACAGTGTCTTCGATCATGCGTAAGGCTCCCGTCATTACAATGCCGAAAGACGGTCCCGGAGCGGCCAGTCGCACCATGGAAAAGAATGGTATTTCCAGTATTTTCGTGGTTGATTCGGACCGCTATCTGAAGGGCCTGGCGCGTATCGACGATACGGTGAAGCTGCAGAAGAAGAAAGAAAAAGACCTCGAGCCCATTCTGATTCGGGATATATTTACCGCATATGAAGATACTCCCATATACGATCTCTTGGCCACGGCGATGTCGACCAAATATCCGATCGCGGTAATCGATAAGGATTATCGGTTTAAGGGGATTGTCGACCGTGCGGCCATCATAAATGAAGTCAGTGATGATACTGACGATACCGAGTCTCCGATGAACTTTTCCGAGATGGAAGAGGGAATTAACAGTCAAAAAGATTCGGAATAGATAGAGGAGATAAAGAATGGATAGTGTTACTTTACATAAAATTTTTGACATTGGGGGAGTGTTCGAAGCGGTTATCGACTGGCTTACGGAAAATCTGGGCCTAGTGTTCGATGTAATTGCCGATTTTATCGACGCTCTGCTGACCGGTTTCTTTAATGTGCTGATGTTTCCACATGCATTTATTATGATCGTGTTGTTCGCGGCGCTGGCATGGTGGATAGCGAAAAAAGGGGTTGGAATATTTACTCTGGTGGGCTTTTTCTTGATTTATGCCATGAACCTGTGGGAAGCAACCATGGAAACCCTGGCACTGGTTATCACTTCGGTAATCATAGCAATTGTAATTGCAATTCCCATCGGAATATGGGCTTCCAAGAAAGATGCGGTTGAACAGGTTGTACGGCCGATTCTGGACTTTATGCAGACACTGCCGGCCTTTGTGTACCTTATTCCGGCAGTACTCTTTTTCCGCCTTGGTGCGGTACCGGGTGTCGTAGCAACCCTGATTTTCTCAATGCCCCCGGCGGTTCGTCTTACCAACTTGGGAATTCGACAGGTGCCGAAGGAGATCAAGGAAGCGTCCCTGTCGTTCGGTGCGACCAATCGGCAAATGCTGTTGAAAGCCGAGATTCCGGTTGCAATACCGACCATCATGGCCGGTGTGAACCAGACTATTATGCTGGCGCTTTCGATGGTGGTTATTGCCGGTATGATCGGTGCCGGCGGACTTGGAAATGAGGTTCTGAAGGGTATTACCCAGCTGAAAATCGACCTGGGCTTTGAGAGCGGAATTGCCATTGTTATTCTGGCAATCTTTCTCGACCGCGTAACCCAGGCGCTGGGTGTCGCCAGTCAAAAGCAGTAGGCATAACAACCGCCACGGCTATAAATAATGCGGATTTCAGTCGTGTCTGTAGAAACAGGCACGGCAGAAGATAAATTAGTTATTATAAAACCTTTAAGGAGGAGTTATGAAAATAGCGAAGAAACTTTTCATTTTTGCTATCATTTTGATGGTGGCTACTACAGCATTGTTTGCTGAAGGCCAGCAGGAAGGCGCAGAAGCGCAGAAAACCGCTAACCTGGTGTATGTAAACTGGGAAGAGGGAGTGGCTTACACTCACCTTGCAAAAGTAGTTCTGGAAGACCAGATGGGCTACGAGGTAGACATTACCGCTGCCGACGTGGCACCTGCCTATACTGCAATTGCACAGGGCGACATGGATGCGTTCATGGAAACCTGGCTGCCGGTACTACATAAAGACTATGTAGACAAGTACGAAGAGGACATCATCGATCTCGGGAATGTGTACGAAGGCACCCAGAGTGGTCTGGTAGTGCCCGACTACATGGAGATTGAAAATATTTCCGAAATCAACGACATTGCCGATGAACTCGACGGAAAGATCACCGGAATCGACGCCGGGGCCGGAGTTATGAAGACCACCGAACAGGTTATTGAGAAGTATGACCTCGATGTAAAGCTGATGTCTTCCAGCGGACCGGCCATGACTTCCGCTCTCAAGGATGCTGTTGAAAACGAAGAGCCGATTGTAGTTACCGGTTGGAGACCTCATACCATGTTCGGACGCTGGGATCTGCGTTTCCTCAAACAGGATAAGGATCAGGTGTGGGGTAAAGGAAATATCCACATCATGGGCCGCAAGAACCTGAGAGAAGACAAGCCCGAGCTGGCTCAGTTCCTGGAAAACTTTTTCTTTACAGATGAACAGCTGGCAGACCTGATGTTAACCGTTGCCGAAGGCGACGATACCGAAGAAGCTGCCCGCCAGTGGATGAACGACAACATGGACGTTGTAGAGCAGTGGATTCCGTAAGCAAAGCGTAGTTCGTGTTCTCAAAGGGCTGTCTTTTAAGGCAGCCCTTTTTTTAGGCCTGTTGCAGCTTGAAACAACTGGGAATTTTTGTTATTATACACTTAAACAATTGCTTAATTGATAAATATTGAGCAATGGAGAAGGTTATGAGCAAAGATGTGTGTGAGAGTTTCTGTCCCGGTTATCGGCCGGATGATCACCGTTATCAGGATCTAATACTGGAGGTTGCCGGGGTATCCGAAATCTTCAAAGCTCTCAGTGATGAGACGCGAACCAAAATTCTGTACCTGCTGGCCGAAGGTGAGCTGTGTGTTTGTGATCTGGCGGATATCCTGAGCATGAGTCTACCGGCAATATCCCACCATTTGAGGCTGCTTCGCACAATGCGCCTGGTAAAATATAGGCGACAGGGAAAGCAGGCCTACTACAGTCTGGACGACGACCACATAGTACAACTAATTAAAGTAGCTCAGGAACATTTTGCAGAAAGCAGGTGAATACATGCAGGACTCTCAGTATAAGAACCACATACAATCAATCGAGTTTGATGCCGGCTATGAAGACGAGGTGAAGCGGATAGTGAAAAGGACCGAGCCGGAGGCGGAACTACATCAAAAGGATGATGCTTTTACGAGAAGATCGAATGGGCCGAGTGGGACGGGCTGCCCGGGCTGTTCGAGCGATTCTATTGGATCTAGTGGTTCTAGTGGTTCTAGCGGGCTCAGGCGCGTGTTGTTCAGAATTGAAACATCAATCGTCGTATCGATTGCACTGTTTGTAATTGGTTTTCTGATTCCGAATTTGTCTTATGTATTTTTCGGATCAGCCTATATACTGATGGGCCACAAAGTTGTTTTTTCAGCCGTCAGGAACATATTTCACGGAAAGGTTTTTGATGAAAACTTCCTAATGACGATTGCCACCATCGGAGCGATTGCCATCGGAGAGATACCCGAGGCCGTGGGTGTTATGCTGTTTTACACTATCGGAGAATACTTTCAGGCTAAGGCTGTGGAAAAGTCGCGCCGCTCCATTACGGCATTGCTCGACTTGCGGCCGTCGTTTGCGCGTAGAAGTACCGCACACGGGCCCCAGGAGGTGAGTCCCGAAAAAATCAAGGTCGGCGAGCAGATTTTGGTATATGCCGGTGAGCAGATTCCTCTGGACGGAAGGGTTGTAGAGGGCAGTTCGTATGTGGACACCTCCGCGCTCACCGGAGAGGCGGTTCCCAAGTCTATCGAACCTGGTGACAGTGTGCTGGGGGGATATGTGAATGGAGCCGGCACTTTAACGGTGTCAGCTGAAAAACCGGCCGACGAGTCGGCCGTGGCGCGAGTGCTCCACCTGGTTGAAGAAGCTGCCGGCCGCAAGGCGCCAACCGAGAGGTTTATCTCCCGTTTTGCCGGATATTATACCCCGATTGTGGTTATCCTGGCCGTGTTGGTGGCTTTTCTTCCGCCGGTTTTTATTTCCGGACAAACATTGGCAGTGTGGGGTTACCGAGCGCTCATTCTACTGGTTATTTCATGCCCCTGCGCTCTGGTGGTTTCGGTTCCGCTGGGATATTTTGGCGGGGTCGGTGCGGCGGCCAAGTCCGGTCTCTTAGTGAAAGGCGCTGAGTATCTCGACCGGCTTTTGAAAACCGAAACAATCGCTTTCGACAAAACCGGTACTATCACGAGGGGCAACTTTATAGTAACGGACATCGAGCCTCGTAACGGGTTTAGTAAGACTGAACTGATCAAGTGGGCGGCGGCCGGAGAGTCCCAATCCGGGCACCCGGTGGCCGCTGCCGTTCGGAGGGCCGTCTCACGGCAGTTCTCCGATCTGGATATAGAGGCTGCAAGTCACGCTGTTTCAGAGTACCGCGAGCACAAGGGCTACGGCGTGCTCTGTGATGTGGATGGTTCGAAAGTTGTTGTGGGCAGTGACCGTCTGATGCACCAACAGCAAATTCCGCACCGGGACTGCAAGGTGCAGGGGACGGTGGTATATGTGGCAGTAGACGGTGAGTATTTGGGTTATATACTCATATCCGATGAAATCAAAGCCGAAGCGGCCGAGACCGTACAGTATCTGAAAGAGCTCGGTGTTAAAAATATCGTCATGCTCACCGGCGACGATCAATCGGCCGCCGCCCAGGTAGCCATGCAGACCGGCATCGACAAGTACTACTCGCGACTGCTGCCCGAAGATAAACTGCGGCGGATCGAAATGCTGAAGAGCAGAGCCAAAGAGCGGGAGTCTGTCATGTTCGTCGGTGACGGCATTAATGATGCCCCGGTTTTAACGGCAGCCGATGTGGGCGTTGCCATGGGAGGTATCGGCTCCGACGCTGCGGTCGAGGCAGCCGATATCGTGTTGATGAACGATGATTTGCGAACACTGCCGATGGGCATTAGAATCGCCCGCTATACACGCAAGATAGTTATTCAGAACATAGTCGGAGCTCTGGGAGTGAAGATAGCAGTGCTCGGTCTGGGAATCGCGGGCATGGCAAGTATGTGGGCAGCGGTTTTTGCCGATGTAGGGGTTGCACTGTTGGCAGTGGGGAACTCTTTGCGGGTAATTGCCGCGTTCCGGGGGGCGGCTGGCCGGTCAGTCCTTACGAGGTCTGAAGCTATCCCATCATCTCGATCTGCAGATTATAGTATGCCCCGATAAAGCCGGCTGCCGACCAGGCCTGGTAGCGCTTGCCCATGGGGCGGCCGGTTTTGCCGTGCACCCATTCGTTGAACTCCCAGTCTGATTCGATGCCCTGTTTGTTTACCTGCGCCAGACGGTAGAGTTCCTGCTGGGCTAAATCGCGCAGTCCGAGCCGGCTTATGAACATGACCCAGTAGGCGCCAATAAAGGGCCAAACCCCTCCGTTATGATAGTGATCGGGCAGATTGAGCAGATTGACCGTGTAATAGGGCCGCCACTGCGGATCGCCGGAGAGTACGGGGGGATACAGATTTACCACCGGCGCCGGTTCGTTGGCTCCGACACCCCACATAAAGTTGAAGGCCATTTTCGCACGGTCCATGCTCAGCACATTGAACAACGCAGCCAGAATGTTCCCGTAGACATCGCAGCGCCAATCGAAACCGAAGGGAGTGATCTCGGCCAGCAGATAGTGAGTATCGCCGAGGGTGTACTGCTGCTCCGAGAACTTACGGATGCTCTCGCTGTGAACAGACGGCCAGAACTTGCGGTTGATGGCCTCTTTGATACTCTGTGCCAGCCGGAGCCGGTAGCTCGAAAGGCTGAAGTCGCCCAGCAGTTCGGCGATGCGGCCGTGCGTGAGGTTGGCGTAATACCAGAGCACCTCGTCGTACAGGACGTTGTAGCTGCGGCCGAACAGATCCATCCAGTCTCCGGCCTCAGGCACCTCAATAAGAGAATCGTAGTTACTGTCGTGGGCTTCCAGCCAGTTCATCGCCATATTGATTTCATTCGACCAGATGCGCAGAAACTGATAGTCCCGGGTTTGCCGGATGTAATGATAAAAAGCGATTACCAGCCATAGACCGCTGTCGATGGAGGCGATTTCGCCCACTCCAGAGTAGTCGGGCATCTGACTGTCTATGCGTACATTACTGGGCACCTGCCCCCGCGGCGAGATGTGCTCGAGAAGGGTTGCCAGAGTGGCCCGTTGACACTCGCGGATATCCTGGTCGTCTACCGAGAGTGACTGTATTACAGTTATCGCGCCGTCGCGCCCCCAGATGCTGCGGTAGTTCTCATCGGTTGATTTGAAGGTGTTGTCTGACAAACTGCAGGCTGAAAAGCCGAAGGGGGTGATGTTTTTGCGCAGCGCCTTGAGGGCTTCATGGTAGGCGGAGTTGATGAACTCGATTTGATCATTCGAGAGGGCCTTGAACTCCTCCGATCTGACGAGATTGTGCAGCTGCGGGTCGAAGTTCTTATGGCTGAGCTCCTCACTGCTTACGTCTTCGATGTTTGCAATGACACCGAAATGCAGCAGTCCCTCCAGTACCCCGTCGGCAAACGGCTTAGTGGCCGAATAAGTGGGCCGTTCGATGGTTTCGAGGAAGAGTTCGGGCTGAGCGTTTTCCACGATAATCCCTTTGATGTTCCGTATCTGAAACATCGAGTTGTCGTTGCCGGTGTCGCCGGCCACCAGGGTCTCCTGGGGCTCTATGTCGAGCCAGTGCAGCAGCCACCTGAGGGCGTTGCCCTTGTTGGCGTACTGCGGGAGAATATCCAGATCGCGGCTCGATGAGTAGATTACATTTACCGAAAGTCCCTCATCTTCAAGTGTCTTGCGAATCTCTTCGATCTTCTCTTGGGGGGCGTCGTGTATGTACCAGCTCGACTTGAATTTGTTTTGATACTTTTTCGGCTGTTCCTCGATTTCGGAGAAGGAGTGCATTACATGCTGTACTAGTTCCCGATCCCAGCCAGTGTTGAGAGTGTCGGAAAAAACCTTGATATATTCGCGATTCTTGTAGTCATATATGATTGTTCCGACTCCGCAGATGAGATAATCGGGGTCGGGCAGATAGCTGGCCTTCATGACCTCCAGGGTATGCGGCAGCAGCCGTCCTGAATTGTAGACCAGAATCGGAGCCGGCTGGGGCTGCGAGGTTTCTCTCAGTTTATTCCAAGTGTGGTGGAAAGCCAGAGTAGCATCCGGCTTTCCCAGCAGTGTTCCGTCCAAATCGGATGAGAATAGTTTTATTTGTTCGCTCATGTAGCTGCTCTTCTCACTCCTTCTATTTAGAGATGCTCTTTAGGCTTGACATCGCTGATGTGAGTTACATCGGTGAGGTTTTCGACATCATTCAAGAGTTTCTGGGCAATACCGGTCCAGGTAAAGCGGGCACGGGCGCGTTGAGCCCCTTTTTCAGACAGCCTTCGCTGCAGCGATTTATATTTGAGCACATGATACATGGTAATACCCAGATCTTCCCGGTCGAAGGTATCGGCAAACAGCGCGTGGATACCGTAGTCGAGCACCCGGCATAGTCCACCGTGAATTGTCACTACGCAGGGGGTTCCGCTGGCCATGGCCTCGACACCGGTCATGCCGAAGGGCTCGTACCGGCTCGACAGCGCAAACAGATCCGCCGCACGGTAATAATCCGGAAGCTCTTCGTCTTCGATGAAGCCGACAAAATGAACCCTATCCTCGATATTGTGCTTTTTGGTGAGGGAAATCAGGTTCTGATAGATCTCTTCCTCAGTCTCATCGCGATCTTCGTGGCCGATAGCCAGCACCAGCTGGGCATCTTCCATGCGCTCTGCCACCAGAGCAAAGCTGTCGATCAGCAGGTCGAAGCCCTTATTATGTGCCAGCCGAGAGACTGCAAACACCGTTCTGCCTTCGAATCCGATTTGGGCTCGAATGGCCTGGCGGCTCGACTCGCCAATCGGAAAGAATCGGTTGTCATCATATCCGGGAGGTATCATCCGAATCCGCTTCTGCGGAATATCATAGTCGCTTTCGATTTTATCTACCTGGATGGGAGTGGTGGCGATGAGCAGATCGCAGGAGCGGTAAATCATGGTTTCATACTTGATTCGGTCGGTGAAATTGTATTTCTCTTCGAAGGATTCGGCATCTTCGGGATAGTCGGTCTCCATCTGCTCCTTTTTCCATCTACCAATTGAATGGGGGGTATGCACATGCGGAATATCCAGTTTTTCGCTGATCATATGTCCGGCAAGCCCGGCGTCCCAGTAGTGGCTGTTTACAAAGGTATAGGACAGTTTGTTCTTCTTTATATAACCGAGTGCGTTCTTTACCCATTCAGGAATTTTTTCATACAGATATTCTTTCGGAATAAAGTCTTTACCACCGCAGGGCATACGAATGATTCTTACATTCTCATCAACCTCTTCGACCTGCGGCTGGTCCTCGAACTGCCGGGTCCATATGTCTACTTTCGTGCCGAACTGGGATAGCTTTTTTGAGAGTTCAAGTACATACACAACCTGACCGCCGGTGTCGGGTGCTCCCAATGGTGCTTCGGCGGCTACATATCCATGAGTGGAAATCATCATAATGCGATTTTCTTTTTCTGACATAATTAACTCCTCCAGTTAATAAATATTATTTTTTTATTAGAACAGATATATTCACGCTGTATAATTCTATCAGGTGCATGTACATATAAAGTATAATAGCTGAGAAGCATGATTTCAAATTTGCGGAGGATTTGGCTTGTCCGGGCGTGAACGGGCACAAAAAAAGCCGTTTGATATGACTCAAACGGCTTAGCGGGAGCGACGGGGATTGAACCCGCGATCTCCGGCTTGACAGGCCGGCGCGATAACCATCTTCGCTACGCCCCCTTTAGGTAGAGAGGAGCATGCACAAATTTTTCTTTTTTGTCAAGCATTCCCATGACAAAATGCCTATTGCCGGGCCTGGTTAAAGCACCCTTCAAAAAACGGCAGCATGTTCTGTTCTATCTGCCGCATGAGGTGATAAGTACTGTGAGTGCCGTGGAATACTTGCAGTTCTGTTTCTATCCCGTTGTTCCTACATACTGAAGCAAACTGTGCAAGCGGAGAAGCGGCTTGGTGTTCATAGACGCCTCCTGACTACTTTTTAATATATTATATTCGGTCTGTTAGGAAAGCGCACCTATTTTTTTGAAGAATTCAAAGCGGCTGTTTACATTCAGCTTACGGTAGATACTTGATACATGCTTCTTCACTGTAATTTCGGCTACGTGCAGGCTAAAACCGATCTCCTTGTTCGTCAGGCCGTTGAGAATAAAATGGGCAACTTCGGCCTCGCGCTGGGTGAGTTTGTAGTCCGACATGAGCTGCTGACGTAATCCTTCATCAAGGCGTAGAATGAAGTAGACAAGCAGAGCATCATCCTGAAGACCACTATGGGATGGAATTATGTAAACTTCGATTGGTATTGGCGCGGATTGATTTTTTTCTATTTGGTTTCGCTGGAGTCTTATCCTGTGTGTATCGGGGATAGGAATAGCGCTTCTCATGCAATCAGTATAGAGGCCCTCTTCGCTCAGGCGGATTTCTTGGTGGTCGAGCAGCTCCTCGAGGTAGCTATTCACATAATGAACGGTGCCGTGGCGATTTGCTATCATTACCCCGAAGGGGGCGGATTCATAGAATTTACCCAATATGCTGGCTTTACCTTCTAAAAAGGAGAGCAAAGGTCCCGGCGAATTTGAGATGGGTTTCGTCAGACCCAGAAAACCGATCAGCTGATGGTGCAGGAATACTCCCAAAACTTCGGTTTTAGTTGTATAGCTATGTCCGGCTGAATTTTTTACAAATACTATGCTCTGCTCTACAGGAATTGTTTCGGAAGAGGGGGATGGATCTCTGAGCTTATCTGTTACCCTTTTCAGATCAAGATATGCCTTCTCATCAAGGTGTTGTGAAATCGGCTGTTCGAGAAAAAAGTGTACCGGCTTGTCTGTAAGCAATTCTATTTTGGAATTCGCATATTTTAGCACCAAATTAGAATCCATGAACCAGATTATCTGGTTTTCCTCACCCGACTCTTGTGATTCGATCTCATTTTCTAATAGTACTGTTGTGGATTCCGGCATGAGCTGCTTCAGGAAGTGGGAGGTGTATGTTTTGTAGTTCACCAGGCAGGTGCATTCGGCTCCGATTTCTCCGGCAGTGAGAACAAGCGTGTTTATGAACTCACGGACCGTGTGCGCGGCCGAATTCTTAAGGAGGTTATCGGAATCAACAATCATGTAGAGACTACTGTGTTTCTGCGTGTGTAAGTTCTGAAGATTGGCTCTTAGTTCCGGCAGTATGCCCGATACTGTATCCTGGCCGGTGTGTTTGGCAGTAACTTGTTCTAATGACAGTATATGTACACCTTTGTGTGCTGAGTTCAAAGAAATCGCTTCGAACACTTTTTCGATAACCGCCCTCAGTTCATTGGAGAGGAGTAATATGAGCTTTTCATCCGCAGCAAGTGAACTGATGCTCTCCAGAACAAAGCGGACTTTAGTTCTGCGTTGTTGGTAGATGAGTATTTTATGCGGAGACATGTATGGCTGCCATTTTTTCAATCAAGTTATCTTATTCCTATTCCTAGAGTAGTGAGACTTAACAGCAGTTTGCAATGATTATTATAAAATTTATACCATCGTATAATTGTGAATATGTCCAATTTACCTATATTTGTTGGTACTACTCAATGTATAAGATCAGGATATTAGGATTATGAAAAGCTCAGGCTTATTTAAGGCGAATATACATCTGAATGGCAGTGCTCAGTTTCTACTGGAATCAGTTATAAGCTCAATACAATGCGGGGCGGTTGCGATTTTTGACACGGAGAAGCGCTACCGGCTGGCAGGCGGCCGAGCTTTACACCAACACGGGTTTGATCCCGACCAACTGTTGGGAAAACGGCCGGATGAACTCTTTGAGAATACCCTGTCACAGCAATTATCCACTCTCTACACTGCTGCGCTGCTCGGCAGGCAGAAGAAGACGAAGTTCTGGTATCGGAACCGGGCGTATGCCCTCACTGCCATTCCGCTGAGAGAAGCGGAAAGGGTAATCGGCGGAGTTGCTATTGCCAATGATGTCACCGCCGAAGAACTACCTCTACAGCTTCTGGTGTCCGAAGAGAAGCGAAGCCGTTTTGATATTTATGAGTATAAACAACTGCTGGAAAAGGTAATCTCAATCACCGAGGCACGGATCGTAATAATCGATTCGGCTCACAATGTGGTTTTGAGCAATATTGAACCGAAGTCGTCGAGATACTGTTATGAGTACCTGTGGGGAATGGATGAAAAGTGCCACGGCTGTATTGCCGCGGAGTTCTTTAGCAAGAATCTGGCCATATCGCGGGAGAAGAAAGTATATCTTTCTGAAGAACAGGTTGTTATGGTCCGCACCATACCCATCCTGGAATCGGGCAAAGTGAAATATTTAGTCGAGCATGTAACGGATATTTCTGAGAAGGAGCGACTGCAGAATGATCTGCAGAATCTCGTTCTTCATTTTGAGAAAGAAATTGCCGGCCGCACCGAAAACTACAAGGAAATGGTACGGCAACTGGAAAAAAAGGCGCAGGAAAAAGAGGCCGCGGAAACCCGACTGAATACTATTCTTTCACAACTGGAGTTTGCAAACCGTGAGTTGGAGACCTTTACCTATTCGGTCTCGCATGATCTAAAGGCTCCCGTGCGCAATATGAAAGCCTTTCATGAAGCCCTGTGTGAAGAGGCCGGAGAAGCGTTGAATGAAAATTCAAAACGATATCTCGCGCGAATGAACACATCCCTGGTAAAAATGGAAAAATTGATAGATGGATTACTAATGCTCTCGCGTATTAACACATATCAACTGAACCGTGAAAAGGTTGATCTGTCCGGACTATTTGGATTCGAATGCAGAGAAATGGAGTCTGCAGATCCTACCCGGGATGTAGATTGGAAGGTTCAGCCGGGGATGCGGGTAGATGCCGACAAGAGTTTGATTGAGGCAGTGGTACACAATTTGGTCTCGAATGCCTGGAAATACACTTCCAAACAAAAGAGGTCGCTTATAGAGATCGGTTCCTATCAGGACCGCGGTACGACTGTGTTTTATATAAAGGACAACGGAGCCGGATTCGATATGAAGGCAGCCGAAAATCTGTTCAAACCCTTTCAGCGCCTGCACAGTAGTACCGAGTTTGCCGGTTCGGGGATCGGCTTGAGTACCGTTTACCGGGTGATCAACCGCCATGGTGGAACTGTATGGGCAGAAAGTGAAGTCGGGAAGGGAAGCACGTTCTGCTTTACCCTGGAAGCCGAATCCAGAAGCTGGGCTGAGGGAGACTGAGGTGGAAGAGGCTTTAAAAATCTTGATGATTGAGGACTCCGAAGATGATGCCTGGTACATTGAGCGAGCCTTCAAGAAACAGGGATATAATCCGGAACTCACTAGAGTGGAAACCGAACAGGCTCTGCTCGAGGTGGTGCATTCGGAAGTATTTGACTTTGATATTGTGCTCTCCGATTACAACCTGCCCGGTTTCAATGGAATGGATGCCATCTCGATAGTAAAGCAGAAACACGAATTTGTGCCGGTCATACTGGTATCGGGTCGGGTGGGTGAAGAGCAGGCGGCCGACCTTATACGAGCCGGAGCTGACGATTATGTGGTGAAGGGCAATTTGGAGCGGCTATTTCCGGCCATCGAAAGAGAGCTGCAGCGTGCGGAAACAAAACGAGCCCGTGAAAGAGCTGAGAAGCAGCTGGAGGAGAGCGAGGAGCGGTTCGCGCTTATTTTTCATTTCAGTCCCGACCCGATCGTCATTACAAATGGGCCTGAGCAGATACTTGATACTGTAAATCACGCCTTTCTAGAATTCACCAATAAGTCTGTGAGAGAAATTTTCAATTCCGGAATGCGCGAGGTAGTCGACTGGAATGAAGACAGCAGGTTCGACGAAGTTGCAGAAAAACTGGATAAGGATGATGAGTTGGAACCTTTCGAACTTACCTATACCGACCCCCATGGCAAATCGAATACGATCATTTGGTCGGTAAGCACTATTCCATACGAGCATAAGCGCAGTCAGCTCTGGATCGGTAAAGACATTACCGAAATTAAAACAATGTATAAACAAATCCGAGAGTCGGAGCGCTTGAATGCACTCGGAACTTTGGCCGGCGGTATCGCTCACGATTTTAACAATATCCTGATGGTGATGCTAGGGTACAATGAGATGTCAATGGAAAAGCTCGATAAGTCCTCTAAAGTGGGCCTCTACCAGGAAGAGATAAATGCAGCCATTATGCGGGCCAGTGATCTGGTGCAACAGATCCTGGCTTTTAGTAGAAAATCGGAGGGAGAACCCCAAATTATTCAGGTCGGTCCAATTCTGAAAGAGGTGGTGAAATTACTCACGCCGACTCTCCCGGCGACGATTAGAATAGAGGCGGACATAAGGAGTGAGTGCTTTATTCAGGCTGACCCCACACATATACACCAGATAGCGATGAATCTCTGCACCAACTCGTATCATGCAATGCGCAAAACCGGAGGGACGCTGAGCATAAGCGCCTATGATCATGATGAGCATATGGAATTAACTGTAATTGACACCGGGGTAGGGATGGAACCTGAAGTGCTGGAGCACGCCTGTGATCCCTTCTTTACAACCAAGGAAGTCGGAGAAGGAACTGGATTGGGACTATCGGTGGTACATGGAATTCTCAGCAGCTACAACGGAGATCTGAGCATAAACTCGGTCCCCGATGAGGGTACAAAGGTCAAGTGTAGAATACCGGCAGTATCGGCAGGAGGTGAGTCAAAGCCTGCCGAGACCTTGGAGCTGCAACCGCATCAAATCCAGAATAGGCAATTGATTGCAGTGGTTGATGATGAACACAAGATAGCAGATGTGATGGGGGACATGCTGGAGGAAATAGGATATCAGGTGGATGTCTATTATTCAGCGAAACAGGTGGAAAACGCTGTAATCGGCAATGGGACACATTACGACTGCATCGTCTCTGATATAACCATGCCGGTAATAACCGGAGTGGATTTGGCGGAACGGATACACAGCGTCTTTCCTGATATCCCGTTTGTACTCTGTTCCGGTTCTGATATAGGTATGCATGTAAGCGATCCGCTGTACGAAGAACTGACATACATTACAAAGCCAGTGCGAAGAGATACGCTCCTGCGCATCGTAGGGGATACCATAGAAAAAAATAAGAGGAGAAAAGACTATGAAGGAAAAGATTCTAGTAATCGATGATGATTCACATATCCGCGACATGCTGTCGGAGATGCTTCAGGACAGCGGCTATCAGGTTGTAACCGCTGAAAACGGATATGAGGGAATAAAAGAATACCACCGGGATGATTTTCAGCTGATCATCATGGACATCCTCATGCCGGAAAAAGAGGGAATCGAAACCTACCGGGAGCTGAAGCAAGCCGATTCAGATGTGAAGGTTATTGCCATTTCGGGGGGCGGACAAATCGGCGCCGAGCAGTACCTGCGTATGATCCGTTACTTTGGGGTGCAGTATACCTTTGAAAAGCCGGTCGAGAAAAATAAACTGCTCTCGACAATCGAATCAGTAATCGGTCAGTAGATTAATAGACCTGATTTTACTGCGGACCTTCTCGCTGCTTACCGGAGAAATGCTCAGCACTCTGTAGCCGGCTTTGAGCAACTGTGGAATGAACTCCGGGTCGCTGGCGAGTTCACCGCAAATGTTGACATCATTCTGCCGGCCTATTTTGGCTGCTGCGGAGATTATATAACGGAGGAGCCAAATAAATGCGGAGTTACGGGGATTGTAGTAAGATATTACCTCGGGATTATTACGATCGGCGGCAGTAAAATACTGCAGTAGATCGTTGGTACCAATGCTGACAAAATCTACTTCATTTAATATCGCCGCTGTATCTATTGCCGCAGAGGGAACTTCTATCATCGCACCTACTTTCACATGAGCGGAAAAATGAAGTCCGTCTCGCTGAAGATTCTCTTTTGCAGCTTTAAGGTGCCGTTTGGCCCTCTTAATA
Source organism: uncultured Sediminispirochaeta sp. (assembly GCA_964603735.1). Lineage (GTDB taxonomy): Bacteria > Spirochaetota > Spirochaetia > DSM-16054 > Sediminispirochaetaceae > DSBN01. The sequence continues at coordinate 3,578 of CAZRWN010000005.1, read as the reverse complement.
TCTTCAACAGTGGTCACCATAGGAAACATGATGCTCACCGAGCCTCCGGTAGCTGCTCTGAGGATGGCTCTCAGCTGAGTGTGCAGTTCATCCGAATCTTGTTCGATATGACGGCGTATCCCACGTATTCCCAGCGCCGGGTTTAGTCCGGCGCAGCTGCGCAGGTTTCCAATTTGTTTGTCTGCTCCGAGATCCAAGGTTCGGATAATCACCGGATGACCATTCATTTCATCGATGAGTGAACGGTACAGCTTGTACTGTTCCTCTTCTTGAGGAATGCTGTTTTGTTCAATTGCCAACAGTTCCGTCCGGAACAGACCGATGCCTTCTAGCTTATTATGAAATACCAGTGAGGTATGATGCGGATGCTCGATATTGGCCAACAGTAAAATTTTCGAACCGTCAGCGGTGAAAGTCGGCTCAGGAGAATATTCCTCGCCGATGGCTTGCTCCTGAAGGTTTTCCTTAAACTTCTCGTACTGTTGCTTTGTTTTGGGGAGGGGATGGATTATAACTTTACCGTTTATACCGTCTACCAGCACCTCATCGCCTTCCCTTACATTGGACAGAAGGTTCTTGATTGAGCCGACTACCGGTATTCCAATTCCCTTGAGGATAATGGCTGCATGCGAAGAAATAGCCGGACTTTCGGTAATAAAGGCCTTATCTTTTCGCTTATACGCTTGAAAGGCAAGGGAAGGATGCAGATTCTTCGTCACCATAACATGAGTTTCAGTCGCCTCTGGGGCGCTGCGCTGCGGGGCGTCTTCGCTGGTGAGTATCCTGAGGATACTACTCGCCAGATCCTGTACATCTTCTGCTCTGGCCTGAAGATAGGGGTCGCGGGTAGCCTTGAAGTGGGCTATCAGTTCCTCCTTTTCCTCTTCCAGTGCCCAACCTGCATCCTTGTGCTCCTCTTCAATGCGCTTTTCTATTTTCTTTAGAATTTCTTCATCGTACAGCATCATTTCATGGGCCCGCAGGATCTGATTTAGATCTTCACTGATTTGGTTGTGGATATCTTTTATATGTTGCTTTACATTCTTACGGACCTCTTCAAGGGCCTGACGAAAACGTTTTTTCTCTGCTTCTACTTCAGATTCATCGATAGTGGAGTAGGCAGGCGGGTTGGCCAGCGTTTCGAGAAAGGCTCGCCCGACTGTAATTCCGGGAGATATGGGGTAACCGCTGAGTACTATTTCATCCTTTTCAGTGCCGGTTTGTTTCATCTCTACTATCTAATTCTAAGATCACGTGTAATGTTATTCAATATGCATATTGAGTAATTCCTTAGAAGTGTCTTAATGTGTGTTAATAGCGAGCTGTTTACCGAGTTCGACCACAACTATTAACGAGTATATAACCAGGAGTACACCTGCTCGTGCTTTATACTCAGCGTGAGCCGGATGAAGGGGTGTATGATCTATATCCTAAAATACTGAGGTGGTGTCAGCAATGAAGCATTTAAGATTCTCTGTACTGTTAATTGCAGTGATAATTTCAACGCACTCCTGTACTTCGCTTCAAGCGGAAGTAGAAGATGGTGCAGTAATAAAATCGTTGCGTACTAAAGCGCCTTGCCACGGCTTTAATGATCAGGTGTGGAAAGATCTGTTCGTCTTTTTCCGCGAGCATGCAGACTGAGGCGGATGGCCGACGACTTTTATGTTCTTTCGCGCTGGTTGCGGTGAGCTCGCGCCTTTACTATACTATCTAGTGTCACGCTGGTTGACCTCTGAACCGTCTTCAATAAGGAAGGTAGTAGGATAAATATGGGTAAGAGCGGGAACAACGCTGGTAGAGAAGAGCAGCCAAAGAAAACTACCAAGCCCACGCAGAAGTGGCCGGATTGGTATGCCGAATTGCGTAGCTACCGAACCCGCAGTACCGGTAAAGCCGTGTGGCAGCTGATAAATACGCTTGTCCCCTATGCAGCTCTATGGGCAGTGATGATCTGGACGATGCACCAGGGTTACTCCTACTGGCTTACTCTGGGGCTGGCGCTGGTGGTAGCATTGCTGCTTGTACGGGTGTTTATACTATTTCATGATTGCGTACACGGATCACTGTTTCCGCAAAAGAGGGCCAATACCGTATTCGGATATGTGTTGGGACTCTTGGTCTTCACCCCTTTCGAAGATTGGCGTTACAGTCATCTGCGCCATCATGCCACCTATGCGGATCTCGATTCCCGCGGGTTCGGCGACATATGGACCATGACCAAAGCGGAGTATGAGGCGGCTCCTAAGAGCACGCGGATCTCCTACCGTCTGTTCCGCCATCCCCTCATTCTGCTCGGATTAGGTCCGGTCTTTACTTTTCTGATGCGGTTTCGGCTTCCCTCGCGGATGGCCAAACGTAAGGCGCAGGTGAATATCATCGTAACCAACCTGCTGATTGCCGTGATTATTGTGACCGCCTCGCTGCTGATGGGAGTTAGAACCTATGTAGGAATTCAGCTGCCGGTAATCTGGCTGGCAGGTCTCATGGGGATATGGCTCTTTTATGTGCAGCATCAGTTCCCCGGCGTCTATTGGTCACGGGGGCAGGAGTGGAACCCGCTGCGGGCGGCGATGGAAGGCAGCTCCTTTTATAAGCTGCCGGAAGTGCTGCGGTGGTTCTCGTCGAATATCGGCTACCACCATGTTCATCATCTGAGCCCCCGCATTCCGAATTATCTGCTCAAACAGTGCTATGAGGCTGTGCCGCAGCTGCAAAGCAAGACACCGCTTACCTTCCGGAAGAGTCTCGCTTGTATCCGCTTAAAACTGTGGGATGAGAACCGGAAGGAACTGGTAGGGTTTTCATAGAGCCTTCGTTGCCGGAGGGATGGTTGTGGGCTGCCAGTACAGCCGCAGACCGGTCCTGCAGCGGGTCGGAGAAAACTTCGCGCGGATGGACGATAGTACCGTCGAATTAATGCTATACTATTCTTCTTTGAATTGTAGCAGCAAAAGTTTCGTTAAGTCGGAAAATGGAATACAATATAGAAGATGCCTTAGGTGAGTAGATTTCTCGGAATAATTATCTCTATGTACTTCAACGATCATAGTCCTCCGCATTTTCATGTGAAATATAATGAATACAGGGCGAGTATTGATATCAGTACCCTGGGAATAATCGATGGAATGTTACCCCCGAGAGTTCTTGGCCTTGTTTCTGAATGGGCGGAAGAGCACCGCAAAGAGTTGTTGAATAACTGGAAATCTCTTGAAGAATCAGGTACTTTCAATAAAATCGAACCTCTTGTATAGGAGGATGTGATGGTTTGGGTCACAGATGCAAAATACCAGGATGAGTACAAGATATGGCTGCAATTTTCCGATGACATCAGTGGAATCGTTGATTTTGAGCCAATACTAACGAAGGATCACAGGAAAGTCATACATGATTTGGTCGATAAAACCATTTTCACGGATTTTACTATAGAGCTGGATACACTGGTCTGGTCGAACGGAGCCGATTTTGCACCGGAATACTTGCACGACTTGTGTAAGAAATCAAAGAATGTAGCCTGATAGGAGTAGCCTGATAGGAATTGTCACAACTCCCCATGCTCCAGAAAACTGTAGTACGTG
>CAZRWN010000004.1:0-142440 GCA_964603735.1 uncultured Sediminispirochaeta sp. | reverse complement strand
AACAATTGTAAAAATCAGTATTAAAAGTAGTGCTTTTCTCATGCTGTGCTCCTTAGCTAAAACTCAAGTCTGCGGCCTCGAGTAGGTATACCATCCCGTCATAATGTGTGGAAGTTGAATCATCAAAAGCATCCATTGGATCTGTATCTGGAATTCCATCACTGTTAGAATCAGGAAAAGAATCTGTTCCATTTACAATACCATACAGAGTATTGTATTCATCAGATGTATAAGGACCTCCAGTAAAACTTCCATCTAAAGAATCCAGGGAAGCCTCGACAGCAACAGCTACTGCACCTAACTGTACCGAGTCTCCCAACTCGCTGTCCGAGATATAGGTACTATCAGTGTTGATACTCTCTCCCAGGGCTAAATATGCATCCGAAGCACTTAACAATGCATCGATCATATCATTGAAGGCCTGCTGGTCGTTCAACACTTCTTGCGGTACAATCGATCGCAGCAGGTCTTCAGCGCTGGTTGAATCCTCATTTGTAAGTTCATCAAAAGAAGCGATCAGATTCTTAGATAGCTGCTCAGCGTTCGGATCGCTCTGGATAGCGACCTTCCCGGCTAAAGCTGCTGCTTCTTGACGAGTTTTATCATCTAAGCTTGGGTCGTCATATATCTCTTTCAGCTTTGATGCTACCGCATCACTCTTCTCTCCGTCGCCGCTGAGGGCATCGCCATCGTACCAATCCCCGGCATCACTTAAAAAGTCGACTGCTGATGATTGGTCGTTTACGGTTCGACCGCTGATCTCACTGACCGACGGCACGTTCGGTCTGTCCCACTCCATGAAAAGGTTGCCGGTGCAGCCGGCGAACAGCAGGAGCGTTAGTAGGGATACGGCTGTTATTGCAATTCGTCGCATCTTTTCCTCCTATGTATGCTGCGTATCTACATACGCAATTCGTTCAATTCAAAGACTTTTAATTTTTTAGACATTTTATATAAATATAACACTACGGTGTTGAAAAAACAATGATCGGCAACTGCATTAGGCAGTTTTTTATACACAGCACACAGTTTAACACAGATTTCTAAAAAAAACCCAAACTATCCGAAACTGATGCAGTGCAGCGGTACAGAGGAGCCGGGCACCGGGCGACGAGAGTAACCGTCTTCACCGATAGAATGATACAGCATAATTTTGGTATCATAGTCGACACCCTTGAACTGGGTGCGGCCTTTTCCCTTGCCGCCGATTTCCACCACAGCTGTTTTGCCCTGTAGGTTAATCAGATAGTCGGGAGTCTTTTGGCCGCGGGTTGTTTTTGCATAAGAAAAACTAAGCCCATGCTGCTGCAATGCAGCAGCAAAAAAGTCTTCCCGAAGCTCTCCGATACACTCTGAAAACGACTTATACAAAAGACGATACGGAAGCTCCATCAGCACTTTGGGTTCTTTGAGCACATTAGTACCCTCCGGAAAAACCCGCTTAATTACAAAACCTTTTTCCAATAGAGTGAGAAATTTTTCTGCCTTGTACTTAGAAATCCCAACATTTTTTGACACAGAGCTATAGTTGATACCATCCACAGGGGACCTGCCAATAAACTGCAGGATTTTTTCAATTTCTAATATATCCTCGGTGCTCGTCTTTTTATCAGCGTGAGGAATATCATCGTTGATTATTTTAGATGCGATATTGGCGAACTGCTCCAAGGCTGTCCCGGCTTCGAGCAAGAAAGGGTATAAGCCGCCCTTGAGATACTCTTCAAAGAAGGGCTCCTGCCGTAAATAGGCCGGATCAATAGAGTGTAACAGCGCATCTTCAATGCTGAGACGAGGTAACTCCATTGAATGCCGAAAAAACAGAAACTCCCGGAATGAAAACGGCAACAGCTTTACTGTACGCACCCTTCTCGAAAGATCCCAAGAAGAGCTGTGCAATGAGAGTGCAACCGAACTGGAAAACCAAATGTTATAGCCTGTAAAATCGTATAACTCTTTAAGATCGGCTGCGTAATCTGAAATAAAATGTATTTCATCGATAAAAAAATCTGTAACTGCGTAGCGTTCGCCAAAAAGCCGGACGATGTCTTTTAATGAGCCGTGCCTCGGTAATGTATCTGCCGAGATGTATAAACCATGCGCGCTTTTTTTTCGCATCTGCCGCAGAAAGATAGTTTTCCCGACTCCACGCGGTCCTAATATCGCTACGAAGGGTCTGCCTGGAGAATCTGCCGTAGTTTTTACACCGAACCGCATGTACGGAAAATTTTCAACCATTGCAACAGCCTGCCGGTCAAGTCGCAGCATTTCTTGTGGGTTCATAAATAGATTTTACTTCTATAGTATCATTCTGTCAAATGATTTGACAGAATGATATGCATTTTGATTAATTGTTGAACGAAATGTCAGTATTCCAGACGACCGAATATGTGCTCCTCAACCGATTCGATTCTGACTGTGAACACCTCGCCATGCATGCCCGGGGCAGCTCTTTTTGTTTCGCCCCTTGAGTCGGTTGTGCCGGACAGACTGGATGGCAGGGTGGCGGCCGGGAAAAAGTCGATGGGAATTTCAACCCGGAGGTAGTTTTCGGACAGGCCGCCCCAGTACTCCTCGTCGCCGATCATGTGGATCTCCTCCAGCAAGACGCGTACTTCGCGGCCGATCCAGCGCTCGGCGTAGGTGCTCTCGAGACCGGCGGCCAGTTCGCGCAGGGCCTCGGCCCGTTCGCCGGCGATACGCTCGGGGACAGGATTTTTGGCGTTGTACAGTTCAGTGCCCGGGCGCGGCGAGTAGGTGAATATGTGCAGGGCGGAAAAACCGCACTCTTTGATCAGCTCATAAGTCGCCTGGAAATCCTCGTCCGTTTCACCGGGCAGACCGACGATTACGTCGGCCGCCAGAAAGGGGTCGTCCTTGGCCGAACGGAGATCGGCGACCGCCTGACGGATGCGGTCGGCGGAGTACGGGCGGTGCACCATCTTGAGCAGGCGGTCGGAGCCGCTCTGTACCGGGATGTGGAAGTGGGGACAGACCCGCGCATGGCGGACCGCTTCAATCAGATCGCTGCGGATCATCTCCGGCTCCAGGCTGGAGAGGCGTATGCGGTAATCTTCCGGACCGGCGGTCAGCTGGTTCAAAAGTTGCGGGAGGCCGAAACGGCGGTTGTCCGGGTCGCGATAGGCGGTCAGGTTGACCCCGGTGAGCACCAGTTCGTTGTAGCCGCGCCTGTAAAGCTGAGCGGCCCGTGCGGCTACTTCATCGGGGCCCAGACTTACGGAGGGGCCGCGCGCCAGCCGCACGCGGCAGTAGGCGCATTTGTGGTCGCAGCCGTCCTGCACTTTGAGAAAGGCCCGTGAATGAAAACTGTAGGTATCGGCGGCGAAACGGAAAATGCCGCCCTCCTCCGGCGCATCCGACTTGAAACCGGTTACACAGTGCTCGACTGCCGCCTGAACGGCCTCGACCGAGGCTTCGGCACTGCAGCCCTCGGACATCTCGAGGCACTGGGCTAAATCGAGCAGCTGGTACTTGCGGTCGTGACCGAGAACCACCACATTGGGCACAAGCGCCTCGATCACTTCCCTGTCCAGTTGGGCGTAACAACCGGTTACGATGATGACCGCATCAGGATTGTTTCTGGCCAGTTTACGGATCATCCGGCGGGCCTTCTGCTCGGCCTTGCTGGTGACCGTGCACGAATTAACAATAAATATATCCGCCCCGTCCTGCGGACGGGTAATAAAAAAGCCCCGGCTCTTAAAGGTAGACGCCAGGGCCTCACTCTCGCTCTGGTTCAGTTTACAGCCCAGAGTGTAAAACGCGACCCTCATCCTGTTTCCATTTTCTCCTGTACTCGGTTTTTTCCGCGCTCGGCATCGTTGAGCCCGGGCCTCAGTTTCAAGGCTTCATTATACGCCTCCAGGGCATACTCATAATCCTGGGCCTGTTCGCGGGCGTATCCCAGCCGGGCCCACCACTGTGCCACTGAGGAGGTGTGGTAAAGGGCGGTGGTAATGGCGATATCGGCATGATGAAACTCGCCAAGGCGGATAAATATCTCGCCCATGAGGTAATAAACTGTGTCGATCCGTGACCCAGTCGGGGCCAGCACGGTGTATTCTTCGAACCACTCCAGCGCCTGCAGGTTGCGCCCCTGATAGTAATGTATCTCTCCAACTATCTCGACCATGCGCGGGTCGTAACGGGAAATCTGCATGCCCTGCTCGGCGTAATCGAGGGCCTCGTCATAGCGGCCCAGGCGCACCAAACTCCAGCAGAGCACGGCGTAGGAGTCCATGTTCTGCGGCATCTCCTCAAGTTCCTGCAGGCAGACTTCCACGGCTTCGCTGTACTGGCCGTTGTTATAAAGTCTTAAGGCGTCGGGCGGCTCCTGCGCACTGAGTGAAAGAGTAGGAATGAGGCTTATTATAAATATTAATATTAAAAGAGTTGTATTAAATCGGCGCATTCTGCGTTTCCCCCTGGGTCAACTCTGTATTGGGAGCCTCCATTTTGCAGATGCCGTTGAACTTGCATCCGCTCTCCATAATTACATCGGGAGCGGTGATGTCGCCGTCTACCATCGCGGTTGCGAAAAGCTCTACACGGGTGTGGGCAAAAACATCGCCCTTGATTGTCCCTTTTAACGAAACGATATTGGCCTCGACCCGGGCCTCGACCACCGCGTCGCGGTCGACATAGAGATTTCCCAGGGCGCGGATATCACCCTGAAAACGCCCCTTTATCATCAGGCTGTCGTCAAAGCTGAGCTTGCCTTCGAAACTGATATCATCGGCCAGAATGGTTACTATGTCGCTTTCGTCAACTTCACGTATTTGTACTTCAGACATCTCTTCCCCCGTGTTATATGGCAATCCTACTCAGCGTTATAGCACCTGTCAAGTCTCATCAAGTCTCATAAAGTCTCATCTTCCGGTTCGAGCATATCCAGGGTGTGCTGGAACGACTTGAACACGGCGTTGCGCATTTCGCCGGTATAGGGATTGTAGCTCTGCAGATCGTAGAAGAGCTGCAGCGGGTCGTTACAGGTCTGCTCGATGATCTCGAGCAGTTTGCGGTAGCCCATGGTGGCGATGCGGCTGTCCGGGAGGTGCAGATCCTGCAGCACCCGGCCGATAAAGTGGGTTACCCCCTGGGTGTAGGCGGCCTGATGGTCGTGCTCGTCGGGGCTCATTTCGATTACCTGCATTCCGTAGCTGAGGAAAATGTTTTTCCAGTGTTCGAAGTTCTCGCGTTCGGCGGTAAGCGGCGACATGACCATCGGCAGGCCTTCGGTGCCGTTTTTGCCGGAGTCCGGGCCGAACATCGGATGGGAGGCGATAGCCTGTACGTGGTTCGGCAGCACCTGCTGCATTACGCCGGCCGGATGTACTTTGACCGAACATGTGTCGAACAGCGTGGTACCCGGTTTGAGAAGCGGTGCCATGTCCTTCAGGACCGCCTCGAATGAGGATATGCTTACGCACATAAAGATAACATCGGCCTGGGCGAGCTGCTCTTTCGAGACCAACTCGATCTCCGGCGGGAGATCCGGTTTCGAAGAACGGCTGTATCCGATTACTTTGAACTTCTGCGCCAGCAGAGTTGCCCAATAGGTTCCGAAACGTCCGAGTCCGTAAACGCCAACAGTCATGTGGCGATGTTAATGGATTTTGTCCCGAAGGACAATAGATTATAGATATTTCGCCGCTTCTCTGCTATTCTGTATGCGATAATGTATAAAAATATATTGAGTTAGGAGTTCATATGACCTTTTCAGAGAAAATGAAACAGAAAGCGAAAACGATGCAGAAGAAGCTGGTGCTTCCGGAGTCTCTGGAGCCCCGCACGCTGCAGGCGGCCCGTCAGATAGTCGACGAGGGGCTGGCAGCAGAGGTGTACCTGGTGGGACCTCGGGCCGAGATCGCCAAAGCGGCGGAATCGGTTGGCGCGGACCTTACCGGTGTCAAAATCAGTACCCCCGCCGAAAGTGATCTGCTGGACGAGTTTGCAAATGAGTTTTTCGAACTGCGCAAGCACAAAGGTATCAGCAAGGAGGACGCCCGCGCAAAGATCCTCGACCCCCTGAACTGGGGAGCCATGATGGTGCGCAAGGGAGCCGCCGATGCAATGGTGGCGGGAGCGGAAAACGCCACCGCAGCGGTGCTGCGGGCCGCTATGACCATTATCAAGACCAAACCCGGGACCAAGTACGCATCATCCTGTTTCGTGATGGCCCTGGATGACGATAAATGGGGTGTAGACGGCAACTTTATTTTTGCAGACTGTGCCACAATTCCCGAACCGACTGCCGAGCAGCTGGCTGAAATTGCAATTGCTTCTTCGGACTCATGTAAAACCTTCCTCGAGGCAGAACCGGTAACCGCCATGCTCAGTTTTTCCACCAAGGGATCGGCTAAGCATCCGCTGGTAGACAAGGTCACCGAAGCCCTTAAGATGGCCCGGGAGAAACGCCCCGATTTGATGATCGACGGCGAGCTGCAGCTGGACGCGGCTATTGTCGACAAGGTTGGTGCAAAGAAGGCTCCCGACTCAAAAGTAGCCGGGAAAGCGAACACCCTGATCTTTCCCGACCTACAGGCCGGCAATATCGGTTACAAACTGGTACAGCGCCTGGCCGGGGCCGAAGCCTACGGTCCGATTCTGCAGGGCTTTGCCAAACCGGTCAGCGACCTTTCGCGCGGCTGCAGTATAGAAGATATTGTCACCACCGCGGCTATTACCCTGGCGCAGGTAGAGTAAGCGCAGCTTCCAGGCCCGCCGCAGGTCAGACAATGCCGCGCAAAAAAGGCTGCCTGATTTCTACTTACTGAGAACCGGCAGCCTTTTACTGTGGTCGGTTTGTACGTTACTGTGGTCGGTATGTACGGCCTTTAGTTTTCGGTCTGAATTTGATCGATTGCGGCCTGGGCTTCGCGCTGAATCGATCCTTCCCAATACTCCGAAATTGTTATGATAGTCAGTTCCTCTAAGCCGGCAACATGCCCGACATCGCCAATAGCCTGAATGAGGGCTCTTACAATCCGGTAAGAATCCGGCGAAGTAAACTCGCGCCGTTCGTTATAATAGGCCATCAGATCGGCCAGCGGACGGGCGACTTCTTCACCGGTATAGGTACCCATTGCCTCGAGCAGGGTTATCATCTCATCTTCCGCAAACTCCCGGTCTACCCGGTAATGCCGCAGCATCTGGGCCATATTGCCGATCAGTGTTTCATTCTCCGGCTGGGGATACTTCCTCAGCATTCTGAGTGCGTTCAGCCGCAGGGTCTCGAGCTGCCGCTTTTCATTCTTGTTCTTCGGCGAGTATTTGAGCCCTTCGTCTAGTGCCGCCGCTGCAACCCGGGCTTTGCCGGTTTCAGGTGCCGTTGATTTTTCCGCGGCCAGCAGTGCCGCCAGTTTCAGCTCATATTCGGAGTTTTCCAGCAGGATTGTGAGAAGTTGTTCGGTCGGATCATCGACCATCTGCTGCAGAACCCGCTCGGCGAGCTGCTTTACCTGACTCTGCCCGGAATACCACCCCTGTGATGCAAAGAAGACCGGTGCATACCCTGCTTCGGACTTCAGTCTGCCGAGAGCCATAACAAGTGAATAGGCAATAATCTCATTCTTGCGCTGGTTTTCGATTTCATCGTAGTTTAAGTTAATATTTCTCAGCATCAAAGCCATTTCATCGGCATACTGACGGGCTCCCATACTGCCCAGCGTAATAATAGCCTCACCTTTCAGAAGCGGCTCTTCGACTGTTTCCACGGTTTCCCATACAACTGGTGCCGCATCGCGGGCCTTGAGCCTTCCGAGTTCCTTCACAACCATTTTCATTAGCTCATTTTTCTGGCTTTCTTCAGTTACATTGGCCGTATTACGAAACGTGCGCAGCTCTTCATCCAGTGCTTCCGTCAAAACCGGTATCATATCGCGGCTATGCTGTTCGACAATATTCATCATTATTTTCTGCTTCTGGTCGAGAGTACGGGCTCGCTCGTACAGTCTTGTCCATATTGCTGAAACCTCATTCGCGGCTGCAAACTGACTGCCAATTACCGCCAGCAGCAGAAGCGACAGTACAAGTAGCTTTGTTTTTCGCATAATATCCTCGTGTTAAACTCTTTATTCAACCGGCTGGTAGTAAACTCTGGTCCGGTTGATGTATTCATAGACAACCTGTTCCTGGATGTCTTCGCCGGCATTCATGTACACAACTTCAACCGGATTACCATAGCTGTTGTTTGTATAGGCGATATGCCGCTTGACCGAACCGTTGGCACGGTACACGGTTTCTTTTACCAGTGATCCCTCTTCGTACTCAAAACTGCGACTCTCTTCGATCTCGTCCGAACCGTTGTACCAGGTGCGCTTTTCCGGCTTTCCAGCATTATTGTACTCAACTATAAAGTAATCCAGCAACTCGCCGGCAGCGCTGTAGTTTTCGATCCTGGTGTTCAAACCGTTCTCATATTTGTAGATACTGTAACTGAGCAGAGTACCATCGCTGTTGTATACACTCCATTTTGTCTTTTTCCCGTTCTGATTATACTCGAAAACCTGGCGGGTCTGCAGTTCTCCGCTTGTATCGAGTAATTTATCCTCAGTCAGAAGACCTTCTTGGTTGTATGCATATTGATGAACACGCTGCAGATCTCCGTCGCCGTTGTAGGTACGGCTCTCGATCAAATTCCCATTTTCATAGGTATACTCGATCCGTTCCTCCACCTCATCATCGGAGTCATACATCACCTCTTCCCTTTTTTCGGTGCCTTCATCGGCATAGGTGTATACCCTATACGAGGCCAATACCCCATCGGAATAGTAAGAAGTTTGTTTTACGACGAGCTGTACGTCTTCGGTTACTTTTTCCATTTCCGGTTCGGCAGTTTCGGTTTTTTCGACCTTCGGTTCCGGAGCCTTCTCCGCTGTTTCGGACTGGCTCGCGCATCCGGACCAAAACAGAACCAGACCCCCTGCCAAAAGGGTCAATATCAAATATCTGCGCATGTGTATCTCCTTGGAATGTGCTTTTTCCAAAGTATACTGCACAGTAAATTTCAAGTCAAATAGACTGTCTCGAAGCTTAGCGCAAAATTTGATTAACCATCGCTGTGATACAACCTTCCCTCCCCGTACTCTCTGACCTTCTAACCCCAGGCGTATTTCGGAAGATACTCCTTACCCCACTTCAGGGGTGTTTTGTACAGGCGAAACCATATCCCCCGCTCTCCCGCCTCTAAGGGCAGTAGTGAGGCAAATGGGCGGTGTACAAACCGCCGGTCTAAGAGGTTGTTCATCCAGTCCATATCACAACCGGCCAAGGAGCCGTGGGTAATGCCGCTCTTAGCACTGTTCTCCCGGTAGGGCTTGATGAAGTTGTGGTGCATCCGGTAGATGCACAGCCTGTCCAAGAGACAGCAGACGTTCTTCGCCACATTGACCGTCTGACGAACATAGTTGACCATATCCTTTCTCAACTGCCGGTCCATGTAGTTGACCGAGAACATGGTGTTGCTCCGCCCCGGCTCCTTGGTGGACTTGCTGTGCAGGTGCACCACCCGGCCCTCTGCCATGAGTGTTGCGAGGGTGCGGTTGCGGTACAGACCTCTGGGGTAGGCCTGGTGCTCATCGCTGTAGAGGTACAGCGTCTCCTTTGAGCTGCGCCTGCAGAGGGCGGCTATTTTCTCGGCAAGCCGGCAGATAGACTTTTCTACGCCCTTCTTGTCGGGGCGGCAGACCTGGTCGAGAAAGTTGCGGTACATCCGCTGGGCGGCGGTCATGGTACCCTTTCTCCGCAGGGTGGTGAGGTCCATCGCGTAGAAGAATTGGCTCTGCATGCCGATGAGGATGTTCAGATGGTGGGGAAAGTACTTGTTTCTGGTGTAGCCCTCAAATCCGTCGAAGGCTAGACTCTCATTGACCTGCAGAGTTTCGCCGGCCAGGCAGTGCTGGGCGATCGACCAGCGGGCCATGCGAAAGATGCGGTTCTGCACCGAGCCGCGGGAGATCTCAAGGTTACGGGCCAGATCTCGAATGCCAGCGGTCGAGCGTAGCTGGCGGAAGATCTGTTCGTAGTCCACCAGGCGTTTGGCGTAATAGTCTAAGGAGAAGGTCTGGGTGCTGAAGCTGTGACCGCAGTATCTGCACAGGTAGCGCTGCACCGATCCGAAGCATGCGGTCTCGTGGTGGCCGTCCTTGCGGTACCACTTCGCCGGGTGCGCGCCTTCATAGTGCATCGGGCAATCCGGCTGTGGGCAGAATGGGGGAACAAATTGGTAGCTCAAGAGCATGGGAATACCTCCTTGGGGCTTGGTTCTTACTTAGGTAAGAGGAGGTAAGTCTTTGTCTCGCTTCAAGAAATCGAGAGTTTTTTGCAAAATTATTAAAATTTCTTAAAAAAGCGCTAAGCTTCGGGACAGTCTATAATGATTACAGGTTGTGTTGTGACAGATGCTCGGATAGATCCACGATGGTACTTACAGGTAGCTCCTCGCCGCGCTGTCCGGCATTTATCTCGCTGGCCTCTAGTGCATCATAGAGCACTGATTTACCATAGCGGGTTGCAATCACGCTACGCCCGAGGGTATTCCTGATAGTCTTACGACGGGCACTGAACAGTGCTTTGGTAATGGTGCTGACCAGCGGTAAAAGCTCGAAACGGTACTTTCCATGCGGCTGCATGAGCACTACGGACGAATCAACATGGGGCTGCGGATAAAATGCACCGGGAGAAATTACGCCGGTATCTTTGACGCTGCAGGCGAACTGACAGATAACCGAGAAAGCCGAATAATCCCGGGTGCCTGGCTTGGCATTCATCCGGGCAGCAACCTCTTTTTGAACGGTAAAAACCATGCGTTCAGAAATGCAGCCGGCCTCGATTAAATCCCCTATTATCATCGAGGCGGTATTATAGGGCAGATTCCCCATAATTCGATTCGGCAGACCTTCGGCAGCATAGACTGCCTCCCATGTTTTTACTACATCTCCAGCAATGATTCTCACGTCATCCCGCTGTGCGTAGAGCGAGTTCAGGAACTCGATAAACCTGCGATCGATCTCGAACAGAACAATTCGGGTTACTTTGTCTATCAGCATGTGGGTCATGGCCCCTAAACCCGGCCCGATTTCCCACACTACACCATCCCCTGGAAGTTCAAGCAGCCCGAGAATTTTCTCGCGAACCGGCTGAGAAATGAGGAAGTTCTGCCCAAAGCGGCGGGTTGGCGCCATCCCATTCTGCCGCAGAAACTGAGCGATCGATTTTGGAGAGTTGTAATTTAATTCGCCGTCCATACCGTCCAGCATACTGACTGAGTGAGAAGAGGGTCAATACGCAGATCGAGGCGACTGCAACCAGCGGCCACTGCTCTTCGGGAATCCGCAGGGTCCGAAATCCGCTCCACCAGCGGACGGAGGCAGTTGTCAGTAGCGCTGCTTCTTCTAAAATGCCTCTGAATAGTAGGTCGATGCCGATTAGATCCGCAGCAGTGAATACCGGCGGACAGAAGGACAAGAACAGTGTCCAGGCCAGGTAGGCCAGACCGCTCCACATCCAGATAGTTACGAGCGGCGTTAAAAACAGCGGCGAGATAAACCCGACCGGGTACAACACCCCGAAGCTTTTTACTACTAGAGCTGCCGTACAACACTGGGCGGCAATCGTCGCGGCCAGCCCTTCCCGCACACCTCGGGGTAATACTGTTGGAAGGCAGCGGCTGATTATAGAGGTCCAACCGCAGATCCCTGCCAGTGCTGTATAAGAGAGTTGGAAACCGAGATCTTCAAAATTCCGCGGGAAAAACAGTACGTGCAGCAGAAATGTCACCGCCAACAGATAGTGAGGATTAACTTTCAGCCCCAAAAACAGAAAGGCCAATACTCCCACCCCGTACATGAGCACAGCCCGCAGCATTGAGGGCCGCGGCCCTACCAGGAACAGATATGCAAGGATGGTAACAAAAGAGAGCTGCAATGCCAGACGCCGACCCGCCAAGGGAGTGAGCACAATCAGAATGCCGAGTGATAAAATCCCGAGATGCATTCCCGAAAGTGCCAACAGATGAGCACAACCGGCACGTCTGAAAAGAGCGGCCAATCCGCCCGCACCGTTGCGGCGATAGCCCAACAGAAGAGCCTGCAGCAAACAAGGGGCGCTGCGCCCGACACTCTGCAGTCGTTTTTGCAGATCCTGCATTAAATGCGCCCGAAGCTTGTATAAAGCATGCGAGTAACCGACAGTCTGAGGCAGCTCCTGCGCATGCACCAGATAGGAAGCTTCGTCAACTTCGTCAACTTCGTCGACTTCGTCAGCTGCCTCATCAGCCGAACTCAACCGTAGCAGTTCGGCCGGGATATTCAGTCTGCAGCCCATGAACAGGTTCAGAGGTCGGGAGAACACCACCGTTGCCGTGCCGGAGGCCTGCGCAGATGTTCCGAAACGACCCTTCACGGCAGCCAGTTTTAGGCGGGCGCGTGCCCCGCCCCTTCCGTCCGGACTCGCGTCCGAAACCAAAGTTCCGCCGACCAGCTCAACATCCTCGCCCGGCATACCCCAGAACTGCCGCCCCGCCTCCAGTCTGTACAGTATCCAGACCGTCGCCAGCAGGATGCAGGCGGCCCACAGCAGGATCCGACCGGCGGCTACAACCCCGGGCCCGATTCCAGAAGCTGCAGGCCGGCAGTGTAAAAAGGGTATCGAGGCCGCCGAGACCACCAGAGCACCGCTTGTACAGCAGTACTTTATGATTCTGCATACCTGGGCGCTTGCAGCGCCTGATCCACGCGAACTCTGCCACACCACCAGCGCAATCAACAGTGGCAGAAGGGTCAGCTCCAGGAGATGTTCGTAATGTCGGTGGAAAATCGAGAACTTCGAGTTACTGTTTGAACTCACTCAATACCTCCCGGGCAGCCTGTTTGACTGAACGGGGGTAATCGAGATACATGGTATACAGTAAGTGATCGAAAGCAACATCGTCGCCCAATGTGCCCAGATTGTTGATCACAGCCAGTGCCACCTGCTCGTCAACCCGCTGCCCATTTTCTTTATAAGTGTTTAACACTTCTAGATACAGGCTGAGTCGCACGGCTGCTTCACTTGTTCCCATGGTTCCTAAGCAGGCAATTGCCTCGAGCAGGGTCGACTGAGAGGTAATTCCTCGATCGACTTCGATATTGGTTCTATCAAAATGTTCTATTGCTAATGGAGTGGCTTCCGACCACTCGAGTTCGGTCAAATGTCGCACCGCCGCATATCGCAACTGACGAAGCTGCTCCTGTTGTTCCGGATTGCTGATTCGCTTGAGCCCTTCGGAAAGAGCCTTTTGGGCTATGCGGCCCTTCTCCTGGCGGTTCAAATCATCATTCTCCATCGCCCAGCTGAGAGCCGGAATTTTTTCTTGCGGAAACCCCTCTTCGAGTACTTGCAGCACCATTTCGATGGTGTCACCTTCCAGCGAGTTCAGGGCCTGTTCGGCTTTTTCCTCGATCTGCTGGGGATAACCTAAGTATGCGGCCGCAAACAGAACCGGAAAAGCATCGGTACTGCCGATACGGGCCAGTGCGGTAATGGTCTCACCTATCACCTGCAGTTGCACTTCCGATCCTTCCCTGAAGCGGCTGTTTTGCGCCTCGAGGAAGTCGATCAGTGAGCCGAGCATCTGATCGTCAGCTTCGAGCAGTCTGCCGATGCTCTGAACGGCCGCCACTTGGATACCCACATCGTCGCTTTGCTGAAAAAGCTTCCATAACTCGGCGGCCGCCGGCTTATACTCCGCTTCACCAGCCAGACGCGAAGCCAGTTTGACCAGTTCGATGGCAGTAGGATCCTCCCGCAGCGTGTTGAAATTATCAAGGTAGAAATCTATCGCCTGCAGGTATAGCTTTCCCATCCCCGCTGCCTCGCGCGAAGCGGCATCTTGAAGCACCTGAACCTTTGTAGAGAGACTGCCGCGGGCGAAGTTACGCTGATATGCAAACAGCATTTTATTCTCTTCTTCAGTCTGTCCCTGATCCTGGCTCTGCTGTCCGAACAGATTCACAGTTGAAAACAAGAGCAAGATCGCTGCGCCTATATAAAATAAATTCTTCATAATTACACTCCCGGTTTACCTGTCACGCTCACCAAACAGATTGTAGACAAACATAAGAATTCTGTTCTTAATGGCCGGAGACGGGGGTATGGCTTGCAGATGCAAAATAGACTGATGTTTCTGCTGATTAAAATTGACCCCCTTAACCACTCCGTTCATGACGATCTGCGAATTTCCCAGTTTGAACTGGAGCTTGACCACCATCCCTACTTTACCACGACCGCCGATCAGTACGGCTGCACCATCTTCAGACAAGTCTCTAATACGGCAACGCAGCCCGCGCCCCTGTTCGAACTCTTCTGTGACTGTTTCAATGGATCGCATTGGAAAGATAGTTCCCGCAATGCTGGTGTCTACTCTCACCGAACCGCGTTTCTGACTGCGAACCAGTGAATCCGAATGAGCAATATGCAATATGGGGTAGCGGCGATCTAAGTAATCTTCCAATACACGCGATTCGAATACATACCCGGCATCATCGGCCCGCCAAAAATAGACGTTTATCCGATGCCCCTTCCAGATAAACCCAGGCGGAAGCTTAGGCCCTTCGGGATATGAAATTGCCAGATACCGCCGTAAATTTTCGACGATCTGTGCGCGGTAGGTTCCGAGCCCGGGCACATTTATCATGATTCTCTGCCGTTGCGGAAGCCTGCGGGTGGTTTTAATGCCGAGTTTGTACTTCGGTAGATCCATCTCGACGCTTTTTCTAAAATCGAAGAGCTTAGACAAAAAGCGAATATTTTCCTCGTTCCCGTAACTGTCCTCGGCTCTGAACTTGGTGATCATGCCCTTAATAGACCGATCGAGCTGTCCGATCGACCAAAACAGCGCGGTCGGATTTTTAAGACGGTTTTCGACTGCAACTTTTCGAAGGAGGTTAACCTCTTTGAAGGTAAACCCGGACTCCTTCCCCTTCGCATAAAAATGAAGCCAGGGAAAGTTTCCGCCTCCGGCTTTTCTCAGTGCGCCGTAACCAATGATGAGTAGTACAAAAAAACTGCCTAAAAGAATCCAAATAATCATATTACAATAATCACTTAACTATACACTCTTTACCATATCAGATAAGGTTTTATGAAATGAATTCTAATAACCTTACACCATTTTATCCAAAAAATCACGAAGAAAAAATGCCTTTTGCCGAGGCGGTTCTGCTTTTTTCAGTGTTTTTCCTGCCCGGATACTTTCAACAGGGCGTCGGATTCGATTTGGCAGCCATGTTGAATCCCGGTTTTCATCTTTTGACGCTGCTTTTTAATCTTCCGCAGATGCTGCTTCTGATCTATATACTACGCCTGCGTACCGGCGCCGACCTGAGCATTTACGGTATCGGCTCTCTACGGGGAACCAGCTTTTTCCAGATTCTCCTCAGCCTTGTTTCGATCTTCGGCATTACGCTGTTTCTCGGCGTAGTTCAGCAGATAATAAGGCACAGCGGGGCGCTTCTCAGCAGTACGGGCATCGAAATCACACCGAACTTCTACGCTACATTAGCATCGCGGCCTTCGATTATCATCTTAATCGCCATCACCTGCCTGCTGATAGGCTATTTCGAAGAACTCTTCTTTCGAGTCTACCTTATAAGCGAGTTTGGTACCACCCGCCGCACCGCCATTCTGACAGTCCTCTTAGGCAGCGGTCTGTTTGCCGCCGGACATGCGTATCAGGGCATTATCCCCGCCGCCGCCACTTATTTCATTGGCGTGCTGTTCGGATATCGCTTTCTATCCCGCCGTTCATGGCACGAAATAGCTTTGGCACATGCCTTATACAATTTTATTGCCATTTTGATTATGCCGGCGGCCGGCGGCGTGTAAAGGGCAGCCGCCTCCCGGGGATTTTGCTTGCCTTTAAGCCTAGTGTATATTAGTTTTACTATATGAATATTATGAGAAGCTTTAAACAGGCCCTTATCGTATGTGTGTTCCTGACGACTTTATTCACAGTTTCCGCTCAGGAAGATATGAATTTGAACAAAGTAGAGCAGAAGTTCTACGACTCCGGCTTCGGAGTGCTGAAGGAGACTACTGCCGCACCCGATTTCACCGTAAAGACCCTCGCAGGACAAACAGTCAGTCTCTCTGACTATAAGGGAAAAGTGGTCTTGCTCAACCTATGGGCTACCTGGTGTCCCCCATGTCGCGAGGAGATGCCCTCGATGCAGAGCCTCTACGATGAGCTCAACAACCGGGGATTTACAATATTGGCCGTAGCTGCCCCCAACCCTCCCCGGGAAACCCGTGAGAAGATCGAAAACTTCGTCAGTGATGGAGGCTACAGCTTCCCCGTCCTGATCGATTCGGAGTACGAGGTAAACGGTGCATACGGAACCGGCAGTATCCCTACCAGCTGGGTGGTGGATACAGACGGCAAACTAGTAGCCAGACTGGTTGGGGCCACCGACTGGTCCGCTGAACCGATCGTCTCTGCATTTGAAGAGTTACTGCCGTAATAAGCAGCCTATGGGAGCCAGCTCTATGAGAACCGGATTGAAACGCGGCCTTCTGCTAGTAGTGCTCAGCACCGCACTGTTGGTGCCGCCGGTTTACACCCAGCTCAACAATCTCGAAGTAATTGAGTCGCCGAGTTCCAATAAAGGGACTACTGGATCTGTGTCCGACTCGGTTTCGGAGAACCAGGCCGCCGCCCCTCAAGCGGATGTACAGCCCCAGAGCGAAGCTCTCGTTCTGGATCAGGCCGGAACCGGCAGCTTCACGGTTACATTTTTCTTTCCTGAAGGGTTTCATCAGACCAAGCAGGAGGAATTTTTTACCGTTAGTGCGCCCGATGCCGCACCTCTGGTTGTAACCAATGTGAATTACCCCGCAGGGGTGCATGAGGAAGGAATCGTCAACTACTACGGCAGCGCTTCCCTGGAAGTAGAGGTAAGGGCTCGCGAGAGTATCAGCGCAGGTGAATATCGGGTTCCCTTTTCCGCCTCGTATCAGCTCTGCGATGAGGCCGGTACCTGCTTTTTTCCTCAAGACGAAACCACCCGGGTCACACTGCAGGTTCCGGAGGATATAGCTGCCGGCGGGGCTGCAGCAGTCGCCGGTCCCGCCGCAAGCGGTGCAGAAGTCGGGCTATTAACGCTGCTGCAGTATCTCCTGTTTGCCCTGATCGGCGGCCTCCTGCTCAACGTAATGCCCTGTGTGCTGCCGGTGCTCTCGATCAGAGCCCTGAATTTGGTCAAGCAGAGCACCAACAGCCGATCCGAAATTTTCAAAGGATCATTGTTTTATACCCTCGGCGTACTGGCATCCCTGCTGATTCTGGCTGCAGTTGTAATTGCCCTTAAACTTTCAGGGGAACTGGTCGGGTGGGGTTTTCAGTTTCAGAACCCGGCTTTTGTGGTATTTCTGATCGTAGTTGTGTTTGTCTTTGCACTGTCCCTGTTCGATGTATATGTGTTCCAGGCTCCGACTATGAACACTGCGGTTCAACGGGCCAGCCGGAAAGGGTATGTGGGCTCCTTTTTCAACGGGATAATCGCCGTTCTGCTGGCAACCCCCTGCACAGCCCCGCTGCTCGGGACCACCCTCGGCTTTGCCTTTTCCCAGCCGCCCTATCTCATTGTATCGATTTTCGCCATGGTGGGAATCGGGTTTGCGCTGCCCTTCCTGCTGATCGGGATAAAACCGGCATTGATCCATAAACTTCCCAAACCGGGTCCCTGGATGAACACCTTCAAGGAGCTGATGGGCTTCGTTCTGCTGGCCACAGCTATTTATTTACTGAGTATTCTGCGGTTTCAGATTACCTCCGAGCAGATGATACAGGTGCTGTTGTTTCTGTTGATACTCGGATTTCTGCTGTGGGGATACGGAAAAACCGCCACTCCTGCCGCGAGCCGCAAAAGGAAGTGGATTATTTTAGCAGTATTTATTATACTGTCGGTATCGGCCGCGGGCCGGCTGCTTGAGTTTGATAGCAGCCCGGACACTCAAAAAACGGCGACAACAGGGGAAGGATGGGAACAGTTTTCTGCAGATAAGCTGAAGGAGTACCGTCAGACAGACACACCGGTTTTGGTGATATTCTCCGCACAGTGGTGCACCGTCTGCAAACTCAATGAGCAGACGGTTCTGCATACCGACCAGGCCGACCGCCTGTTCAAAACGCAGGATGTACAGGTGCTCTATGGTGACTATACTAATAAAAACCCGGTGATAGAAGAGTGGATACGTTCATACGGAAGAGCAGGTGTTCCCGTATACGCCTATTATCCCGCCGGTGAAGAGTATACCCTGCTGCCGGAAGTACTCACGTTTCAGATCTTGAGGAAGGCGCTCAGCCCATCCTCCTGACATATATGAAGAAGGAAGTATCCGATGCAAGGACTTGATACCGTACCAAAAAGAATCCGCTCAACCGCCGGGCGCCATCCTGAACTGACGGCTCTGATGGCCAAGAACGACCAGGGTGAATTCGAATCGACAAGCTATAAGGCACTGTATGAACAGGTAAAGCAGTGCGCCGCCGGCTTGGCCGCTCTTGGGATTACCCGCGGCGACCATGTAGGCATAATTTCTGACAACCGAAAAGAGTGGATTGTAACCGATCTGGCGTTGCTCGGCATCGGTGCGGTTGATGTGCCGCGCGGCTCAGACTCGATGGCAGACGAAGTTGGCTACATACTGGGGCACGCCGAGTGTTCAGTGAGCTTCGCCGAAAACAGCACACAGGCGGATAAAATCCTCTCAAAAAAGGAGAGTCTGCCGAATCTGCAGACCTTGATACTGTATGATGACTCGGCTCCCCTGGAGTCAGAGTTCAAGGATCAGGTAAAGGTGCTCTCCTTCGAAGTCATCATGGCAAGCGGCCGTGAGGAGTATCTAAAAGACACCGATTTTTATGATCGTGAAGTCGACAAAGGCAGCAGTGCTGACTTGGCAACTCTCATTTATACCTCCGGTACCACCGGTGAACCGAAAGGTGTCATGCTAACCCACCGCAGTTTCACCTTTCAGGTAGAACGTGTTTATGATCATCTCCACATTCAGCCCGGACACGTGTTTCTGAGCGTACTGCCCATCTGGCACTCATTCGAGCGCGCAGTGGAATATATAGTACTGAACATTGGTGCGTCAATCGCATATTCGAAGCCGATCGGTTCGGTTATGCTGCCGGATATGCAGAAGGTTCAGCCGCACTGGCTTACCTCCGTACCCCGTATCTGGGAAGGTATTCGCAGCGCCATCTACCGCAACATGAAAAAAGAGGGCGGCGTAAAACTGGCGATGTTCCGCTTTTTCGTTGCGGTGGGCGAGATGTACGCCACCTTCTTCAACATGTTTACCGGACGTCTGCCGGATTTTACCCCGCGCTATCACATACTCGATAAAGTAGTTGCGTTTATACCGATGCTTATTCTGGCCCCCTTCAAATTTCTCGGTTTTGCGCTGGTATTCCGAAAAATTCAGGCCAAACTGGGCGGACGTTTTATCGCCGGTATTTCCGGCGGCGGGGCGCTGCCGACGCATGTAGACCGCTTTTTCTATGGCGCGGGCATCAGTCTGCTGGAGGGCTACGGATTGACCGAAACCGGACCGGTACTGGCGGTTCGCAAGCAGAAGCATCCCGTATTCGGTACCGTTGGCCCGCTGCTGAAGGACATCGAGCACCGGGTAGTAGATGCGGAGGGGGTCATTCTGCCGGAAGGCCGCAAAGGAACCCTCTACGTCAAGAGCGAGCAGCTCATGCAGGGCTACTACAAGCAGCCGGAGAAAACCGCCGAAGTGCTGCAGGACGGCTGGCTGAATACCGGCGATATTGCAATCTTCACGCACAGCGGCGAATTCAAGATTCTCGGACGCACAAAAGAAACTATCGTACTGATGGGCGGAGAGAATATCGAACCGCTGCCCATCGAAGACAGGCTAAATGCCTCAGAGGCGATTCAACAGGCAATGGTAGTCGGTCAGGACCAGAAATTTCTGGCAGCCTTAATCGTGCCCGAAATGAGCAAGATCGAGGAGTTTGCCCAGTCGAGCGGTATCACCTACGTTGACCCGGAAGAGCTGCTGAGTAACCCGGAAATTCAAGAGTACGTGCACAACGAAATCCAAAGTCAGGTAAACCCTAAAACCGGTTTTCGCCATTTCGAGTGTATTTTCCGCTTCAAACTGCTGCCGAAGCCGTTTGAGATCGGTAAGGAACTGACTCACACCCTTAAGATCCGCCGTGAAGTGGTGTATCATGAGTACCAGCATGAGATAGACGAATTGTTCAAGTAGCTTAAAACCTTCACCCAATTATATGGGGCGCTTTGTGGAGCGCCCCAATCGTTGCAGTTATAATTACAGGAGCAGCAGAACTATCACTGCAGCTACCAGAATGCCGAACAGCAGCACTATCAGCAGCAGGAACCACATCGATGATGAGCCGGAGGAGGCTGTCCCGGAGGCCTGAGAGCTCCGCTTCAAATCTATATCATCGGCATTCAGCATTTCATAAGAGTCGCTGGAAGCGGCTTTGTAGCCGCAACGCGGACAGCCGTTTACGAACTGTCGTGCTTTTCCGTTGAAACCGCACTGCGGACAGCGTACACCGTAAAAAGGCATTCCACAGTGCGGACATTCATCTTCGTAGGCACCGACCTGGTGACCGCAGGTTTCACAGTAAAAGGTTGGTTCTTCTATCTTCTTCTTACCACGCTTCATTTTTTCTTGATACCCAAAACCGTTAAGTCGTCATACTGTTCATCTTCCTTGATATGCGAAAACCGTACATACTCCGGCTGATCGGTCTTTTCCTCAATCGGATGATGGAAATAATTCTGATACTGCAAAAAGTGCTTCTTCAGAAATTCGGCGATCTTCGTGTCGACCACGACCACATCCTGAGCTCCGGCGGAAGGATCGGGATACATCCGAAATACCTTTTCGACGGCAACCATCGCAATCACAACCTCCTCGATAGTGCCCTCGCAACTCGAGAAATCGAACACCAGTTCCTCATCCTCAATAGGATTGTGGTACTTGAAGAGTTTGTAGCTCTTACCTGCCATCAGAGAATTCACCACTCCATACACCCGCGGAATACCGAACTCCTCGTTGTCCATTCCAACGGTGTGGGTTCCATGTTCCTGTCCCTCTTCCAGCCCCGCTTCCCGACAGACAAGCGGTTCGAAATTTTCATCCCTGAAACTGCGCTGAGACTCTTCCAAACCGTCTGTAAACAGCAGCAGCATATCACCCTGCTTGAGCATATGCGGAATCCGTTTGAATCCGGACTGCATCTCCACCAGGTCGTTCGGAAATACCCCTGAAGCCGGGGCTTCGGGCAATGTTTTCGTCTCCATTGCATGCTGCTCATCGTTGAAAAGATGCACGAGATTATCTCCGGCATTACACATGACGGTTTTTCCGTTACGAACATCCAGCAGCACTACGATCAGGGCGGCAAAACGTCCCCGAAACCCTCTCTCCTGAACAAGGCGATTGATACTATACACCAGCTCTTCCAGGTTCGGATCCTCTTCTTTGCGCTGCACTCCCTTGCCGGCGGCAACCGCATCCTTCCGTTGCTGAGTGCTTAGCCATTCATTGAAGTAGTTCCGGAAAATTGTGGCTACCTCGACCATGATCAGAGAGGCGGCCACACCTTTGCCTGCTACATCGCATTTAATAATAGCGTACTTGCCGGGGGTAAGCTCCATGTAGTCGAAATAGTCACCCGACACACCCTTGGCACCCTCGTAGTATCCGAAAAAGTTGGCCTGCTCGGTTTTCATGTCGGCCGTGGTCAGTTTTCTTCCGCGCTGATCCTCTTCGAGGGGAATAAACATCTTCTGGATTTCCTTTCCGATGGTCAGGTCCTTGTTGGCGGCAGCGGCATTTACCAGTCCTTTGGTCATCTGGTTCACCGTATCGGCCAACTCGGAAATCTCATCCCGGGTACGCACCTCGATTTCGTGACCCTTCAGGTCCTCCTTGTCCTCGGTATCCCGTATTCGGGCTACCCCTTTTACCAGCCGACGAAGGGGTATGATGATGATGGTAGCCAAGAGCACCGCACCAATTATCCCGAGTCCGATAGCACCGAAGGCGATTATAGCCGTTTGACGAATGAGGGTTTCACGGGAATTGCGTATCTCCTGAATAATACGCTCTGTCGAAATACCGAGACGAACCATACCGTGGTAGTAAACCCCTTCGCGATCCGAATCTTGATACACAATCGGCCTGTAGAAGGTATAGTTTGTCGGTCCGGATAGTACGTTTTCCGGGTTGAACTCCGGCATACTGCTCATGCGGTCTCCGATCTCGTTCAGCTCCTCCTCGATTCGGGTATTGAGCTGAGCAATTTGATCCTGAAGCTCCGTCAGGAGTTGGGCGGTGTCCTGATCACTACTGGTTACCATCTGCTGAGCCGCTTCCTGAGCCTCCTGCTGTAGCTCGTTCAATCTCTCTACCATTGCACCAACCTGCTCCTCGGCTTGATTGTTTATTTCCTGTCTGAGATCCGGAATTACTGAACTCACCCGGTCGTCGACTTTTATCGTTCCCCGTTCAAAAGTGAATTCACCGGCCTGTACCACATCCTCATCTTCGGGCACTATTACTTTCTCTTCTATCTGGGAGTCGTTGGTTGCCCAGAGGTAATCGTAAAAATCCTGCTCCAGATCGTTTGCCGAACTCAGCGCTGGTCCGCTTATGGTAACAAAACGCGCATCCTCTGCAGCTCGCATCTGCCGCGGGAGACGTCCCAGTTCGATAGTGTTTTCTTCCGGTAAAAACTTCTCGGCACCGGAATTGATACTCTCTATGAGCACCCGGGTACTCTCCTGTAAACCGGCAGTCAGATTCCGCCGCTGGGTTTTTATCATGTAGTTGCTCAATGGAAGTGCTACCATGAGTACAATGATGAGTACCAGAAAGGTGGTCAGCAGAGCAAATTTGACTCTCAGTCCCATTCCGCGTTTTTTCATAGTGGCCAGTCTCTCCTTCTTCTTTTCGTACGAAAGCTGACGATTTTCAAGCAGTGCCTGAACCTCACCCTTCAGGCGGGCCCCCTCACGGCTTATCACTGTCAATTTCCATACCGCACACACCAGCATTGCGGCCAACAGTATCATAATCAGTATAAACGGCAGTTCGCTGCCGTAGATAGCAATTTGCCGTACCGCTTCGAGCGCCGGCTTTTCTGCAGCTATCAGGGTAAAATCGCCGAACTTCACCGCTCCGGTTGTGTCGAAATCGAGGGTGTACTGCGTGAAGTAGGTTCCGCGCTCCGGGTGTACAAGGCCCACCCGATATGCTCCCTCATCGATATCGTCGATAAACGGACCGCGTATCAGCCGGTCGCTGCTCACCGTGTATAGGCCGGTTTCTTGTTCGTACACGTAGTCGTAAGGCGGCTGGCCGTCCCGGTCGAGCATCACCTGCTCGATTTCACCGCCTACAGAGAAACCGCGGCCAATGATTTGCAGTTCATAACGGTTCAACTGATCCTGCTCGACTCCTACTCTGGTGATATAGGTTACCGGGATATACTTATTCAGCCTGAAATAAACCGTTTCCGACGGTCCGCGGTTGCCTACCTGGTCGATCGGAGCCACTGTCAGAGCCCACACCCCGTTATCGATGTTGTAAAAGTCGAACTCGGGTGTTCGGGTGCGTATACCGGAGGGAGGTGCGCTGATAGTGAAATCGCTCAATTCCCCTTGATAGGAAGGCCCGCTGAGATACTGCAGACGGTAAGTATATCCGGCTACATCCTCGCTATCGGGCGGCTGCCAGGTGATGGTACCGGTATTCGATCTCAAAAATCCATTTTCGTCCTTTTCGAGCTCATCGAAGCTCACAGCATCCGGCGGCGTAGTGTCCCGAAAAAAACGTACAGTGGCTGGCTGCGACCAGTTGCCGGCATAGTCACGAGCAATAACGTGGAAGTACCACCACCCGTCCTTCTCGACCTCGACCTCTGCCCGCCGTCTGTCCCGCCGTAGAATTTCCATCACTCTTGAAGGGCGTCCTTCGGGATCTCGATCGATGCTATAATTAAAACCCGATATTCCCGAAGAATCATTGGGAATATTCCACTCTATAGCATAGTTATCTTGACGGTGACGCTCCCCGGCTCTGAAGTTCTGGGGGATCAATGTCGGAGCATTTACGGTCTGGTCCGGCTCGAGCAGAACCACCCGGGAATCTCCGTCACTCTTGTTCTCCCATACCACGTTGATTTTGTCGAAGCGCAAAAAGAATTCCCCATATATACTAGAGCCGGGCATGATGCTCAAATCGTTGTCTTGCCAGCTGCGGCCCTGACGGTAGCCGAGAAAAATCCGGTTCTCCCCCTTTCGGTCGTCAAACCACAATATATAGGGCGTCTCTTCGTTCACCATTACCTGCGGGCTGCGGCAATTCGCATTGCCGCTGGTAACCCGCTCGGGCTCATCCGCGAAGGTCCCGTCGGCATCCATTGGCACGTAATAAATCTGCGGCGATGTAGAGGTAGCAAAACGACGTTCCCAGGCCAGGTGCAGTCCGTTGGGGGCACTCTGCAGATACGGACGTTGATTGTCGAATGTATTCGCATCCGCATCTTCAATACCAAGGGAGTCCCTAAAACTGGTAAGACGCTGGGGTTCGCTCCAGCTCATACCCCCGTCCGAGCTCGATACCATGAAAAGCTGGTAATACCGGCTTTCCTCCGGCGAGGCTTGAAACACGATGTATTCACGGTTGCCGTAACTGGCATGGGAGGGGAGATACACATACGAAAGATTGGATCCGCTCACTAAGGGACGAAAATTCGTCCAGTTGCGACCGTCTTCACTGACCGAATAGGTAATTCCCAGCGAAGAGGTATCAATTTCTCCCTCTTCGGCTGCTTCAACAGTCAGAGGTTGAGTAGCACAGATAATAAACCCGCCGTCCTGTTTGTGGAAGAGCTTTGGGGCGACACTCACCCCCTCTCCACCGGCATCGCCCAGTAAACCCAGCTGTCTTAAATCAGCCCCCGGGCTGTCGATCGCATAGACTTCGATCCGCCGACCCGAGGATGCGGCGGCTACTACTACCCGTCCGTTGCTGTCTACAGCCAGTGATGCAAACGGCACCTCGTCACCTACGAACTCGAAGGGCCCCAAGAGCTGTTCACGTACATCCCATTCTCCGCGACCACTGCGCAGCATCAGCGAAACGCTCATGTCTACCGGTTCATCGCCATCGTAGCGGAACTCGTGCCATAAAATTGCAGTGGTGTCACCGTTCTGTTCCACTCGCGGAAAACGGCCGTTCTCCGGGACAAGGATGGAGGGCTCTTCCCAGTACAATTGCTGCGAGTACACCGAAAGCGCCGGAACGCTAAGCAGGAACAGCAATGCAGGCAGTAGTCTATTAAATCTCACATATCCTCCGGTGGTCTCTATAGCTGGTTTTCTATACGGCGCCGCAATTCGACAAGCTTCGGATTACTGCGGTTCTCCGAATTCTGCCACAGCTGGTTTACTATTACACTGGCCTCAAAATACCGCCCATCGATAAACAGGTTCTCCGCCTGGCGTAATTTCTGCTGATCAACACTCGACAGCACAACCGACACCTGGCCGCCCTGTCCGGTCTGGATGCGGTCTTTCAATAGTATCGCCTCCTGGTAGTCCGGATCAAGATTTATTGCCTCATTCAAATAGGTCAGAGCCACCGGAAACTGGGCCCGAATATCCCCTTCGACGATCTTCTGGGCCTGCTGAAACAGATCCCGCGCCCGCGCCAGTTTCTGCGGATCCGGAGAGGGCTGACGGATGCCGGTGGCGATTTCGGCTCGATAAATCGCATCATCCAAGCCCGAATAGTCGGGTTCAATCTCGCGCAGCACCTGCAGTTCGCGGTACGCCTCTTCCGGCGCCGTGTCGATTTTCGCCCGGGCCTGCCGAAAACGACTTCTGAAGAGCGATTCGAAATCCTCAGGTTCAGTGTACTGTAAAATCCGCAGATAAAGTACACCGGAGGCCTGATTGTTGGGAAACGGCTCTTTTATGTACTGAATATTCTTTTCCGCTGCTTCAAAAGCTTCCATGGCGGCACTGCGGCGGCCCTGTTCATAGAGCCTTCTCCCGCGCTGAAACTCCTCCTTTGCCAGGTTGAGAATCTGCATCATATCCGTATAGAGCGGATCCGTCTCCTCAATAGTAATTCCGCTGGTAGCTTCGAGGGCCCGTTCCACTCTGTCCAGCCACAGGTTTATCTCCGGGTCGTCCTCCGGATGTGTCTGCCGCCATCTGGACTGTGCGCGATTCAACACCTGTTCGGCTTCGACAAATTTTTCCTGAAAAAACAGCTCCCGTCCACGATTAATCAGGCTACGAACTTCCCTTACAATCGCCTGGTTCTGCTCGAAGAGTATTTGGTCGGCCAGCTCGGGGATCTCTTCATCGATAATACTACGGACTTCAGGGTCTTCACGATATGCAAGCGACTGTGAATAGGCATCACCGGCCTGCTCCAGCTTTTCACGGGCAAGTTCGTAACGTTCTTTTTCTATCTCAGCCCGGGTTTGCTGCAATCTGATGTCACCCTCTGAAACCGCCAGGTTTGCTCTGCGGTTCAGATCGGCAGCTGCGGTAAGTACCTCCGACCGCTGCCGTTCTATCGTTTCAATTCTGGACAATAAACTGCGCCCCTGTTCCTGCAGGCTGACGATAGCCTGTTGCTCTTGAATATACTCCTTTTCGGTGTCCAACTCGGCCAGGACCGCTTCTACTGTGGTACGGGCGGAGTTCACACTCTCCTGAGCGCTGTTTACCAGGTCTATACTGCGGTTCGGAAAGCGTACCTCGACTTCCTCCCCGCCCTCCTGAATTTCCTGGTCCACTCCATCTACAAAGTCCTGAGCTTGAGACACCTCATCTTCGGCCGACTGCACCGACTCTACCGCAGGAGTATAGCGCAGTTCTGCAATCCGCTCGACAAAGCTGCCTTCTATTGTTCGGCTGCGGGCAATTTCGGTGTTTACATCCGCCTGCAGGACTTCCAGTACCTCAAGAGAACGGGCTACAGTTACCCCTTCGCGCTTATAGTCATTATACTCGCTGAGGGTCCCCTGGATTTCTTCGAGAGAAGTTTGCAGATTCCCCAGGAGTACAACCAGCTCTTCGCGGGCGGTTCGTATTTCAGTTGCTTGCTCGGTCAGTATGCCGCCGGTTTCGAGTTGATTCAACTGAACGATGCGTTCAATAAGCTGGTTGTAGTTTACGGCGGCATATTCTATCGCGCGCACAAAAAGCCGGTCAGACTGAGTCTCGACCTGGGTCGGACCGAGTTTGCGGCTGACTTCCAGCTCACGCCGCAGGGCGTGCAGCCGCTCCCATTGATCGATTGAAGGAGTAACGGCCTCCACCGCATCCAGAGTACCGTTGAACAGAGGCTGCTCCAGCTGATCAAACTGGCCTTCGTTAAACCGTTGCAGCGCCTCTTCGAAGGTATTCCGCATTGTGCTGCGGAGCCAATCGTTGATGCTCTGCATCGATTCGACCAAGGGTCGTTCAACTGCGCCGGCGATACCAATCGGCGCTTCACTCTGCGTTCTTCCGCGCGAAAGCACCCGCAGTGTAGAGAGAAAAGGAATGTCGGTGGTGTCTTCACCCAGGATAGAAAGACGAATATTCTCTATAGCATTTGCATTTTGAACAATCCCGCTCCAGAGTTCGCTCATACTGCTCTGCTGCCCCAGCAGCAGCTCTCGCTCGGGAATATCACTGAAACTGCCAGGTGGTTGCTCTTCGGCCTGGCTCGTATTCTCATCCGCCGCTGAAGTCGTTTCGAACTCTCGGCGAACCTCGTTGAACACCTCGTAGCGAGTTTCGAACTGATTGGCCAGCTGCCGAATTTCGTCTCTTCTTGCGTCGATCTGATTTTCGATAACCTGACCGTACTCTTCCTCCAGAAACAGCTCCTCATGCAAAGAAAATCCTGTCAGATACTCTGCGACCGCTTCAACGTAGCGCTCCTGCTCCAGCAGTTGGTCGGCCCTCTCCATGATGCCCTGGAAACGCTGGTTATTCACAGTAAAAATAATAGATTGACGCGCCTGTGCGAAGGCTTCTACCGCGGCCTTGTTCGGGTCCGCATCCAGCTCTTCGAGGCGCTGAATGATGTCATAAGCCTCCTGCTCGTTCAGCGTCTCGCCTTCCTGTACATCGAGAATCTCTAACAGTTCTTGATAGGTCTGATTGTACAGGGCCCGGGCTTCGCGTACATCTTTCATGAGCCGTTCGGCCTCATCGAATTTGCGGGGATTCTCCTTCATTACCTGGGTGAGCAGCAGGATCGCATCGTTATAACGATTCTCTTCTATAAGGCTGCGGGCTTCATCGAGCCGATCCTCCTGTTGCCCCCGTGCGCAGACCTCTCCCCCAATACTGAAGAACAGCAGAAAAATGAGAAAAAATGAGAATACGCAACGCTGCCTAGTTCTAACCACGATGTTACATACCTACTGTATCACATTTATCGACAAAAAGGATCTTAGTGCTAAATAAGTATGTATATCTTTACGAGAGTAGAAAAAAGAGCACTTTGAGTATATACTATTAATGATGATGAAACGGATATGGCTATCTACCATATTAGTAATTTTCCTCTCTCTCTCGCTCCCCGCTGCAGATCTGTCCGAATTCTACTACGGCTACAGCGGATTTGCCGACAACACCTTGTTTTCCGACCCTAACACCGGCCGCACACTTTTTCCAACACTTTTAGTGCCAATGGGCGGAATGTATGAGGGTATGGGCACCGCTTACACAGCTGTCGCCGAAGGCTCCGGTTTTTTGGAAGCAAATCCCGCCGGAAGTTCACAGCTGACCTATACCGAACTCTCCTTTCACCATAACAACTGGATAGCCGATTCCAGCCTCGAGGGAGTAGTATACACCATACGCAAGAACAACTTTGGCATGGGCATCGGGGGAAAATTTCTGTATCTCCCCTTCACCGAGTTCAACAGCTGGGGCGAACGTGAATCCCGCGGATATGTCTCTGAAACAGTGGCTACAGTGAACACCTCCTATAATTTTCTCTCCAGTTATTATTTTCACGGTATTTCGGTCGGTACCAATCTCAAGCTCGCCTACCGGCATATTCCCAACTCGATATATCCGGGGCAGTCAATTGTAACCGGTTTGGCTGATTTCGGATTACTGACTCGCTTCAACTTTCTCAAATTCTACTCTTCACGCGACAGGAACTTCTCTCTGGGAGCGGTGGTAAAAAACCTGGGCCTGCCATATGAAGATGAGCCGATGCCCACCGTCGCCACTGCCGGCTTTGCCTATTCCCCTTTCCGCCCTTTCCTGTTTTCTTTCGATTTCAATTATCCGATCGCCCTCGGCCTTCCGGCTGAGCAATGGGAAAAATGGTACCTGGCCGGCGGCCTGCAGGTACAATTTACCAACTTTTTCTCGATGCACAGCGGCTTTACCCATCGGGGAGCCAACCCCCGCTTCACTCTCGGCAGCAATGTCAGTCTGGATTACGTCGATCTAATTCTCAATTACACCCTCGACATGACCACCCAGGTGAACACCGCCGACCGTTTCAGTATCGAAGCAAAGATGAACCTGGGCGACCGCGGCCGTGCGGAAATCCGTCAGCAGATTGATGAATACTACATCGAAGGGTTGGAGGCCTATGCACAGGGTGAACTTGATCGCGCAATCGACTACTGGGAAGCCGCCCTCGATCTCGACCCGACCTTTCAACCGGCCACGGAAAATATAATCGTTGCCAGGCAGGCCCTCCGTCTGCAGCAGGATATGGAAGCCCTCAACAAGGTCGAATAAGGCCTTGCTCGAATAATACCTCAGCGCACGCTTACTCTGCGTTTCAAGCTTCGATACGTCACGAATAAGGACAGATCTATTTTTCCCCGCTCGACTAACGCCCCCAGAGCATCACCCCGGCGGGTTTTCCCGCCGCTGCTGACATATCTGTCCATCATCTTCTCTTGCCGTTTATACACCTTGCTCGAAAACCGCTTTTCGAGATATGTGATGAGCGTGTAGGCGTCTTTGATTTCATTCTCAGAAAGAGAAACTTCATCCTGCATATACACCGACTGCAGCAGCTTATCCCGGCTCACAGACTCATAGCGATGCAGGAGCTCTTCCACTTCCTTTACAAACGGATCTTCATGAAATTCGATATGATCCATTCGCCACCGCAATTTCTTGCGCAACTGATCCGCCTGCGGCAGAGTATGGGCTTTACGCAAACGGTATACATATAGCGCCGCCGCTCCGAGTCCGGCAATCGCGATTTCATCTATCATAGGCAGGGGATCACGCAGACTAAAGGTGAACAGAAAATAGAGCACTAAAAACCCGACCGAGGCCCACAGAAAGTTGGGTATAAATTTTTTCTCCTGGATCCAGCTGTTGACCGCCGAATCAGCCGCCCTGTACAGCTCCTTCCTAAACAGAGTGATGTACTCTACCTGCGGCTCCTGTCCATACTTTCCGATAATCCGTGTTTCGTCATCGAGTGTCAGCAACACCTCCGCATTATCGAAGGGATGCAGAAACAGAGCCGTACCGTCTTTCCGGTATAGATGAAAAATAGTGATCGTCCGCTCACTCTTCATCTTCATTTTGTCTCCTGCTTTAATTGTACTCCATTCTCCTTCACCGTTCAACGGAAAACTGCATGGGCTGGTGCATAGCTTGCATGGGCAGGGCGCGCGGACTGGAGGCTAGTGCCATGGCTGTGGCTGTTGCTACGACGGCTGAGCGGATACACACGGGCCACATTCAGCTGCAGCGATCCCCACTCGTTTTCGACCCTGCCTTCCAGTACAAACACGACTCCGTTCTCCAGCTGTTCGACCATCCGGCTGTATACATCCGGAAACAGCACTGTTTCGAACACCCCGAACTGATCCTCGAATGAAACAAAACTCATCGGCTGCTTCTTGCCGGTTCGAATCTCTTTCTCAGCCACGAGGAACCCGGCAATACGCACACTCCGGCCCGCGTAGTCGCCGATCGACTGCGAGTCTACCATCGGAAGCGTATCCGACTGCCGGAAGCGAGCCGCCCGCGGCAAAAAGATTTCGATCGGATGACGGCTGAAGATAAGCCCGGCCGAGCGGTATTCATCCAGCAGCTTGCGGCTGGCCGGATAGTCACCAATACACTCCGGCGCCTCCGGCATTTCGAACAGCCCGGCAGTAGATTCGAAGTGGTAATACAGCCAGAAGAGCTGCGGCCGGGTGTAGCCGCCGGTAATCGAATCGAGCGCCCCTATCCGCACCAGAGACCGAAACGAGGCGATGTCCGGATCGGTCCGCCGGATAAAATCGACCACTGTCTTGAACTCAGTTCCGCGGCCCGCGCGGCCGCAGATCTCGCCGCCCCGCACAGCGAGTATCCGCTCCAAGAGCTCCCCGGACAGATCCTGTACCTGACACAGGCCTATCCGCAGGGCTTTTGGAGTCCGGCCCGGGCGGCATTGTCGGCCCGGCCGGGCCGAGCGGCCCGGGGAAATTTCTTCTATGGTATACCTATAGTCGCTGGCATTGACGTCCGGGCCGAGGATAGGAAAACCGAGCCGCCTGACCGCATTCAAATACACCTGCCGAGCGTAAAAACCGCCCCCATTGTTGATCACCGCCGTATAGAACTCCAGCGGGAAGAAGCGCTTCATCCAGGCCAGACGGTACGAGAGCAGCGCATATGAGGCGCTGTGGGCCTTGCAGAAAGAGTAGCCGTCAAAGGAGAGCACTGCATCCCACAATTCATACAGCACCACTTCGGAGAAACCGCGCTCCCGGCCGCCTCTGATGAACTCATCGCGGAACACCGGCAGCCGCCGGGCCCGGTCCTTCTTCGAAAGCACCTTCCGCAGACCGTCGGCGCGGGCCGCGTCGAAACCGGCCACTGCAATTGCGATACGCGAAACATCCTCCTGATACACCATGATTCCGTAGGTCTCTTCCAGGGCCGAACCGACCGGTTCCGGCAGCCGCGCATACACCCCGCCGCGCAGCCGGCGGACGAACTCGTTGATGTAGCGGTTAGCCGCCGGGCGAATGATCGAACTGGCGATAACCAGATGCTCATAATCGCCCCGCCCCATCTTTCGGAGCAGCTGACGGGTGGCAGGAGATTCGACGTAGAACACTCCCAGGGTATCCCCCGCCCCGATCATCCGGCGGGTAGCCCGATTCTCCAGCGGCGAGAAGCGTTCCCATTCGAGGGAAGTGTGGTAGCGGCTGTTTACCGCCTCCATAGAATCCCGCAACACCCCCAGCGAGCGGTTCCCCAGTAAATCGATCTTGACCAGCCCGGCATCTTCGGCGGCATCCTTTTCCCAGGCGATCAAGGGCCAGCCCAGGGGCGAGGTTTGTACATGCGTGTAGTCGGTAATCGGACCCGGCGTAATGACTACACCGCCGGGATGCGTGCCCAGGTTGCGGGGCATGCCGTACAAACGGGGAACCACCTGCCGCAGCTCCTCGGGCAGATCGCTGATATGCCCCCGCCGCCAGAGACCCGTCAGCCGGTCGAGCTGCTCCTTCTCATAGCCCAACACCCGGGCCGGTTCGCGGATGGCCGATCGGAAGGCAAAGCTTACATGGTCGGCCACCATGGCCGCCGATCCGGCATAGGTCTGAAACACATACTCCAGGGTCCGCTCGCGCTCGTCCCAGGGAAAATCGACATCGATATCGGGGGGATCTTTGCGGCCCATGTTCAGAAAGCGTTCGAAAAACAGATTGTAGCGCAGCGGATCGACGTGGGTAATCCCGAGCAGAAAGGCCACAATGCTGGCGGCCGAACTGCCGCGTCCGCAGGTGCGCGGAACCCGCCGCACAATGTCATGCACCACCAGAAAGTAGGCCGAAAAGCCCTTGTGGCGGATTATTTCCAGTTCGTAGTCCAGGCGGGTAAGGATTTTACGCATGAATAAATCCGGCTCCGACCCGGACTGCGGCTCTGCCTCCGCGTGTATACCGGCAGCAGCCCGGCCGTAGCGGCGGTGGATGCCCTGCATGCACAACGCCCGCAGCCGGGCGAAGGATTCGGCCTCCGACATGCCGCCGAAGGCCGGAAAGATGAAGCCCTCCGGCAGACGGTAGCCCTCCGCCCGTTCGGCATACTCCTCCGCCGCCTCCAGAGCTTCCGGAACCGCCGAGAAAAAGCGCCGCATCTCCCGCGGCCCGGCAAAGCGCTGTCCTGCCGACAGACCGCCGCCCGGGGGAATTGCATCTACCAGCTGATTACGCCCAATGGCCCGTACCACCCGGTAGAAAGCGGGATCCTCATCCTGCAGATACACCGCATCGTTGTACGCCAGCACTCTGAGCCCCCGGAGTACGGCCATGCGCCGCAGCCCGGAGAAGGGCTCACCGTAGCGCAATCCCACGAAGAGCCCTGTACTGCCGTGCCGCTGCAGACGCTCCAGCACATCGCTCCGTGAACTGACCACCCACAGCCCCGTCCAACCCTCCGCCGCCAAATCTTCCACCGGATCGTAGTGTGACCGCGATGCGGACGGCTGCGTACTCTGTGCATCGATGTGGCGGCTGAGAATTTCATTGGCTCGGGCAAAACCGGCCGCATTCAGACAGAGGAGGCTGCAGAGGTGCTCCTGGCCGTCATACAGGGCGGTACCGTACAGCGCTTTCAGCCCCCTGTGACCGGCAGCCGCGGCAAACTTTACCAATCCGTAGAAACCGTTTATGTCCGCAATGCCCACCGCCCGGGCTCCCCGGGCCGCAGCCCTCTCCGCCACCTGCTGCGGAGACAGAATCCCGCGCAACAGGGAATAGTAAGTGCGGCAGTGAATTGGGGTGTACGGCTGCGTGCTTTTCATAACTACTTAACATATGTTTAGCATTAATACCCGGAAAGCACAAGCAATAAAAATGCCGGTCTGCCTGCCTGGGGAGTACCACGGCAGAGACCGGCATGTGAACAGCCCGTCAACTGCAATCAGCTGCGATCTACTGAGGCGGATTTATTCGAAGACCGCCCCGGTGTGCGCCGAGGTCACCAGTTTTCGGTAGCGGGCCAGGTAGCTGCGCGGCTCTACTTCACCCGGATTCGGCTTCCAGGTTTTTCTCCGTTCCGTCAGTTCATCCTCACCAACCTGCAGCTCGAGCCGCCGGTTGGTTATATCTACCGTGATGGTATCGCCCTCTTTCACCAGTCCGATCACTCCTCCGGCCAGGGCTTCCGGAGA
Source organism: uncultured Sediminispirochaeta sp. (assembly GCA_964603735.1). Classification (GTDB taxonomy): domain Bacteria; phylum Spirochaetota; class Spirochaetia; order DSM-16054; family Sediminispirochaetaceae; genus DSBN01. Next base: position 108,186 of record CAZRWN010000004.1, on the reverse strand, counting down.
AATATGGCCGATGCAGGGACCGCGGGTACCGCCGGAGAAACGCCCGTCGGTGATCAGGGCCACCGACTTCGAGAGTCCCATGCCGGCAATTGCCGAGGTAGGACTGAGCATTTCCCGCATACCGGGACCGCCCTTCGGTCCCTCGTAGCGGATAACCACCACATCACCGGCACTGATTTGTCCGCCGGTAATTGCCGCGTAGGCATCTTCCTCGGAATCGAACACCCGGGCCGGACCTTCATGCTGCATCATCTCGGCTTCAACGGCCGATTGCTTGACTACCGCTCCTTCAGGGGCCAGATTGCCGTACAAAACTGCAATGCCCCCCTCCTGCATATACGGATTGTCGACTGTTCTGATTACCTGCGAGTTCTGAATACGGGCCCCCTGTATATTCTCCTCCAGGGTTTTCCCGGTTACGGTCATTTGACTTCCGTCGATGAGCTTGTGTTCCATCAGCTGGTTCATCACAGCCGAAAGGCCGCCGGCGTCGTCGAGGTCATGCATACTGTGCACTCCGGCCGGACTGATCTTGGTAATATTGGGAACCTTGCGGCTGATTTCGTCAAAAGTCTTTAGGCTTATGTCGACTCCGGCCTCACGGGCTATCGCTAACAGGTGGAGGGCAGTATTAGTGGAACCGCCGATAGCCATATCCAGGGCAATAGCGTTTTCAAAGGCGGTTTTTGTCATTATGTCGCGGGCATGTATATCCCGTTTTACCATCTCCATTATCTGGTGTCCGGCCCGGCGGCCCAGCTGTTTGCGTCTTCCGAAAGGTGCCGGGATGGTTCCGTTGCCCGGCAGGGCAATTCCCAGTGATTCAGCCAGGCTGTTGAGGGTATTTGCGGTAAACAAACCTGCGCAGCTGCCGCAGCTCGGGCAGGCCCGCATTGCAATCTCTTCCAGCTCCGCTTCGTTCATGTTGCCGGCAACATATTTACCGACCGACTCGAACGAACCGCTGATCAGATCAATACTCTCGCCCTTATAGGTGCCGCTGAGCATCGGTCCTCCGCTCACGTATACCGCCGGCAGATTCAGTCGGGCCGCGCCCATCAACATGCCCGGCACGATTTTGTCGCAGTTGCCAACCAGCACCAGGCCGTCGAACTTCTGTCCGGTGGCCACCGACTCGATCGAATCGGCTATCAGCTCACGGGTGGCCAGAGGATAGCGCATTCCGCTATGATTCATCGCAATTCCGTCGCAGATGCCGATTGAGGGGAACTCCATCGGTGTTCCACCTGCCGCTGAGACTCCCAGCTTCACCATCTGAACGATTTCATTCAGGTGGAAATGCCCCGGAATTATTTCGTTGTGTGCATTTACAATACCGATGAGTGGTTTCTGTAAATCCTCGGGAAGATACCCCATTGCATACATCAGCGAACGGTGCGGCGCACGGTTCGGTCCTTTAGTTACTTCATCACTGCGCATACGCTCCTCCTTCCCGGTATTTTTCCACACCATCAAAAAGGGTACAAGTACTACACTCGGCTAATCCGCGATTTAGCAGGATAAACCGCATCCCTCACAAGTCATGCGGCCAGAAATTGCAACTCCGCAAATTTCATGTTATAAAACTACTATGAAAATAGAGAAAATACCCGCTGACACCAAAGTTACCACACTCGGGATGCCGCGCTATTACGAAGGCGACAACGGCAAGGCGGTACTCGTGCTGCACGGATTTACCGGTTTAGCCGACGAGATGGACTATCTGGCGCAACGGCTGAACCGGGCCGGATTTACCGTATCCGTGCCGCGGCTGCCGGGACACGGATCGAATGGAAAAGATTTCATGCAGAGCGGATGGCGTGACTGGCTCCGCTGCGCCATCGACGCATACCTTGAACTGAAAACACGGTTTGAAACAGTCTATGTGAGCGGACTGTCGATGGGCGGGATACTGACCCTGCTGCTGGCCTCACATTTTCCGATCGACCGGATTGCCCTGGCCGCGCCGGCGGTTATCAATTTGAATAAGATGATCTACCTCTCGCCCATCCTCAGATTTTTCATGCGGCGCAGTTTTGTGGGACATGCGGAAGAATCGGATGATCCCGAGCGACAATTAATTTCGAATGAATACTGGAGTTACAGGTTCGGGCATCAAATCTACGGCTTGCTCCGTCTGCAGTTGATGGCCCGGCGCCGTCTATCCAAGCTGAGGGCAGCCAGCCTTATACTGGTCTCGCACAGCGACGATGCGGTGCCGGTAGAGGTTGCCGATTTAATCGAAAAACGGAGCTCCGCCCGCTCGATCAGGCGCATTGAGTTCGAACGGAGTTCTCACATCATTGTAAATGATACTGACAGAGAACCCGCGGCCGACGAAATAGTGGCCTGGTTTACCGGCAACTCCTGATTTCAACCTCAGACACGGGTTTTATACAACTCTATCATCTTCCGAAAGGGAGATTCCTCTTTCTTGAGCTCTTTTGAACCGCGGGTTATTTTACACAGACTCAAATTCAGATTTTTGGCGATATTCCGCTGACTCATGCCGTCGTCGAGCAGACGTACCAGTGCCCAGCGTTTCCCCATTTCCCTCACCTCAGCGGCGGTAAACAGGCCGCTCAGGAAGTCTTCAATCATATGCGGATCATCACAGGCAGCCAGCGCTTCAGCCAGCTCCCCAAGCGGATGGTTCTCGTTCCAATGTAATGTATTTTCCATATTGCAGATAATAGCAGTTTTCCAGCCACTGTCAAGTCTTACAGCTATGTCAGTCGCTTGGTGAAAGCCGGGAGAACGACTAGTTACCCAGTAAAAACCGGTCGAACTGGTGCTCCATCTTCTTCGGAATCATGATCTCCGATGCACATTCCATTGCATAGTCATCGGTCATTCCCGCCAAGTAGTCAAACGGCATATCGGTAAAGCCGCCGTCTACTTCTTCGTAAAAACTACGCATCTTGACAACATAGTCGGCATACCGCACCGCCATCAGATTCTGCTCTTTTTGATAGCTCTCGGTATCAAATCCGTACAGATCAAAGATCTCCTGAAGGTAGTTATACAAAGTACGCAGAATCCGTTCGAAATAGCGATGGTAGTTGGACAGCAGCGGGTTCAGATAGATGCTGCGGTAGTTGAACTCCTTGAGCAGCTTCATCGCATGGAAGATGGAATCACTGAAGCCGATCGTACCGGCCCGTTTCGAGGCCTCGATTATATCGGTTACCAGACTGCTGATGATTTCACTGTTGGATGAACCCAGCACTTCTACCACTTCTTCGGGAATATCCTTCTTCTCAATAATCTTCAGCTGGACGGCATCTTCCACATCCCGTCCGAGATACGCGATTTTATCGGCCATTCTAACCACCGTTCCCTCCCAGGTCGAGGGATAGCGGTCCCGGGCCATGATGTGCTGTAGATTTTTCTCCTCGAAATCCGGTTGTATGAACTGCTCGAATTTTTCACCGCAGTGGTTTACAATGCCATCCCGCACGGCGTAGGTGAGATTCATCCCTTTTCCGTAATTCGACAGGTAATCCACCACCCGCAGGGAATACAGCTCATGAATAAAACCGCCGCTCTCCCGCTTCAGATTGTCCATGACGGTCTCACCGACATGTCCGAAGGGAGTGTGCCCCAAATCATGCCCCAATCCGATTGCCCAGGCCAGATCGGGATCGAGATCTAATCCGCGACAGATCGCCGCTGCAACCGAGGCAACATGCATTACATGCTCGATACGAGTACATATATGATCATTTTTGGGCGAAAAGAATACCTGTGTCTTGTGCTTCAAGCGCCGGAACGGATACGAATGAATTATTGCTGTTGTGTCCCTAAAGTAGTGTCCCCGTTCGTCCTCCGTGCGGGGATGCTCTCTCTTGCGCAGGACTTCACGGCTCAGTTGATTCTCAAACTTTTTCATGTACGCCTCCTCTTTTCTATCATATACCATAGGCGTTAGTTTGTAAGTATTACAATATTACAGATTTTTGAGGTTGATATTATTTGAATTTTCCCTTTAAACTCACTATAGTTCAGACTATGTGATATATTCTTAAGGTGAGCACGAGTAGTATGCGCAGTGAAAAAGTTCTGATCGTCGAAGATGAACGCATTATTGCTTTAGATCTCAAAAAACGGCTTGAACGCTTCGGGTTCCCATCGCCGGAAATTGTTTCAAACGGCGAGGAGGCTCTGTCGGCAGCCGAATCCATGCAGCCCGATATTATCCTGATGGATATTATGCTGGGCGGACCGATCGACGGTATCGATGCGGCTAAGACGGTCAAAGAAAATCTCAACATCCCCGTTATATTTTTAACGGCCTACTCCAATGAAAACACCCTCGAGCGGGCCAAAGAGGCTGAGCCTTACGGCTATATCCTCAAGCCGTTTAAGGAACGCGAACTCTACACTACCATCGACATCGCCCTGTACAAATTCCAGGTAAACCGGCAGTTGAAACAGCAGGAGCGCTGGCTTTCCGCGGTTTTGCATAGTATCGAGGACGGCATTATCGCTACCGGGCACGACGGCCGAATTCAGTTCATGAACAATGTAGCCGAAACCATTACCGGATGGAACGAAAACGAGGCCGAGGATCATCGGCTGGAGGAGGTGTTTTCACTCACCTACGGACACGAAAAGCGTCAGGTGAATTTTCCGGAAATAAGTTCGCCCAACGACGACAATTTTCCCTTTATTTTCAAGGATTGTATTCTCAACAATAAACAAAGCGCTGAGATCAATGTCGAGGGCTCTCTGGCGGTTATAAAGGATCGCAATGGAAATACCGACGGGCAGGTCCTGGCATTTCGCGATACCACCGAGATGCAGCTCCTCAGCGATACTATTTCTTACCAGGCCAGCCACGACACCCTCACCGGTTTGGCCAACCGCGACGAGTTTTCCTCTCGGCTGGAGCTCATCTTAGAATCCGCAAAGCAGCTAGATACCGAACACGCCTTAATCTATCTCGACATAGATCAATTCCGAGTGGTCAACGACATCTGCGGTCACACTGCCGGCGATGAATTACTATTAAAAACTACCCGTATTATACGGTCGGTTGTCCGCAGCAGCGATTTCTCAGCCAGACTGGGAGCCGACGAGTTCGGAATACTGCTTGAACATGCCAATATCGATCAAGCTATGGAAATTGCCAAACGGCTGCAGTCACGGCTAATGGCAGATCGGCTCATCTGGGACAAACACGTTTTCAATATCAACACCAGCATTGGTATTGTGCCAATCGATAAGACCAGCGATTCGATTCACACGGTTTTTGCAGCGGCGGACGATGCCTGTTACGTGGCTAAAGATGACGGCGGCAATAAAATCAAGGTATACAGCAACGAGGAAAACCGCTTCGTGCAGCGGCGCGGAGAAATGCAATGGATCTCCCGCCTGACCAAAGCCCTGGAAGAGGACCGCTTCGTACTGTATCACCAGCCCATCATCTCCTTGAACGACAGCAACGAGAACGCCCATAAGAGTGAAATTCTAATCAGAATGGTAGACACCGAGAACAATATCATTACCCCGGCCTACTTCATTCCTTCGGCCGAGCGCTATAATCTGATGCCGGCCATCGACCGCTGGGTTATCCAATCTGCCTTTCGTACCTTTAAGCTTTTATCGGATAAATACGGTGCGGATAAGAATCCCTACACCTTTACTATCAACCTCTCAGCGGCCTTTTTAGCCGACGAAACCTCACTAGATTTTCTGCGGTATGAGTTTCAGGAGTATGCGGTGCCGCCGCAGGCCTTCTGTTTCGAGATTACCGAGACCGCCGCTATAACCAACATGGATACGGCCACTCACTTTATCCGTGAAATGAAGAAAACCGGCTGCACGTTCGCTTTGGATGATTTCGGCAGTGGATTTTCATCCTTCAACTACCTGCGCCAGCTGCCGGTAGATTATCTAAAGATAGACGGTATTTTTGTCAAGAATATGCATGAGGACAGTATTAGTCATGCAATGGTCGAAGCAATCAACAGCCTGGGCCACTTCATTGGTATAAAAACTATTGCCGAATTCGTGGCCAACGAAAAAATAATCGAACAGCTCAAACAGATCGGTGTCGATTTCGGCCAGGGCTATGAACTCGGCCGGCCGGTCCCGCTCGAAGAGCTCCTGTAAGTTTTCTCGGATCCAGCACTTTATCCGCCTCAGCAACACTCAGTACCCCGGCCTCCAGCACAACTGCGCGGATTGTTTTGCCCTGTTCGTAGGCTTTGCGGGCCAGGTCGGCAGCGGCATCGTATCCGATGCGCATCGCCAGAGGGGTTACCATGGCCAGACTCTTTTCGATTGCCTCGGCAGTATGGGCAGCCGGCACGCTCAATCCCCGCACACAGCTTGTTTCGAATCTTTCAGTAACTCTGGTCAGCAGATCGAGACTGCTCAGTACCTCATGAGCAATCAAAGGCTGCATAATATTGAGCTGCAGGGGGCCGTTGTGGGCGGCTATGCTGACCGCAGTCTGTTTACCCATGACAAATGCGGCCGCCTGAATAACCATTTCCGGAATGACCGGATTTACCTTTCCCGGCATAATCGAGCTGCCCGGCTGCAGTTCCGGGATCTGCAGTTCAGCTAAGCCGGCCCGCGGACCGCTGGAGAGCAGGCGTATGTCCTGGGCAATTTTCATCAGAACAACCGCCGTTCCATTCAGAGCGGACATCAAGGCCAACAGCTCATCACGGGCCGAGATCTGTACAAAGGGATTATCTGACACTCTGAAGGGTAAGGAAGTTCTTTCACTTATCAGCCGCACGGTCTGTTCGGCCCAGCTGCGGCTGCTGTTTAAGCCGGTTCCGATTGCCGTGCCGCCCAACGGCAGCTCTTGCAAATCCGACAGCTGCTGCTCGATCCGCCCGGCGCTGCGGTTGATCTGCTCGGCCCAGGCTGCAAACTCCTGACCGACTCTCATCGGAACCGCATCTTGCAGATGGGTCCTCCCCAGTTTCAAGTCTTCGGCCCACATCTGCGACTTTTCATCAAAGGCCTGCGCTAAGGCGAGCAGTTTGCCGTGCAGCTCGCCGGCCATCTGTCTGGCGGCGATATTGCTCGCTGCGGGAATAACATCGTTAGAGGATTGCCCGCGATTCACATGATCATTGGGATGAATTGTTTCGCCGCTGTGCAGGAACTCGTTGGCTCTGTGGGCCAATACCTCGTTCATATTCATGTTCCAGGAGGTCCCTGAACCGGTCTGAAACACATCCAGCGGAAAGTGAGCATCCAGCCTTCCGGCGAATACCTCTTCCGCTGCCCTCCGGATAGCAGCTGCTATCTCATCACTAATGTTCCCCTCACCGCGATGAGCCTCTGCGCCGGCCGACTTTATGAGAGCAAGGGCATCCCTGAGCCGGGAGTGAATTCTGTATGGCGAAACATTAAAATTTTCCAAGGCCCGCTGGGTATGGGCTCCCCAGTTGGCCCATTCGGGCACCTGAACCGTTCCCATGGAATCCTTTTCAAGCCGATATGAACTCTCCTTCACGATCTCCTCCCTCTCGTTTCGAAACCGAACCCGAAAACCGCTGCTTGCTTGACAGAACAGCCGCTTCTCACTACTGTCACTACACGAGTATGTCAACTACAACCCATGCCCGACGAAACCTCTATCTGGCCGGACTCAAACATTGCGGCAAGACCACTCTCGGCAAGCTGCTGGCCTCCCGCACCGGCCGGGAGTTCTATGATCTCGACGACCTGCTGCTGGCTTTAGCCGCCGATCAAGGCTACTCCTCGGTCCGTGAGATATATCGTACCGCGGGGCGTGAAAAGTTCCAAGAGTACGAGGCGGCGGCCGCCCGAAAAGCCGCCTTTTCAGCGGCACTACTCTCGCTCGGCGGCGGCACCGTCGAAAATCAACCCGCCTTGCAGGCTTTGAAACCGGGCGGCAGCTTGATCTATCTGCAGGTCGATGAAACGGTCCTGTTCAACCGGATTGAACGGGGCGGCTTGCCTCCCTTCTTGATCGGCGACCGGCCGCCGGCCGAACTCTTTCATGAACTCTACATACGGCGCCATAAACTCTACAGTCAACACTGCGATGCGCTCATCGAACTGCCCGATCAGACGGTTGAGAAAAATTTCGAACTCCTCTACTCTCGATTAAAGGAATTAAATTATGTCAGGTAGCTCTTTCGGAACCCATTTCAGGATAACCACTTTCGGCGAATCGCACGGTCCGGGAGTCGGAGTAGTGGTAGACGGCGCAACTCCGCTGATCGAAATCAGCGAGCAGGATATCCAAAAAGAACTCGACCGCCGTAAACCGGGCCAGTCGCACATCACGACCGCACGTAAAGAGAGCGACACGGTGCGGATTCTCTCCGGTGTATTCGAAGGCAAGACCACCGGTACTCCGCTGGCAATGCTGCTCTACAATCAGGACCACGACAGCAGTGCCTACGATCATATCCGCCACGCCTTCCGTCCGGGTCATGCCGATTTCACTTACCAGGCCAAATACGGGATTCGCGACTACCGCGGCAGCGGCCGGGCCTCGGGGCGCGAAACCGCCGGCCGGGTGGCCGCCGGTGCGGTTGCGAAAAGAATACTCGCAGCCAAAGGTATACGGATTACTGCCTACACGCTCAAAGCCGCCGGAGTAGAGTGCCGGGTCAGAGACTTGCAGCATATCGAGGACAACCCCATGCGGGCCAGCGATCCGCGGGCGGCCGAAGAGATGGTAAAGCGCATCGAAGAGCTCAAAGATGCCGGCGACAGCGCCGGAGGCGTAGTGGAGTGTCTGGTCGAGGGATTGCCGCCGGGCATCGGCGAGCCGGTGTTCGATAAATTCGAAGCGGAAATCGGTAAGGGAATACTTTCGATCGGTGCCGTGCGGGGAATCGAGTTCGGCAGCGGGTTCGCCGCCGCAGACATGTACGGCAGTAAGCACAACGACCCGATCACTCCAAACGGATTTGCCAGCAATCATTCCGGCGGCACTCTCGGCGGAATTACCACCGGCGCGCCCTTTGTATTCCGGGCGGTTGTCAAACCGACCGCCTCTATCAGCAGCGAGCAAGAATCCGTATCCGACAGCGGTGAGTCTATCCGCATAAAAACCGAAGGACGCCACGATCCCTGCATCTGTCCGCGGATCGTACCGGTAATCGAGGCTATGAGCGCCATAGTAATCGTCGACATGCTGAAACGGCAGACGGCTCTGTTAGCCTGATCTGAGCCAGCCGTTCTCGGCATTCAACAGCTGTTTGACCTGCTGCGGTATATACTATATTCTTTGAAAAGGAAGTATTGGCAAGGTAGGAGGTACCTGTGAAAATCGGCTATTTTCAATTTTCACCGACTATAGGTGAAACTGCCCACAACCGCAAATGTCTCATCGAGGCAGTACTGCAAACCGACGCAGATCTGCTGGTTGCCCCCGAACTGGCCACCAGCGGCTATTTCTTCGCATCGACGGAACAGGCCCGCGCACTTTCCGAACCGGTTCCCGGCCCCACTACCGACGAACTCGGCGAGGTGTGCGCAAAAACCGGCTGCACGGTTGTGACCGGTCTGCCCGAACTCGCCGGAGATACGCTCTACAACACCGCAGTTGTCGTGGGACCCAAGGGCCTTATCGGCTCCTACCGCAAGATACATCTTTTCAACGAAGAGACAATACATTTTACTCCCGGAACGGAGGGCTTCTTCAGTTTTGATTTGAATGGGGTAAAGGTGGGAGTGCTGGTCTGTTTTGACCACATGTTTCCCGAAGCAGCCCGAACCTTAGCACTTCAGGGCGTCCAAATTATCTGCCACCCATCCAATCTCGTTCTGCCGGAATACGGCCAGCTTACCAGTCGGGTACGGGCTCTGGAGAACCGCATGTTCTGGATCCTGGCTAATCGCTGGGGCAATGAAGAGGTTGGCGAAAAAGCCCTCACCTTCACCGGGTCGAGCCAGGTGGTAAGCCCCCGCGGACGCATTCTCATCCGGGCAGATGCGGCCGCGGATGATATTTCGGCGGTAGAGATCGATCCTAGAGAGTCTCTGGATAAGAATGTGACCGAATATAACCATCTGCTCGCCGACCGACAGCCTGAGTTCTATCTAACCGGGTAGACTCCACGACTCTACACTGGGTAACGGCGCTTACTCTTCTCAATTCGCTTACGACAGGCCCGAATCTCATCGCCGTAATCGTCGAACACATCCGACAGCATCTGCTTGAGCCGCTTCATGCCGAACTCCCGCTGCCCCAGCTTGAAATTGCGCTCTACCATCTTGTTGCGGTATTCCCGGTCGCTCAACACCTGATGCATCTTTTTGAGAACCGCCTCGTCTATTACCAGCCGGCCGTACCTGTCGTAAATATCCCGCACCTCGATGTTGTCGAAGCCGATGACTTTGATATCGGTTTTATACACCAAATAGGCGGTGGTTACTATCGGTACTTTCGCTGCCACCGACTCCAGCAGAGCGTTTCCAAAGCCCTCCCAGATGGGAAGGTAAGTTACCAGGTCTGCGTTGGCCAATACATCGCGATTCGTGAACACGATCTGCCCGTCCGCGGTTTTTCCGCGCTCCGCGGCTACCCGCTCCGAAATCAGATGCAGACGGATGCCGTGCTGCTCGGCCTGGCTGCGGATTTCGTCGATATAATGCACATCCGGCTCATCGCCCTGATACAGGGAAATTACGAACTGCAGCCGCTCCCTGAACTCGGGATATTTCTCGAGAAATTTCCCTACCAGTGACAGCGAATCTTCTATACGCTTACGCCGTACTATGCGGGTCGGCTGGATTATCAGCACATCGTCCTCGGAAAACCCCAGCTGCTGACGAAACTTGGAGTTGTATTCATCCAGCACTACGGCCTGCTCGAAGTTCTCGCAGTTGGGCACAACCTTGGGATGCACCCTTTTTATGGATCGTAAAATATGTTCGGCATACGAAGAGATCACTACGTGTTCGAGTCCCGGATCCACCGGCGGCATTATCTTTCCCAGTAATTGCTCTATATAGTTCTGACTGAAACGGCTGCGTTCCCACCAGAAATCGTGGTGGTGAAAAATAGTAGCTACTCTGCGCCCGGTGGCCAGCTTATAAATTGCCATACCGCCGATAAGTGTCATCGGCATGGCGTTGGTGTTTTCGGCAATTATTACATCGATTGAGAAGCGTTTGATGTATTCGAAGAGCATGTTGGCGACGATGGTACCCTGCTGCTCCAAATGGTCGATGAGCTGCTCCCGTTTTTCATCGCTGAGATGCGGCGGATTATCCTGCAGGTATGGAAATACCTGATGCTCATACTCCTGCTGTTCGGGACTCCCGAAGCGAATCTCGGAAATGAGTATTTGCTTTTCAGCCGGAACCAGCGGCAGTTGAGCCGCATAACGTCCGGCAAAGGTTATGACCTCATGGCCGAGTTCGGTCAGTGTCTTTATCCACTTTTCTACTTCGAGCGAAACCCCGTCAACATCGCCCAATTTTCCGCACACAATACCTATTCGAAAGGTATCCGGCACCTGTTTGGACATGCGGTACTCCTTGTTCTAAAGTTCTAAAAATGGACTGATGAATAGAGGGGGCCCATCCGTCCTCGCCAGCGCGGATTCTTCGAGGACATATCCTCGGTGTACAGCGGAGGACTCAACTGCTCGTCCTCCTGCCCCATTAACTTGAGAATGTAGTTGCACACCCAGCGCGATAACTGCAGCACTACCATCTTGTGCCGCAGGCGCCCCTGTACATCCCGGTTGAGAATATCCGGAATCGTACTGGTGGTAACTATTTCATCGAGGGTGTGGGCATTCAAATTCACCCGGCACTCACGACTGGAATAGAAATGTGTTACGAAAAATACTACGCGGTTTGCACCGGCCTCTTTCAACAGGTTGCAGGTCTCCATAATGGTGTTGCCGGTACGAACCATATCGTCAATAACCGCAATATCCTTGCCCTTGATCTCTTCCGCGGAAATTTCCGATTCAGGTGATAACTGGATGAATACTTTGCGTTCGTCGGATCGAACCTTGTTCATATACACCAGTGGTATTGAATCCGTCTGCAGCTCTTCCCGCACCTTGCGTACGAAACTGAGTGCTCCCTTGTCCGGAGCACATAAGACAAGCGAATCTTCACTGACCACATCCGAGTCCTGCATATAACTGGCAAACAGATCGGCCGGCTGCAGATCATGAAAACAGCCGGAAAACCGGTCAAGAAAAATATCCGCAACAGATTGTGAGTGGTTGTGGACGGTAATTACCTCATCGACTCCCGCCTCCAGCAGAAGATCAGCGTAAAGCCGGGCTGAGAATGGCTGGCCGTCAAACTTCTTCTGGTCCTCAATGGTACGATTGCGGGTCATATCGCCCTGCTCCAGCCGCGGGCCGCGGTCCTGAGCGCTATAGAATAAATTCGGTTCGAACAGCACCACTCTATCAGCACCGTTGTCCTTCGCCGCCCGGGCAATGAGAAAATTCCGCATCGCCAGCTCATCACGACTGTTCCAACCCTGATTAGTGCTTACCAAAAGCACGGTTTTGCCTTTCAGTTTATACCCAATATTATCCCAGTTCTCTTCATCGATAATAAAACGGGGGCAAAACTCGGTATTTAGAAAACTCTTCAAAGAGATCAAGTCGGAATAATCTTCATGCTGCCGCAGGTGATGCGCTACATCTTCAACCACGGGGTTATCGGCCACCGAGCCGACTATTAGAACGTTATTCATCAGTACATCTCCCAACTGTCGTAACCTTTCGTTTCCATTCTATATTGTTTATTCGATATTGAGAAGAATCTTCGCACGTTTTTCTATACCTTGAAGATTTTATTGCTTTCACGTATTCTAGAACGCTATGGTAAACCCGCACTCTGATATCGGCCCCCTGATCGTTCAGGGAGACAACTCTATTCTGCTGGACGTTCACAATCCGAATGCCGAGGCGGCCCGGTCCGATCTCGGTCTATTTGCAGAGCTCGAGAAATCTCCCGAACACATGCACACCTATCGCATTACTCCGCTGTCCCTGTGGAATGCCGCCTCGGCCGGCTACACCGCTAAGGACATTACCGATCGAATCCGCAGGTGGTCCCGCTTCAGTGTGCCTGACAACGTTGACTATTTTATCGGCGATACCATCAGCCGTTTCGGCAAGCTGGTACTGAAGCAAAGTGCCGATCCGAACACCCTCGAGCTGCATATTAGCGATCCGCTTATCCAGGCCGAACTGCAGGAGTACAACCGTCTCAAGAACTACCTCACCCCCAGCGAGCACGGCTTTTTAATAGACCTGGTCAACCGCGGTACTATTAAGAGCGAGCTCATCAAACTCTCCTACCCGGTGAAGGACGAGGCTCCGCTCAAGGATGGAGCTCCTCTCGAGATCAACCTGCTCTCTCATACCCGTGACGGCTATGATTTTACCGTCCGTGGCTATCAGGACGAGGCTGCCAGGGCTTTTTACGGCAACGGGCAGCCCGGCAGCGGCTTCGGCACCATAGTACTGCCCTGCGGTTCGGGAAAAACCATAGTGGGTTTGAAGGCAATGGCCCTGGCCGCCACCTATACCCTCATCTTAGCCCCCAACACCGCCGCGGTACATCAGTGGATTGACGAAATAATCGACAAGACCGATATGTCCCGCGATCAGATTGGGGAGTACACCGGCGATAAAAAAGAAATTCGGCCGGTAACAGTCGGCACATATCAGATACTTACATGGCGCCCGGATAAAGAGGGAGCGTTCCCGCACTTCAACATTTTTCGCAACCACCCCTGGGGACTGATTGTCTACGACGAAGTTCACCTTCTGCCGGCACCTGTTTTTCGGGTTACCGCAGAAATTCAGGCCATACGCCGGCTGGGACTGACTGCCACGCTGGTAAGGGAAGACGGCCGGGAGGACGAGGTCTTTTCTCTGGTCGGACCTAAAAAGTACGATGTTCCCTGGAAGGAGCTCGAATCCAAGGGATGGATCGCGGAGGCAATCTGTCATGAAATCCGGGTTGCTCTGCCGCAGAAGAGCGCGGTTCCCTACGCCACTGCCGACAAGCGCAGCAAGTACCGTATTGCCGCTGAGAATCCGGTAAAGGATGAAATTACCCTGCAGCTGGTGCAGAATCATCACGAGGACCACATTCTGGTAATTGGGCAATATATCAAACAGCTCACCAAGGTAGCAGAGGCGCTGGGAGCACCGCTTATTACTGGGAAAACCCCCAACAGAAAGCGCGAAGAGATCTATGATGCTTTCAGACGCGGGGAAGAGCGGGTTATTGTCGTGTCGAAAGTAGCCAATTTCGCAATCGATCTGCCGGATGCCTCGGTTGCTATCCAGATCTCAGGTACCTTCGGAAGCCGGCAAGAAGAAGCCCAGCGGCTTGGCCGCATTCTGCGACCTAAGAACACAAACTCTTACTTTTACACTATTGTGACCCAGCACACGGTCGAAGAGCAATTCGCGATGAACCGGCAAAAGTTTCTAACGGAACAGGGATATAAGTACCACATAGATTTTTGGAGTGATTAATGGCCGAAGTACCCGCACGGGAACATATTGAACAATGGAAACGCTGCCTTTTAGATCTGCCGGATGAGCTGTTTTTTTCCATCATGCGAACCTATTTAGGAGAGCTGAAGACCCCGTTTCATAAACCCCGGCTGGCGGACCGAATCGTCCATCTCTTTTCGAAAGAGGAAACGATACAGAGGGCAGTCGCTCTAATTGATGCTCATGACACCTTGGTCCTTACAGCTATCGATTTGCTCGACAGACCGACTCCCCAGCAGCTGCTGCGGCTGTTCCATGACAGTTACGATTATTTCAGCATTCACAACCACCTGATGAATCTGCGGGAGCGACTACTGATATATTCCTGTTCCGACTCTCCGCTTCTGCACATCAACCCGTTTCTTCACCAGCCGATACGTGAAACAGTACTCTCTCCTGCGGCACTCTTTCCTCCCGCAACCCAGGTCAAAACGAAAACAAACCCGGCGATTAGAGTGACTGAGGAAATCTGTTGGTCATTCATTGCGGCACTGCACAGCTATAACGATCCGCTCAAGGCGGACGGAACTCTTAAAAAACGGATATCCGAGGGGCTGCAGTCAATTTTTACATCCCACAGTGAAAACTATGACCTGAGTATTTATTATCTTCTCATCAATGCTTTACTGAAACTGGGCATACTGCAGAGGCACAGAGCGGGCTTCACGCTTGACTACCAGCGCGGAACTGCGTTCGGACGGAAATCCAGAAGCGATCGACTCTTCTTTTTATGGGCCGCGGCCTGCACGAGTTCGGATGAAGCGGTCGAGGATTTTTCGCTTACGAGTCTCGCGCTTCAGCAGCTTGCCCATATTGCCGGAAGCATCAGCCGTTTCTACGCCTTGATTCCGTCCGGATATTCTTTCGATCAGTCCAGTTTGATACGCATGCTGATAGCCGCCGACCGGCCGCCCAGTGAAAAAACTGCTGCTGATCCGATTGACCCTAAAAAGATTATACTCACTTTATCAAAAATCGGCGTACTTGCAGGCAACTCAAAAAGGCTGTACCGCAATCCCTCCGCAGCGGATCTGTTTCACGCTCAGGAAGAAACTCAGGCCTTGCTGCTGCATCCGGATTTCACGATTACAGTAAAGCCGCCCCTCCCATTCGAAACCGGCCTGTTTATCTCGGAAGTGTTGGAGCTGAGGGCCTTTGCCGCCTATCCCCAATTTGAACTGAGTCGCGCATCGTACCTGCATGGTCGCCGCCGGTTCGACTTTGAAACTATTCGTGAACGGATAACAAAAATGTCGGCAACCACTCTACCCCAAAATATCCGCTTCTCCCTCGAATCCTGGGAGAATCATTATTCTTCTGTTGTGATGATAGAAGGAATCACCCTTTCCTTAGCAGGCCATTGGGATCAGATGGTGCGCAGTCATCCCGATTTTTTTACCTATATCCTGAAAGACTTCGGCAACGGCATCTATGTGATGGATGCCGCCCATCGCCGGAAATGGCAGAGTCTGCTGGAGGAGATCGGAATTACTCCTCTGCCGGCGGTCGAGGGACGCGATCGCTCCTCTTCGGACGCGAACACAGCAAGTGAGATAGCATTTCCCGATCTGCCGGAACAGGTTTCGAACTCGGACGGAGCTGTTGAACGTTTCACTTCGCCTGCCCCCGGTGCGGGAATCAAAATCGCCGATGAGCAGATTCTGAATGAGCTGCGCCGCGAACTCGACCGCCTGCCGCCGAATAAAGCCAAGGATAAAAAAGAACTTGAAGCACAGATAGAGAAAAAACTGTTTCTCTTCCCCTCTCAACTGCACAACAGCCAGATCAGTCCGTCGCTAAATGAGGCTCGCGGAATGAACTACAGCGGAAAGGTTCGCATAATTCAACAATCCCTGCAATCTGAGTGGGATCTGTTGGAACTGGTTGAGCGAACATCCTCAGGCAAACCACAGCGCCACTTGATCCGCCCAAAAGAACTACAAAAATCGGGAAACGAACTACTGCTGATCGGTGAAAAGCTCCCCGATAACTCGGAACTGCAGGTCTGGGTACAGAAAATCGGATATATAAAAAAGTGGAAGAGCTCCTTGTTCGTGCAGCCGAAAGATTACTCGCCTTGAGAGTGATACACTTTACTGAATTGTTCAAACTGCAGGACCGCCTGAGCCTGCAGCATCTCGCTGCCCCCTAAAGTCAGGCAGCCGGCCTCTGAGGCTCTCCGCAGGAAGCGGGTTTGCTCAGGGCTATAAATAAGCTCATAGACAATTTCGGAACCATTAAAGCGGTAAGCCGGCAGGGGGTCCGTATCAGTGTCCGGTTCCATTCCGGCACTGCTCGTCTGGATAACCAACTGATACCCCGCGACCTTATTCCAGTTACTCTCTACGGACCGCCAGTGTACACCGAATTCGGCTGCCAGAGCAGAGGCCCGCGACTCGGTTCGGTTGACTACAGTAACATCAATTCTGGCCTGTTGAAGGGCATACACCACCGTACGGGCAACCCCTCCGGCCCCGACTACCAGGGCCCGGTCTCCCGGATTCAGTAGATTCCGCCTTTTCAGAGGCTCGAGAAAGCCCTCATAATCGGTGTTGCTGCCCCGCCAGCCCCGGCGGCACCTTACTACGGTATTACACGAACCGATTATATGCACCGCCTCGTCAATCTCATCCAGAAACTCGATGATGTTCTGCTTGTGCGGCACGGTTACCGAAAATCCCCGAATTCCGATCCGGCCGGCGAGTTTCATGAACAGGCCAACCTCGTCAACCTGAAACGGAAGATAGGCGGCATTCATCCCGGCATCAGCGAACCATTTGTTATGGATGCGGGGGCTGCTGCTGTGGAGCACCGGATTGCCGATAATCCCGTAATAGACTGTATCATCGTTTTGTGAAGATACCCGGTATACCTGCTCTAGCTCTGCCGGACCGATTTGACCGGGAGCACCCTTTAGGCTTCCTGATGAACAAAAGGTCAGCATCGACCCGCAGAGCAGCGGTGCTGCCCGTGTAAAGAATCCGTACCCTCCCATTCCAATTATTATCTTTTCACGGATAGAGGCGGTTTCAGTACAGGCGAACATCAGTTTGTGCACATCCGCCGAGCTCTTCGGGAAACAGGCTATCTTCGGTATTTCCCCGGCGGCTGCGATGCTTGCGATCAAAGCCGACATGACGGAGGGGATTCCGTCAAAATCATGCAGCGAACGAATCACTTTTGCCCCCGTCTCCGCCGCTCTGCGCTGTACCTGCTCCGCCTTCACTCCATGTTCAATATCGACGTAGGCCACACCGGGACGCAGAAGCGCGGCCAGTTTCTGCAGACGCTGCGATTCATCGAGCACCCGGGGCCCTCCATCCTGCTTGCGGCGATACGTCAGAATAACCTCAGCAGCAGCCCGAGCGGCAGCATTCAGAACCTTTCCTATAAAATGCTCATTCGCCCGTTCGCAGAGATCGAGCCGTATCTCGACCGCATCTATCCATCTGCGATAGGTGTAAATATCTTCTATTTTTTTTTCATCCTTCTCAGCGGTAAGAGTGAGACAGCGCAGCATAATGCCCCCCTATTCGGTTCTGTCCTGCAACTCGCGCATTTTCCTCTGCAGGGATTGATTATCCGGCCTCAAAGCAATCGCCTGCCGCAGATAGCGGATCGCTTTGCTGTACTCTCCCATAGATTCATACAGTTCAGCAATCTCGATCAGCGCATTTACATTCTGCATATTTTCCAGCAGGGCCGACTGCAGATACTGCAGTTTGCTCTGTTGATTCTCAGCCAACCGGGCCCGGAAATAGAGCAGCAGGCTGCGGACATCGGAGTTAGAGTCTTCCTCCAAACGTCGGTTTATATACTCGACCGCCTCTGAACTGCGGTCGAGCTCCAGCAATACATTCAGATATGTCCTCACTGCAGTGGAATCTTGTGGATACTCTTCAGCCAAGCTGCGGGCATAATCGCGGGCTTTCTCCATCTCGCCGACCGCCCGATACACAGTTACTGCTTTCATCAGTAGAGAGATTGACTGATGCGCTTCAAGTAGTTCTTCCAAATAATCAACCGCACTATCCCAGCGCTCGAGTTCGATCGCGGTATCGAGTAGTGAAGCGGTTACAGACAGATTCTCAGGGTCCTCCTCGAGCCGCCGGCGAAAAAAATCGTAGGCTTCCTCCCGTCTTCCGATTTGTATCAGCAGCTCACCGTACAGCGCCGTAAAGCCCTGAAAAGAGGGGTATTTTTTCATACCCTCCTCTGCCAGAGCCAGAGCCTCTTCACGGCGTCCCTGGCGTACGAGCGATTTTACCTTAATCAGCAGGGTTTCGGGGGTCTCACCGGTTTCCCGTTCAACCACTGCAGCAATACGGGCAGCCTGCTCGTACTTGCCCTGCAGTTCGAGCAGTTCGGCCCGCTTTCGCAGAAAAAAAGTTTCATCCGGAAACCGAACAATCGCCGTCGAGAGCAGACTGTCGACTTTATCGAGCTGACCGGTCTGCAGATAAATACTTATTGCCCATTGCAGTACATACCGTTTATCCGGAAACTCTAACAGCAACTGCTCGACATGACCGAAGGCCGCTTCTGGATTCCCCATAGCATACAATATCCGCACCAGCCCGAGTCGGGCCGGATAACAGGAATCGTCCTGTTGGAGAACAGACTGATACAGCTCCCGTGATTCAGAGTACTGTTCTTCCTGCTCTAGATAATATCCCTCCAAAAACCTGGCCAGCATAGAGTCGGGATTTATTTGAACCACATAGGAGGTTACCTCTCCGGCTTGCTCCTGCTCAGCTTGCGAATTACTGGTCAGCACTGCAAGTGCGGAAGCCAGAGAAGAGAGGAAGGAGGTCTGCTCCTGTGAGATATTGGGGACCTTTCCGGCCGAAACACTTTCGAAGAGCTGCGGATAGAGACTCCCAGCCGGGGGCTGGACTTGCATAGTGCTGTATTCTAAATAAGGATAGACTATCTGGTAAAAGCGGTTTGCCACGAAGGCAAGCTCCGCTCCTACTTCGCTTGTATACAGATTGTCAGTATACAGTATGTTCAAGGCGATATCGAGGGAGCGCGGGGTTCCAAAAGCGATGTTGGAGCGCACACGCTCCAGAGCAGTGGCCCTTTGCTGAATATCCCGCTGCAGGGAAGTATCGACCGCCTGCGGCGTAGTATCGCCGGCACAACCGGTTATTATCAGCAGGTAGGCTGCATATACCCATACTATTCCAGCTATTTTGCGGAACCCGGCTCGCATCATCCTCGTGTTCTGCTTAATCCATATGAGCTATGATTGCGTCGGCGAACTCACTGCTTGAAACCTTGGTAGCTCCTTCCATCATTCGGGCAAAATCGTAGGTCACCTGTTTGGCCTTGATCGCCCCGGTAATTCCCTTTTCGATTAAATCCGATGCCGCTTTCCAGCCTATATATTCGAGCATAAGACTTCCGGAGAGTATCAGTGAGCTCGGATTCACCTTGTTCTGACCGGCATATTTAGGCGCCGTACCGTGGGTAGCTTCGAAAATTGCATGGCCGGATTCAAAATTGATATTTGCCCCGGGTGCAATACCGATTCCGCCTACCTGGGCGGCCAGCGCATCCGACATATAGTCCCCGTTCAAGTTCATAGTCGCGATCACGTCAAACTCATCCGCCCGGGTCAGTATCTGCTGTAGGAATGCATCGGCAATCGCATCCTTGATCAAAATTTTGCCTTCGGGAACATCGCCTCCACACTCGTCCCAACTTACCACTTTGTCACCGAACTCACGCTTCGCCAGTTCGTATCCCCATTCACGAAAAGCACCTTCGGTGTATTTCATGATATTGCCTTTATGAACCAGAGTTACACTTTTGCGTCCCTGCTCGATGGCATAATTCACTGCCGCTCGAACCAAGCGCTCGGTTCCAGTTACGCTGATCGGCTTAATGCCGATTCCGGAATCAGGTCGGATTTCCCAGCCGTACTCACTTTTCAGAAAATCAATCAGCCGCTTAGTCTGATCTTCACCGGAGCGCAGTTCCAGACCGGCATACACATCTTCGGTGTTTTCTCGAAAAACTACCATATCCACCTTTTCAGGAGCTTTCACCGGCGAGGGGATTCCGGGATAGTGTTTCACCGGCCGCAGACAGACATACAGATCAAGCTTCTGCCGCAGGGCTACATTCAGGCTGCGAAATCCGCCGCCGACCGGAGTAGTAAGCGGACCTTTAATTGCCACCAGATACTCGCGGATTGTAGCCAGGGTTTCCTGCGGCAGCCACTCTCCGGATTTATTGTAACCTTTTTCACCGGCGTAGACCTCTTTCCACTGCACCGCCAGCTTTCCGCCATAGGCCTTTTCAACAGCCGCATCGAAAACTTTTTGCGCAGCCGGCCAAATGTCGACTCCAATTCCATCTCCCTCTATATAGGGAATAAGCGGGTGTTCAGGAACCTGTAACCCATGGTCTGTTTTCGTAATTTTTTCTTCCACATTCTCCCCCTTTAACTGAAAAGTGAGTGTACCAAAAGCAGCCCTTCTTGCAAACCCTTACAGGCTGTGTTACTATCCCACCAGCAAAATGAAACAGCAACAATATTCCATCATTGCAGTCGCAATAGTAACCATAACAGTTGTAGCAATCCTGGCCGCATGTCCGACGACGCGGACTCCGGTATCGTCATCCAACAGCAACTTTATTGTCGGCAGCAAGGAGCAACAAAAAGAGCTAAGGCTTCTTTTTCACGATTTGGAAAACCGGACCAATAATCCCGAAAGTCGTTTCATTGTAATTCAGGAAATCACCAAAAAACTACATTCGGCAAAGCGCCCCAACCTTCTGAACTTGTTTCTCACCACCTATGTAGAACACCATAAAAACGACCCCTACAACGGGTACTACCTTTTGATTGTAGCACAGAACTATTTGAGCGAAGGGGCCGAACCGTTTGCCATACAGTATTTCGAACGGATATTAAAAAATCATACCGATCTAGAAGTGAACGGAACTACAGTTCACTACATCTGCCTCAAAAATCTTATCCGTCTCGTTGACGAACCCGAGCTCAAAGTCAGCTTCTATAAAAAGCTGCTGTCTCAGTTCAGTGATAAAATCGATAAAGGACCTACCTACTATTTTCTGGCTAAAACCTATGAGGAACTCGGCGAGTGGGACCTGGCGATTCAGGCATATCGGAATTTTCTCGGATACCCCGAAGTCAGTGTCACCGGAGTACCGCATGCCCATGAACAGGTGCGCTCGATGATAGAGTTCTACGACTATCCGAATAAAGACTGGACAATGGAGAGCCTGGAAGACCTGGTCAAAACTATTAAGTATGCAATGTGGACCCGTAATTCACGCCTTCTCAGCCGCTACCGCGCTAAGGTTAATTTCTTTGCAATTTCATGGGAAGAAGCCCGCACGGAGGCAAATCAGGATTTCCTGTCAGGCCTGGGCAGCTTTATGGGACAGCGTATTCATTACAACAGCGAACTCGACCTTGATTCAAACACCCGCGAGGCGTATCTGCGTACATGGGGATGGTCTTACCGTATAAAAACCTGGTATCTTTACTTCCGCAGGGTTCACTTTCCGGCCGATCCTGAAATTCACGGCCAATGGGAGTGGGCCGGCATCTATTTCGGTGAAAAGCCCTTCGCCGGAAAGAATACTCCCTAGTTCCATTCAAGGCAGTTTGCTCTAAAGTCGATAAGAGAATAGAGATGAAAAACAGGTTTAAACCCGTATCGGCAGTACTACTCCTCTGCTTGCTTTTATTCGGCATCGCTCCTACCGCTGCCCAGTCCAGCATTAGAACCTCTTCCGGTCTTATCAAGAGCAGCGGGTGGATCGACTGGCAAACCGATACCTTTGTGCTGCAGGTTACCTTCGAAGCCAACAACCCCAACGGCCCGGTGCCCCTGTTACGCTCCAAAGCCGAAACTGCAATACAGCGGCATCTGCCGACTCTATTCGTCGAAGCAATTTCATCTATACTCGTCAATTCACGACACACGATTGGTGAAATACTCATCGATTCTTCCGAAAAGACCGCCGAGTTCAGAAAAACGGCATCCGAGGGCAAAATTATCTCATCCCGCTTTTCCAGTGATTTCACCGAGTTTCAGCGCATTTTTCACTACAGCCTTTATCCGACCTTTTCTCGCCATTTTATTACTCATTCCCGTCCGCTATCGCAGACAGCGGAGTTGGGTTATGTAGCCAGCGGACAATATTCGGGCATAGTAATCTATGTCGATAATCCGATAGAAGTCTACGGATCGCATGTAAACGGCACTCTGAAGCCAGCACTCTTTCCGCGGGTCTATGATGACCAGATGAACACAATCATAGACATGCGGATGGTTGAACCCGATGCAATCAACAGCGGTGGAATGGTGAGCTATTATCATACCTCACAGATCGATAAAGTACACGCGCGAGTCGGCGAAGTTCCGCTCTATGTGCATGCCAAAACGCTGTTCGGTGTTCGCTCGACCGATCTGGTCGTCACGGACAGGGCTGCCCGAAAAATCAAAGCCGACTCACATACGCTGTCGCTCATTAGCCGCGGCAGAATAGCAATCGTTTCATCATTCAGTTTGCGTTGACTTTACCCCCCTTTCCGGGCTATATATCGTAAAGGGAGGCCTCTATGTACCGCGTTCAAAATACATTCACCAGATATTTTTTATTGCTGCTTGGGGTGACTATTAGTGCTCTCTTTTCAGCCTGTTCAGGGGGAAATCTCGGATATGGTGTAGTCCTGTTTTCACCAGACACGAACGCACTGGAAACCGGAGCTGTGGTAGTAGTCAAATATAAATCGGATATCAGTAATACTTATAAAGTCGAACCTCCCGACTCCGATCAGAGCTTCGAAATCGATACGTGGAGGGTCGAACTGTTTGAAAAAAGAAAAGAAGCCCAGGCGCAGGCGAGCGAATATGACGAGTATGAAAACATCTTTGCCCGCAACATGCGGGACGGTCTGGCAATTCGAGAAGAACCGGACATAAGTTCCAACCGAGTGTATAAACTGCGGGTAAACCAAGAGATCAAGGTACTCGGGAAAACTGATGTCGAGGAGGAGATCGGAGGGCATGATGGTGTATGGTATAGAGTCCTCACGAAGGACGGGGTTCAAGGCTACTCCTTCGACTATTATCTCAAGCTTTTTGATATTACCGCAGCACCGGAGGAGCAGGCCGGCCCCGATCTTACTCCGATCAAAGAGGCGCTTGCCCGCAGTTACCGTCCTGAGGATTTTAAAGCGATGGAAGAGAATCAGCAGATTGATCTTCAGAAGTTCAGCACGGAGTACGGTATCTTCACCGATTTAGAAAAACAGACTATCGATATTCGTCTTTATAAAAAGAGCTATACCTTCGAATATGACGAAATAAAGCGAATGAGCGATCGACGCTACGCCTTCGTACCGGCGGATCTCGAAATCATTATTCGTGATGAGGACAGCGTACAGGCAGTATATACCATAGACGACCGAACCTATGACCCGGTCTTCGAGTATTATGCAGAAGACGATATCCGGGAGATAAGAGAAGCTGAACAGGAACGGAGAGACGAATTGTATACCCAGCTGCTGGAAAGCGGGCCGGTGTTTACCAGCAATGCATACGGAGAAATCGAGTTCGAAGAGGGGCGTGAGTTCTCCTGGCGAAATCTCGACCGGCTGGTACCCTCGATAATACCCGGGGTCACCTACGAGTCCGGCAGTGTCAGCCTAGACCACTTCCTTGCACGCAGCATCAGCTCGGAGTACACGGGGGCACTGGCGTTTCGCTTCGAACAGGCCTCTAACGAACCGCTAATCTTTTTATATTCGCTCGAAGGAAATGCGCTCAAACTCGAATATGTACCCGCTCGTTATGTAGATGAGAAAGTGCTGCGGGAACGCAGCTCTTCGCGTCTGATTATGGCCTTCTTCGGTCAAACGGCAGACTAGGGCAGACTAAGAATAGTTTCTATGAAAACAATACAGATATCGGACGTTCAACTCGCCTTCGGTGACAGAACCGTCCTCAAAGATGTTCAACTCACACTTACCACCAAGAGCCGGGCCGCCCTCACCGGCGGGAACGGCAGCGGCAAATCCACCCTGATGAAGATTATCAGCGGGGAGATGCAGGCCGACTCCGGTACTATTGCGGTGCAAAAAGGAACACGGGCAGCATACCTGCCGCAGAGTGGTAAAAAGTTTTCCGGCAGTACGTTGTACGCTGAGGCCGAAACCGCCTTTACCGAACTACACTCACTGGTAAAAGAAAAATCACGGATCGAATCGCAGCTCGGCACTGTGGATAAAGAGGATAAGGCTACCCGCAACTTACTCGAATGTCAGCATGAAATCGAGGAACGGCTTCTGAACGCCGACTATTACAATCGCGAAAAAGAGATCGAGCAAGTACTGATAGGTCTCGGTTTCTACCGCAGCGATTTCGAAAAAGATTGTGAAAAGTTCTCCGGAGGGTGGCAGATGCGGATTGCCCTGGCAAAGATCCTGTTGGAACACCCGGATATCCTGCTGCTCGATGAACCGACCAACTACCTCGATCTGGAAGCCCGGAACTGGCTGGAGGAATTCCTGCGCAACTATAAAGGCGGTTTTCTGATTGTTTCGCACGACCGCTATTTTCTCGATACCACGGTCGAAGAGACGTACGAACTCTTTATGGCCCGGCTTTCCCGCTATCCTGGTAACTATTCAGCCTATCTCAGACGCAGAGAACAGGAGATCCAGGAGCTGCAGCAGCAATACGAACGTCAGCAGGAAGAAATTGCGCGGGTAAACGCATTTATTCAGAAATTCCGCTACAATGCTTCCAAAGCAAAGCAGGTGCAGAGCCGCATCAAATATCTGGAAAAGCTGGAGCCGATTGAACTGCCCCAGCACATGCAGAAGATTCATTTCTCTTTTCCGCCCGCTCCCCATTCCGGCAAAAAGGTGCTCGAACTGAGCCATGTGAGCAAGGCATACGATAACAATACCGTGCTGGAAAACCTGAACTTAGAGGTAATGCGGGGTGAAAAACTGGTCGTCACCGGTGTCAACGGAGCCGGAAAATCTACACTACTGCGAATAGTCGCCGGTGTGGACAATCAGTACCGCGGAGAACTGCGTTACGGCGCCGGTGTAAAGACAGGCTATTTTTCACAGGAACAGCGTGAACTTGAGGAAAATACCACCTCGATTATCGACCTGTTCGAAGCAGAGGCGCCCACCGAACTGGTGCCCAAACTGCGCAGTCTTCTCGGGGCCTTTTTGTTTCAGGGAGACGACATATATAAACCCCTGAATGTACTCAGCGGAGGCGAAAGGAGCCGCGTTGCACTGCTGCGTTTACTGCTGCAGCCCCACAATCTCCTGATTCTCGATGAACCGACCAACCATCTCGACATCCACTCCAAGGATGTCCTGCTCAACGCGCTGACCAAGTTCAAAGGCACCCTGATTTTTGTGTCTCACGACCGCTATTTTATCGAGAACTTGGCCACCCGGGTGCTCGAGCTGAGTGCGAGCGGGGCCCGCAACTTTCCGGGAGATTACCAGTATTATCTCTACCGCCTCGCGAAGGAGGCAGCTCAGGATGGATTTCGGAACGGATTGCAGCCGGAGAATCGGCAGGTTTCCGTGGAAGCCTCTGCCTGCGATCACAATAACGGGAACAATAAAGAGCGGTACGCACAGCTCAAGCAGCAGAAAAACCGTTTGCGAAAACTCGAATCCGAGGAAGAACAACTGCTGAAGCGTCTCGAAGAGCTCGAAAGCGAACACAGCCGCCTGCAGGCCGATATGGCTAAACCCGAAGTATACTCGGATGGAGAAAGAGTCAAACAGCTGCAGACGGAGCTGGAGGAAAACGAGGCTACTCAAAACAAAATCTCCGCCCAGTGGGAACATCTTGTCACAGAAAAAGAGAAACTGGAGCTGGCCTTACAATGAAATATACCAAAAAAAACCGGCCTATCCTGTTAAAAATGCTGCTATTGGCGGTGCTGATCGGGACTTTTGCCTGGGAACTGCTGGAACGAATAGTGCATATGGCGGACGTTCCTCTGGATTTGGCCATTGGGCCGGTAGGCTTCGATCTGCTTGTGATTTCATGTTTTCTCTATCTGAACCCGGGTACTCTGGTCGGTATTATCGGAGCTGTTATTCTGTTCAGGAGGTTGTAGTGCAAGGTCTGATCTTAGCCTCGACTTCACCGCGCCGGCAGGAACTGCTGCAGAAAATCGGAGTTGCATTCGAAACAGTCGCCTCCGACTATGAAGAGGTCTTCGACAATCGTCCCCCCCGCGTCCAGGCACTGCACTTGGCCCGGCAAAAAGTAGAATCCGTACTGCAGCATTCCCCACAATTCGCATCGGAATTAATCCTCGGAGCGGATACCTGCATCGACCTCGATGGAAGGGTACTGGGCAAACCCGCTTCCAAGCGCGAAGCCCGCAGCTTCCTCCAGCATTTAGCGGGCAGAACCCACCGGGTCATAACCGCCCTCTCGCTCTGGAACGGCGGTGTAAAAGAGTTTCACGATGAGGCGGAGACTACCCTCATTCATCTAGCCCCGATCAGTACCCGCGAAATCGAGTGGTATCTCGATACCGGAGAGTGGAAAGGAGCGGCCGGCGGGTACCGAATTCAGGGCTGCGGAAGCCTGTTTGTCGATTGGATAGAGGGCTGCTTCTTCAACGTCATGGGGTTGCCAATTCGCCGTTTTTATGGCATGTTACAGTCTCAGGGAATAGATGTCTTGGACATCACATCCCGATAATCTTCCACCATTTACGGTGAGAAATATGATGAAGGAAAGACGGATGCAAAGGAAGAGGTACGTCGTATCTCGCTGTAGTCCGTCCCATTTTGAAGGAGGACTCGCTTGTCTGTAGTAACAATGAAAAGCCTGCTCGAATCAGGCGTACATTTCGGACACCAGACCAAACGCTGGGATCCCCGTATGAAGAAATATATCTTCGCCGAACGGAACGGGATCCACATCATCGACCTGCAGAAGACTATCGCTGCCATCAAAGAGGCGTACGATCTTATTCGAGAGCAGGTGAAATCCGGCAAATCTATTCTATTTGTTGGAACTAAGAAACAGGCCCAGCAGGCCATAGAGCGTGAAGCTCAACGCTGCGGCATGTTCTACGTAAGCAATCGCTGGCTCGGTGGTATGCTGACCAACTTCTCTACCATCAAACAGTCTATTCATCGCCTCAAAAAGATTGAGAAGATGGAAATCGATGGTACTTTTGAGAGCCTTACCAAGAAAGAAGTTTCACGTCTCAACAAAGAGCGTCAGCGCTTAGAAAAAAACCTGGGTGGTATCAAGGATATGAAAGAACTGCCCGGAGCCATCTTTATTATCGACACCCGCAAAGAAGCCATTGCAGTAGCCGAGGCGAAGCGTATGGGTATCCCAATTGTTTCCGTAGTCGACACCAACTGTAATCCCACCGACATCGATTATCCTATCCCCGGGAACGACGATGCAATTCGCGCAATATCTCTGTTTACAAAAGTAATTGCCGATGCGGTTATCGACGCAGATAATGAAATCGGTATTCAGATTATCGAAACCCTGCAGGATGAAGATGAGATCGATCAGGCTGCTCAGAAAGATGAAATGGAAGAAGAGGAGCAGCAGTTCGAGGATTTCGAAACCGCAAGCGTTGGTGAAGTAATTCAAAACGACGAAGGTGAAGGTGAATCCAACTTTACCGCCGAAGAGTATTCCGACTATACCCCGGAAAGCGACGAAGCCAAGGCGGAAGCAGAGAAGCCGGCTGAAGAGGCAGCAGAAGAAGAATCTCTGGCAGAAGAGACTGAAAAAGAGCTGCTTGAAGAAGACGACAAACTTTACGAAGAGTAGATAAAATATATCAAAGGAGTTAGGCGTGGAAATTAAAGCTGCAGATGTAAAAAAATTGCGCGACAAAACCGGCGCAGGAATGCTGGACTGTAAAAAGGCGCTCAAAGAAGCTGAAGGCGACTTTGGGAAAGCCGAGAAATATCTCAAAGAGCTCGGACTGGCCGCGGCTGCCAAACGAAGCGGCCGTGCGACAAATGAGGGACGCATCTTTACTAAGGTGAGTGATTCTATGGCTGCCGTCGTTGAGCTGGCCTGCGAAACCGACTTCGTGGCCCGCAATAAAGATTTTATCGCCCTAGGTGAAGATATTGCCAATACCATCATTGAAAAGGGTCTTACTGAAAAAACTCCCGAACTCGATGAAAAGGTAAAAGATACCATCAGCACCATTAAGGAAAATATGGAGCTGCGCCGTTTTACCACCATGCAGATTGCAGATAATGAGATGGTGAGCGAGTACACCCACGGCGAAGGATCGATCGGTGTACTGGTAAAATTACAGGCCGATTCTCCCAGTGTGCTCGAACACGCTGCGGTAAAAGAGTTTGCTTTCGATTGTGCTCTGCATATCGCAGCCTTCAACCCTATGTTCCTCGACCGGGACAGCGTTGAGGCGGCTTATAAGGAAGAGCAGGAGGCAATTTTTCGCAAACAGGCTGAAAACCTCGGAAAACCCGAGAAAGTACTGGACGGAATCGTGAAGGGTAAGCTGAACAAGCACTTTTCCGAAATCTGCCTGCTTGATCAGGGTTTTGTGAAGGAAGAAAAGCTCAGCGTCGCTAAGAAGATGCAGGAAGTAGCAAAACAGGCCGGTGGCGAATTGAAACTCACCGACTTCGTATATTACAAAGTTGGAGAAGAATCATAATTTCCATTTGAAATTCGACCGCTCCCAGTAAACACTGTGGGCGGTCTTTTATTATGGGATTAAAGAAAGGAGATAAAGTATGCAAGCGACAATTAAAGATGCTGAAAACAGAATGAAAAAGAGTGTTTCTACTCTTGAGGAAGAGTTCAACTCGATGCGCACCGGCCGGGCTTCGGCTTCGCTGTTCGAGCGTATAAAAGTGAATTACTACGGTCAGCCTACTCCGCTCAATCAAGCTGCTACAATTTCCGTACCGGAAGCCCGCCTGGTAGTTATACAGCCGTGGGATAAGAGTCTTCTCAATGAAATCGAAAAAGCAATTCAAAAATCGGAGCTGTCTGTCAATCCGAACAACGACGGCAAGGTAATCCGAATTCAGATTCCCCCTCTTACAGAAGACCGCCGCAAGGAGCTGGTCAAGTTCGCCAAGAACACCGCCGAACAGAGTAAAGTAGCTGTACGCAATATCCGCAGAGATGCAAACGACGACCTCAAAAAGCAGATGAAAAACGGCGACATTAGCGAGGATGATGAAAAACGCGGTGTTGATGAAATCCAGAAGCTTACTGATAAGTACATAGAGGAGATCAACTCACTGCTCGAGACCAAAGAACAGGAGATAATGGAGGTATAGTGGCTAACAATATACCTCGACATATCGGCATTATCATGGACGGGAACGGCCGTTGGGCTGAACAGCGCGGCGAACCCCGCACCTTCGGCCACAAGAACGGCACCGAGACCGCGAAAAGGGTCATTAAAGCGGCAATTTCGCTGGGTATCTCCTATATAACGCTGTACACTTTTTCGACGGAAAACTGGAGCCGCTCCGAAAAAGAGGTCAACTTTCTCATGCGTCTTCTGCGCCAGCATTTGCGCCGCGATTCTAATTTTTATCATACCAATCGAATCAGGGTATTGCATGCCGGGGCGCCGGAAGGTTTGCCGGTCGAGATCCAGAAAGAGCTGGCACATGCACAGGAAGCTACTCGAGATTACGAGGCCATTACGGCTATTCTGGCAATTAATTACGGCGGACGCGACGAGATAATCCGGGCGGTCAACAAATGGCGTTCACAGTCAGGTGAAAACCGAGATCTCACTATGGATGATGTGAGTGCACATCTCGACAACCCCGAGGTTCCCGACCCCGATTTAATTATACGAACTGCTGGTGAGATGCGTTTGAGCAACTTCCTTCTCTGGGAAAGTGCATACGCAGAGTACTATTTTTCAGAGAAACTGTGGCCGGACTGGGATTACGAGGACTTGGCTGCAGCAGTTGAGCACTATCAAAAAAGAAAGCGAAAGTTTGGCGGTATTGCATGAGTAATTTCGGACAGCGTCTGCTCCTCTTTGTAATCGGTCTCCCTCTGCTGTTGGGAATAGTAATATTCTTCGACCGGTATTCACATGCCGGCTGGGCGGCAGTTGTTGTGGCGGTCACTTTTCTGGCCGGAAGAGAGACCATCCGGCTGTTTGCTCCCGCGGCAGCTCGCTTTTATATGTGGATCGTTCCTGTTCTCTCAGCCGCGCTTCCGGCAGTAGTGTATGTTACCCTCATTCTCGAGGCGGGTATCTCTCTGCTGAACGCCGCCTTAGTAGCCGGCATAGGCTTTATCCTGATTACAGAGCTGATCCGCTGGAAGCCTGACCATGTCCAGCAGTTTACTCAATATACCACCGGTCTTATCAGCGCACTAATTTATCCGGGCTTTTTTATGGTTTTTACCATCAGGTTTCTGGAGTTCGAAAATCCTCTGTTTTCTATTTTGCTTTTCCTGCTGCTAAACTTCAGCAACGACACCTTTGCCTACTTGTTTGGTATAGTGGCTGGGAAAAACTCGCCGCGAGTGGTACCGGTTAGTCCCAAGAAGACCCTAATCGGTTTTATCGGCGGATTTTTGGGTTCCATAGGAACCGGAACACTCTTTTACCTGTTCGCCCCGCATGTGTTTACGGCGCAATTGCCACTTCTCATCCCCTTCTTTTTGCTGATCGGACTGTGTGCCGATATCGGAGATCTGATAGAGTCGGCGTACAAACGGGCGGCTGCGAAAAAGGATTCCGGTTCATTGATGCCCGGTCGCGGCGGGCTACTCGACTCTATTGACTCTCTCCTTTTCAGTGCACCGTTTTTCTATTATATTGGTACAATATTACTGAAATAGGTGTTGCCATGTCGATAAAACGCATTATTATACTCGGGGCAACCGGCTCGATCGGAATTAACAGTTTCGATGTTGTGCAAAACCTGGGCTCCTCCTATCAGATAGTCGGCGCCGCCTGTCATTCGAATGTCCAAGAACTCCTCAGGCTGGGGAAGCTCTACAATATCCCGAATCTCGCTGTAAGCGGAAAGGAAATAGATGATCAGAATATCAGGTTTTCAGGAGAGGATGCAGTTAAACAGCTGATTCAAGCAAGCGAAGCAGATATCGTGATCAATGGAATCTCCGGATCAGCAGGTCTCATGCCCTCCGTATGGAGTCTCGAGCGCGGATTCGACCTAGCCCTGGCAAACAAGGAAACCATTGTCATGGCCGGTCGGCTTGTACGCAGCCTGGCGCGGCGCAGCGGGGCACATATACTGCCGGTTGATTCCGAGCATTCGGCATTGTTTCAGCTCTTGCGCAGGGAAAACCGGCCGGAGATTGAAAAGGTAGTAATTACCGCCTCCGGGGGACCTTTTCGGAACACTCCGATCGAGGAGTTCGCTGCTATCACCTTGGAGGATGCGCTGAAACATCCCACCTGGAATATGGGAACCAAAATCACCATAGACTCAGCTACCATGGGCAACAAGGGTCTGGAAGTAATCGAAGCGCACTACCTCTTCGACCTGCATCCGGATCAAATTGAGGTTCTTATCCATCCGCAGAGCTGCATTCATTCGCTTATAAAAACCGTGGAAGGCTCCTACTACGCTCAGATTAGCCATCCTGATATGCGAATTCCCATTCAGAATGCACTCACCTATCCACAGCTGTCTGCTTCTCCCTTCGGCACTCTCGATTTGGCCGAGACGAGTTTTACTTTTCAAACCCCCGACCGGAGGCGGTTTCCCCTGCTCTCCAGCGCATTTCAGGCCGTACGCAGCGGCGGAGCTTACCCGCTGGCCTATAATGCGGCCAACGAAGTGGCAGTTCAGGCTTTTCAAGAAAAAAAAATACGCTATGTCGATATTGCAGCAGTGGTTGATGCCACCCTGCAAGCGGACTGGTCAGTCAGTTTTTCAGATTTCGACCAGGTCCTGATAACTCACTCAAAAGTGTGGAAACAAGCTGAAAGGCAAGTTCTGCATTACATGGAGCATACTGAATGATACTTACCATTGTATTAGGAATTATTGGTCTGGGAGTGGTAGTTTTTGTCCATGAACTGGGCCATTTCATTGTTGCCAAAGCATCCGGTATTACCGTAGAGGCCTTTTCTCTCGGTTGGGGAAAAGTACTTTATCACCGTGAATGGAAAGGTACCGATTATCGTATCAGCCTGCTGCCGATCGGCGGCTACTGTAAAATGAAAGGCGAAGAACTCTTTCGAAAGGCGATAAAGGAAAACTACACCCAAATACCCCACGAAAAGGGCTCCCTTTTCTCTGTCTCCGTGTGGAAACGGATACTCACCTATGCCGCCGGTCCGTTCTTTAACCTCGTTTTCGCAGTACTGGTTCTCTCGGTCATCTGGTTTGCCGGATTCACCATCCATACCTACCAGAACAAGATAGTCATGCTTTCCGATTATCCGGAGATGTTCTCCGAGCAGAACTATCCGGCCGATGAGGTAGGACTCCAAACCGGAGACCGTATAGTTGAAATCAGGGACGAGAAGGTAGAAACCTACACCGATATTCAGCAAAAAATTGCCCCTTCTCCGAATGAAACCTTTCCCATCACGGTAGAACGCGGCAGCCGCCGGATGACCATGAGCATCACTCCGGAACTTAACCGCGACACCGGTGCCGGCCGCATAGGGGTGGCGGCCTGGATCGATCCGGTTGTCGCGCAAGTAGAAGACGGCAGCAGTGCCGCTAATGCGGGCCTTCGGACCGGAGACCGAATTCGTGAGGTGAATGGAGAGCGTATCGAACACTCCCTAGATTTTCACGCCATACTCCGGAATCAACCGTCGAAGCTGAATATCACCTTTGAACGAAATGACTCTACACAAGAGACTGAACTGATTCCGTTTTATAATGAGAATGGTGCTGCCCGCATCGGAGTCGGCTTCGAGGGTATTACTCACAGAACCCCGCGTTTAGACCCCTTTCAGGCCCTAGCCAGAGGTACCAGCGAAACATTCAGAACCTTTACGCTGACTATCAAAGGTATTGCACTCCTTTTCTCTGGGGTGGATGTACAGAAGGCGGTGTCCGGTCCGGTGCGGATTACCTACCTGGTTGGAGAAGTTGCAACGGAGGGCTTTGCCCAGGGAATCGGCAGCGGTTTTATTACGCTCTTTCGATTTTTGAGTCTCTTGAGTGTGGCTCTCTGCTTCGGCAACCTGTTGCCTATACCAGCTCTTGACGGTGGGCTGATTGTTCTCTCGTTTGTAGAAGCGATTAAAGGCAGCAGCGTAAGTCCGAAAACCTTCTATCGCTATCAAACAGTCGGCTTCATCATAATCTTGATGATTCTCTTCTTGACGACCTTCAGCGATCTCTCATATCTTTTTTCTCAATAAAGGGGTACATTTAGTATGAAACGTGATATAGTGTGTCATTGTGGCAATACAATCCAGCAGGATCTCCCGGATATTATTGATGTGCAGGGGAATCCTCAAGTCATTCAGCGTATTCTCGAAGGTTCATTTATGCAAGTAACGTGTAATTCATGCGGAGAAACCCTGAAACCTGATTTTCCCGTTCACTTCAAAAATCTAACAATCGCCGGCGAGCAGCTCGATCTCGACTATTTACCGGAACTCGAACGAACCCAATTCTTCCGCAACAAAATTGAGACCTCTGCACAGAGAGTTGCAATCGGTTATCCCGAACTCAGAGAAAAGATGCTCACATCCGTCCACGGTCTGGATGATCGGGCCCTAGAGATTCTCAAGTTTCTGCTGGCGGAAAAGGCTCTGGATAAGGATTTGATCAAACACAGTTTTAACGATATCACCATTATCTTAAATGATATCGGAAACAACCAGCTCGTGTTCTACGTATACGGTCTGAAAGATGAAGAGGTAGCGATTCCTCGTATCAATATGGACTTGTATAATAAGGTGCTGGAGAGTCTGCCGGAACGTCTTCAGAGCGAGCTCTACAGCGAAATCGCGAATCCGCCGTATGTATCCATCAACAAGATTGAAATAGAAGCTGCGGAGGAGGAAGATTCGTGAAACGTATATTTATTTTCGTAGTGCTGCTTGCGACATCGTTCAGCCTTGCCTGGACAGAGAACCGGGTGTTGATTAGCACCGGACATACTAAAAGTATTAACGACTTTGCGCTTCTCGAATCCAACAACACCTTGTTCTCCGCAGGCGATGACGGAACTCTGCGTGTATGGGACCCCGAATCCAATCAGCTGCTCCACAAACTGCAGATATCTCATCTGCCCATTGTAAAGATCGCAGTTCATCCGAATAAGCCGGAAGTAGCGCTGGTAGAAACCGACCGAATCAACACCTACCACCTGAGCGTTTGGAACTACTCTACCGGAAAAGAGCTGTTTTCACACAAAATTCAGGAAACTCCGATTTTTCTTAAATATTCACCTCAGGGTACATATCTTGTTTACAGTCGTACCGACTGGAAGAGCCTTACCTTTCTGGATGCCGACAGCGGTCGGCTGGAACCCTTACTGGGGCAGGGATTCGGAATAGTATCGGATGTCTTTTTTTCACAATCCGAAAAAACCCTGGTAACTTACAACTCTTCGGGCACAATCCGATACTGGAATACAGAGAACGGAGAGCAAAAAACAGACCCTATTTCGACTATCGGAGATCTCACACAGATCGCTTTTTCAGAAAACGGTGTATTCATGCTCGGTGTAAAGGGTAATACCTTGTATCTGGTGAATCTTGTCAATGGACAAATCGAGGCCAGGGAACAGTTCCAAAACCTGCACTCATACTCCTTTAATTCCGAATCCAACATGGTTACTCTTTACATCACCGAAAACAGCAGGCCCAGATTTTTTTCTTACCGAGTAGAACGGAACAACTCTCTTTTACCGGTCCAAAAATCGAACATGGCCCCCGACGACACTCAAGATCCATTGCAGCTGATCGGATCGACCCTCTTTTTCTGTAAACCAGATGGCAGTATTTCTACACAATCGGTCTTTTCTTCGGAAGAAGAGCTGTTCTCAAAATCGGTATTGATGAAAGTGAGTGATATCGGCTTTTCAGACAACAGGCTGTTTATAGCGACTGAAAACGAAATTTTTTCACTACGTTCGAGCGCATTCAGTACACCTAAAAACGCGGAAGCCCGAAATTCGGACTTTTCCTTTTCTACCGAACGCTACAAAAACCCGCTGCAGACCGAAAGCGGTATAACCGTCTTCGCGGATAAGAGCTTTCTCCTGTATCCTACCCAGGGAGAGGAAAATTCGCTTTATCTGTTCGATACAAACCGCTTCGCTCCACTCGACAGCGAGCTGACTGCTCCCGTACAGGCGGCCGGCTTGTACGACAACAGCGTGCTTCTGCTCGAACAGGGCGGCACCCTCAGAATTATCGACCCGATTGCCGACGAGGAACTATTCAACTACTCCTCATTCGGTCTGCAGGAAGGCACTGAATCTTATAACGACAAAATAATTGTTGCCCGTAATAAGAATGAGTTCATTAACACTACCCTGCTCTCGATCAACCCTCAGACCAGCGAGACGGTTCCAATACCCGACCGCAATCTGCTTACCTTTAGCCTGGACTACGATCATACCACCCGCTCTCTCTATACCCTCGGCTTCGAAAAGCGCAGAAACTCTATTCGAACCGTACTCAAACAGCATCAGGGCACTAACTACGGACGAGTGTCTACCCTGCTGAGTTATCCTGGAGAGGACAACGATGCGTCGGTGGTTGTCGATCCGGCTACTTCTCGGGTTTTTACCTCCTTGGGCTACGGCAATGTTCATATGTTCACTTGGGACGGTTTTACCACCCTGGAAAAGGTTGCACACATCCCCCGCAAACTGTATGTACATGCCGGTTTGCTCTACTCACTGAATGGCGACTCCTCTATAGCGGTGTGGGATATAACTCACGGAAAACTTCTGATGACACTGTATCTGTTCGAAAATTCCAGCTGGGCTATTACCTTTTCTGACGGCAGTTATTATGCCTCCGAAGGTGCTGATCAGTGGATTCATCAGATACGGCAATAAAAAAAAGGCGGCTGCTGATTATCCTGCGGCCGCCTCTTGCGATTCTTAATCCGTAAAATATTACTCGTATTCGTGGGAAGGATTTTTAGCGACTTTTTTGATCGCCTCCTCCACTTTGTCTTTCACTTGGGCACCGTACTCTGTGTTCTGAAGAGAATGGGCATACAGGGTTCCCATTAACGATACCCGGTACATCGGAGGGAGATTATTGAGTGCCAGTGCCGCCATATCGAGTACGCACTCCTCGCATTTACAAATATCGGCGGCCCAGTCCTGTTCTAACTGATTCTCCAGCTCTTCGAGCACCATTCTTTCGGCCTCATTTACCAGATATTCGAAATTATAGCTCTCTCTAATACTCATTCTCGCATATCTCCTTTACTGTTTATCGTGTGAAAACGATTCGAACTTGGTATAACTCGGTAAAAACGCCAGTTTTACGGTTCCGACCGGTCCATTTCGCTGTTTTGCAACTACCAAATCCGTTTCTATGTTTCCGGGAGAGTGTCCATCCCGATTGTCGCGGCTGTCTTCACGCTCTCTATGTAAAAATAATACCACATCCGCGTCCTGCTCGATAGACCCCGATTCGCGTAGATCCGCCAGCGTCGGCGGTTTGCCTTCGGACTGTCGACCAACCTGAGAAAGACAGATTATCGGTATCTGCAGCTCACGTGCAAGCGATTTTATTGACCTGGAAATCTCTGCTACCTGCTCGTGCCGGGGTACATTCGACTTGTTTTCAGGTTCGATCAATCCGATGTAGTCGATAAACAGAGCTTTTATATCCTCTTTACTCTTCATTCTACGTGCTTGAGCACGCAGGTCGAGCAATTTTATGTTGGGAGTATCATCGATATACAACGGAGCCTCGTAGATACGTCCGGCAGCTTCGGTTAGATTGTGGAAATCCGCCGGACGCAGCATTCCCGTTCGCAGTTTTTCGGAGTTGATGCGCGCTTCACTCGACAGAAGACGCTGCATAAGCGCCATGTCCGCCATTTCGAGGGTGAAGAACCCGATTGGTACTTTTCTATGGATGGCCATGTTGGCCGCCATGGTTAAAGCGAAGGCCGTCTTACCAACGGAAGGACGGGCACCGATTACTATAAATTCTGAGTTTTGAAAACCGCTGGTCATGTTGTCCAAGTCGGGAAATCCGCTGGGAATCCCGGTGTAACTGTCTTTGGTGTGATATAATTTTTCAATCGCCTCAATAGTTTCGGCAATGATATCGTGAACACCACGGTAAGAGTCGGTGTGCTGACTGTCGGTTATCTCGAAAATCTTCTGTTCGGCTTCCTCGATCAACACCCTGGTTTCAAGCCCCTCATCGTAGGCTTGTGAAACCAGGCCGCCGGAAATCTTGAGCAGTTTCCGGCGTACACTGCGGTCTTTTACTATTTTTGCATAGTAGGCAACATTTGCACTGGTAGGCACCTCATCGGTGAGAGATGAGACATAGGTAGTACCACCGACCGCTTCCAGCTCACCTCCGGCGCTCAGCCGGTCGGTAAGGGAGATCAGGTCGATGGTTTCCCCGCGATTAAAAAGATCAATAATCGCCTTAAATATTTTCTGATGTGATGTGGAATAGAAATCGTCGGTCCGCAAATACCGTAGAACCGTTGAAATCACATCACCATCAAGCAGTACCGCCCCTAAAGTAGCGCGTTCGGCTTCAATATTGTGGGGAGGTATCTTTCCCTGTTTAGTAAGGGAATTCATAAGGCAACTCTTTTCAATCTTTTATTCTTCTTTTTCCGCTTCTTGCTCGACCTCTTCGGATACTGCCTCTTCAGCGACAGCTTCTTCAGGGGCAGCTTCTTGAGGAGCCGCCTCGACAGTGGCTTTCTCTTCGGCCGGCGCTTCTTCTTCCGGCTTAGCTGCGGGTGCTTTCTCTTCGGCCGGCTTCTCCGGGGGCTGCTCCATGCCGCTCTGGCTGACAACCTTCAGTTTCAGCTCGGCTTCGTTGTTGTCATAAAGCTTTACTTTAACAGGATAGGTTCCGACCATTTTTATGGTGTGACTCTTGAAATCGATTTTCTTTTTCTCGACTTCGATTCCCTCTTTTTGCAGCTCTTCGACGATCATTGTACTAGTCACGGACCCGAACAACTTACCGCTTTGGCCGGCATTCATCTTGATGAGGACCTCTTTCCCGTCCAGCCGCTCTTTCAAACTGAGTGCCTGCTGACGCTTATCTTCTTTCCGTTTTTCGATGGCCGCACGACGGCTCTCGAAATTTGCAATATTTTCTTTGGTATAAGGAAACGCCAACTTTTTAGGAATCAGGTAGTTGCGTGCATAGCCGCGGGCTACATCGCAGACATCTCCCTCTTCACCAAGGTTGTACACGTCCTCGTTTAATATGATTTTCATTATTCTCTCCTTACCAGAAAGTTTTATGAGCCCTCTGTGACAGAGTGATCGGCTCGATAGTGGATCCAGTATTCCGAGAGGCCTAACAGCGGCACTCCAACAATCAATACCAGATTCAACCGGGGAGTCAGCAGTATAACCACCGCTGAAACAGTAACCAGAATCTGTAACAACTTTGACACCCCGTGTTGCTGGAACAGAGATTTTAATATCCCTATTCCCTGCATCGCATATATGCTCAGCAGAATCATACCGTAGTTCCAAAACAGGAACCCTATGTACGGAATTCCCACCAGTACATCCAGCAGTACACCGAACCAGGCCGCTATTATCGGCCACAACAGTATTTCAGGTACGGTAAACTTCACCAGATCGTACGGCATTCTTCCCATACTTCGTCTGTATATCCCGTAGGAGAGCGCCCAGCACGCAGTCAGCATTAAGAAATAACTGAAAATATAGTGCCGGATAAACACTTCCGATATCAGATTGTAAAGGCTCTCGGCATCCATTGCTGAAAACAGCATTACACCGCTTCCGTCGGTTCCGTTTGCTCCCAGACTCTGCTGAAAAGCATCCAGCACCAGTTTGACCTGCTGTTGAAGGAACTCCATCACCTCTTGATTGCCGGAGTAGACTCCGGCGATGGGTACACTTATCAGCAGGACCACTCCGGTTGCAGTGAGCAGCCTGTAGAGCATCCTTCCGCGGCCCCAGAACAGAACCCCGACTCCTAAAATCAGAGCCAGGGGATACGCCGCTTCCATCATAAAAAAGAAACGCCGCAGAACCGCCGCTTCGATTCCCCGGGTTCGGAAAAACACCTGTATCAGTATGGCGCCCAGCAGTGCCGAACCTCCATACAGCAGTGCAATCCGTCCCTGTTTCAATCCGAGAACCATGAGCGGCACTGCAACCAGAAAAAACAATACGCTTATCTGGTATACAAGAAATGCCGCTCCGGTGAAAATAGCAACTTCAGCCCATTCTCTGGATATCGCTCTCCGTTCCATCCCTACCTTACTGTTTTACGTACGGAAGATAGGCCAGCACGCGGGCGCGCTTGATTTCACGGGACAGGGCACGCTGATGCTTTGCACAGGTGCCGGTAATGCGACGCGGCAGAATCTTCCCGCGCTCCGTTACGAACCGCCGTAGCTGGTCGGGATTCTTGTAATCGGCTACCAGATCCTGGGTACAGAAGCGACACACCTTTTTCTTAAAAAACGGGCGTCTTCCGCGAAAAGGCCGTCCGCCTTCGCGGCTGTCGCGTCCATCGCGCCCATCGCGGCTGTCACGCCCATCGCGGCTGTCGCGGTTGTCGCGGTTGTCCCGATCACGATTATCGCGGTTCGGGGCTGGTCTATTATCTGTTGTTTTTGCTTCGTTATTTACGCTTTCGTCAGCCATTATCGTTTCTCCTTCGAATTATCAAAACGGGTTTAGAATGGAATGTCATCTTCGAACTGTTCCGGACCGCCGCCGTAGCTTGCGGGGGCATTGTTCTGAGCAGGGCCGGATTCGTTCCGGCTGCCTCCCGGACCACCGAGCAGCTGAACATTCTGGGCATTGATCTCGACCTTACTGCGTTGCTGCCCGTTCTGTTCCCAGCGGTTCTGGCGCAATTCGCCCTGCACCGCAATCTGCTTGCCTTTGGTCAAATACTGGTGAATCGCTTCACCCTGTCGTCCCCAGACTACAATGTCGAAGAAATGTGCTTCCTCCTGCCACTGATCACCGGACTTTCGACTTCGGTTTACCGCTATCGACATTTTGCATACGGCAGTACCGCCCCCGGTGTATTTGAGCTCAGCATCGCGGGTTAGTCGTCCAACGAGGGTAACGGAATTTATATCGTTGGCCATAGTTTGAACTCCACTTCGCTATTTTTCTTTTTTGATGAGAAGATGTTTGAGCAAGGTATCGGCAAGTCTTAATTCTTCTTCCATTTTGTAGGCACTTTCCGGTTCCATTTCGAATTCATAGTAAAAATAGTGCCCTTTGTCTCTCTTTTTAATTGTATACGCGAGATCGCGAACACCGAGATCGTCCTTTTTTCCGATCTTGGCTTCGCTCTTGTTCAGGAGTTCTTCTACCCGCTCCTTGCCGGCAGAAGTCTCATTTTCCTCGGTACCGAGGATTACAGTGAGTTCGTATTGACGCATGTGGCCTCCTTACGGACATTTAGATCCGCCCTACAGGCGGATAAAGAGGTGATGCAAAGCTACCATAAGGGCCGATCAATGTCAAGTCGGGACTCTTTTACGCCGAAACAGTATATATGGGACACTGTGTACACTATGAAGATGATATTTTCTTCCTGAATGAACAGATACGGCTGCTTTTACGCAATTTGAAACTACACCTCGACAGCACCTACTTTGCCGACAAGATACATCAGGACCTTCTTTTTTATGACAATATGCTTTCTCAGTTTTACCGCTCGTTGACAGCGAATCAAGTGGTAGTCGACCGTCTCCAGAACTTACGCCTTCTAAACAAAACCAAACGCCTTTTCTGCAACCTCCTCGACAGCATAGTGAGCGGACATATTGCAGAACACCTTGACCTTTCCTCCCATTTTGACGAGTATACTAGTACTCTGGTACGGCAGGAAGAAGAAATTCGAGAAATCCGCTCGCTCCTGAATGAGATCATCAGCCAGGAAGAGCCGGAAGAGCTCATCAGTTCGGAAGAGTACAAATTCCTGTTCGACGATACCCTCTAAGCCGCGCACGGGAGGCTGTTTTGAAGCAGCAAAACCTTGATCCGTCTCTGGAAGCCGAATTTCGAAAAAAGAATATCGACCGCGAGCTGACCCTATCTATACTGGATCGCTTCAACCGAGGTGAGTTCGATCACTTTAAACCGGTACAGGTCGACAGTTTACCCCACGTCGACGGAGAGCAGATCATCGATATGACCGGAAAAATCGAGTATGCCTGCAGCATCGATCGGTTCCGTTCAGTGATTGAGGAGCTGTTTCAGGATTCCGCACCTACATATCAGTATGGACGGCCTCAGAATGGGAATATCTTATTAAGTTCCAATGATTTATATCACATTGGGATGCGACTGCTCTCGAAAGTAGCCTACGGTATTCTCAACGGCGGCTCGGCCAGCAGTTATGTCGATGAGAAGAAAAACCGCTCTTTCTCATCAGAGCTCTACAGCCTGGTCTGGCCCGCTTTCGAGGGCGCAGCCGAAATCTCCAGGGGCAAACCGAAGGGGGTAACTCCGGCCTTCAT
Organism: uncultured Sediminispirochaeta sp.; assembly: GCA_964603735.1. Classification (GTDB taxonomy): domain Bacteria; phylum Spirochaetota; class Spirochaetia; order DSM-16054; family Sediminispirochaetaceae; genus DSBN01. The sequence continues at coordinate 65,994 of CAZRWN010000004.1, read as the reverse complement.
CAATCCCGACGGCTCGCCGGGACCGAGCTTTCTCGAACTCAAAATGCGAGCCCTGCTCCTGCAGTCTATGCGATATCGCCGCGCTTTCGGCCCGGCCGAGCGCGAGCTCCTGCCGATCTTTCAGATGACCAGCATTTACACCGATGAAGAGGTGAACTCGACACTACGGCACTACCGCAGCAGCCCGTTCCTGCGCGGTTTAGATAGAGCACAACATCCCTCCATCTTCTCTCCGTACACCGCAGTACAGCCGCTGATTGCCGCCTACACTCACAGCTGCGAGGGCAGACCCAAGAGGCTGTTCACGAATGCCTGGGATATGCCAAACACCCTTCTGCCGCTGCCCGGCGGACACGGGCAAAATTTCGCTGTGCTGGCAGACATCTACCGCAACCTGTACAGACAAGGGTACCGGTATGCGTACCTCGGCAATATCGACAATCTGGGTAATACGGTAGATCCGGTTTCGGTAGCTCTGTTGGCATTGAGCGGACGGCAGGCAGCCTTCGAATTCTCTTTCAAAACCCCGGTCGATGTGAAGGGCGGTATTTTGGTAAAGGATCAGTACGGTAAACTGAATGCCGCCGATATTGGACCTGCAATTTCAAAGGATGCGGTCACACAGGCCGAGAGCGGAGGAACCCCTATTCTGTTCAACTGCGCCAGCGGTATATTCGACCTGCAGTATTTAAGCCGGCAGATAGACCGCATCGCCCGTGAGTTGCCGACCCGCTTTTCCGATCAGGACAAGGATGCCGGCCGCTATTCACAGGCTGAACAAATCACCTGGGAGATAATCGGGATGATGAATTCTCCGCTGATATTAGGCGTGAATAAATATGACCGATTTCTCGCTTCAAAACTACTGCTGGAAAATCTCATGACCAGCGGAATCGGGCTCGAGAGGGACGGCTACCCGAAGGAGTTGAAAGCTTTGGCACACAAGCTGCACCAAGGCCTGCAACGGACCCTGCAGGGGCCGTACGGTCTGAGGCAGAAAGACGGGCGCTGGATCCCTAAGCTGCCGGAGGAGATCAAATGAAACAAAATTGCCCCATAGACGAACTGCTCGCTTCTTTAGACTTCTCTAAACTAAACGGCTTAGTGCCGGTCATTACTCAAGATGTCGAGAATGAGCAAGTACTGATGCTGGCATTTGCAGATCCCGAAGCGGTACATGCAACGTATGAAACCGGGTTTGCCCACTATCACAGCAGAAGCCGGAACACCCTGTGGAAAAAGGGCGCCGGTTCCGGGAATGTGCAGGAGATAGTCGAGATTCGAATTGATTGCGACAACGACACCCTGTTATACCGGGTCAAGCAGAGCGGGCCGGCCTGCCACACCGGCAACCGCAGCTGCTTCTATCGAACTGTCTGCAGCACGGATAAATAATCAGGAAACCGCCGGATTTACTCTATCTGGCTTCACTATACTGAATGAGCCTGAAGCTTGGTGGCGGAGAGTCTCGGCAATTGAATAACGGTCTAACCTGCAGGTTTCAATCAGTTCGCTGCGGTCGGCCTGGGCCAGGAACACATCGGGTACTCCGGCCCAGTTGAACTGCACCTTTACTCCCCTGCGCGTCAGTATACCGGCCACATATTCTCCGATTCCGCCACTGAGGGCCCCGTCTTCTACCATATACACCTTGGAGTACCTTGAAATCAGATCAGCCAGATACTCCTCGTCCAGCGGCTTAATAAAACGCAGATTGTAGTGGTCTACATCTATTCCCTGTTCAGCACTCATCCGGACCGCCTCGTTGGCTTCTTGATACATCCCGCCTACCGAGATCAACAGATGCGATGCTCCCCCCTCGCTGACCATTACACCACGCCCTCTTTCGATCGGTACATCGAGCAGACCGTTGGTTTCGGGGCATGCCGATTTAGGATAGCGTATCATACCCGGCGCTTCCTGAGCTAAGGCCCAGTTCAACATAAGCTCGACCTCAATTTCATCGGCAGGCGCCATGAAATTGAGGTCTGGTACACTGCGGAACAAAGGAATATCATACAGTCCCTGGTGAGTTTCTCCGTCTCCTCCGACTAAGCCGGAACGGTCCATTGCAAAAACCACAGGGAGTCCCGGCAGCGCCACGTCATGGATTACCTGATCCACAGCGCGCTGCATGAACGTCGAGTAGATAGCTGTAACCGGTTTTAATCCGGATATGGCCATTCCGGCCGAAAAAGTAACCGCATGTTGCTCGGCGATCCCTACATCGTAGAAACGCTGGGGAAAGTGTTCCTTGAAGTATGAGAGTCCGGTGCCATCGGCCATGGCAGCAGTAACGGCGACGATACGCTCGTCCTCAGCCGCCGCCCTCGTCAATTTTCCGGCAAAGGCTTCGGTAAAACTTATCGCCGACTTTTTCTCTACCTTTCCGTCTACATTCGTAACCGGAGAAACGCCGTGATAACGGGAAGGATTGCTCTCGGCCAGTTCGTACCCCTTGCCCTTTTGAGTCACTACATGCAGCACCACCGGTTTTTTGAGCCGCTTCGCGTTCGTGAGAGCCTGGTTGAGCCGGGCAAAGGAGTGACCGTCCACCGGGCCTATATATTCGAATCCCAGTTCGCTGAACAGAGTTTCTCCCAAGAAGGCCGCTTTTACTGCTCGTTTGAATCGAACGAAAAGTTCGTAGAGTTTATATCCGAGAATCGGTATTCCCTGGATTCCTCGGTCCAGCTTTTCACGAATATACTGGTACGCCGGGGTTGCGGTGAGTTGGCTGACATAGTTAGAGAGCTTACTGAGGTTCGATTTGAGTGAAAGCCCGCCAACGTTCGGGCTTATTGACATATTGTTGTCATTGAAGACAATAATGAGGTCTTTTCCGAGATGACCGGCATAGTTCAAGCCTTCGTAGGCCATTCCGCCGGTCAGTGCTCCGTCGCCCACCACTACCACTACTTTGCCGTCATCGTGCAGCACCCGTTTGCCCTCGAGGGCGCCAATGCCGGCAGAAATAGAGGTTGAGGCATGTCCGGTCTCCAGCAAATCGTGTGCACTTTCGCTTCGCTTAGGAAAGCCGGAGAGTCCGCCTTGTTTCCTGATTGTGGAGAACCGATCGTTTCGACCGGTCAGCAGTTTATGGGTATAACATTGATGACCTACATCCCAGAAAAACATATCTTTAGGCGACTCAAACACTCTGTGCAGAGCAATGCTTAACTCCACTACTCCCAGATTCGATGCGAGATGTCCACCATTCTTCAACACTACTTCGATTATACGCTCGCGGATTTGCTGAGCTAATTGGGGCAACCTTTCTTTATCAAGCAGTTTCAACTCTTCGGGTGAATTCACAAACGACAAGAGGTTGGCTTCTCTTTCATGGGTATTCATACGGCCTTCCTTTATTACAACTTAAATATATAACAATTTTAGTAAAAATCAAATCGAGTACAAGATAAAATGAAATAAATGAATCGGCGCTCTAGTCGACAGGTTCAAACAGGGTACTGATAAATCGATTGAAATACTGCAGAAGCAACTCCCTCTGCCTCTCCTCACTCAGTTCATATTCCGGTGCAGCTGCCTGCCCGCCCCCTTCAGCCCCTTCAGCGGTCTCAGTGGTCTCATCGGTCTCAGCGGTCTCAGCCGCGGGGGCACCGTCTGTCGCGGGTTCCTCGAGAGTCCCGGCGGTCGGCTGTTCAGACTCGGCTGTCTGCCGCTCCCTGAGATCTGCTTCGGTTATGATATTCTCCCTTTCGAGTCCGGGGCTGGTATACTCCAATACGGCGTTGTACAGGTCGTTAAAACGTATTATTCCCTGCGAGTTCACCGCTTCAGCGGCACAGCTTCCGCTGATTCGCATGGTTTCGCTGTTATTATTCAGTCTCACAGTTCTTGTCCCTTCGAGACTCAGCAGACCATTCTCATCCCTATCGATTATACGGACAGGAATCTCGGTTTCGAGTGTATATGAACTCTCCTCTTCGATTTCTTGGCTCAGATTCGAAGACCCCTGGGGCAAAAATGAGAAAAGAGACTTTTCGTCTCCTCCGGTGAAGCTGAGTCGTCCTTCGTGTGAATCTACATGCGATGAGGTCAATGTCAGGGTGGTATTCGGGGTTACAGTTACAGAGATAATGTCGCCGATTTGCAGTGCTGCTCCATCGGCTACATACCCCTCGAAGTCGGAATCCCATAAGCTTTCGGCGTTCAGGCCGAGGGAAAAAAGAAGCAGTGCCGCAATGAACGCGGCACTCCTCAACGAATCGTGATATTCCCTGCCTGTACTTATGGGAAATTTCATACTACTTCTTCTTGTGACGATTCTTCCTCAGTTTTTTCTTTCGCTTATGAGTTGCGATTTTATGGCGTTTCTTTTTCTTTCCGCAGGGCACAACTATACTCCTTCTGTTTCAAGGCTTTATATCAGTTTACAACTGGATATTACTAGATTAAACGCATCTATACGTAGGTGAATTATGCCTTGTTTTGCCCTCCCGCGTCAAGAGGGGACATAATTGTATTGAAACCCAACTCAACTAGTTTTATAGTAAGATTAATGAAAAAGCAGAAGAACGAGATCCGACTCTACTCCACAGATGATGAGCTCAACAGTATTATCAACCGTGGTGAGCCGGCTTCTGAGCCCCGCTTCAGCTCGCATTTCAACTACAACGAGGATTTCTTCTTAAAACTCCCCGAAACCGTTACTATTCCCAGTTTTCCCATCCACCATAACATCGCCGAATCGGCTCCCTCTGCAGCCTACAAACAGGCCCTGCAGAGCCTCATGCACAACGTGGTTCAGCTGGTGCCGGAGGTCTTCAAGGGACTCATATACTTCTTCGATCCATCGGACATCCATCGCCCGGGCTTTTTTCATCTGTATCGAATCAAGGATCAGCTGTTTCTCTATCTTCTGCGCATCGATCTCAATTTCCGTACCCATTATGGCGAGATCGAAACCAAGGGCGGAAATGATTCTACCCACAGGTTCACGACTAACGCCCTTTTTATGGAGAACGACATCATACCCTTATCGGCCCTCGGCGAAGAGAACCACCGCGTACATTCATTCTTCATAAAGCAACACCTTTCCGACACCTGGATCGGAGAGCATGGGAAGGGATACTTCGTACAGGGAATTTGGATCGACAGAGATCTTACCAAATTCTTCTCCAAGCTGTTTCTGCCCGAGCGGAAAAGAACCTACCCTTATTACCCCTTCCCCTGTAAATACCAGACTATCTGCCATTCGGTTCTGGATTTTTCTCCCGAAGGAAGAAAACAGCATCTCAAATTGCTGTTCCAGGCCCGCAACTTTCTGCAGCCTCACTTCGATACAATTGAACAGACCCTGAAAAACAACAATTTTTCCGAAGATCTGCCTTTGTTTCAACAACTGAAACAAAAAATCTCCGAACGCTGGCAGGATGTCTGGAGCCCCTTGAAGGTGAGCACTTATTTGAATGACAACGACATGAAGGAGTTTCAGGTTGATTTCCACACTCAATGATATTGATGGATTAGGTGTAACTGTAATGGGCCTCGGTCTGCATGGCGGCGGCCTTGCCGCGTCCCGTTTTTTTGCTGAACATGGGGCCACCGTGACGGTAACCGATCTACGCGATGAAGCCACGCTTGCTCCCACGGTAGAGAAACTGGCCGATCTTCCGATTCGATTCGTCCTGGGCAGACACGAAAAGGAAGATTTCTCTAAAGCCGATCTGGTGATAAAAAACCCGGCGGTTCCTCGTAATTCGAAATATCTGCAGCTCGCCGACCGCATAGAAACCGATATTTCGGTATTTCTGCGGCTAAATCAGCGACCGGTGCTCGCAATTACCGGCAGCAAGGGCAAGTCTACCAGCGTGTCAGCGCTGCACCGAATTCTGAGAGCAGCTGATCCGGAAGCCCTGCTGGGAGGCAACATAACCGTCTCGCCCCTCACCTTCGTAGAAAAATGCCTCTTGCCCTCCGAAAGCCCGGTTATCCTTGAACTCTCTTCGTGGCAGTTAGCCGATATAAAGCCAGCCGAACTGCTCAAAGCCCGGATTGCCGCGATAACCAATATTATGACCGATCATCAAAACAGTTACTCCAGCATGCAGGAGTATGTGAACGACAAAGCCCGGATTTTTGCCGGGCAGGCTGCGGATGAATACAGCATCTGTTTTTACGACGATGAGTACGGCCGTTTTTTTGCAGAATCTACTCCAGGGCGTCCGCTTTTTTACTCAGCGGCTCCTCTGCCGGAAGAACTCGGAGACGGCGCCTACCTGCGTGATGGTATCGGATACCTTCGCAGAGGTGGTCAGCTGCAGGAGATCGTACCCGAGCTCGTAAATATTGCCGGCACCCACAACAAACTCAATCTATTAGTAGCCGCTGCAAGCGCGGCTCTGTGGGGTGTACCCCTCGATACAATCAGAGCAGAAGCGGCCGGATTCTCCGGCATTGAACACCGGATGGAACTGGTTCGCGAACTGAATGGAGTGCGCTGGTACAACGACAGTGCCGCCACCATTCCCGACGCTACCGCCGCGGCCATCAAGAGTTTGTCGGGGAATGTACATCTGATTACCGGGGGAACCGATAAAAAACTGGATTTCTCTCCCCTCGACGAAGTGCTCGAGCTTCCTGCTTCTATACATCTCTTGGAAGGCAGCGCCAGCATACACATGCAGAAAAAAATGCAGGTGCGGCAGATACCTTATTACGGACCCTTCGGAAATTTGCAGGCGGCAGTCTTTTCGGCCTTTGAGCAGGCGACTGCGGGCGACACGGTGCTCTTCTCCCCCGGAGCCACCTCTTTCGGCATGTTTCTCAACGAGTTCGATCGCGGCCGCAGCTTCAAATCAATGGTAGCGCAGCTGCCGCCTAAGCTCACCGCTTCTTGAGCTTTTTGTAATAGTAGTAGCGCAGTTTCTCGGCCGATCGAAAAACCTGATAGCCCGGCTTTAAGATCGGCAGGTCGTAAGTGCCGGGACGATGGAAAATATGCCCGCCGAACCCGGTCTTGAAACGGTACAGACCGTGCATCGGATGCTCCGAATTATCTGCCGGAGGTATGCCGAACAGATCGTACTCAGTGCAGCCGGCCTGCTTGGCCAGTTTAATCCCTTCCCACTGCACCGCGTAGGAGGCCATCAGATTGCGCTTGTAGTTAGACGAGGCGCCATACATATAGGTTGCTCTCCGACCGTAGATGCCAACTAGTATCCCGGCTAACAGATCACTCTCGTGCCGCGCGCTGATGAGATGAATTTTCGGTTGAATCCCGGACTCCGCACTCGAATTGGCCAATTCTATCAGTGTACGATAATACTCGTAACTGTGAATTGCGATTTGGTCCCTTTCTGCGGTCTCACGGTACAGTTCGTACCACTCTTTTAGAAATGAATCCGGCTCTACAGCAGTAGTGACGTTTTTACGCTCCGCCAGGCGAATATTATAACGGGTTTTCCGTTTCATTGCCTGCAGAAGTGCCTCTTCTTCCCGCTCGAGAGGAAGAATCACGGTACTCGGCGGCTGAATATCCATTGCTGCCTTACGGGCCGATGGAATTCCCCACTCCTTCAACTTCACCGGCATCTCCCAGGCTAGATCTAAGCGTATACATAAGGTACGCGGCGGCAGGTAATGCGGGAGCTGTTCGGCAGCTTTCCCCAGCAGGCTGCGCCGTTCCGTTTCTATATCCTGAAGAGGGTGCGGCACGTAAGCCAGGTGTACCCCCCCGGGAAGAGCCCGCACTAATACTAGCAACGGATACCCCTCTACGGAGAAAGTATACGGCTGCCATCCAAACGAAGATTTGAAGGCGGCCCAGAATTTCGACTGGAGAAAGTTGGAACTTTCAGGCAGATTGTCTAATTCAACTTTATGCAAATCTCCCATCGAATCGATTTAACCGACTTTCCCTTCTGCCACACTGACGGTGGTCACTGGCTTTCCGTTTACCGTCAGTGGAGTGTCTCCCACCATTACGGTGTGATCTTTTACGGCAATCGGAATTTTGAAGAAGTCGTCGATTTTCAGCTTCTTGGGGGGAGTCTCGGGCGGGGCGTACCCTTGCAGTGCAACCCGTGTGCCCGGGGCTACATCATCCACAAACAGTACTTCGACCGAGCTGTGCTCCTCATCGCCCGCCTTTTCAGCGGCTAACAGCATTCCCTGGCTCTTCACCCCCCGCAGCTTGGCCGGCTTGAGGTTATATACCAGAATTATATTCTTATTCAGCAGTTCATCTTCCTCGTAGAAAGGTACCAGCCCGCTGACAATCTGCCGCTCTTCCTCTTCACCGGTATCAATCGTTTCAATATAGAGTTTATCCGCCTCAGGGTGGCGTTCAATGGCGGTAATTTTCGCAATCCGCAGATCCACCGCTGCATTGAACTGCTCCTCCAGGCTTTGGACTGTCTGCTCTTCACTGTTTTGCTTCTCTTCCATTGCCTTCCTCTCTTTCTCTTTTTCACGACGTTCGGCCTGACTGCCGGAAAACCGTTCGCGCATCTCCTTAATCTTTACATCCTCGAGCCGTTCGAACAGAATTTCAGGTGTGCTGATTGTCTCTAAGCCGCTAAAACTACCCAGTACGTTCCAGGTAGACCCCTGCTGCCCGAGAAAACGCAGAATTCTCGCGGAGGTTGCCGGGATGTACGGTTCGATCATTACCGCTAAATCACGCACCAGGTAGGCTAACTGCATCAGCAGCCGATCGGCTGCCTCCGGGTCGGTTTTCCGTGTTTTCCACGGTTCACCGGCCTGAAAATAGCGGTTTCCGTACGAGGCCAGTGCAAAGATCTTTCGAAACCCCTGCCGCAGCTCGGCTCTTTCCAGATGCGCCGTAATCTCCTCTTCGCGGATTTTCACTTCCTTTACGAACTCATCTTCCGGTTCTACCTGCGGTACTGCGCCGTCTTTGAAGCGCCCGATAAAGGAGAGCGTCCGGTTGACAAGGTTGGCTAAATTGCCTATCAGCTCGCCGTTCACCTTCTCCTGAAAGTCGTCCCAGGTGAACACCGCATCCGAACTCTCGGGCCGGTTGTAAAAAATATAGAATCGCCACACGTCGGCGGGAATACCGGTATCTTTGGCGTCGTTGCCGAATACGCCGACTCCCTTGCTCTTGGAAAACTTTCCGCTTTCATAGTTCAGGTATTCGGTCGAGGACATATGGTGCAGCATGGTCCAGTTTTCGCCGGTAGCCAGCAGGGAGGAGGGAAAAATTACGGTATGAAACGGGATGTTGTCCTTACCGATGAATTGGAAGAGCTCTACATCCTCGGGACTCTTCCACCACGATTCCCATTGATCGGTTAAATCGGCAGTTATCGAAATGTATCCGATCGGCGCATCAAACCATACGTAGAAGACCTTGTCCTCATAGCCCTCTTTCGGCACGGGGATTCCCCACTTTAGGTCGCGGGTAATGGCCCGCTCCTTCAGACCGTCACGAATCCAACTCTTGGTCATCTGAATGGCATTACGTGCCCAGAATCCCTCTACCGAAGCCTTGTCCATCCAGGCCTGCAGTTTCGGTAAAAGCGCCGGGAGATCTATATAGAGGTGGTTGGTCTGCTTCAGAACCGGAGTTGCCCCGCAGGTACCGCAACGCGGCTCTACCAGGTCGGTAGGATCGAGGAGCTTTCCGCAATGCTCACATTGGTCACCACGGGCATCCTCGTAGCCGCAATGGGGGCATGTACCGCGGACATAACGGTCGGCCAGATAGCGTTGACAGATTTCGCAGTAGAGCTGCTGAATAGTTGCCTCGTTGATATAACCGTTTGCATCTACCTTCTTGAAAATATCCTGGACTATCTCCGTCTGCTCGGGACGGGAGGTGCGTCCAAAATGATCAAAATTGATATGAAACCACTTATAAATTTCGTCGTGAACAACAAAATAACGGTCGCACAGCTCCTTGGGACTGAGTCCCTCTTCCAGAGCCTTTGTCTCTGTTGCAGTACCATACTCGTCCGTCCCGCAAATATACAGGGTTTCATACCCGTTGCTGCGGCAGTACCGCGAAAACACATCTGCAGACAACACCTGAATCAGATTACCTAGGTGTGGAATATTATTCACATATGGAAGCGCCGAAGTTACAAGTCGTCTCTTTTTCATAACTTTAGACTATAGGTTCTTAAGTGCATGTATGTCAACACAATAAAAATTACAACCGCTGCGAGCCTTCACTCAGCGGTATTTTCCGCTGCAGCAGGCTCGGCCGCCCCGCGGCAAACGATTCCGGCAGGAACACAGACTCCAGTCTGAGCGGATCGGCCGTAGTCTCTACTTTACCGGTTGGGCCGCACTCATCGATGCTCCGGCCGTTGTGCACCCTTACCTCGAGCTCGCTCCACGGTGGAGTAAATCCGTTATGCTGAAACTCTATCGACAGAGATCCAGCACTGAAGTCAAACGAAAGCAGGCTGTACTCGCCCTGGCGGTAACCCCAGCCCTCTTCCGCATCACAATACAGTTCACCGACGGCTCTGCCGTTTTCATCCGGATACACATCGAGACTCAGAACACTGCTGCGCTGGGCAGCGGTGTGCATGCGCGGAGCTTCATGGGGAATAATGCTGCCGCCGCGAACAAACAACGGGATTTTTCCTATTGAAGCCGCAACCAGTTGATCGCTGGCCCCGCGGTACAGTGAGTCGTTCCAGAAATCGTACCAGTTTCCTTCCGGTAAATAGACATGCCGCCAGAGGGTATCGGCACTGGTCACAGGTGCAACCAAGAGCCCGGAACCGAACAGATACTCATCATTCAACTCTTTAAGCCGTTCGTCCGCCGGCCAGTCGAAAAACAGCGGCTTCATGACGGGCTCGCCGGGGGTTTCCGCCCGATAGAAGGCAGTGTAGATGTAGGGAATTAATGAATACCTCAGTTCAAGATAGTGGCGGGCAATATTCAGCACATTCGTACCGAAGCTCCAGGGTTCATGAGCCAGGGTATCATCCGCGGTGTGGCTGCGAAAATAGGGCGTAAATGCGGCGAAACTGAACCAACGCGAGTATAATTGAGCGGAGGCATCCTCTTGAAACCCGCCGGTGTCGCTTCCGACCATCGAAACTCCGGAGATACTCAGCCCGAGCAGCATCGGCACCGCAGCTTCCAGATGCTCCCACCAGCTGCAGTTGTCGCCGGTCCATACACCGGCATCTCTCTGCAAACCGGCATAGCCGCTGCGGGTGATAACAAAGCCACGGCGCTCGGGGAGATGCTGCTGAAAGGCCTCCCGAGTCGCACGGTTCATCCCGGTGGCATAAAGGTTGTGGAATCTTGAAAAACTGACCGGAGTGCCGGTATCGGTGGCCGCCTGCAGCCCGTTCGGGACCGTGTAATGGGGACGGTACTCCGAATCTCCGGTAAAATCAGCCGGCTCGTTCATATCATTCCAAATACCGGCCACCCCGTATTTGAAGAGCTCGCGGTGCAGCCCTGCCCACCAGCTGCGTACCCTGCTGCGGGAAAAATCGGGATACACTGCCTTCCCGGGCCAGACCGCGCCTGTATATACCGTATCGTCTGGCATTTTACAGAAGTACTCGTTGTCCATTCCCTCTGCGTATACTGAATACTCAGGATCTGCCTTTATACCCGGATCAACAATGGTAACCACCTTGAAGCCTTCGGATCTGAGATCGTCAATCAGGGCGCCTGGATCGGGAAATCCCTTTTCATCCCAGGTAAATATTCGGTAACCGTCCATGTAGTCGATATCCAGCTGGATTACATCCGCCGGCAGTTTATGACTGCGAAACTGCCGGGCAATCTCACGTACCTGCGATTCCGGATAATAACTGTAACGGCTCTGATGGTATCCCAAGGCCCATACCGGCGGCAAAGGACCGGTACCGGTCAATCGAGAGTACTGACGCAGAACGGCCCGCGGGGAGTTTGCCTTGATCAGATATATATCGAGGTATTCGTCCTCAACATCGATGGTAATGGTATTGAGCCGGCTCAAAGCTGCATCCCAGTACTGCCGGGCCGGATTGTCTACGAAGATTCCATACCACTGATCCTGGACAGCAATCAAGGCAAATGGGATGGAAACATAGAGAGGATCGCGGCTGGGCGTGTGCTCGGGTTCGTCGGTATTCCACAAGTCCCATACCCGTCCGCTGCGCTCGAGCCGGCCCATTTTTTCTCCGATGCCGTATACCCGCGGCAGCTCTCCGTCGCATTTGACCGAAAACCGCAGCGCCTCCGGATGGTACTGCCATTCACCGACTATCAGCTCGCCCAGCGAAAAAACCGGTCTAGCTTCCGGTGTTGTTGCCGACAGCCGCTCCCCCTGTACATCCGCGGGCAGCGCCGTCACCGCCCACGAGCGGGGTATTTGGTTTTTACCGGCGGAAATCCTGTAAAGCCCCTCTCCATAGCTGCTGACAGTCATGTTTATAAGGCTCGCTGTTTCATCCGGTGCGGCCGGTGCGCTCAACTCATACTGTTCATTTGATTCTTCCGCCTTGCCCCCGGCCCTCTTTAGCTTCAGAGGAAAAAAATCTCTTTGCGGCGGTTTTATCTGCCGGGTGGGGTTTTCCGTATGGGCCAGATCTATGTTATCGTCTATCTCTTTTCGTTTATCTGTGTTCACGCAGCTCCTCCGTTAGTTGCTCTAAGTTGCTCTTGTTGGGCCTCTACTTGATGGCGCCCTGAGTAACGCCCCGGATAATGTATTTCTGGGCTGAAAAGTAAAAAATAATTACCGGAATGATAGCAAGAGTTAAGCCTGCCAGGGCTAAATGCCACTGTTTGGTATACTCGCCGAAGAAGAAAAACATCTGCAGCGGTATCGTCTGCATGCCATCTTTATTAATCACCAGCGAAGGCAGTAGATAGTCGTTCCAAATCCAGATGGTAAGCAGTATGATTACCGTAAGAGTTATTGGTGTAAGAATCGGAAAAATAACCCTTCCGAAGAGCTGGAATTCACTACAGCCGTCGATAATGGCCGCTTCATCCAACTCTTTCGGCACACTCTTCACAAACCCGTGATACAGAAAGAGCGAAAGGCTCGAACCAAAGCCCAGGTACATAAAGATAAGCCCCAGCCGGTTCAAAAATCCGAGACGCCCCATAATAGTGATGAGCGGGAGCATCACCGATTGAAAAGGAATCAGAATGGCGCTGACGAACATAAAGAATATGACGCTGCTGAGCTTGCTTTTAGTTCTCACCAGCTTCCATCCGGCCATCGATGCGAACACGATCAACAGCAGAATCGAACCGACGGTAATAAAAAGACTGTTGGCAAAGGCCTGCAGAAACTCCAGCTGCCGGAAAGCCTCTACATAGTTGTTCCACTCCAGCCCGCCCGGCAGATCAAGGGTGTTCTGAAAAATCTGCGGCTTCGTTTTGAAGGAATTGACCAGCATGATGTAAAACGGAAAGAAGAACAGCAGTCCGATCGCTACTCCGACTACTTCCATAGTTATGATAAATCGCTTGCGTGCTGTCATTTTTCGCTCCTTAGTACTCCACTTCCCGGCGCTTGTTCATCCGCACCTGGATAATCGAAACAGTTGCAACTACCAGGAAGAAGATCACCGCTTTTGCCTGAGCAAGCCCCATCCGGTCGAACATAAAGGCGGTATTGTAAATATTCATCGCCAGCATCTGGGTAGAGTTAAACGGTCCGCCATTGGTCAGCGACAGGTTCTGATCGTACAGCTTGAACGCATTGGACAACATCAGGAACATATTGATGGTAAAGGCCGGCGCCACCAGCGGTATGATGATGTGACGGGTTTTCGACCAAAGGGTTGACCCGTCGATCTCGGCGGCCTCGAGCAGTTCGCCGGGAATACTCTGCAGAGCGGCAATGTAGATAACCATAGTATATCCGGCCATCTGCCAGGTCATCAGCATCACCAGCCCCCAGAACCCCGTCTCAGGGGACGCCAGCCAGCCGCGCAGCATCTCGATCTTCAGAATGTCGGCCAAACCTGAAAACACCTGGATAAAAATGAACTGCCACACAAATCCCAAGATGAGACCGCCAATGAGATTCGGCATAAAAAAGACGGTTCTCAAGGCATGCGAAGTACGCAGCGGCTGGGTAACCAGAAGGGCTAGGGCAAAACCGATTCCATTTATCAAAATAACGGACACCACCGCAAAGCGTGCAGTAAACCAGAAGGAGTGTACAAACTGTTCATCCTGGAAGAGTTCGATGTAATTGCGCAGCCCCACCCATTCGACCTGGGACTTCACGATTCCATTCCATTCGGTAAACGAATAATAGATTCCCCATAAGAACGGTACTACAACTACCACGAGAAAGGCGAACACCAGCGGCCCTACAAACGCCCAGAACAGCAGCTGCCGTTTTATACTACCCTGCATACAATCTCCCCACATCAATAGAGTGCCGGAGGGCGCACCCTCCGGCGAGTATTTTTATAATGCAATTTTTTATTGACGTGCTTTCTCCCACTCTTCGGTGGTATGTGCAATCAATTCATCCCAAGTCATCTTGTCGGCAACGTATTTCTGGATGTCGACGCCCAGCACATTCATCCCCCATCCGGTGGGATATCCCATGAAGACCCATGGCAGAGTCTTTCCGCGGGCGGAGAAATCGAGTATATCACGGGCCAGAGGATCGGAAACCTTGGAAATGTCGTACCCCTCATAAGCCGGAATGAATTTGAACTCTTCAAGGACGTAGCGTTTACCGGTCTCGGAGGTATACATCCAGTTGAGGAATTTTTTAGCCTCGGCAACCACCGCATCGTCGAGCTGTTTGTTCACGCCCCAGTACATCGGCACGCCGACGGGAATACTGTCGCCGGTTCCACCGTCTACCGAAAGCGGGATAAAACCGATATTGGCAGCCAGGTCGCTGTTTACACCTGCGATTGAACCATATGCCCAGTTGCCCTGCTGAATAAGAGCAACCTTTTCACTGGAGAAGAGCTGTTCAACCTGCTGACTGTAGTCCAGTGAAAGGGTCGGTTGAACCGAATAATCATTCTGCAGGTCCACCAGCTTTTTGAGGCCCCCGCTGTACTTGTACTCGACGGTTTCTGCATTGAAAGCGTCGAGTACATTGTCAAATTCCTGAGAAAGAACTGCATTCGACAGGTGAAGACCGGTTACCCAGGTTTCTTTCACCGGGAAGGCAAACACAGCATCGATCCCGAGTTCGTCTTTCATTGAATCGAGTTTCTCTACAGCGGCTTCAAGCTTTGCATATGAGGTAATGCCGGCTGGGTCGATTCCTGCTTTTTCAAACATATCCTTGTTGTAGATAAGTCCGTATCCTTCCTGGTTGTAGGGCAGACCGTACACGTTGTCTTCCATAGTTACGCCGCCGAGTACACCGTCGAAGGCCTTTTCGGTTACGTCGAGCCCGTTGAGAGGGGCGAGATACTGCATCCAGTCGGCTACATCCTGTGGTCCGCCGACGTTAAATATTGCCGGTTCTTCACCGGAAGCAAACCGCGAGCGCAGCGCGGCACCATAGTCGTCCCCGCCGCCGACTGTTTTGATGGACAGATCCACATTGGGATTCTCCTTCATGTACTCTTCGGCCAGCTGATTAAATTGATCCTTGAATTCAACCTTGAACTGAAAGATATCAACTTTCACTTTTTCAGCGGCGCCATCATCGGCACCTTCCTGGGCACCACCGGCCCACAAGGCCGGAACACACAAGACAATGAATGCCACTAACAGAGCAAAACTCTTTTTAGAACTCATTTTCTCCTCCTTTAAGAAATGCATGAGAAATTTATAGAAGCATTATCACCTTGAAATGATAATTTTGTCAATGATAAATTTTATACTCTTTATTCTAATGCAATATTTTTCATTTTTAGAGTATTTTTGCCTGTTTTTAAGTCCTATATTCTTAAGTTTGCAAATTTTTTCTATAACTTATATAATACTGCTTAAAATTGCTATTTTTTGTTGCAGAAAAAAACCCTTCGATATACTATCCAAGAGGGAGAATAGAATGAAAAAGGTTTCACTTACAGATATTGCACAAGCTGCCGGGGTATCAATCTCTACCGTATCACGAATAGTGAATAATTCCGCCGGCATTGCCGAAAAGACCCGTACTCATGTTTTGGAAGTCATGCGCGAGAAAGGCTATCACCCGCGTCACTTTTCCGGTGGTGAGAGCAGCCGCCCGAGCCGCCTCATCACTCTGGTAATAACCGAGCATGAAGCCAACATTTTTGAAAATCCATTCTTCATTATGGCAATGAAGGGTGCAAATGCCTGCGCCCGGGACCGGCATTTTCATGTGATGGTTTCATTCTGTGAAAGCGAACACGAACAGTACGAATATCTGCAGGAGCTGGTAACCGCCAATTGGACCGACGGAGTGGTTCTCTTTTCGGTTGAACAAGAGGATCCCTCAATTGAGTATCTGCGGGAAAAAGAGTTTCCTTTCTCGGTAATCGGGCGTCCCGATCAACCTGAGCATACTCTGTGGGTCGACAACGATAATTTTCAGGCAATTTACACTCTGGTGAGCGAGCTGATCGACCGCGGCTCCCGCAACATTGCTTTCATCGGTACCAAGTGGAGCCGCCGCTACACCCTCGACCGCTACGAAGGCTACTTACAGGCTCTCCGCAGCCGCGGCATCGGGATTAATGAAAAACTGTGCTCGCCGCGCCCCGAAACCGACAAAGGCGAGAAAACCCCATCCTCCGAAGAACTGGGCTATATCTATATGCGCGATATTCTGAGCTCAGCCCGGCCGGATGCAGTGGTGGCCACAGACGATTTTCTGGCTTTTGGAGCACTGCGGGCTTTATCCGAGAGCGACCTATCGGCCGACAGCCACGCGCCAGGCAGCCCCGCCGCCATTCCAGTGTACGGTTTCAACAACAGCATACGCGGCCGCTACCAACATCCCTCCCTGGCCAGTGTCGATATTAATCCGGAGCAACTCGGATATCACGCCACCCGTCTGCTGATAGAGCATATTCACGACAACCACGGCGAAACTTCGCATCAAATTGTCGATACCGCGGTAATACACCGGCAAACGAGTCTGAAAATATAAAACCGCCGCTTTTCAGAAGAAATCATCTTCCGTCCGGCGGCGGTACATGTACGAATCAATAAATGAGGTATTTCACTCTAATACACCGGCTTCAGGCCGGTTTGAAAGTGGCGCAGCCGCAGTTCGGCCCCGCGGGTTATCTTCACTTTGGGAATCTTATCCCGGTTTTTGTAGAGTTCGGTAACCGCGGCTACCGTATAGTCGATGTGCTCACGACTGTAAGCATTGCGCGGAATTGCGAAGCGAACCAGATTCAAGATACCCTTGCGCTGTTCTTCGTTTTTCTGATCCCACTCAAAGGCGAAGGGACCCAGCTCACAGGCGCGAATGCCGTAGTTGCGCAGCAGCTCGATCGTAAAACCGACTCCGCCGAAATCGTCAATTTTCATATCGGAGCCTTCGAAGAAGCGGTCCATGTCCAGGTAAATCGCGTGTCCGCCGGCCGGCAGAACTACCGGTACACCTGCTTTGGCCAGTTCGCTGGCCAGCAGACGGGTCTGCCCGATCCGGTTGTACAGATATGACTGGTCAACAACCTCGTTAATACCTACCGCCAGGGCCATGATGTCACGGCCGCTCAAAGCGCCGTAGGAGTCGTTTCCGAACCATACGATCTGCTTCTCCTTCAATCGGACGCCGACATCTTCTTTTTCAGTCGAGAAGCGTTTTACGAAATTACCGCGGTCGCGGATAAACAGACCGCCGCCGATATTGGACAGACCGTCTTTTTTCAGACTGATGCTGAATCCGTCGGCATAGGAGAACATCTCCTGCACGATACTGCGGATCGAGCGTTTTTCGTAGCCTTTTTCGAACTGTTTAATAAAGGCCGCATTCTCGGCAAAGCGGCAAGCATCGAAGAAAAGCGGAATATCGTACTCTTCGGCAACTTTATAGACCGCTTTTATGTTGGCCAGGCTTACCGGCTGTCCGGCTACGGTGTTGTTGGTCACGGTGAGGTAGATTACCGGCACGTTCTCACGCCCCTTCTCTTCCAATAAAGCCCGCAGCCGTTCGACATCCATATCGCCCTTGAAGGGGTTCTGAGTATCCATCTTTTCATAGGGAAACTCCTCGAGAACTCCCGTCTGGAACAGATTGACCGGTTCGATACCGTTGGCGGCGATGTTGGCGCCGGTAGTGTCGAAGTGACCGTTGTTCGGAATCCAGTACGGTTTTCCGGGACCGTTCATCTCGTCCAGGACTTCGCGGATGGTGCTGAACAGCAGATGTTCGGCCGCCCGTCCCTGCGGGGTGATAAATGCATTCGGCCGGCTCAACTGATTCGGACCGCCATTGACAAAGCCGCCCTCGTCTTTGGTCAGATAAAGCTCGTCCATCAGTTTTTCTACATCTTTCTCGCCGGAGAGGATCAGTTTGATAGTTTCGCGCGGAGAATCACCCCGTTCAAAAGTGTCGCGAATAGTATCCAGCAGTACATAGTAGCCTTTGTTCCGGCCGTACGACTCATCGCCATGGAAGAGTGCGGCCCACTGCAGGTCGCTCATAGCGGTGCTGCCGCTGTCGGATAGATAATCCAGCACAAGCAGGTCGGCCGGAAAAGAGAACATGTTGTATTCGGTCTCCCGCAGTGCCCGTTCGCGCTGTTCGATGGTTACATCCTTGATCGGACGAATTACATGGGATTTGTGGGCCGGTACCGGCACTCCCAGTTCTTGCATTGATTTCATACTGCTTCTCCTTTAAAGAGCTGCGATACCGTCGATCTCGATATCGGCGCCCAACGGCAGTTTGGCCACCTGATATGCACAGCGAGCAGGAAAATCGCCGGAGAAAAAACTACCGTAGACTTCATTTACCCGCTTGAAATCTCCCATATCCTGCAGAAAAATGGTAACCTTCAGCAGACGGTCAAGCGAGCTGCCAGCTTCCTCCAGAATCGATTTCAGGTTCTCCATCGCCTGCCGAGTCTGCTCTTCGATCGATTCGGCTACAATTTTTCCCTGCGCCGGATCAAGAGGCAATTGCCCCGACACATAAACCGTATCTCCCCAGGCAACCGCCTGCGAATAAGGCCCGACCGCGGCCGGCGCCTTGTCAGTGTGAATAACTTTACGTTCCATGTACTCCTCCTAAAAAATATATATCTCGTTCTGCACTCCTGAGCTTCCGGTTCACTCAGCTGTACAGTTTTTCGATCTCGTTTTCACCGAGTACGGTTTTTACTTCGCGAATGTAGTTGTAAATGGTGTAGCGCGAAACTCCCAGTTTCTCGGAAACAATATCTATACCGTTTTTGATGTGAAAGATGCCGCGCTTGTACAGCTCTTCGACTATCAGTTTGTTTTTCTGTGTCGGAGAGATTCCGGTTTTGCGGTTTACCTCATCGACTACTTCATTAAACGAGGTCTCTACTAAATCTTTGGCAGTGAGCGGGAAATGCTCGGAGACAGTTTGTGTGCCGGTCACATCCGGCAGCAGACTCTCCATCATTCTCGCAAACGGTGCTGAAACATCGAAGTTTATGCACAGTAAACCGATCGGTTTCTTTTGCAGGTTTCTCACTACAATAGTGGTGCATTTCAGCTGCTTACCGGTTTCGGTATTCGTGTAATATACCCCGTACACATCTGTAGCCTCCTGATCGCAGCGTTCGAGCACGCTTAGAGCAAAATCGGTCATCGGCCCGCCGATCGAGCGCCCGGTCACCTTCCCGTTCTCAATGGCAACTATCGAATTATCGTAGTTCTCAAGCGAGTGCAGCACCACTTCGCAGTACTCCCCGAACTGTCTGGCAATACCCTGTGCAATCGTCGCTATGCCTTCCAGCTGCATTTGATCCTCTGAGGTGAAAGAGGTTATAGTGTCTTTGTCCGCCACGGAAACTCCCATTGTTCTTCCAAATTTTTAATATATTTTATCATATTTTTGTAACTAGTCAAGATTTGCTTGACTCCATAGTCCGCAGTAGGTACCCTTAAATAATATAGTTTCAAAAGACAATTATAAGGAGGACATATGTCCGAACGTGACGTATCGCCGCAGGGCCCGCAGTTTTCGATAAAACCGAAATATGTGGTCACTGTGGTCATTATAGTTGCGGTTATTGCCATGGTCATGTCGAGTTTCTTTATCGTCGATCAAACCGAACAGGCAGTGGTGCTTAGATTCGGTAAGGTAAACCGCATAGTCGCTCCCGGCCTGCAGTTCAAGGTGCCGCTGGGAATCGAAAAAAACTTCAACGTGCCGACCCAGCGCGTACAGAAAATGGAGTTCGGCTTTCGCACCCAGCAGGCCGGAATCACCTCAACTACTTCCGGCACAGACTTCCCTGAGGAGTCGATCATGCTGACCGGCGACCTCAACATTGTAGATGTGGAGTGGATAATCCAGTACCGGATTACCCAGCCGGTTGATTGGCTGTTCAACGTGGAGTACCGCAACCAAACCATCCGCGATATCAGCCAGTCGGTAATCAACCAGCTGGTCGGTGACCGGGCAATATTGAACGTGATCGGTTCCGCCCGCGCTGATATCGAGCAACAGGGACAGGAAAAGATTCAGACCCTTTTCGACCAATACGGCCTGGGAATCACTGTTACGACTGTAAAACTGCAGAACATCGTTCCGCCAGTCGGAGAGGTTCAAGATGCTTTCGAAGATGTGAACAAAGCGGTGCAGGATATGAACCGCCTGATCAACGAGGGCAAGGAACAGTACAATCAGCAGATTCCGAAGGCCCGCGGACAGGCTCAGCAGCTTATTCAGGAAGCCCAAGGCTATGGGGCCGAGCGCGTGAACAACGCGGAAGGTGATGTAGCCCGCTTTACATCGGTGCTCGACAGATACCAAGTCAGTCCGGACGTAACCCGCACTCGTCTATATATCGAGACAATTGAAGAGCTGTTCAGAAACGACGAGGACACCGATCTGATCGACCGCGGATTGGAGAACTTCATACCCTTCAAGGGCCTGCCCGCACAGGGATCTGCGCAAGGAGGCACACAATGAAAAAACTGATAACAAGCACAGTAGTACTGGTAATAATTGTAGTGGTCTTTGTTCTTCTCGGCCCGTTTTATATCCTCGAGGAAGGAGAACAGGCGGTGGTAACCCGTTTCGGCAAGATAGTAGCCACGGCTTCGGAGCCTGGTCTGAAATTCAAAGCCCCGGTAATCGATGACGTGATAAAATACTCCGACAAGATCCTCAGCTGGGACGGCGATGCACAACGAATTCCGACCGCCGAAAACCAGTTCATATGGGTAGACGCCACCGCCCGCTGGAGAATCGAAAACCCGCAGAAGTTCTACGAAGCGGTGTCAACCCTCGAACAGGGCTGGGCCCGTCTGGACGATGTAATCGATTCGACCATCCGCACCGTCATCACCGGCAACAACCTGCGCGAGGCGGTCCGAAACACTAACATTATCAACGAAATCGACAACCAACCCGAGATTTTGCAGCAGGAGGAAGAGGAAGTCGATATGGAAGAACTGCGCAAGCTGACCGAGACCGATACCAGCTATGAAACAGTGGGCCGGGGCCGTGAAGAACTCTCGCAGGAGATGTACAGTCTGGCCTCTGAGCTTACACCGGACTACGGCATCGAGCTGAAAGACATCATTATTCGGCAGATCCGCTACTCCGACGACCTGACCGAAAGCGTCTACAACCGGATGATTAAAGAACGAAACCAGATCGCCGAGGCCTACCGCTCCTACGGCGAAGGTAAAAAAGCCGAGTGGCTCGGTAGGCTGGAGAACGAACGTAAAACCGTTCTCTCCGAGGCGTATCAGGAGTCGGAAACTATTCGTGGTGAAGCCGACGCCGAGGCTACTCAGATCTACGCCCAGGCCTATGAACAGGATCCGGATTTCTTCGAGTTCTGGCGCTCCATCGAATCGTACCGCAAAACTATGCCGCAATTTCGAAAAACGATCACTACCGATATGGACTACTTCAAATATCTGTATAACGAAGAGGGAAATGCCGAATAAGGCCCTTTCCGAGCTGATAAGTAGCAGAGCTAATACTGCCGGCGCGGGTTATGAATCCTCACAGGATTCAGGCCCGCGCCTTTTTTGTCCCCCTGATCAAGCGGCGCATTCACCCTTCGAAGCGCCGGCGCCCCAGCTCGATGAGTTCATTCAAACCGGCCCGCAGTACCTCGAGCTGCGCGCCATCCTCCGTCAACAGCTGCTGCAGGCGCGTAACCTCGCTCTCCCACTGGCGACGGTACTTTTTGTGGGTGAATTTTTTTAAGATGTGGAGCACCTTTTTCTGATAACGCCTGCACGCGGCCGGATTCTCCTCCGTGCACATCAACCTGCGTACCACCGCCAGCTCCTCCTGGCGATCACGGCACGCTGCTGCCTCCAGATTACGCTCGACCGCCTGCAGTGTTTCGAGAGGAAGCTCCTGCAGGCGCTGTAATCCGGGCATCTCAACAAAAGTATAGAGGTTTTCCGTACTCAGCCATACGTCGAAATCCCGAAACAGCTGCACTCGGCTATCGCGTGTGGTAAAGTGCTCCTGCAGCCGCTGCGGAACAAAGGATCCCTGTAGCAGAGATTGTATTCTATGCGCCGGTAAAAAACGCTGCAGGCTGGGCTGCCGGGATTTCTGCGGCGTTGATTGCGCAGCGAACGGCCCGGGAAGGCCCCACTCACTGGGGCGCTCTACTACCAACTGGAATTCGGTATTGTAGGTTCGCCGATTAATGCTCTGCCGCCCGCCCCGGTAGGTAAGGTAATCAAGACTGTGTATCCGTATATGGCCGAATTCACTGAGAATATCCATCAGCTGTTCCATTGGAATAATGCCTTCGCTGTTGTAACTGAGAACCAACCAGCGGGTATCGACTGCATTCAGCACTCTGCGCAGCGCTGCGGGAGCGGCCGCCTTGGAGCAGAAATCGGAACGGGTCTGCTTCCAGTCCGCCCTTATTCCCGCTTTTGACTCGAGGCGTCCGTCTGGTCCGATTTCATTATTGATTGGAGGGAAATCCCAACGGGCAATCGTGTTGAGCAAGTGGTAATTACTGCCGTACTGATGGATGTTGTAGGGCGGGTCCAGATAACACAGATCGCCGCTGCGGGGCATAAGAAATTCGACGGCATCGAGCTGCTGCACCTCGCAGCCAGCCGCTCCGTCGATTAAAACCGGATACTCGAGCTGCATCGGCGACATGATGCGCCTGAGGGCGTCGCGGCTGTGGCCGCCGAAACCCTTGTGATACGCCTTGAAGACCCCGGAGGTATTTACATGCGTGGCCGCCTCGTACAAGAGTAGCGCCATCAGCAGATCGTGAGCCTGACCTCCCTGCGGGCATAGTCGTTCGATTTCTTCGCGCACCCGGTCGATAAACAGCGCATTTTCGCGGGTATAAAACAGGCGTTCGGTTCGGTAGTCAGCCTCCTCGGTTGAAGCCGGGGCATAGAAACGGCTGATCAGCGGTCGCTGCGGTGCGCCGGACAGATGGTTCAGATATTCGAGCACCTTTTCTATTCCACCGTAATCGCTAAAAAGCTGTTCCGCTTGCAAGGGATCCAGGGTGATGTGTGAAGAATTAATGATGCGGGAATACTCTTCCCAGTCGTTGGCAGCTACCCTGCAGCCCATTTGCCTGGCCAGCCGCGCCACCGCTCCGCTGCCGGCAAAGGGATCGAGAAAGGTGTGAATCGGGTGCTTTTCCTGCAACCGCGAGAAGATGCGGTACAAGAAACCGAGGATTCGCCTTTTATTGCCGATGTAGGCAATTAGTTGGCGAGTAAGATATTCGGTAGAAACAAAGGCCCCATCACTTGCCGAAAGACTGAGGGCCTGATACCATTCCGGCATGACCGGAAAGAGACTATCAGCTTTACTATCAAAAATCAATATTATCGAGCAGCATGGTCCTGCCGACCCGCATATCAGCAGCCTCGCATACGACAGCCGGGATGTTGAACGGGGCAGCCTTTTTTTTGCCTTAAAAGGATTTCATACCGACGGACACGCGTATATTGCAGCGGCAATTGAAAAAGGTGCCGCGGCGATCATGCACAGCGATCCTTTGTCGGAATACGCACAGGAAGTAACCTACATTCGGGTCGCAAACAGTCGTGTGCTGATGTCTCCCATAGCCTGCAGTTTTTATGATGATCCATCCTCACAGATGACCATCATTGGTATAACCGGTACCGACGGAAAAAGCACCACCAGCTATTTTGTTCAGCAGCTGCTGACACTTTACGGAATAAAAACCGGTCTCTTGACCACGGTTCAGTTCGACATGGGCAAGGGTCCGGAGAAGAACTTTCTGCGCCAATCTACCCCGGAAGCCCCGGAAATCCACCGACTGCTGCGCTGCATGCACGAAAACGGCTGCACTCATGCCGTGGTGGAAGCGACCAGCCACGGGCTCTCGCCTATCAACAACCGGCTCGGCGATATCAAGTTCGACGTCGGGGTACTGACCAATATCAGCCATGAGCACCTCGATTTTCATAAGACCCTCGAGCGGTATATCGATGACAAGGCCAATCTGTTCAGAGCCCTCCCCCCGGAGTCGGGTTACGCAGTAATAAACGCTGCCGAGGCGCATCGACAGGCCTTTATCGATGCCGCCGGATGCAAAATCTATCTCTACGCAGCGGAAACCGAAGAGGGCTCCGGCGCGACCAGCAGCCGGGAAGACCAATTCGACTTGACGGCCGCCGGCATAGAGGAAACAGCCGCGGGCCAGAGTTTTTATGTGCAGGGACCGGAGCTGCATGAGCAGCTTACCCTGCCCCAGCCCGGGCGCTTCAATATTGAAAACACCCTGGCCGCTCTGTTGGCGGCGGGAAAGCTGCCCGGCCATAAGATCAGCGACTTTCTGCCGCTGGTATCTCAACTGCAGCCGATCAAAGGGCGCATGGTACCGGTCCACGAGGGGCAGGAGTTTCAGGTAATCGTCGACTACGCCCATACCCCCGGCTCGTTTAGAAAGCTGTTTCCCGCATTGCGGCGACAGGTGGAGAGGGGAAAACTGATTGCCGTGTTCGGCTCGGCCGGAGAACGGGATATGGAGAAACGCAGTCAGCTCGGCGAGATAGCCTGTTCTTACTGCGACATGATCGTACTGGCGGATGAGGACCCGCGCGGTGAAGTACCGCGGGCGATTTTGGAGGATATCGCCGCCGGCTGCGCTTCAATGCAGCCTGATAAAAATCTGTTTCTGATTGAAGACCGTCCCACCGCTATCCGCCACGCCTTCCAATTGGCCGGCGAAGGCGATTTAGTGCTGCTGCTGGGCAAGGGCCACGAAGGAAGCATTATTTACGCCGATGGTCCGATTCCGTGGGACGAGGAAACTGCAGCCCGAGAGCAGCTGCACGCACTCGGATACAGACAGGGGGACAAAGCATGAGCAAAGAACGCATCGGTATACTGTTCGGAGGAAAATCAGGCGAACACGAGGTTTCCCTGATCTCGGCGGCATCGGTATTTACTCACATCGACCGCAGCCGTTTCGAACCGGTGCTCATCGGGATTGACCGGGACGGTCGCTGGTATTTACAGACGGACCCCAAGCTGAGCGCGGACAAAACCGCGCTAGTGATGAACACCGAGCCTGAACAGATTGTGAGTGTGCTTCCCGGACAAGGTCTTTGGGCGGCAGCAGGGCATATTGACCTGGCAGCCGTTTTTCCGGTACTGCACGGCACCTTTGGCGAGGACGGCACCGTGCAGGGACTGCTGGAGGTAGCCGGAATTCCGTACGTAGGCGCCGGCGTGCTCGCAAGCAGTCTCGGTATGGATAAAGCCATGGTAAAGCGAGTCTGGATAGAGGCCGGTCTGCCTACTATTCCCTTCGAAGAGGTCAAACAGCACGAACTCGACAGCCGAGGTTCCATTACCGCAGTTATCAAGCGAATTCTTAACAAATTCGATTTTCCCCTGTTTGTAAAACCTTCCCGCTCGGGCTCATCGGTCGGAGTCTCCCGGGCTGTCAACCAAAGCGAACTGCAGGACGCCCTGGAAAGCGCATTCAAATTCGACACGAAGGTTATGGTCGAACCGGAAATGCAGGGCCGCGAGGTCGAGTGTTCAGTCGTCGGTAACCAATTCCCCAAAGCATATGCGGTAGGCGAAATAGTGCCGACTGATGAGCATCAGTTTTATGACTATGATGCCAAGTACCTCGATCCGGAAGGAGCCCTGCTGCGGGTGCCGGCCCCGCTTTCCAGCGAGATCACGGCTGCTGTGCAGGAATTAGCAGTAGCGGCATATAAGTGTGCAGACACGGAAGGCTTTGCCCGCCTCGATTTTTTTATTACGAAAAACAACCGAGTCGTACTGAATGAGATTAATACAATTCCGGGGTTTACCAACATTAGCATGTTTCCCAAACTCTGCCAGGAGGCCGGGCTCGGGTACGGTTCACTGATCACCGTGCTAATCGAGCTGGGAATAGAACGCTACCGGGAACGCAGCGGTCTGCACTACACCCGCGAGTAAGCAGCCTACCAGTGATCGTAGGAAAGCAGTTGATCGAGGGGGCGGCGTTCGCCCTGCATCGGCTCCTCATTCGGATATCCGACCAGCAGTAGTGCCACTACCCGCATTTGATACGGCACGGTTAAGAGCTGC
The DNA here is from genome assembly GCA_964603735.1 of uncultured Sediminispirochaeta sp. GTDB lineage: Bacteria > Spirochaetota > Spirochaetia > DSM-16054 > Sediminispirochaetaceae > DSBN01. The sequence continues at coordinate 39,404 of CAZRWN010000004.1, read as the reverse complement.
CGGATTTGCTCCTCGTCGTAAGTTGTCACAGTATGAGTGCCCAGACCTTCTGCTCTGGCCTGAATCATCATAAAAGCCAGAGATATTCCGATATCAATCGGGTACGCCAGCTGTCCGTTCGGCATTTTGTAATCGACGTTGGTGGTGCAGGCAGCGATAATGACGGGAGCCTCGCCTACGTGCTCCTGCATATAAGCCGCATTATAAATCCGTTCTCTTACTTCGGGTTTTCTCACAGCAACTAAACGCCATGGCTGTCGGTTTTTGGCTGATGGAGCGCGCTGAGCGGCAAAAATAATTCGGTCTAAAGAATCCTGCGGAACACTGTCTTGTTTGAAGTGAGAAATACTTACCCAGTCAGCTATCTCTTTTAATACTTCCATAGGCCCTCGTTTGTGAATGTATGTTTAAATAGAGCTTGACTCTAAAACAGTTATTCTCGTATGGTGAAAGTCAGATGTCGGTGAAAAGAATTGTCCTCATTACTGTTTTGAGCCTGCTCTTGTCCATAACTTATTTGTTTACGGCACCATCAGGCACATCTTACCATACATTCGAAGATATGCACACCTTTTCCACCTATTATCCCCGCCATGAGAATAGCAGCAATGAAGAGAAGAGCTTTGAATATATAAGCAATACGCTAAAGGAAGCGGGAATAGAATTTCAGCGAATCGGCTTGGGAGGGTTTGATAATTTTCACTCATTCTCCGAAATTATCGAAGCGGAGTTTTCCGGCATCTCCGACAACGACCTCTATTTAGTTTTTCCGGTAAACCATCCCATTAACGCTTCCAGAGAGGAGAGCGGAGCCGCCGGTCTGGCACTGGCGCTGGAACTGTGTAGAAGTCTGAAGGAAAGCACTCCTGCGACCGATGTACACATTTTGTTCATGGGTGCCGAATACGGACGGGCAGAAGAGTATCAACTCGGTACACGGGCTTTTTTAGAGAACTACTATTCGGATACTCCCTCACAGCTGCTGTATCTAAGTCTTCCATCCGAGCAGTTCGGTCTCGATTTGCGTACTTCCGGCACCGGAAGCGTAGCGCCGGCGTGGTTTGTCGAATACACCTCCGACCTCTTGATGCAGAACAGGATTCCTTTCAACTTTTCCACTATGCGATTCAATCTGAACCAGATGGGTTTGATAGAGGCACCCACCCGAATCGAACCCTATCTGGAGAAGGCTATACCGGCAATTCATCTGCATGGAGTTCCTGTAAAAAGCGCCTCCAACCCGGATTCGGTGAGCGATATAGACTCGCTGCACGATTTCCTTCTCAACTTTATCCAGTCATTCCCGCGGGATGTCTCCACCCGTTGGGACCGTCACTATCTGCTGTATAAAATCGGAGCACATACCCTGCTTATTCATGAGTTCTCTTATATAATCATTATCTTACTCCTGTTTGCCGCGGTATTGCTTTATCCATTTTTCCGGAGAAAACGGTTTTACCGCTATCTGCATTCGATACGGCGCAACGGATGGGTTCTGCCGATTATCTTTGCACTGATGTTTTTGTATCTGCTGGTTGCCACCCTGCTGCTCGAAGGGATTGCACTCTATCGGCAATCGAGCCTTATGTGGCAGCAGCAGCCCTTCTTACTGCTGCTGCTGAAGGTGAGTTTCGCCGGCTTCCTGTTCGCTTTGAGTCATCGAATTACCGCACCGTTTCACTTTACCCGTCTGCGGGGCAGTTTCTATTCCGCCTCTGGTCTTTTGTTCCTGCTTGCCAATGTCTTGATTCTTACTACGTATAACCTGTCACTTACCCTCTACGGAGCAGCAATTTTTTTGCTCGGCTTTCTCTTTACTATAGTGCGAAACAGGATTACAAAACTGTTGTACCTTCTGGCCTCTGTCACCTTCATCGTAGTAGTTTTACTGACAATTTTCCGTACCGGCTCGAGTCAGGCTATGTATGGAATTCTGCTTTCGCGTATTCAGGGGAACCTGCTGATTTCTTTTCACCTCTTGCCGTATATGCTCTTCACTCTGCGACTGAGAGTACTCTATCATCACCCGAATCATTCGCTCACCCGCCGCATTACTCTGGCTTCAGATTTTCTTTTTGGTACATTGACTGTTGCTATTCTGGTTTATCTCCTGTTCTTCTACTCACTCAGTCCCGGCAGTCGCCAGCCGCTGCGGATTTTGGAGTATATAGATGCCAGCCGTCGCAGCCATACGGTCTCATTCGAAAGCAGCGAACCGCTCGGCAGTTTTACTTTCGGCACATCGGAGCTCTCTTCAGAAGAGACTGTGATACAGGTCGATACCCAAGAACTGCAGGTTGAGAAGCAGCTTCAGTTTCGGGATTCCCTCTTGGATATAAAGATCGAGAGCCGCGATTTCCTCGAAAGGTCGACCTACACAATCGAGGTTACTTCCCCTTATCAAATAGAAAAACTGAACATAACCCTCGCTTCGGAAAAATCGATAACCCTCTACGATTCGGATTTTCCGGTTTCACCTCTGAGTGATCCGCAGACCCTGCAGTTTCATATCGGCCGCTTTCCCAGCATTCCATTCAGTTTTTCATTTACTATACCACAGGGTACGACCGGAACCCTCGAAACGGCAGCTCACCTTTACTCATCTCCTTACGAGACCCAAATCGACAAGCACCGCTTCGATATTAATTACCATCTTCAGTCGGTGCAATCAGTTTCATTACCTGTCTCAATTGACACCGCTGATCCCTTAAAGTAGGATTGATGACTATGAAAACAGACCGAACACTGTTGTTTATTACTGTATTGACCGTTCTCTGCGCACATATACCGTTATGGTCAATTTCGATTATCAATTCCGAAGGCTGCATTGATCTAAACTCCAATGGGACAATGGACCGGCTCGAGGCGGTCAAAATGTGACATGGAAACGGTAATTTTTCATGTTGATATGGACGCTTTTTATGCGGCTGTCGAACAGGGAGACAATCCGGAACTACACGGAACTGCGGTTATAATCGGAGCCCGCCCCGGCAGCCGCGGCGTGGTATCGGCCTGTTCCTACGAGGCCCGGGAATTCGGGGTCCGTTCGGCTATGCCGATCTCCGAAGCCTATCGCCGCTGCCCCCACGGAAACTTTCTTCCGGTCAGGATGTCACGGTATCAGCAAGTCAGCCGCAAGATCATGGCCATGTTCGAGGACTTTACCCCCGACATCCAGCAGATCTCCGTGGACGAGGCGTTTCTGAATATGACCGGTACCGAACGCCTGTTCGGGCCGCCTGAAGCGGCAGCCGCCCGCATCAAAGAGAGAATAAAACAGGATACCGGCCTGGTTATCTCCATCGGTATCGCTCCCAATAAATTCCTGGCAAAACTGGCTTCCGACTACGATAAACCCGACGGCCTCTACCGGGTACTGCCCGGCCAGGAGGAGGAATTTATTGACAGCCTGAAGCTCGAAGACCTGTGGGGAATCGGGAAGAAGAGCCTCGAGCGGCTGCACGAGTTGAATATTACTACCCCTCAGGAGCTGCGGGCGATTAAACAGGCCTCGCTGGGCCGCCTTTTCGGAAAAGCCGCCGGCGAATACCTGTACCGCTCGGTCCGCGGCATTGATCCCGGTATTCTGCAGAAAGAGACCAAGAGTCAGTCCGTATCCGGCGAGGTTACTTTTGAACAGGACACCCGGGATCCCGAGGTAATCAAGCAGGTAATACTCGACCTCTCGCATCAGATAATGTTCCGTCTGTTGAACTCCGACAAAATCGGATATACCGTATTTATAAAAATCCGATTCGGCGATTTCTCAACAACAACCGCTCAGAAACGCCTGCGCAGACCGGTGTATTCGGCCGAGGAAATTTTCGAGGTGGCCAGCGGACTTTTGCAGAAACGCTGGACCCGCAGCCAAGAGGTTCGTCTGGTGGGGGTAGGAGTGTCGAGTGTATGTGCCGCCGACAAAGCGCCCGAACAGCAGGAGCTGTTTTCCGATCCTTACGACCGGCAGAAAAAGGTGGAAAAAGCGGTTCACTCCATTCGGGCGAAGGGGAACCGCATAGAAAAAGCGAGCCTTATCGATCAGGTCCCGGAAATGAAGCGCCGCGACGAAAAGCGCTTTTCCAGCCGCGGCGCCGAGAACGACGAAACCTTAACCGATGAATAGCTGCGGCTACTTCCAGTCAGCCAAGAAGGCCTGCGCCTCCTCGAGATTGTCTCTTTGACCTGAGGTAAGCGTCGATTTGCCTTGCAGCTCCTCTACAATCCATTCCATGATTGCAATTGCCTCCTCTTTATCGGACATATCCGCCACACCGCCGCGGCTGTAGGGTTGCGGCTCGGTAAAGTCAAAGGCGGCGTTGAAGTATTTGTAGCGTTCGACCGGATCATCCGCTCCGGTAAAATCGCCGGACATCTTGCGGGCCTCTTTCTGACGCTTGCGGCTGCCCCAGTCACGTTGGTAGAGGTGGTCTCCGAGTTTCAGGTAGTAAGAGTACTTGGTTTTATCACCTCGATATGCATCGATAGCCCGCCGGCTGTAGGCAACCGCATACTCCTTGTTGCCAAAGGAGATCAATTTCGGGACTGAGGCATACAGCATTCCCAACACATAAAATGAATCGGCATGTGAACTGTCGGCTCGCACCGCCCGTTCCAGATCATCCCGCATCGGCCCGGCCTTCATCAGGCTGTTCACGATACCCTTGGTCTGGCCCCAGCGTCCAATATTAGAAGCACGCCAGTAAAAGGCAAAGTGGTTGTCGCGGTCGTACTCGAGCGCCCGGTTGGCCAATGCTTCGCCCTCTTCGAACTCCTTCAGCAGCTGTCCTTCCGAAGCGCCGTTACGCTCGGCCTCATCGGCCAGCATAAGGGTGTTGCGAGAAAGACGCCAATAGAGCTCGGCCTTCTGCTGATCCGTGCTGACCTCGGATTCGGCCTTAGCGAGAATTTCACGGGCTTCCTGGTACCGTTCAGCCTCATACAGCTCATCAATCTGCTCGAACATATCGTTCACGTTCGACTGCGCCCATACTGTCGCACTCATACAGAGCAGCAGTACCATTCCAATACGCAAAGTTCGCATTCCATGCCTCCTTAGATTGTGACAACTTTGTCTGGTGAAATTTCTTCCAGAAAAATCTCCTGGTAACGGCCCGAATCCTGGGGTACAGGCTGGTCCGGCACGTACATTTTTGAAAAGAAATGCAGCACATCCAACATATCATCCATGCTGTTGGTAAGTGAATAGCGGTAGTAACAGGTGTATCTATTGAGTACTTTTCGGTAGCTCGCTTCCATCACCAGTTCGGGATCGGTATCATGCCGCAGTTTGGAGCGCAATCCCCCGTACCACGCCCTGGAGATACACATTCGGCGAATTCGCTCATTCTCATCCATATAGTACAGCTCGAAGATCCCGGCCATGGCCGGGACGTGCCGCACTATGTCGTACTTCTCCGCTTTCCGCAGCGCTGACCAGAAGACGGTATAGTAGACTTTCCCCGCATCCGCCTGCTTCTCTATATGCGGCGAAGCTTTTCTCATTTTTTCAGCCATACACACCATCTCCTTCGGGTACCATTCTTACCTAGCCGGGCTGATATTGCAAGCCCCCATTGTTTTCATTATGATAGGTGAATGTCACTTTATAGAGTACACTTTACATGGAATGAAAAAGAGGTCGTTCTCAAGGCTCGCAGCTTAGATCTTACCCACCCCTACTTTGTCTCTATCAAGGATATCATTCTTCCGAAAAAGAACCAGCTCATCATCGATCCTTCCGAGGATGAGATTCTGAAAACGTTCGGAGAGGCCGATCATCTGATGCTGCCCTTTCAGAAGGTGTATCTGATCGAGGAGTTAAAAAACACGCCGGAGGCTGACTCCTCCCGAGTTACGCCCTTTACTCTGGTCGAGAACGAAGACGAGGAGTGAGGCGCTGGCAGCCGTCGGCCCGGCACCACTATCCCGGGTGTATTTCGGCATTTATTTCGGCATTTATTTCGTCATCCACTGGCGACCGTCGCGGCCGATAAACTCATCGGCACTTTCGGGTCCCCAGCTGCCGGCCTGGTAGAATTCAATACAGTCACACTCTTCCCACCATGAGACAAAGGGATCGGCAAACTCCCAAGAAGCTTCTACCCCGTCTTGCCGCACAAACAGGGACTGGTCTCCGGCCAGGCAATCGCGCAGCAGCCGTTCATAGGGTGAGACATATGTCCGGTCGAAGTAGTCGCTGTATTTGAATCCGAGGTCTACCGGTACGATCAGGTTACTAGACTCGGGATATTTCACCCCCAGATGGAATGTAATTTTCTCCTCCGGCTGGATGGACAGAATCAATCGAGAGGCATCCAATGGGGTGCAGTCATCCCTGAAAAGCTTGAGCGGCGGTTGGCGAAAACGGATTACCACCTCGGTTACTCTGCGGGGCAGCCGTTTGCCTGTACGCAGGTAAAACGGGACCTCGGCCCATCGCCAGTTTTCGATATGAACTTTTGCGGCAAAATAGGTTGGCATAGTGCTGCTGGGATCAACGTTCTCCTCCTCACGGTAGGACTGCACCTCGGTTCCGTTGATCTTCCCGCCGATATACTGCCCGGCTATAGAAACCTTCGGCACTTCTTGGAAGGAGACCGGACGCAGAGAACGGATAACCTTCACTTTCTCGTCGCGGACCTGCCGCGATCTGAAACTGTCGGGAGGTTCCATTGCAATCAGCGAAAGCACCTGCAGCAAATGGTTCTGAAAAATATCCCGGACAGCACCGGTTTTTTCATAAAACCTTCCCCGGCGGGTCACCCCGATGTCCTCTGCTACTGTAATCTGCACGCTATCGATATAGTTGCGATTCCACAAAGGCTCGAAAATGCTGTTGGCAAAACGAAAAAAAATGATATTCTGAACCGTCTCTTTTCCCAAATAATGATCCATCCTGAACACCTGATCTTCGCGGAAGGCACGGTTCACGGTCTGATTCAGCTCCAGGGCGGTGGGCAGGTTTTTGCCGAAGGGCTTTTCAATGACAATCCTGATTCCCTTTGCTTTTGTGGGTAGCTTAGAGTCGGCAATTTGCGAAATGACCAGCTGATACAGTGTGCTGGGAATGGAAAGATAATAAAGCACATCCAAATTGTATTCATTGCTCTGTGTCCGCACCTTTTTTTCGAGCTGGTTGTAGTGGTCGGATTCTTCGAAGTGTCCATAAGAGAAATAAAGGTGGGAAAGAAACTGATCAATTTTCTCCGGCTCCGGAGAGCCGACTTCATCGGAGGCCTCAATATTCTCTTTTATTATGGTTCGGTAGTCCGCATCACTGAGATCCTGTCGCCCGAAACTGACTATTCGAAACTCATCCGGCAGATTCCCCCGTAAAAACATTGAAAAAATAGTGGGCAAAAGTTTTCGACGGGCCAGATCTCCGGCACCCCCGAAAATAACAAACACAAACGGATTTATGTGCGCGTAATCAGTGCCGATGTCACATCGCGGCATTATAACTCTCCGAAGTTTCGATGTGTACACCCTTCTCAGCCATCGCGTTCAGCCGCTGCTGGGCAAATCCGGCCGGCACGTCGACCGGGCGGCTCAGATCCTCGATAAGAATTGTTGAGTAGCCCAGACGGCGGGCATCCACAGCAGAAAAGTAAACACACCAGTCCAGCGCCAGTCCCACTAAATAGACCGTATCAATGCCGAATTCCTGCAGGTACCCATGCAACCCCGTCGGGGTGGTACCGTCGTTCTCGAAAAAAGCCGAATACGAATCCAGCCCGGTCTGAGTGCCCTTGTGCAGAATGAGGTCAATGTAGGTCTGATCGAGTTGCGGATGCAGCTCAGCTCCTTTGCTGGCGGCTACACAATGGTCAGGCCACAAATTCTGCGGGAGTCCATCTACCTCGATCTCCTCGTACGGCGCATGCCCTTCATGCTGACTGGCAAAAGAGATGTGGTTGTGCGGATGCCAGTCTCCGGTGGCTATTACCTTATGAAACCGGCCGCTCTCTTTTTCGGCCTCACTCCGCACCAGTTGATTGATCGGTGTAATTATTTCATCTCCTCCGGCTACGCCCATTGATCCGCCGGGACAAAAATCGGTTTGAATATCTACGAGAATCAATGCGCTTCTACTCATAGCATCCTCCTCAGTCAGTGTTTTTATCAGCAAGCAACTCGCTCAGCTTCCGTATGAGCGACTCCTGGGTGATAGGTTTGTGAATTACTCCATCCATACCGATCTCCATGAGTTCATCTATCAGCTGCTTCTCGGCATAGGCCGTCAAACCCAATAGAATACAGGGTTCACGACCGGAATCCCTTTCAAGGGCTCTGATTTGTATGGCGGCCTGCTTTCCATCCATCACTGGCATTTTAACATCCAGAATAACCGCGTCGAAAGGGGTCTGGGATGCCAAATCCACGGCTACCTTGCCGTTGGGAGCCTCTTCTACCTCCCATCCGTTGCCTGCGATTACAGTCTTAATAAATAAGCGGTTTATCCCCTCGTCGTCAGCTATCAATATTCTTGCGCTCATACCACTACTATAAGAAATGCGATTCCTTTGCGCTACACCTGTACAGAAATATTATTTATTACTATTTTTATAATATAAATAGAATGCCCTTTGCGGCAGATCATACATATTGTATAGTAGTAGTGAAAGGAAAAAACAATGAAGACTATAGATATACCTAGCGTACGTTCAGACTTCCCGGTACTCTCTACACGGATGAAGGGCCATCCCTTGGCCTATTTCGATAACGGAGCAACGGGGCTTACTCCGAACCGGGTTATCGAGGCAATCGATGGATATTACCGCAACTCCTCCTGTAATATCCATCGCGGGATCTACCAGCTGAGTGAAAAAACCACTGAACTCTTTGAGGCCTGTCGATCGCATGTAGCGGCTTTTATAAATGCAGCTTCAGACGAAGAGATTGTACTAACTCACGGAACAACTGAATCCATCAATACCGTTGCGTTCGGATGGGGGGATACGCATATCAATGCCGGCGACGAGATCGTCATTACGGAGATGGAGCATCATGCCAATCTGGTGCCCTGGCAGCAGTTGGCCCGCCGCAAATCGGCTGTGTTAAAGTTTATACCTGTGGATCCCAAAGACGGAACTCTGAACACGGATAAGCTATCTGAAATCATCGGTCCGAAAACGAAGTTGCTGGCCTTCACCGCTATGTCAAATGTAACCGGGGTAGTAACACCGGTTTCCAAATTGATGCAGGCAGCCCGAGCGGCAGGCACCAAAGTCCTTATCGATGCGGCTCAGTTCGCGGTTCACGACCAGGTGGATGTACAAAAACTCGATGCCGACTTCCTGGTTTTTTCAGGCCATAAACTCTACGGCCCCACCGGAATTGGCGTGTTGTACGGGAAGCGCGAAATATTGGAATCGATGTCGCCTTTCATCAGCGGCGGAGACATGATCCTGGATGTAAAGAAGGAGAAAACCTCGTTCCGGGAACCCCCTTACCGCCTGGAGGCCGGAACTCCGCATATCGCCGGCGCAATAGGCCTCTCGGCAGCTATTCAGTACATCAATACCCTTGGTATGCCGGCCATCAAGGCTCGTGAAAAAGCGCTGATGGAGTACGCTCTCCAGCGCTCGGAGGGCATCGAAGGAATGCGTGTTTTCGGTCCGTTGGACACTGCTCAACAGGGTTCGGTTTTATCTTTCAATATTGCTGATATTCATCCACACGACCTGGGAACCGTGCTCAATGAGCACGGAGTGGCGGTCCGCGCCGGATTCCACTGTGCCCAACCCTATGTAGAGGCCATGGGCAGCTACGGCACCGTGCGGGCGACCTTCGCGTTCTACAACACCGAAGATGAGATCGACCGGCTGTTCACAGCGGTTAATGAGGCAATCCGGCTTTTTACTTGACTGTGAGCAGAAACAGATTATCCATAAAAAAGAGTAGAAAATAGCAAACTACACCGGCTACTAATGGGGTGGCGAGCCACCCCATTCCGATTTTACCGACCAGTTTGAAACGGATGTTATGCATTCCCCGTGCCATACCGATTCCGATAACCGACCCGACTACCGCCTGCGAACTGGAGATGGGCACCAGCGGAAGGGCCGGAAGCCCGTTCAGCACCAGCCAGTCGTGTAAACCTTCGGAAGCGAACAGGAACAGAACTATCGCTGATGATAAGACTACAATGAATGCGGTAATCGGCGATAACTTGAAGATATCCGACCCGACCGTTTCCATCACCCGTTGGGAGTAGGTAAAAATGCCGACTGAAATTGCAATAGCTCCCAAGAGAAACAGCAGCTGAACGCCTGACAATCCCCAGCCCCCGACAAACTCAACACTCGGAAAGGGGCTGATTGGGACGAAAACCCCCATCACATTGCCGATATTATTAGCCCCCAAACTGTACGCGCCGAAGGCGCCGCTGATGATCAGAGCGATCCGAGTGTAGAGATCTCTGCGAATGATGTGTATGCTGATATGATTCAGCATGAAGCGTACCAGAAAATAGAGCAGGAACCCGAAACAGGCCGCAATAATAGGGCTGGAAACCCAGCTCAGTACAATTTTACTCAGTACGGCATAGTTCAAGGCATGTCCGGCGTAGATATTCCAGCCGATAATTCCGCCGACGATTGCCTGACTGGTGGATACCGGAAGTCCGGCCCGCGTCATAGTAAACACACTCAAGGCCGCGGCTAAAGTTACGGTGAAGGCTCCCGGCAGCGCGGTGATTGCTCCCAGACGGCCCAGAGTTCCGGCCGCGCCGGCACCGGCGAACACAGCCCCGGTTACTACGGCCAGGCTGGCGATAACCGCAGCCAGAGTGAAGCGCACCATTCGGGTGGCTACCGCAGTGCCGAATACATTAGCAGCATCATTGGCCCCAAGGGACCATCCGAGAAACAGCCCCCCAGAAAGAAAAATGAATAAAGATCCCACGAAATGCCCCGCTTTCCTTAAAAGGCTACGCTACAGGCTGCGTTTGATAGCAGCTACGGAGATACGTTCACACACAGCCTGCGACTCATCCGAAAGCTTGGCCACATAGGTGGCGAAGTCGCGTATATGCATCCTCTCGGCCAGTTCGGTCACATCCTCTGAGGAAAACACCTTTCTCTTAATCAACTCTTCGATTTTATCGGCCTCATGTTCATAAAAATAGACCTTATGTACAAAATCATTGATGATGGAACTGTCCTTAAAAAAAGCGCGGGCTGCCTTCACGGTAAAATCGAGCGCATTCTGACTGGTCATGCTCAGTTCATGAAAATCCTTCTTCAAAGATTCGCATATACGCGGTTGTTCAATATCGATCTGGAACACGATTTTCTTGGTGGTATCAATGACGTTGTCGATGTTTTCTAGCACACTCAACACATCACCCCGTGATTCCGGAATCAGCATTTTCGAATACAGTTTATGCCGGATTTCCCGCCGCAGTACATCGGAATCCGATTCGAGCTCTGCAATCTCATCCAAGCGGGCATGAAACCGGTCCGTTTCATCTTCAAGATACTCTCGCAATGCCAAACCGAACAGGATGCCTGCTTTCGATATATTATCGAGAAAGGTATCGATATCCGCCACTAAGTAAGTCGTCTGCTTGAAAAGCTTGCCCATAGCGCACTTCCACTCCCTTATTTTACCCTGAAGGCCAAAATAACAGTGTATCCCGGTTCAGCAGCTTTTGACAAGCCATTTTACCGCGCGCAGCGCGCGGCGCGCGATTCGCTATCTGACGGAATGTTCGATCTCTTATTCCTCACTGTTCTTTATTTAAACCATCAAGTATGCTACTATTGGCTTCAATACCCAGCTAAGGGAGATTTTATGAATATTTGTGTTTTTTGTTCTTCCAGTGATACGACCCCCTTCATATACAAAATCGCTGCCGAAGAGTTGGGGCAACAGATTGCGAGCCGTAATCACCACCTGATCTTCGGCGGCGGTAATGTAGGCCTGATGCGCGAGGTTGCACAGTCTGCACTGCAGTCGGGGGGCAAAGTAACCGGTGTAATTCCCGAATACCTACGGACTAAAGAACAGCGCTTCGACAAAGTGGATGAACTGATTATTACCGAATCCATTTACGAGCGCAAAGAGATAATGACGAAACGAGCCGACGCTTTTGTTATTCTTCCAGGCGGATGGGGTACCATGGAGGAGTTCTTCGAAGTTGCGGCTGCGAAGTTCCGCGATAATGACCAGCGACCGATCGGTTTGCTGAATACGGCCGGTTTCTATAATCAGATGTTTGCTTTTTTTAACTTCCTTTCACATGAAACCTTTGTTACTGCCGACTGGCAGGATTCATTTTGTGTAACCGAAAAAGTGTGTGATATACTGGATTACATAGAGACTAACAGCTAAAACTCTGGAGCACACAATGGCCAATATTCTGGTAGTAGATGATGAAGTATATATCCGTGAACTGATCAAAACAGCCCTCAAGCCACACGGGCATAAAGTTGTTGATTTCGACAATGGTATCGAGGCAATTGAGTACGTAAAAACAAATCCCATCGATGTCGCTATAATAGACTTGGTTATGCCGCAGAAAGGCGGTATCGAAACCTTGATGGAAATCCGCGACTCCAACCGCGATATCAAAATAGTGGCAATTTCCGGAAAAATCGAAACGAAAGCCGATGCCATTCAAGGCTTAGCGCAACAGTTCAATGTCGACAGGGTTCTATCCAAGCCCTTCGATATCGATGAAATGATACAACTGGTACAGGAGCTTTCATGACTTACAACATCCGTGCTACCGTCGCTGCCGCCGGGTTTACGGCTCTGATAGCAATTGGTGCATATATCTCTATCCCGATTGGTCCGGTACCGATCGTGCTTCAGAATTTTTTTGTCTTACTGAGCGCGCTGCTGCTCGGCAGTAAAATTGCGCTTTCCAGTGTGTTCGTGTACCTGTTTTTAGGTGCGCTCGGGCTGCCGGTCTTTGCCGGCGGTACCGGCGGCATTGCCCACTTCTTCGGCCCGACCGGCGGCTATCTCCTGTCGTATGTACCGGCAGTAGTGGTAACCGGGCTGATAGCCAGGCCCGGCAACCGTGCTCTCAGTCCGTGCATCATAAGGATCATTGCAGCACTTTTAGCCGGAACAGCCTGTATTTATCTGCTGGGAGTGCCCTGGCTCAAGTTCTCGACTCAAATGGGCTGGAGTACAGCTGTCACGGCGGGGCTGCTGCCCTTTCTGCCCGGCGACCTGCTGAAGGTAGTAGTGGCTTTGTTGATCGGACGCGGATTCGCAGCCAGGCTTGACGAGTTTCTGCATACGGAGCAGTAGGTGTGGACTCCGATTCACTGCCGACTATTGAGGTCTCGGATCTGAAGCATTCGTTTCGGGACGGCACCAACGCGCTCAATGGGATAGATCTGCGTGTAAAAAAAGGCGAGTTCGTGCTGTGCGTCGGACGAAACGGTTCCGGCAAAACGGTTTTCTCTCGGCATTTGAACGCACTCTATCTGCCTACCAGCGGCAGTGTTAAAATCAACGGACAGTCTACAAATGAAAACCCGCAGTACGCCCGGCGAACCGTTGGACTGGTGTTTCAGGATGCCGACAGTCAGATTGTCGGTCAGACGGTGCGGCAGGATATTGCATTCGGCCCGCAAAACCTTCGCCTGTCGGCGGAAGAGGTTAAGCGAAGGGTAACCCACGCATTGCAGACCCTCGATCTCGAGAAACTCGTCGACCATCGTCCGCATCAACTATCCGGCGGAGAAAAACGGCGGCTGGCAATCGCCTCGGTAATGGCTATGGAACCGGAGGTAGTAGTGTTCGACGAGCCGTTCTCGAATCTCGATTTTCCCGGCGTGCAGTCGGTGCTGCAGCACGTAGTGGATCTGCACCGCGGCGGGCACACCGTGCTGCTGGTTACACACGACATAGAGAAGGCGGCGGCCCACGCCGACCGGATGCTCGTGTTCGACAACGGCCGCATAGCACTGGACGACTCGCCGGCTAAACTGCTGCCGGAGGTACACCGTTACGGCATCCGCCCTCCGCGGCTTGCCGGCGAGGATATTAGTGAATTGACATGGCTGAAATAGCAATTCTCCACTACCAACCCGGCCATTCGCCCCTGCACCGCTTGGATCCGCGTTTCAAGCTACTCCTTATGATAGGCTACATTGCGGTGCTGTTTTCAGGAGGGTGGCTGCACTGGGGAACAATTACCATTCTGATGCTGTGGGCTTCGATCTACAGCGGATTACGGCCGGCCACCTTTCGCCGTGAACTAAAGATCTTCGCAGTACTGGCCCTGGTCATTGGAATCTCTAACTTCTTTACAGAGCTGAATGCCGGCCGGCAGGCCGCCTTTTACTCAGCTGGTGCCGCCGCCTGGCGGTTTCTGCTGATAGTGTGGCTGGGAATATTGTTCACCGCGGTAACCGATCCGACCGAGCTGCACGCGGTTATATATTGGCTTCTGAAGCCTGTACCGGGGGTTCCCGCCGGGCGGCTGGCAGCGCATGCCGCATTGAGTCTGGTTATCATTCCACTTCTGCTGGACGGTGTACACGAGATCCGGGAAGCCCGGAAGGCCCGCGGCATAGAGATGCAGCGAAACCCGATGGTAAAGCTGAAAAGTTTCATGAACCCGCTGATGGAGAAGCTGCTGCTGCAGATGGAGGAGCTGGCCCTGGCGCTGGAGTCACGCAACTTTGATGAAACGGTGCTTCATACCGGTTTTACACTCGGCCGGAAGGACATTCTTTATTTTGTATTATCTGCGCTTCCAATCCTGATTCTAGAGATCGTACACATATATTTTTGACTTGCGAGAAGTATTGTAATAGTGCCGCTTTTTCCGGGCAATTTCTTTCAGCTCACCCTGCCGAAAACCGAGCGTTTCGAACCAGTCTGCGGTTTGAGTTGTGAGTGCGAAAATTTTCTTTAGCCCCCGCTCTCTGGCTTTTTCAACAAGGTAGAGTACCAGCCGCCTGCCTATCCCGAGGCCGGCAAAGCCGCGATCTACCGCAATTCCGGCAATTTCGCCCTGATTATCCGCATACAGGTGCATGGCGGCGCAGCCATGGACCCGGCCGTCCATATCGTACACTACGTAGTCCTGGTATTGATCTTCCAGGCTGCGAGTGTCTCTGGGAACCAGTATGCCCTGGGTGATATAGGGCTCCATTACCCGCAGCACTTCGGACACATCGTTTCGCTCCATTGGTCTGATCGACTCGAAAATACTGGTATGAATCATGGTGCCGATACCCATATTGGAGAAGATCTCCTGCAGAATAACGCCCTCCTGCAGACCGTCGACCAGATGAACCCGTTCTACCCCGGATTCACAGGCTTTGCGGCCCAGATCGACTTTGCGGATCATCTGATTGCCCTCTTGATTCAGCTTCACCAGTTCGCGGGCCTCCTGAACGGTAAGACGGCTGATACGCTGGCCCGACTCAATCCCCAGCGATTCCGGCAGACTCAAGCTCTCGGTTTGTACAGCCCGCCCCTCCCCTACGAAAAAGAGTTTTTCTGCAGTGAGTTGAGAGCTTACGGAAACCGACAACTCATCGGCAGCCACATTGTAGGTTTTACCGTTTGCATTCCATCCAATAGGCGGAAAAATGGGAATCACATCCTGATCCAGAATGGTATTCAGAGCTTGAGTGTCTATGCGTTCAACAACTCCGGTGTATTTATAGTCCACACCGTCAATGATCCCCCTTCCCTTGGCCCGCACCCAGTTGCCGATAACCGAACGAACTCCTTCTCCGGCCAAGGCCGACATGAGCTTGTTGGCAATATTGAAGGCAACCATTTCGACAAACGGAAGTGCAGCTTCATCGGTAATTCTCAGGCCATGGTGTGAGTGCTGAGGCACTTTATACTCTTCGAGCGTACGCACAACCTTCTCGCGGGTACCCGGAACCAGAATCATCCTGATTCCGGATTGATGCAGAGTTGCAATATCCTTTATGAAAATGGGAAAAAACTGGTTCTCAATGACCGGCAGCTCAATATGCAGTACAAACAGGCGACCGCGAAAACGGTGGGCATACCCGAGGCTTTCGCGGATTATATCGAGCTCCCGATCCAGTGCTGCCATGCCATTATCTCCCTTTGCGGTAATCCTGCACCATCTGTGCGGCGATTGCAAGCGCTATTTCTTCCGGGTTGCGGGCGCCAATGTCCAGGCCGATCGGGCCGTGTACTCTCTCCAGCTGTTCATCAGAATAGCCGATTGATTTCAATCGTTCGATACGCTCGGCATAAGTACTTCTACTGCCGAGCACCCCGACGTAGAAACATCCGTTGTCGAGGGCCGCCGCTACAGCAGCGTCGTCAATCTGTTCGCTGTGGGTAATCGCCGCCACGGCGGTATGCGCTGAAACCTGAGTTCCGGCCGATACCCCCAGCTGCGCGAAGGCCTCCTGCGGCCAAAGATGCAGCAGTCTGTCGGCTGCACGGAAGCGCTCCTGCGGGGCAAAGGTCTCCCGCGGATCAATCAGGCTCACCCGCCACCCCAAGGCTTTGAGCTGGAGAACCAGGGCTTCTCCTATATGAGATCCGCCGACAACAGCTGCATGGGGAATAGGGGGATGATAATGAATAAAGAACTTTATTTTGGCTGGCCCCGCTTCGCCTTCGCCACTTTCGCTCTCAAAGGTCCCGTACTCCCTTGGCAGCAGCGGCGTCAATTTTGTCTCTACCTCACCGGAAGGTATAACTACCGCCGGTGCACCGATCGGAGGACTGACACGGATCTGATTGCTTTCGTCCAGGGCGAACGAAAGCCCGGTCCAGCCCGGCGGGCCTGCGGTACATATCCCCCAGAGTATGTCTTGTCCGCCGTTGCCACGGGCGGCCACCGCTGCACCCACCTCGGATGAGTAGGGATAGACACAGACTTTTACGGTCCCTCCGCAGGGCGCTGGTGCTCCTACTAAAGGGTCGTCATTCGGACAGAATGTCAGCTGCTGAGCTGCTCGATTCGCTCGCAGACCTCTAACCGCCTCGATAACCGTACTTTCAATACACCCGCCGCTTACTGAACCGGTCAACGATCCGTCGGCTGCAATTCCCATGGTGGCTCCGGCTCCGCGGACCGCCGAACCCTCTATTGAAATGACAGTTGCAAGATAAACAGGCAGTTTGTCCGGATCACCTCTCCACTCCTCCAACTGCTGATATATATCGAACATATGGACTCCTATGCAGGTTGAATTCTTCTTTTCAGATTATACTCAAAACTTTTCCTATTCCAACCCCTCAATAGAGTATGGTATATTGAATAGAACTATGGAGTAACGAATGCGAAAAAGCAAACAGGACTATGTAGGAATTGATAACAGACAGCGAATCCTTCAGGCCGCCACCGAACTGTTTATCCAACAGGGGGCTCAGGATACCAGCCTGGCCGAAATTGCCCGCACCCTCAATATCAGCAAAGGAACTTTGTACTATTACTACTCTAGCAAAGCCGATTTAATATTCGATGTAACCGATGCTTATATGCAGGAGCTCACCGAAGGACTGCTTGACTGGGTGAAGAGTCTCAAAGAAAAAACAGCTCCCGAGAGTATTCTGGAAGCCGTGTTTCACACTATTTTCAAAGCGCAAACCCGCGGAAAACTGCATATCTACCTGATACACGAGGCTATCACTACCCAGAGCGAACTGAAACAGAAGATACAGGCTGCGTATGCACGTTGGAAATTGATGCTAAAGGAGGGCTTGGATACGGTGTTCGGAGAGACTCTAAACACAAAGGTATATGCCGACATCATACTGACCATGCTGACCGGTGGTATAGTACACACGATCTTGGGAGTGGAAATGGCTCCGCTCAAAGATCTGGTGCATCCGCTTCTCTACAAGAGCTGAAGGGTACCGCCTCACGCAGGCTCCTGCCTATACAGCGGACACAAAAAAACCGGCACCCCTAAAAGATGACCGGTTTTTCTTGTGATGGCCGGAATTAGGCCAGCAGCTCTTCATCGATGACCTGTTTGAAGGTTTCTTTTGGAAGTGCACCAGCTGCCATCTGCGGTTTTCCGTCCAATGGAATAAACAGAAGTGAAGGAATACTCTGAATGCCGAAGGCTGCGGCTAGTTCCTGCTGTTCCTCAGTATCGATTTTGTAGAAGTCTACCTTGCCTTCATATTCTTCCGAAAGTTCCTCAACAATGGGGGCTACCATTTTGCAGGGGCCGCACCAGTCGGCATAGAAATCGATTACCGCCGGGAGCTCTCCCTGGAATTCCCACTCTTTTTTATTCTCGTAGTCGAATACTTTTTCCAAAAACGTCTCTTTAGTCAGATGTTCAGGCATATCTTCTCCTTTAATGTATTATATATCGTTAGATATATATATTGTTTTCTTATTTGTTCATAAAGTAATAATACTTCTAATAAAAATCAAGTACATGCTAAAAAAAACAGCCGGCAGACAGTGGCCGGCTGTGTATACTCGAACTATATTATATTAGATTTAACCGCTTTCGACGAAACGCTCAATTTCAGCATCCTGCTTCTTATCTTCCAAAAAGTCCTTTTTCGCATCCTGCAATTTCACACGTTCCAGATGGGTCTTAATATCGCCCTCCACTTCTTCGAAGGGAACGGTAGAGGCCTCTTTTTCGTCGGTTTTCTTGATAAGATGATATCCGAAAGAGGACTCGACAATACCACTGAGTTCACCTACTTCCATGTTAAAAACCGCTTCTTCAAACGCCGGTACCATCTGTCCACGGCTAAAGTAATCCAGATCGCCGCCGCGCTCGCTGCTCGGATCCTCCGACACGTCGCGGGCTACTTCGCTGAACTCCTCGCCGTTTTCGATTCTCTCTTTTGCCTTCAGCAGCTTCTCTTCGGCAGCCTGCTTGTCCTCTTCTGTAGCATCTTCGGCTACTTTGATCAGGATATGGCTGGCGCGCACCTGTTCCGGTTGCTCGAACTGTTGTGGGTTATCATCGTAGAAGTCCTTGACTTCGGCAGAATCAACCTGGGTTTGCTCTCCGAATTTGTCCTGCTCGAACTCATACTTAGTCATCTGTTTGGACAGTTCCTGGCGCAGCTCTGATTCGTTCATACCCTGCTGATTCAGAGCTTTTTGGTAGGCATCTTCATCGGCAAAACGGTCTTTGGTATTCTGCAGCTCCTCATCGAGCTCCTCTTCACTAGGGCCGTAGCCGTTCTCTTTTGCTATTTGGTACATAAGCTCATTGTCGATCAGGCTTTCGAGAACCATTTGCTTCAGCTGCTCGAGCTGAGGCCCCTGAACCTCCATTCCCTGCTGCATATATTGATAGCGAAAGTAGTTCAGCAGCTGATCGAACTCTTGTTGGCTGATTTCTTCTCCGTTCACCACAGCGACGGGTTCACTCTGTGCATTTTCGCTCGACTTTTTATCCTGCTCAGGCGTGGCTTGCTCAGGTGCGGCTTGCTCAGTAACATCCTGCTTTGACTCGTTCTCTTTCTCGGGGGTTTTTTCCTGTTTACCTCCGGCGAATACCATAGCGGAACTTACAAACAGCATGATAGACACAGCTGTGAAAAGGCGAAGCATACGTTGTGCGTGCATAATTTACTCCTAATGTATAAAATTCTTCGTGAACATCTTACGTGCTCATAATAAAAAAGTCAAAGGCGTACTCACCCGGAAGCTCCCTTGACTCTCCTACAAAATAACAGCTATCTTGCCCCGCTTTCAAGTCTTAACAACCGGAAATAGCAGTTTTTATATATCGGGGAATAAAATAGTAAATTTGTATATACCTAATTAATTAGACTTATTTATTAAAGTTATTCATAGTCAAATTCACATTTCCTTGCTAAAATAATACAAAATCATACGTGGACGGTTAACATGAAAATCAAAACCAGACTGTTGCTATTAAATATACTCTTTCTGACAGCCCTGGCGGTGACTGCGGCAAGTTCGTATATACTCTATAATATTCGCGGTAATCTGGATAATTTGAACCTCGAAATGCAGACAATTACTTCTCAGATGTACAGAACCAACTCCATGACGAAAGAACTACTGCTCACACCTGACATCTCGGTAGCTTATTCACGCTTTCTCGATCAGTACAACAAATTTTACGATCAGAGTTTGAAACTGATAGAATCGCAAGAGTACATTTCGCTTATCTCGGAAAACGAACAAGGCATAATGCGAACCGATTACTTGAAGGACATTTTGAGACGGGCCGATTCTAATGTGGAGAGTATCGGATCACAGATGATCCAGATAATCCAGAATCACCCGGAAGGAGTCCCCGGACTCGTAGAGGCAGTACGTAAAATCAATGATCCGCAGATTGCGGAGGTTAAGATGGAAGTTGAGAGTCTTACCTATTACTTCGGCGAATCGCTGCAGTCGACACTTTCCGAGCTGTCCGGCCGTCTTGCAGACGGAGCCGAGAAAAAAATCAGCTCCCTTCAGAATACCACCATTCTGGTGGTAGCGGCATTTGCAATCGTGATACTGCTATTATCGGCTACCCTCGTAGTAAAAATCCGCACCCAGTTCAAGGACCTGCTCAACAGTTTGGAAATAATGAGCACGGGCGACTTTTCACACCGTCTGAAGGAGGGCGGGAAGGATGAGCTCTCGGATGTGGCCCGCTCGGTAAACTCATTTCTGAATGAATTTACAACTATCATCCTAGAAATAAAACGACTTTCCGGCGAAAGCACACAGTTGAAAGACGAACTCACCAGTGCCAGTAACGAATCTGCTGCGGCAGTCAATCAGATGAGTTCGAATATAGGCTCTATAGGCGATCAATTCGAAGATCTGGTCTCTAAAATGGAAACCGCAACCAAAGCTTCCAATGATATTCTGGCTGGAATTCAGGCACTTACCGAAAGAATTGATGCCCAATCTTCAGCAGTAACGCAGTCTTCCGCATCAGTTGAGGAAATGACGGCGGCCGTTGAAAATGTCAGCACTATTTCGGAGCGACGCAGAGAGGCCACCGATAGACTGGTAGAGGTTACCGCCACCGGCGGAGAGAAGATCGAAAATACGAACGCCCTGATCGAAGAGAGTACCAGAGATGTAAGTGAAATTCTTGAGGTCATAGATATCATTAACAATGTCGCCAGTCAGACCAACCTGCTCTCCATGAACGCGGCAATAGAGGCCGCCCACGCCGGGGAAGCGGGACGCGGCTTCGCAGTGGTGGCCGAAGAGATCCGCAAGCTGGCAGAATCAACTAACGGGAATGCCAAGCGAATCAAGACAAGTATAAATACCATCGCTCAGAGAATCCAGACCATTCACCGCACCAGTAATGAAAGCCGGGATGCGTTTAAGAC
This sequence comes from uncultured Sediminispirochaeta sp., assembly GCA_964603735.1. Lineage (GTDB taxonomy): Bacteria > Spirochaetota > Spirochaetia > DSM-16054 > Sediminispirochaetaceae > DSBN01. The sequence continues at coordinate 18,134 of CAZRWN010000004.1, read as the reverse complement.
TATCGAGACAGAAACCCGCGCTTCCAGCGAAGCGATGGCCGAAATAAGTTCCAGCATGAAGGAGCTGAGCACCGGCAGTAACGAAATACTCGCAGCCATGAACTCACTCTCCAACACTACACAGGAAATCCAAGATAATGCGGCCAATGTTTCCGGCAATACCGAGAGTATCAACAATTCGATACAGGGCATACTGACAATCGGCAACATCATCAATGACGGTATGCAGGAGATAGAGGCCGGCATCCAGGATATCAACAAATCGATGAGCCAGGTGAACGAGCTGAACGAGAGGAGCAGTGAGTCGATCGATAGTTTGGTTGAAAAGGTAGCTTCGTTCAAGACCGATTCAACCGAGCCGGACGGGGAATTGGCGGAAGCCGAGGAACCTGAGCTTTTATAAACACCTACTTGGAAAAATTTACTACAGTTCGTATATTGTAGGCATGAAGGATTTTAAGCATCTGCAAGTACCTCCTCCGCTGGAACCGGAAGAGGTTCCGGAATTTCTGTCCGGTTATATGCTGATTTCAGAATCGGAACTCAAAGACCCCAACTTTTTCCGCACGATCGTACTGATGTTGACACACGACAAAAACGGGGCTATGGGTCTGGTGATTAACCGTCCAAGTAATGCGACCCTGTCTGAAATAGCCGAGGATATGGATAAAACCGAGTTTGCCGATGCTCCGATCTATATTGGCGGACCGGTCGATCAGAACTACCTGTTCGCCCTACATTCCGGTTTTATAGGGGATATCAAAAGCGACGGTGCAATCCAGGTTGGCGATCACATAGTATTCGAACCAGATTTTACCCTGCTGCACAGCAACTACAAGAAACTGCAGGAGGAGCAGGTACCTATTCCCCCTAACGTACGCTTCTTTGCCGGGTATGCCGGCTGGGGAGGTGGACAACTGGAGAGCGAGCTGCGGCGTAAAGACTGGCTGGTCATTCCCGCCTCTGCCGAGCTGGTTTTTTCAGACAAGCCCGGAAAAACCTGGAAGCAGGCGTTATATAAAAAAGGTGGTATTTACTGGCTGGCCGCCGAAACCGGCCACAAACCCTCCATAAACTGATTCCTATTCACTACTTCCCCATGCGTTCCAGTGTATCTTGCTATCATCCCACTTGCTTTTCGGTTCACTGTTCTCGGCAGGATACCCTATCGGAATCACACTCAGAGGTATCAAGTATTCGGGCATGTTCAGTATACTCTGCACCGCATCTACCCGGCTGGCCACCGGGTGCACTGCCGTCCACACGGCTCCCAATCCGATCGCATGCGCTGCCAAAAGAATGTTCTGTGCCGCCGCCGAGCAGTCCTCTACCCAGTATTCCCGTTCGCGTTGATCGAGGGTTCTTCTCAGATCGCCGCAGACTGTAATTGCCAAAGGCGCATTTTTTAACATCTTGGCATAGGGAAGTTTCTCTGCCAGGACGTCCAGCAGTTCTCTTGCATCAATAACTACAAACATCCATGGCTGCATATTTACCGCAGAGGGCGCCGCCATTCCGGCCTCAAGCAGCTTAGTCACTTCGTTCGATGGAACCGGCTTATCGGAAAAATTTCTGATACTTGTCCTCGTCAGTATGCATTTCATTGCGTCCATTGCAGCCCCCTTTACATGCCATTCAGCACTTTTTTTGATAGTTCGTTATGATACCATATAATGTACAAACTGTTTTAGACAGCAACAAGCTTTCAGCCTTAGAATTTGAACCCGGCGCGCGGGAGGTAGCTGCAGCAGCAGATTAGGCTGCTACTGTTCGACACTCCAGCGGACCTCGAAGCTGCCCCGCGCCTCTTCTCCCTTTACCTGCAGATTAATCTGACCTTTTTCGGCAGCAGTAAAGGTGATAGTGTCCGCGCCCTCGGCTTCAATTGAATCGGCGAGCGTATTCACACTCAGGAGCAGGTGCCCCTTTTTGAGCTCAGGCTCCCACTCAATACGCACCTTTTCATCTTCCTTCACGCTGAAGGCTCGCTCCTTCTCGCCGGAAAACAGATAAAATTGTGCACGGGTGTAATTGGTGCCGTTGCGCTCAAACCACAGGATTCGCGCCTCGTTATCCAGCATTTTTATTCCAATTGCCAGCAGCAGCATGGGAATGCCGATCAGCAGTATTCTTTTTACATCAGCTTTCTTTTTCACGTAAACTCCCCTCTTAATTCAGCTCAGTGTAGCCTGCATCCGCCCCCCTTGGTCAAGCAATCGGTGCAAATGAGTAGTTTGATAAGCATTATCAGATTCATTATATTGTTGATAGGAGGTACCTATGACAGATAATACAATGCTCGCCAGATCTTTAGCCTTTTCATCCCCGTTCGCATATCAGGACCTGCTGTGCCAGATCGATCGATTATCTTCATATAATTTTCCACAAGAACGAATTGAAGAGATCCTGAAGCAGGCGATGAATATGTCGCAGAAATCCAACTATAGCCTCCAGCAGGCGGTTGATAAAATTACGGCGCCTTTTCTGAAACAGAAAAAGCATTCAGCCGCTGTGCAGAATCTTAAATCAGACAAAAAATAGTTTACAGGTAGTAAGACAGAAGCTCCTCACTGAGCTCCCACAATCTCCGGGCCTTGTTGCCAGGTTCGTCCAGGAACCTGGAGAAGGCCGGCTTTCTATTCACAAAGTACTTACCCGAAACTCCTTCTACTTCATCCGAGGCTGCCAGAAAGACGGAAGTCTGCGCACCCTTTTCTACGGATTCCCCTCCGGAGAACAGTACATGCAGCAGCTTGGTTTTGATTACCCCGGGATGCAGCGCATTAGAGCTGACTCCCGCTTGAAAATAACGGGCATGCAGTTCACGGGTGAACAAAACCATCGCAACCTTTGATTGCGCATAGACCCGCGAGGGATTATAACTGCGCTCGGAGTGTAAATCGTCAAAGTCTATACTGCCGCTCTCGTGAACCATCGAACTCACGTTTACCACCCTGCTCGGGGCGTTGTTACGTAATATATCTAACAATTTATACGTAAGAAGGAAGTGTGCAAGGTAGTTGACTGCAAAGGTTTCTTCAAAGCCGTCTGCTGTCACTACCCGCTCGGTTCGGATAACCGCAGCGTTATTCACCAGAACCTGCAGATCTGGGAAAGACTCTTTGACCTTGTCCGCCAAAAGCGATACCGACTCCATACTGGCGAAATCGGCTGTCAGAAGATCAACCTCCGAATCCGCCTCTGCCTGCAGTTCTGAGCGGGCAGATCTGCTCTTGTGGTTATCCCTGCCAACTAACACTATACTGTGGCCCTGATGGACCAGTTGACGGGCAGTCTCCTTTCCGATTCCGTCGCTCGCACCTGTAATCAGGATTCTCATTACGCCCCTCCTGTACACAAACATACTACTGTAGTTTTCTGCAGGCAAGTAAACTGGCAAAGAGTCAATCTGCTTGCTTTTCCAATTATACTTATAGATAATTAAATCGAGGAAGCGATATGTCATTAGCCAGTTTCATTACACCCAGGCGCACGCTAATTCTGGATTCAAAGGACAAACGGAACACCCTGGAAGAGCTGCTCAGCCCCCTTTCAGAAGAGGTTCCCGGGCTGAACAAAACAGAGCTGCAAAAGCGTATCCTGGAGAGAGAGAAAAATATTACCTCATACATGGGCTCGGGAATCGCCATCCCCCATGTAGTTATAGAGGACTTCGATTCGACGTATATCGCAGTCGGGCTCAGCAAACCGGGAATAAGCTGGGACCCGGCCAAGCAGGATCTGGTTCATCTGGTTATTCTGATGATAGGCGGACCAGGTGAGCACCTGCAGGTACTCAGTGAAGTGGCTTCGCAGTTAAAAGACGGCGAGCTGTATACCCGCCTGCTGGATTCCACCAGCCAGGAGGACCTCTACATCCGAATTGCAAAGCCCTCAAGCGTATCGGTACCGAGCCGCCTCTACCAGGGTCAGGACATTACTAGGGCCAGTTTCCGTAAAGGTGTTGAACTCGCCGAGGACTTAGATGGGGCTCAAATTGTACTGCACGCCGATGCCTTCGAAACGGTTGAACAGGTACAAGGCATTATCGGCGCCCACGAAGTGCTGATCGTGACTCATAAACTCGATCTCTACAACGATTGCAATCACATCGGCCTGCGGGCGGCTATATCGCCGCTCAGAGGCATGCACGGGTCCGCCCAAATACAATTCGTCTTACTCTCGTTACTGTCGCAGGAGGTAATATCCCACAGCGATATTATCGTAAATATCTCCGGTCCTCCCTCCTCCGGCTATCTGGATTCAATCCAGGTTACCACACTGCAGAACACATTCCGCTTTCCGAACCTCTTTTCAGAGAGTGATGCTCCTCCCCAACTCAGCCACCACATTCTGACCCGGATTTTACAGATTGCCGGCGAACTGGCAGCTGAAGGGCGTGAAGGACACGCTGTGGGAACTCTGTTCGTCTTCGGCGACCATACCAACGTAATAAAATACATCCGTCAGATGATTGCAAACCCCTTTGCCGGTCTGAAAGAGACCGACCGGAATATTCTCGACCCGAACCTCGAGGAGACCATTAAAGAGTTTGCCAAAATCGACGGAGCCTTCATCATTCGCGATGACGGCACTCTTATCTCGGCCGGAACTTATCTGGCCGGTATGCCGAACTCCGACGAGCTGCAGCCCGGATTAGGTGCCCGTCACACCTCGGCCCAGGGTATCAGTGCAGTTACCAGTGCAATCGCAATTGCCATATCGGAATCTACCCGTAAAATAAGCGTGTATTACAAGGGCAAACGCCTGGTAGTTATGTAGACTCTTCGATTGCCTCCAGCTCTTCCCAGCGCCGGAAGGCCTCAGCCAGTTCGTTTTCCAGAGACTCCAGCCGGGCGGTCAGCGCTGCCGGATCACCGGTTTCCGACTTGTACAAGTCGGGATTCGAGAAGCGAGTATGTAGTTCGGTCTGCTCGGCTTCGAGTGCAGCAATCTGATCGGGCAGCTGTTCGAGTTCGCGGCGCTCTTTGAAGGAGAGGGTACGCGGTTTCTCGGTTTTCGGCTTCTTGCCTTTCTGTTTTTTTCCGGACTGCCTCTGTTGAGAATTTGCGGTGTTGGGAGCGGCTGTATTGCGGCTCTCTTTCGCCTGTTCTTCTACCATTCTCCGCAGCTCCGAATCCTTCCAGTCGGTATAACCCCCGGCGTATTCAACAACTCTTCCCTGTCCAGCCAGGACAAAACAATCGGTCACTACATTGTCAAGAAAGGTCCGGTCGTGGCTGACCAGCAGGAGCGTTCCCCTGTACTCCTGCAGCAGCTCTTCTAAGAGCTCAAGGGTTTCTATATCCAGGTCGTTGGTCGGTTCGTCCATCACCAGTAGGTTGGCCGGCCGGGCAAACAGCTTGGCCAGCAACAGGCGGTTCCGCTCGCCTCCCGACAGATGCTCTACCGGACTCTTTGCTCGGTCGGGGCTGAAGAGGAAATCCTGAAGGTAGGCCATGATGTGTTTTTTGCGCCCGTTCAGTACTATGGTGTCGTAGCCCTCGCCCAGGTTCTCGATTACCGTCTTGTGGGGGTCGAGCTCACTGCGCATCTGGTCGAAGTAGACCGCTTGCAGGTTCGCCCCGTGTCGCACGCTTCCCGCCTCAGGGCTAAGTTCCTTCAGCAGCAGCTTCAAGAGGGTGGTTTTACCGGAACCGTTGGGCCCCACAATACCTACCCTGTCGTTGCGCATAACGGTGGTGGTAAAATCGTCAACTAGCGGATCATCTCCATAGCTGAAACTTACGTGTTTCGCCTCTATCACGAGATTCCCGGATCTTTCCCCGGAATGGATCTCCATCCGCGCCTTGCCGCTCTGAGTCCGCCGCCGGCGATACTCATCGCGCATTGCCTGCAGGGCCCGTACCCGCCCCTCGTTGCGGGTACGCCGGGCTTTGATCCCCTGCCGCAGCCACGCCTCCTCCCGGGCAAGCCGTTTGTCGAACTCGGCCCGTTTTCTGGCTTCCGCCTCAAGCATCTCTTCGCGGCGAGCCAGAAAATCTTCGTATGTTGTTCTGAAAGCGTATACCTTTCCCCGGTCTATCTCTGCAACCCGGTTTGCCAGATGCGTGGCAAAACTGCGGTCGTGCGTCACAAAGACAATTGTCTTCAAATTACGCAGCAGATAGTCCTCCAGCAGGGTAATTGTGTCGATATCGAGGTGGTTGGTCGGTTCATCCAGCAACAGGACATCGGGCTGTCGCGCCAGCGCCCGAGCCAGCAGAACTCGCCGCTTCTCCCCGCCGGACATGGTCGAAATCTCAATCTCACCGGAGATGCCGAAGAGGGACAGGGCCTGTTCGGCTGCAAGCCTACGTTCCGCATCGCCTTCGGTCACTATGTCCCTCACTTTTCCACCCAGCTCTTCAGGGAACTCTTGGCCAAGGTACGCGGTTGTAAGCCCGCCGGCCTTGGCTCCGCCCTCCCACACGACTTCTCCTGAATCCGCCTCGATCATCCCACCCATAAGTTTAAGCAGAGTCGATTTTCCGGCCCCGTTGCGCCCCAACAGGCAGATGCGGTCACCCGCTTCTATGTGCAGCTCAATCTCATCGAGCAGCGGAGGTCCTCCGAAGCTCAGAGTGAGATCTTTTATACTGATTATTGCCATACGCGCATCATATCGTTTTGTGCCGGCATCTACAATAAGAAATAGCGCTGTTACCGCTTATCTGTTTGCTCATAATTAAAACAGCTCGTATACTTAAGAGAGGCGGAAGAATGAAACCCTTCACTCAAAACAGCCTATCTAAAACTCTTTTTATAAATAGTATTATCGGGCCATTACTACTGTTTATAACCCTTGCAGGCAGTTTCCTGTGGCTTGAACGGGTAGACTACCGCCGCACTACCAAAGAACTCGAATCAGATTTTCTCCAAAAAAATAAGGAGATGGTGCGGGGCGAGGTCAACGATGTATTCGAGTATGTCCGTTTTCGGGATAACGGGCTTATGGAGAGGATTAAAACCGACGTGAAGAGCCGGGTCAGCAACGCCTGCACTGTGGTCGAGCAGATATATTCCGAAATGTCACCTTACGCCGGAAGAGATGAAATTCTCGAAGAGATCGTTGAGACCATCCGTTTGCTCAGTCTGGGCCACAGCTCAGATTACATTTTTATCAATTCGCTGGAAGGCGAAAGTCTACTCAATCCCTTCACTCCCTCTCTGGAAGGGAGCAATTTACTCGAGTCGAGCAATCCGCAGGAAAAACGGGTAATGCGGAGCTTAGTCCGCACCGCCCGGGAGAAAGGGGCCGGATTCACCACTTATAAATGGCCCATGCCGGATGATCCCGGCATTCTACACGACAAAGTCGCCTATATAGAGGTCTTCGAACCGCTGCAGATCTTTATCGGCAGCGGCGAATATCTCACGCACATCGAAGCGGAAATTCAGCAGGAGACCCTCGAATGGATTTCTCACCTGCGCTTCGGAAACGAGGGGTATATTTTCGTCGTCGAGTCCACCGGATTGATGTTGTCGCATATCGATGAAGAATACGACCGGCGCAATCTCAGAAACTACCGCGATCCGGAAGGATTTCCCGTCGTCCAGGCGATTATCGATACCGCCATCAGCGATGAGGAAGGCGGGTACGTCGAATACCTGTGGGAAAAGCCCTCGACCGGTCGTCAAGCCCCGAAGCTTTCATTTGTGAAGTATTATGAAAACTGGAACTGGGTTTTCGGAGCAGGTGTCTATCTGGACGCCCTGCAAGCGCAGCTGGACAGAAGACTTACAGAGTATCGCCGGCGAAGCTGGACACGCATTGGTATTGCCTTAGGACTGTTCGCATTCGTCGCAGTATTGAGCCTGGTCCTGGTCCTGTTCATGGCCCGAAAGGTGGAGCGGAGTCTGCAGCTCTTCGCCGATTTCTTTCAGAACTCCGTTCGAACCTACACCCATATTGATCCCGATTCCCTGAGATACCGGGAGTTTAAGCAGATTGCCGAATATGCAAACCGGATGGTAACCGAATACAACAACAGCCGCCGCCGGATTGAAACCTCTCTGTTGGAAAAGGAAACCCTCCTCAAAGAGGTGCATCACCGTGTAAAGAATAACCTGCAACTCATTTCAAGCATCCTGAATTTGCAATCGACTTACCTTGAGGATGATTCGCTGTTGCAGTATTTCAAGGAGAGCCAGAGCCGCATATTTACCATGGCCTCGGTGCATGAGGAGCTCTATGAATCAGAGAATTTTCAGAAAATCGATTTAGGAAGATTTTTGAACCGCATTGTTCCCGATTTAGTCCATCTTTATTCCCAGAGCACTATGATTACTTATGAAGTCGAGGCGGAGGAAATTCTGGTCGAGCTGAATCTGGCCATACCGGTGGGCTTGATTGCAAATGAAATCGTAACCAACAGCATTCAACATGCGTTCCCCAACTATCAAAGCGGTCACATCTATATAAGCTGCAGGAAAGAGAATCACACGATTGAATTGAATATCAGCGACAACGGGATCGGTATTCCGGCAACTTACAATTCTGATGAACCCCACAGCCTGGGTATACAGTTAATCGACACCCTGGTGAAGCAGATCCATGCGAGCTATGAAATTCAAAACGAAAACGGCTGTTCGTTTCACCTTTTGATCCCCCTGCAAAACGAGTCTGTTTAAGGAGCTACTATTAGTTGACAACATGGTATATACCTTTTATTGTGGTCTATACCACTTGAATAGTGGTACACATGAAAAGGCGGGTACCATGAGCATAGAAATGCATTTCGAAATAGAAAAAGAGAGTAAAGTACCGGTGTACCGACAGCTTTCAGATCATCTCATCCGGATGATTCGGAAAGAACAGCTGTTAGGGGGAGAGAAGCTACCGCCGGAAAGGGAGCTGGCAGAGAAACTCGAGATTGCCCGCGGAACAGTGAAAAAGGCGTATGAACTCGTCGAGCAGGCTGGTCTGGTAAAAATCATCCATGGGAAAGGAACTTTTGTGCTTGCGGAGGAAGACCCGGACACGGAAAGCCGAAAAGACCAAGCGGTAAAAATTATCGGTGATGCGCTCAACCGGCTCGATACACTTCGCTTCACCCTTCCGGAGATCAGCAGCATGATTCAAGTGATGATCATGGAACGAGAGCGGCGGCTGACCTCTTTTCACATTGCCTTTGTCGACTGTAACCCAGAATCCCTGGCCATTTTTGAAAAGCAGATTCTCTACGTATCCCGAATGCACATTCACAAGTATCTTCTGGATGAGGTGGCTGCAATGGAGGATCCGGAAAAGGTATTCTCCACCTTCGATCTCATCCTGACAACCACTACCCATTACAGTGAACTGCTCGAGCGCATCCCTGCACAGAAGAAGAAACTGCTGCAGGCGGCAGTTTCTCCGGATCGGCAGACCATTTCAGAGCTGGCAGCCATTCCCAAAGATGCGGAGCTCACCGTTCTGTATCAAAGCGAGCGCTTCTACCAGATCATCACCTCATGGCTCAGTGAGTTCGGTATCACCGAGAAAAAGATCCGTAAAATTGCCTACACCTTGGATGCTGACGGCAAGCGTGTACACTTTGCACCCGTAGAACCACAACTGACCCGTTCGCCTACCGAGTGGGTCATCGTCCCGCCGAATCTCCCCTTATCAGTCGCCGCTGAAGCGGCGGCGGAGGCCATTGGTAAGAGCAGCCCCTACGAAGTGCGCGACGCTCATATTGCCCAGACAAAGGCGGCCCCGGCATTCAAGGTTATTCCCTTCCGCTACATGATCCAGCGCGGATCAATTTTGCATATCGACGAGCGGATCAGCCGCATTCTCGATCAGGGAGACGAGCAGTGAGTGCAGCGACTATCATCCTGGGAGTTATCGGCAGTGACTGCCATGCTGTTGGAAACCGTATCCTCGAGGGTGTCTTCTCCGAGGCCGGCTTCAAAGTTATTAATTTGGGCGTAATGGTGAGCCAGGAGGAGTTTGTCGATGCGGCCATTGAGACCGGTGCCGCGGCTATCCTCGTCAGCTCCCTGTACGGGCATGGGGAAATCGACTGTGACGGTTTTCGCGATCTCTGCATCGAACGGGGCATCGGCGACATCCTGCTGTATGTAGGCGGAAACCTGGTTATCGGGAAACAGAGCCGCAAGGAAACGGAGGAGAAGTTCAAGGCCATGGGTTTCGACCGGGTGTTCGGCCCCGATTCCGATCTGTCGAAGACAGTTGAACTTCTGCAAGAGGATATCAAATCACGCCGTCCGCAGAAACCCCGGGGATATGGCGCAGATGGATGAGATCATCGCCATTGACATAGGCTCTACCCGCACCAAGGGAGCCCTGTTTCGAGTCGATGACAACCGGATGAAGGTTATCGACCGGCAAGAGGAGCCTACCGCGAGTGAGGGGCTGGAGGAAGGTTTTTTCAGGGTATTGGAAGCCCTGCACAACCGGGCCGCCACCCAGCCCTCTCTGGTCTATTCATCTTCGGCCAAAGGGGGGCTGAATATTTGTGCAGTTGGAATAGTACCGCAGCTCACTTTGAAGATGGCCAAGCAGACGGCCCTCTCCGCCGGGGGAAAGGTAACCAGTCATTTCGCCTACAAGCTAACGACCGCTGATCTGAAGAAAATCGAAACCGAGAACCCGGATATCATTCTGCTTACCGGCGGCACAGACGGTGGCAACGAGGAGTACCTGCTTCACAATGCAGCGCTCCTCTCACAGCTCAGCTGGGATGGTCCGATTCTGTTTGCCGGAAACCGCAGTGTCTCGAATAAGATCGGGGAGATCCTCCAAAGGCGCGAACTCTACCACTGCGAAAATATCCTTCCCGCAATAGACAGCCCCAATCCAGGCCCTGCCAGACAGGCGATTCGGGATATTTTTCTGCAGCGTCTCTGCGGCGGGAAGGGGTTGAACCAGATAGTGGTGAAAAGCGGGTCCGCGCCCGTGCCCACACCTTCAGCCATCTTCGATTTTCTCTCGCTGCCGACTCTACGAAATGGGAGTTTATTCGGGACGGCCGGCCAGAACGGGGGTTTTCTACTCTTCGACATCGGAGGGGCTACCAGCGACTGTTACTCACTCGGGGTAAGAGAGGAGGCTTCCGACCGGATTCTGAAAGGCCTGCCGGAACCGGACCCGAAGCGGACAGTTGAGGGGGATCTCGGTATACGGGTGAGTGCGGCAGCGACCATCAGCGCCGCGGAATCGGATGGCTATCTGCAGCGGGTGCTGCAGCTGCAGGAGGACCAGGCAGAGATGCTGCGGGTATATGCGCAGAAGGTTTCCAACAGACCGGAGAGCCCGCCGGCCGAGGAAGACCGGCCGCTGGCTAAGATCTGTCTCGACCAGGCACTTATGCGGCACGCCGGACGGATGCGGCAGGCTGCTACCAGCACGGGGACAGTCACTGTGCAGGCAGGCAAGGACCTCTCCGCGGTTAGCACAGTAATCGGTACAGGCGGGTTCCTGGCCCGCTGTTCGCAGCCCCCCCAGCCGCTGAGCCCCCCGCTTCTCGACCGGGATGGCTGGGAGCTGCTGATTCCCGGCACCCCCGAGTTCTGGCAGGACAGCGACTACCTTTGGCCGCTGCTGGCAAATGCGGCCCGCATACACCCGGAGGCCGCCTGCAAACTGGCCCCGGCAGTGCTCAGCAGAAGAAGTAGCACTACAAGTAACATAAGGAGCAGCTATGGAGCATGAAACGCGCAAGATACCGGAAGATAAATTTCTCGCCGAGAGAACTGCGGTCCTCGCAACCTGGCCCACCGGCCGCCCCGGCGGAGAGGAACTCTCTCTGCAGGAGGGCATCGAATATCAACTGAGCCTTCCCCGGGAAAAGCAGTTTGCGGCGATACTCTCCGATGCGGCCCGCGAAAAGCGCCTGCTGCTGCAGCCGCGGGCCGGGGTTGCCTTGCCGGAGGAGCATATCGTCCTGCTCCGCTTTCTTCAGGAGGAGGCCGACCTTCTGCCGACTACGATCGACGCCTATACCCGTCAGAACCGTTATGAGGAGGCAGCCCGGGGCATCGAAAAATCAATATCCGCCGGGCACTCCCTGCTAAACGGATTTCCTGCAGTGAATCACGGCGTGGAGCAGTGCCGACGGGTAACTGAGGCCCTGGACAAGCCGGTGCAGGTGCGCCACGGTACCCCCGACGCCCGGCTGCTAGCTGAGATCACCCTGGCGGCGGGTTTTTCGGCCTACGAAGGGGGTGGCATTTCCTATAACATCCCGTATGCCAAGAAAATTCCCCTGGAGCAGTCGATCCGCCATTGGCAGTACGTTGACCGCCTCTGCGGCCTCTACGGGGAGGCCGGTGCGGTTATAAACCGCGAGCCCTTCGGGCCCCTTTCGGGAACTCTCATCCCCCCCTTCATCAGCCACAGCGTGGCAATCCTCGAAGGGCTGCTGGCCCTGGAGCAGGGAGTGCGCTCCATCACCCTCGGCTACGGACAGGCGGGCAACCTTCTCCAGGATATTGCCGCCACGGTGGTACTGCGGGAATTGGGTGAGGAGTACTTTCGAGGCGCCGGGTTTGATGATTTTGAACTGACCACCGTATTTCACCAGTGGATGGGCGGTTTTCCGGAGGATGAAGACCGTGCGATGGGGGTTATCAGTTGGGGCGGAATTGCAGCTGCCATGGCCGGAGCTGATAAAGTGATTACCAAGAGCCCGCACGAGGCCATGGGAATTCCGACCAAAGAGGCGAACCTCCAGGGGCTCAAGGGTACCCGGCAGGTAGTGAACATGCTCAGGGAACAGCAGACGATGAGCGGGGCTGAACTCGATCGGGAAAAAGAGATTATCCGCCGCGAGGTCCGCCTGTTGGTCGACCGTGCACTGGAGTTGGGTGCAGGAGATCCGGCCCTGAGCGCAGTGCGCGCCTTTGAAGCGGGAGTGATCGATGTGCCGTTTTCACCTTCGATAAACAATGCGGGCAAGCTGCTGCCCATACGAGACAACAACGGAGCGGTACGGATTTACCAGAAAGGGAATGTGCCGTTGGACAAAGAGCTGGAGGAGTTTCACCGGGAGCAGGTTGCCTTGCGCGGACAGGTAGAACAGCGACAACCCTGCTTTCAGATGGTTATTGACGATATTTACGCCATCAGCAAGGGATACCTTGTAGGCAGACCGAAATAAAACAGGGAGATACATATGAAGATAGTAAAAGCACTTTTTTCCGGCGGAAACAGCGGCTTCTTTTTTGACGATCAGCGGGCCATCAAGGTCGGCGCCGGCCAGGACGGGTTTTTCTATACGGGAAAGGCCCACACTCCCGGCTTTGATACCGTCCGGCAGGCGGGCGAGGCGGTATCCGTCATGCTTCTGCTGGAAGACGGTTCGCTGGCCGAAGGGGACTGCGCCGCCGTGCAGTACTCCGGGGCCGGCGGAAGGGATCCGCTCTTCCTGGCCGAGAGTTATCTGCAGATGCTGCGCACCGAGATTGCCCCTCTGCTGGAAGGGCGGGAGGCGGAAGACTTCCGTGAAAATGCAACCTTTGTTGATCAGCTGGAGAACGACGGGAAACAGCTCCACACGGCTATCCGCTACGGTCTCAGCCAGGCCCTTCTGGATGCCGCGGCCCTGGCCGGCAAAGAGACAAAAACAGAAGTGGTCTGCCGCCAGTGGAATCTGCCCCTCACCCCCGCGCCGGTTCCCCTTTTTGGGCAGAGCGGAGACGAGCGCTACGCGGCGGTTGATAAAATGATTCTTAAACAGGTGGATGCCCTTCCACACGGACTGATCAATAACGTCGATGAAAAGCTGGGACGCCGCGGGGAGAAGCTCGCCGAGTATGTCGCCTGGCTCAAAGAACGAATCGCCGCCTTTTGGCCTGGGCAGAACGGGGCCCGTGAGTTGCCGGATCTGCACATCGATGTTTACGGCACCATCGGTATCGCCTTTGAGAACAAGGTTGGAGCCATGGCCGACTACCTGGCCCGGCTGGGAGAGATAGCAGCACCGCACCGCCTCTACATCGAAGGGCCGGTCGACCTGGGCGAGCGGGAGGCGCAGATACGCGGACTGGCTGAGTTGAAACAGGCGCTGGAGCGCAAGGGCAGTGAGGTAAAAATTGTGGCCGATGAGTGGTGCAATACGCTGCAGGACATCCAGGACTTTGCCGATGCCCGGTGCTGCCACATGGCACAGATCAAAACCCCCGACCTGGGCAGTATCCACAATGTGGTGGACAGCGTGCTCTACTGCAAACAGAACGGCATCGAAGCGTATCAGGGCGGAACCTGTAACGAAACCGACCTCTCCGCCCGAACCTGTGTCCACCTGGCTCTGGCCGCCCGCCCGGAACGTATGCTGGTCAAACCGGGAATGGGCTTCGACGAGGGGCTCGTAATAGTCCGCAACGAGATGATGCGGACCATCGAGCTGTTGAACTACCGCCATGGCATCTCCGGCCACCGCCCGGGCAGGCAGCAGTCGTGAAGGATATAGTTATGAAACAGCAGCACACACAGAACAGCTTTACCGTTCTCTCCCCAACGGCCATACTCGGCTACGGATTTCCTGAAAGCTCCTTTATGGCCGGAATCGGGCGGAAGCCGGACCTGATCGCGGTGGATGGAGGTTCCACCGATCCGGGCCCCTACTACCTGGGAAAGGGCATCAGTTTTACCAACCGTCTCGGAGTGAAGCGGGATCTGCGCTTCATGCTTACCGAAGGAGTGAAGCAGCGCATACCGGTGGTAGTGGGAACCGCCGGGGGTGCCGGAGGACAGATGCATCTGGACTGGTGTCTGGAAATCGTGCGCGAAATCGCCCGCGAAGAGGATCTGAGTTTTCGGCTCGGGATTATCCCGGCAGATATCGACCGGCAGATGGTGCTCCAAAAGCTGAACTCTGGGGGAATCGAAGGGCTGGACGGCTTCGGAGAGCTGACCGCCGAAACCGTAGAGCAGACCGGCACTATCGTCGCCCAGATGGGTATCGAGCCGATTGTCCAGGCCCACCGGAGCGACTGCGATGTCATCCTCTGCGGCCGGGCCTACGACCCGGCGGTATTTGCAGCTCTGCCGATCATGCAGGGCTTCGATCCGGGACTGGCCCTGCATATGGGCAAGATTCTCGAATGTGCGGCTATCGCCGCCAGCCCCGGCTCGGGCTCCGACTCGGTCCTGGGCATTCTGACCAGCGATGCGTTCCGGCTCGAAACCCTCTCAGCAGAGCGCAAGTTTACCGCCGAGTCTACCGCCGCTCACTCCCTGTACGAGAAAGCCGACCCTTATCACCTCTACGGGCCGGGCGGCCACATCGATCTGACCAACTGCAGTTTCAGCGAGGATGAGAGTGGCGTAACAGTCAAAGGCAGCCGTTTTGTCGCCGATAAAGCGCGGCCGATGGTGAAGCTGGAGGGAGCTCGGCTGACCGGGTTCCGCACCGTCAGCATTGCCGGGATACGCGACCCGATCATGATCGAGCAGATCGACTCGATTCTCCGTACAGTGCAGGAGCGCGTGTCGGCAACTCTGAGCGCGGAGGGCATCGACGGCCGACTGATTTTTCATATCTACGGGAAAAACGGAGTTATGGAGGAGCTGGAACCGGTTAGAACAGTGAACAGCCATGAACTCGGCCTGATCATCGAAGGCGTCGGCCGGAACCAGGGCGAAGCGGATTCGATCTGCAGCATTGCCAGGAGCAGCCTGCTGCACTATGGCTACCCGGGTAGAATCTCCACCGCCGGAAACCTCGCCTTCCCCTTCTCTCCTTCGGATATCCACGGCGGCGAGGTGTATGAGTTTTCTATCTACCACCTAATGGAAACCGGCGGTACACCGGAGAAACTCTTTCCATTGAAGATTGAGGAGATCACCGGAAAGGAGACCCGTACATGAGCAATATTCGAGACCTGGCCCGGGTAATTCGGTCGAAAAATGCAGGCCCATTCCAGCTGACCCTGGATATCATCTTCAAGAACGGGGAGATCTTTCGGCAGGTACAAAACTCCACACAGATCACCCGCCGCCGAATTGCAGAGTTATATGGAATCGAGGAGGAAAAGATACATGATATTATCTTTTTTGAACCGGCCCATGCTGTTAAAATAGTGATGCCCCGCCGGATCGCCTCCGGATCACTCGGGGACAGTGATGTCTACGGCGCACAACAGCATGCGCCGCTTTTTTCCCTGGAGTTTGATATCGATGTCGAATGAAGATACAAAGAAAGAGATGATCAACCCGGTCAAGGAGAACCTGATCTACTCAGCCTACTACGCCCCTCGGGGCCGGCGCCGCCTCTATGTGCTGGCGGGTGAGCTGGCATCCCGCTACCTCTACCCCAGCGACCTGCTGATCGGGATAATCGGGGCCGAGGGATCGGGGAAATCCACCCTCATCAAGGGGCTCTTTCCGGGTATGGAGCTTACGAATGACGATGAGGGGGTGAATATCCGTCCTACTCCTCTGTTCGATTTTTCACCGGAGGATTTCTTTTCCGGACACACCTTTCACATTGACATTCGTTACGAGCTGGCCTTCCGGCAGAAGTACGAGATAATCGAGGCCATCAACAGAGCGATCGAACACAACCGCCGGGTAGTGATAGAGCACTTCGACCTCATTTATGAGGCCCTCGGCTACAACGCCCAGATTATTATCGGTATCGGAGAGGAGGTGATCGTTACCAGACCAACCGTGTTCGGCCCGACTCCGGCGGCGGTGCAGAAAGTGGTGGCAAAAACCATCCGCTACCGGCTCATGGCCCACTCCGCCGAGGACATCACCTCTTTTATTTTGGAGCGTGATTACGGCTACCGCCCCCCCGACCTGCATTCGGACGTAAAACACGGCTTTGTAATCGGGTTTCCGGAGAAACCGGAAATCGATGTGGCGGAACTCGAACAGAAGGTGCTGCAGATGATCCAGGCGGATATCCCCATCCAACCGGTCGATGAAAATCATCTGCGCATAGGAGAAGAGACCATCTATTGCACCGGAGTGCGGACCCACGTCAAAAGCTCCGGCGAAATCACCGATTTCCGGCTGCTGCGGGAGTGCAAATGGGACCCCATCGACCGGAAATACCTGCTGGTGGGCATTGTCGGGCGGCAGGAGCCGGCCGGCTTCGAAGAGATTGCACCCACCATCGGGTAGATCTTCATGCACCACCGCATGATATGTACGAATAAAGGCAGGCAGAGATGAGAGAGATTAGCCGACAGGACATATTCAACCGGGTGTATGAGGGCATACGAGAGCTGAATGTGCGGATTCCCGCGGATGTGCGGCAGGCGCTCACAGCCGCCTCCGCCGCTGAGACCGGTCTAGGCAAAAAGGTGCTGGAGCGCATACTGGAGAATATAGAGCTGGCGAAGGACAAGCAAAGGCCGGTATGCCAGGATACCGGCATGCTGCTGGCCATGATTACCATTGGGACGGGAGTTCGCATCGCCGGTGAAGAGATAGCTCCCCATTCCAGCTCAGACCGGCACTTCATCGGCAGCATTATCGAGGAGGCGACCGAGGCGGCCTACCGGGACGGCTTCTTCCGCAAATCGGTAGTCTCCGACCCGCTGAAGCAGCGCACAAACAGCGATACCAACCTTCCGCCGGTGCTGCACTATGAGCTGGTGCCCGGCGACGGGCTCGAGATAGCGCTGCTGGCCAAGGGCTTCGGGAGTGAAAACTGTTCGGCCATTCACATGCTCAAACCGACTGCCGGAAAAGAGGAGGTACTGGCCGCCGTAGTTGATACTGTGCGCCGGGCCGGCGGCTCGCCCTGTCCCCCGACAGTACTCGGGATAGGCATCGGCGGGACCATGGAGAAGGCGGCCCTGCTCTCCAAGCGGGCCCTGCTGCGCGATCTCTCCGCTTCGCATCCGGACCCGTGGTATGCGGAGCTGGAAGCTGAAATCCTGGCGGCGGTCAATAAACTCGGCATCGGGCCCGGCGGACTGGGCGGCAGGACCACCAGTCTGGCGGTGAAGGTGGAAACTTACCCGACTCACATCGCCGGCCTGCCGGTGGCAATTACCGTGAACTGCTGGGCCGACCGCAAGCTCATTCTCTCTTGGCCGCCAAAAAATGGGGGACCGCATGAAAAGTGAACAACCGGTCAATTTACAATGGCCGACCGCAGACACCGAGATAAGAGCGCTCAAAGCCGGGGATGAGGTATTTCTCTCCGGTACCATTTACTCCGCCCGCG
>CAZRWN010000003.1:142025-171324 GCA_964603735.1 uncultured Sediminispirochaeta sp. | reverse complement strand
GGATGTGAGGTAGGGGGCGATTCTCGCTGTGGGCATGTGGTGTTTTTGTCTCACAACTTTCTCCACATTAAGTATTGACAAAAGCAGGTTGCTTTGGTACTTTTTGCAGGCACTTTCAAGCCCTTGTAGCTCAGTCGGTAGAGCACCTCCATGGTAAGGAGGGGGTCATCGGTTCAAGTCCGATCGAGGGCTCAAAGCGTGTCTCCCTGCTCGGCTTGACATTTTATGTTTAGTTGGATAAGCTTGTCCTTCTAGGATAGCATAGGGAAATTGGCTTTTCTCAATTGTATGCAGTAGCGATCATATACAGGAGTAATCTACAATGGCGAGTAAGAAAAAAGGTAATATAGAGAAGATTGCACTGAAATGTAGCGAGTGTGGTCGCAGGAACTATACAACAACCAAGAATCGACGCAATATTCAGGGAAAACTCGAGTTCAGCAAGTATTGCCGGTTCGATCAAAAACACACGCTGCATAAAGAGTCCAAAATTAAGTAGACCTCACACAGGCCAGTAGCTCCAACGGCTAGAGCGCCGGTCTCCAAAACCGGATGTTGTAGGTTCGAATCCTACCTGGCCTGCTTTTTTTGTATCAAATGAGGGGAAAAACGAAATGAAGAAGATCATACAGTTTTTTAAAGACAGTTACGCTGAATTGAAACGCGTGGTGTGGCCGAGCCGAGACGATGTAGCATCATCAACAAAAGTGGTAATCATTTCGGTAATAGCATTCGCGTTAGTACTCGGCGTAGTGGATTTCCTTCTCCTGAAAGGTATGGACTTAATTTTTTAGTTCGCGATAATCCCCTGCACAGAATGCACAAATGGTTTGAGTGTAATTTTTGGAGAAGGGAAAGAGGATAAGGAAATGGCTAAAGGATGGTACGTCCTTCACACCTACTCTGGGCATGAAAACAAGGTTGAGAAGTTCATACGGAAGCTCAAAGAAGAGCCGCCTTTCGATGAAGTTATTGCCGATGTGAAAGTGCCTTCTGAAGAAGTAGTAGAAGTAAAAGACGGTAAACGGAAAGTAACTAATAAGAAATTTCTACCCGGATATATCCTGTTAGAAATGGATCTGCCTGAGCATGGCTGGAAAAGCATTTGTTCTCAGATTCGGAAAATACAGGGTGTAACCGGTTTTGTCGGTTCTATGGGCGGGTCAAAGCCCCAGCCGATTTCGGCCGATGAGGCCAGGTCTATTCTGCAGAAGACCGGAGAAATTCGCTCCGACAAGGTAATGAAGCCTAAACAGTCCTTCTCCGTGGGAGAGGCTGTGCGGATCATTGAGGGACCGTTTGACACCTTCACCGGAACAATTGAAGAGGTAAACCTTGAAAAGGGTAAGCTGCGGGTGTCTGTCGGTATTTTTGGACGATCTACCCCCGTTGAGGTCGATTTTCTGCAGGTAGAGAAGGTATAAGCAGAGCATAATGCTCCTTCGTTGAAGGAGATGATGGGAGTTCGTTGAAACATACGGACGATATTACCACAATATGGAGAACATACTATGGCGAAGAAAAAGGTAACTGCGGTTATCAAGTTGCAGGTGCCGGCGCAAAAGGCAACTCCTGCACCGCCG
Source organism: uncultured Sediminispirochaeta sp. (assembly GCA_964603735.1). Taxonomy (GTDB): domain Bacteria; phylum Spirochaetota; class Spirochaetia; order DSM-16054; family Sediminispirochaetaceae; genus DSBN01. Next base: position 169,741 of record CAZRWN010000003.1, on the reverse strand, counting down.
GTTGGTCCGGCATTGGGGCCGCACGGAGTAAGTGCGCCGCAATTTGTGCAACAGTTCAACGACCGCACCAAAGACATCGAGCCAGGTTTGACGATTCCGGTAGAAATTACCGTATTCGCTGACCGTAGTTTTTCGTTTATTACGAAAACTCCGCCGGCTGCTGTCTTAATCAAGAAAGCGTGCAACATCCAAAGTGGTTCAGCCGAGCCGCACAAGGTGAAAGTTGCCAAGATACCGGCCAGCAAAGTGAAAGAAATTGCTGAAATGAAGATGCCGGACTTGAATGCAAATGATATCGAAGCTGCCATGAAAATCGTGGCCGGTACCGCCCGCAGCATGGGAATCGAAGTGGAGGCCGGCAAATGAGACATGGAAAGAAGTATAAAGACGTCCTTCAGAAGGTGGATCGGGTAAAAGAGTATCCGGTGCGGGAAGGTGTCGAGCTGGTAAAAGAGCTCTCCTTCGCAAATTTCGATGAAACCATTGAGCTTTCTGTAAAGCTCAATCTGAAAAAAAGCCAGACCGTACGTGACACCCTGGTTCTGCCGAATCAGTTCAAAGGCGAGAAAAAGATCCTCGTGTTTGCCAAGGGTGAAAAGGCTGAGGAAGCTCGGGAGGCCGGTGCCGCCTATGTAGGCGATAGCGATTTAGTCGAGAAGATTCAGGGCGGGTGGCTCGATTTTGATGTCGCGGTGGCTACACCTGATATGATGAAGGATGTAGGTCGATTGGGGCCGATACTAGGTCGGCGCGGCTTGATGCCGAACCCAAAGACTCAGACGGTTACCTTCGAGATAAAGGCTGCTATCGACGAGCTTAAGAAAGGTCGTGTGGAATACCGCTCGGATAAAACCGGGGTAGTACATTTTTCTATCGGCAAGGCTTCCATGGAAGCCGCAAAGGTTGTCGAAAATGTCCATGCGGTTTTAGGTGAGATCGCCAAAAAGCGTCCGGCTGACGCAAAGGGTGAGTTCATGCGGACGGTATACGTGTCGTCTACGATGGGCCCGGGTGTAAAGATCGCATACCGGGAACTGGCGTAAGGTGCCGTCGAAGGAGTTTAAACTATGGCAGAATATGTAACCAGAGTGAACCAAGAGAAAACAGATGCGGTGAATCGTCTCAAAGAGATGTTTCAGGAATCTGTGGACTATATATTCACCAACTATCGCGGATTGAGTGTTGCGCAGATTACCGAGCTGCGTAATAAGCTTCGTGATGAAGATACTGCACTGCGGGTTGTGAAAAACCGCTATGCTAAAATCGCTTTGAAAGAGCTTGAACAGCCCGAAGTCGACGATCTTCTGATGGGGCCCACAGCAGTCGTGCTGCCGAAGAAAGAAGCTGGTCCGGCCGCCAAAATACTGGTGGAGTTCGGAAAAGAGAATCCGGTCGAGATCAAGGGCGGCATTATCAATGGGAATGTGTTTGATGTAGCTCAGATGGAAGCCTTCAGTAAGTTGCCGACTCGCGACGAACTGATTGCCAAGCTGATGGGTACCATGAACGCTCCGATACAGAACTTTGTGTACACTTTGAACGCAGTTCCACAGAAACTTGTTCGCGTACTGCAGGCAGTAGCGGACAAAAAGAACGAAGAAGGTTAATATACTGCAGTTTGCAGGTAAACCATATATATTTACGGCGTTAGTCTTCGCTCGGTGCCATGCTATCGTCGATTTATAAAGGAGAAGTTAATATGGCAGAAATGACAAAGGACGACATTCTTGAAGCAATCTCCAACATGACCGTGTTGGAAGTATCCGAACTGATTAGTGCAATGGAAGAGAAGTTCGGCGTAACCGCCGCAGCTCCTGTTGCGGTAGCCGGGGCCGGTGCTGCACCCGCAGCTGGCGCTGCTGAGGAAGAAGAGCAGACCGAGTTCGACGTAATCCTCAAGGGCGTTGCCGACGGTAAGAAGATTCCGGTTATCAAAGAGGTTCGTGCTATCACGGGTCTTGGCCTGAAAGAGGCTAAAGAGATTGTGGAAGCCGGCGATAAGGCTCTGAAAGAGGGCGTATCGAAGGAAGAAGCAAACGAAATGAAAGAAAAACTTGAGGCGGCCGGCGGAGTTGTTGAAGTTAAATAACAGCTTCCCGTTCATGCTTACAGAGTTAAGTTGTACCCATAAGCGCCACCAGACCGCAGTGTGTCTGGTGGCCTGCTGTGTCTTAGAATAAAAATCCATCTAACCCCGACGTACACTGAACGGGGTGTTTTATCAGGGGGTGGTGATGCTTTCAGGCAGCAAAGCCATAAGAAAGAGAACCTATATCGGGGAAGAGTTCCGTGAAGTAATGGAACTCCCTAATCTCATCGACATTCAACTCTCGTCGTACGAGCGGTTTCTGCAGAGGAACAGATTACTCGAAGGCAAACCGCTTCTGCCGCAAGGGATTGAAGAGGTGTTTCAGAGTGTGTTTCCCATCGAGAGTCCGAATGGAGATATGTTGTTGGAATACACTCATTATTCGCTCGATGAGGAAAACATAAAATTCGACGAGGAGCAGTGCAAGCTCAAGGGGCTTACCTATGCTGTTCCCATAAAAGCGCAAATAAACCTCATTTTTCAGGAAACCGGCGAGATCCGGCAAAAAGATATCTACATCGGTGACATTCCCCTTATGACCGAACGCGGCACCTTCATTATAAATGGTGCTGAGCGCGTTGTAGTCAGTCAGATACACCGGTCGCCCGGTGTAATCTTTTCGCATGAAAAGGGTGTGTACTCTTCGCGGATAATTCCATACCGCGGCTCCTGGCTCGAATTCGAAATCGACCAGAAAAAAGAACTCATCTACGCTAAGATCGACCGGAAGAAGAGAATTCTCGGTACAATGTTTCTGCGGGCTCTCGGATTCGAGTCGCGCGAAGAAATAATCGATGTGTTCTACAAAAGCGAAACCGCAAAAGTAGAGGAGAGCCGGGAAGGACGGGATGAGCTGGTAGGCAGAATCTTAGCCAAAGCCATCTGGATAGAACGGGAGGGCGAGCAGAAGAAACTCTACCGAGCCGGTGAAAAACTCCACCCCCACGATGTTGACGAGCTGCTTCACTCCGGGGTAACCGAAGTGGTTCTTATCGATTTTGAGAATCCCGAATCGCTGCATTCACCTATTATTTTGAACTGTTTCGAACGGGAACAGGTAAAGTTTACCCGTGACGATGTAAATATCGACGAGCCAACTAAAGAGGATTCACTGATTGCAGTGTATTCGGTGCTGATGCCGGGTGAGCCGATTACGCTGGAAAGTGCCGAAAAAGATCTCCAGTCGATGTTTTTCAGCACTCGACGTTATGATCTCGGCCGGGTAGGACGCTACAAACTCAACAAGAAATTCGATTACGATCTGGAAAATAAAAGCCAGGTGCTGAGTAAGGAAGATATCTACAACACCATGAATTTTCTTATTAAGGTGTACATCGGCGAGGCCAATGTAGATGATATTGACCATCTCGGTAACCGGCGCGTACGTTCGGTCGGCGAATTGATGGCTAATCAGCTCAAAACCGCATTCTCCAGAATGGAGCGCATCGCCAAAGAGCGGATGAGTCTCAAAGAGACCGATACCGTCAAGCCGCAGGACCTTATCTCCATAAAGCCGATTGTAGCTGCGGTGAAAGAGTTTTTCGGTTCGAGTCAGCTCTCACAGTTCATGGACCAGGTCAATCCGCTGGCAGAATTAACCCACAAACGTCGTCTCAACGCATTAGGCCCCGGCGGTCTTTCGAGAGACCGGGCCGGATTCGAGGTTCGTGACGTGCACTACACCCATTACGGTCGTATGTGCCCGATTGAAACTCCGGAAGGGCCGAATATCGGTTTGATCATGTCGTTGGCCAACTTTACTCGAGTGAACGAATACGGATTTTTAGAAACTCCGTATCGCAAGGTAAAGAACGGAAAGGTGAGTGATGAGATCGAGTATCTCTCTGCGATGGATGAAGAGAAGCACTTTATCGCCCAGGCCAACGCAAACCTCGATAAGAGTAATAAATTTGTCGATGATCTGATTTCCGTGCGCAAAGCCGGCGATTATAACACCAAACCCTCGGATGATATTGCATACATGGACGTATCACCCATGCAGGTTGTGTCAGTGGCTACATCGTTGATTCCGTTTCTCGAACACGATGATGCCAACCGGGCCTTGATGGGTTCGAACATGCAGCGGCAGTCTGTGCCGCTGGTCTTCCCCGAGGCCCCGCGAATTGGCACCGGTATGGAGGGTAAAACCGCTTACGACTCCGGTGTGCTGCTGAAGGCAAGACGGGCCGGAACGGTTGAATATGTCACTAACCAGCGCATCGTCATCAAACCGGACAAGGCTAAAGATCCGGATGAACGCGATGTGTATAAGCTGATAAAATTCCAGCGAACTAACCAGGATACCTGTTTTAACCATAAACCGTTGGTATACCACGGCCAGAAGATAAAAGCCGGTCAGGCTATTTCCGATGGTCCGGCTACCGATCAGGGTGAGTTGGCGCTGGGACGTAATGTAATCGTAGGATTCGTTCCCTGGAACGGTTACAACTATGAAGATGCTATTCTGATCTCGGAAAAGGTAGTGAAAGAGGATATTTATACCTCGATTCACATCAAGGAGTTCTCCATCGATATCCGTGAGACGAAGCTCGGGCCGGAGAAACTAACACGGGATATTCCCAATGTGAGTGAAAAGGCTCTGGAATACCTCGATGAAGAGGGAATTATCAGCATCGGTGCCAAAGTAAGCTCCGGTTCGATTCTTGTGGGGAAGGTTACCCCCAAATCGGAGACTGAAACTACGCCGGAGTTCAAACTCTTGAACTCGATATTCGGTGAAAAGGCCAAAGAGGTAAAGGACAGTTCGCTGCGGATTCCCCACGGAACCGAAGGTACTGTAATAGATGTGCAGCGCCTTAAGCGTTCCGAAGGTGACGATCTGTCGCCGGGTGTTGACGAAGTCGTAAAGGTGCTGATCGCCACCAAGCGCAAGCTGCGTGAAGGCGATAAGATGGCCGGTCGGCACGGAAACAAAGGGGTTGTAGCCCGTGTACTGCCGGAAGAGGATATGCCGTACATGGAAGACGGTACTCCACTGGACATTTGTCTCAACCCGCTGGGTGTACCATCTCGAATGAACCTCGGTCAGCTACTGGAGAACGAGCTCGGCTGGGCTGCGCTTGCCTTGGATGAGTGGTACGATACACCGATATTCCAGTCAGCCACCCCGGAGATGATCTCCGATAAGCTGAAAGAGGCAGGGCTGCCGGCCAACTCGAAGACTATGCTACGGGACGGACGCACCGGAGAAGAGTTCGAGAATCCGGTGTTCGTTGGGCTGATGTACATGCTGAAGCTCCATCACCTGGTGGATGACAAAATGCATGCTCGCTCAACCGGTCCCTACTCGCTGGTTACCCAGCAGCCCCTGGGAGGAAAAGCTCAATTCGGTGGACAGCGACTAGGAGAAATGGAGGTGTGGGCCCTGGAGGCTTACGGCGCCGCCAATACACTGCAGGAGCTGCTTACCATTAAGTCTGATGATATGAACGGCCGCTCGAAGATTTACGAGAGCATTGTAAAGGGAGAGCCGGCTACCAGCGCAGGAGTTCCTGAATCGTTTAACGTTCTGGTACAGGAGTTGCGGGGACTAGCCCTTGATGTAACTATTTATGATTCAAAGGGTAAGCAGATACCGCTGACCGAACGCGATGAGGAACTGATCAATCGAAAAGGCAGCCAGTTCTAGGCAGGAGATATCATATGAGAGATATTCAAGATTTCGATAATATAATGATAAGACTTGCTTCTCCGGAGCAGATCAGAGCATGGTCCTACGGAGAAGTCAAGAAACCGGAAACAATCAACTACCGCACCCTGCGCCCGGAAAAAGACGGACTGTTCTGCGAGCGTATATTCGGTACTACCAAAGAGTACGAATGTTACTGCGGAAAGTTCAAGTCGATCCGCTATAAGGGTGTGATTTGCGACCGGTGCGGTGTCGAGGTAACCCATTTTAAGGTCCGCCGTGAACGAATGGGCCATATCGAACTCGCTTCGCCGGTATCGCATATATGGTATTACCGTTCGGTGCCCTCCCGCATGGGCTTGCTGCTCGATCTGTCGATCGCATCTCTGCGTTCGGTACTGTATTACGAAAAGTACATCGTCATCGAGCCGGGAGACACCGACCTCAAGAAGATGGATCTTCTTTCAGAGGAAGAGTTTATTGAGGCTCGGGAACGCTACGGTATGAGTTTTACCGCCGGCATCGGCGCGGAATCCGTCCGAACGCTCCTTGAGCAGATCGATCTGGATATGCTCTCAGGAGAACTGCGTGCAAAGATGATCGATAAGGGCGCAAAGGCCGACAAACGTTTGCTGAAGCGGATCGAGATTGTTGAAAACTTCCGTGATTCGGGTAATCGCCCGGAGTGGATGATTCTGGATGTGATTCCTGTTATTCCCCCGGAGCTGCGGCCGATGGTACAGCTGGACGGAGGGCGTTTTGCCACCTCCGACCTCAACGATCTGTACCGCCGGGTTATTAACCGTAACAACCGCCTGAAACGGCTCATGTCGCTGAATGCACCTGACATAATCATCCGCAATGAAAAAAGAATGCTGCAAGAAGCGGTGGACGCGCTGTTCGACAACTCGAAGAAGAAGCGGGTTGTAAAGGGCGCTTCTAACCGGCCGCTCAAGTCTCTCTCTGATATGCTCAAGGGTAAGCAGGGACGATTCCGTCAGAACCTGCTCGGTAAACGTGTCGACTATTCCGGCCGTTCGGTTATCGTGGTAGGGCCCGAACTACGGCTTCATCAATGCGGTCTGCCGACTAAGATGGCTCTGGAGCTGTTCAAACCCTTCATTATGAAGAAACTCGTCGAACGCGACGTAGTATATAACATTAAAAAAGCCAAAACGCTGGTAGAGCAGGAGACCCAGGAGGTCTATGCGGTACTGGACGAAGTTGTAAAAGAGCACCCGGTTCTGCTGAACCGTGCTCCTACGCTGCACAGACTCGGTATCCAGGCCTTCGAACCGGTGCTGGTAGAGGGTAAGGCGATCAAGTTACACCCGCTGGTCTGTCATGCATATAACGCCGACTTCGACGGTGACCAGATGGCTGTCCATGTACCTTTAACCCAAGCGGCGCAGCTGGAGTGTTGGACGCTGATGCTCTCGTCGACCAATCTGCTGAACCCGGCCAACGGAAGTCCTATCGTATTTCCGTCGCAAGATATGGTGCTCGGTATCAACTATCTTACCCGTATTAAACCGGGACAACCGGGTGAAGGCAAGCATTTCGTTAATTTCGACGAGGTGCTTCTAGCTTTGGAAGCAAAGGCTATTAGCTATAATTCAAAGATTTATATAAAAATAAACGGTGAATGGGCGGAAACCACCGCCGGACGCATTATTTTTAATGAAGAGATGCCAGAGGAAGTTGAGTTCGTCAACAAGCAGTTGGGTGATAAAGAGCTGCGAACGCTGGTCGGGAAGGCCTACAAAGACCACGGTCCCTCGGTCGTAGTAAAGATGCTCGACTCGATCAAGGATGTCGGATTTCGTTATGCGACGCTCTTCGGAGCGACCATCGGTGTCGACGACGTTGTTATTCCGGAGAAGAAGCGTGAGATGATCGAGGACGCCAACAAACGGGTGCTCGAGATTCAGAATCAGTACCTCCAGGGCCATATTACCCAGGAAGAGCGCTATAACCGTGTAATCGAGGTGTGGAGCAAGACCAACGAGGACCTGACCAGTGAGTTGATGGGGATCTTGAAAAATGACAGGGGCGGGTTCAACCCGGTTTACCTGATGGCAGACTCGGGTGCTCGCGGTAGCCGAACTCAGATCCGTCAGTTGGGTGGAATGCGCGGTCTGATGGCCAAGCCTTCCGGTGATATCATCGAGCTGCCGATACGGTCAAACTTTAAGGAGGGGCTGTCGATCATCGAGTTCTTTATTTCGACCAACGGTGCTCGTAAAGGTCTGGCTGACACCGCACTGAAGACAGCCGACGCCGGATATCTGACCCGCCGCCTGGTGGATATAGCCCAGGATGTTGTAGTCAATGAAGAGGATTGCGGTACCATCAATGGTATCGAGATCAGCGCTCTGAAAGACGGTGAGGAGATCATCGAGTCTTTGCAGGATCGTATTGTCGGTCGCTTTACTCTCGAGCGGGTAAAGCATCCGATTACCGGTGATATTATTGTTGATGTAAACGAGCAAATAACTGAAGAGTTGGCGACACAGATCGAAGAGGTCGGAGTAGAGAAGGTTCGGATTAGAACCGTATTTACCTGTGAGGCCCGGCACGGAGTGTGCCGGAAGTGTTACGGAAGAAACCTCGCTACCAACGACACAGTCGATGTCGGTGAATCAGTCGGTATTATTGCCGCCCAGTCCATCGGCCAGCCCGGAACGCAGCTTACTATGCGTACTTTCCATATCGGCGGTGCGGCTACCAAGGTCAGTGAAGAGAACCGCATTTCATTTGCTTATCCGGTATTGGTGAAAGAGGTGCACGGTAATACCGTGCAGCTGGACGGCGGAGACACTCTTTTTACCCGAAAAGGGTATATAATCGTAGCTAAAGTGCTGCGTAGAATAGAATTGAAGAAGGATGCCAAGCTGCATGTCAGCGAAGGCGACAAAATCAGCGGTGCAATTCCACTGGTCACGCAGGGCGGCGAAGAGATTATCTCACAAGAGAATGCATTTGCCCACATTAGTGAAAACCAGCTGCTGCTGGTTGCTCAAGACCAGAAGGTTGATGTGCGCAACGGTGCCGAGCTGCGGGTTGGTATCGACGAGATCGTCGAATCCGGCGAGTCGCTGGCAACCTTCGACCCCTTCTCCGAGCCGATTATAGCGGAGGAGAACGGGATGGTTCGCTTTGAGGATATTGTGCTGGGCACCACTCTGAAAGAGGAGATCAACGAGGATACCGGTAATATCGAAAAGAAGATTACCGAGTTCTCGTTGGAGAGTCTGCAGCCACGAATTATTCTCGTGGATGAAGAGGGTAACGAGAAGGCCAGTTACTTCCTGCCGGGCAACTCTTACCTGAACGTCGAGGATGGAGAAGTTGTCAAAATGGGCCGCACGCTGGCGAAGCTGCTGAAAGAAAGTGTAAAAACCGCCGACATAACCGGTGGTCTGCCGCGGGTAGGCGAGCTGTTCGAAGCGCGGCGCCCGAAAAACTCGGCTGTGCTGGCTCAAATATCCGGAACTGTCCAGTTCAAAAACATAGTGAAGGGTAAACGGGTCATCAATGTAGTTGATGACTTCGGCAATGAATACAAGCATCTCGTTCCGATGGGTCGACACTTACTGATCCGCGATGGAGACCTGGTGGAAGCCGGAGAAAAGCTGTGTGAAGGCAACTACGACCCGCACGACGTGCTGGAGATTCTTGGTGAAAATTCCTTGCAATCCTTCCTGGTGAACGAAGTGCAGGAGGTGTATCGTCTGCAGGGTGTGAATATCAACGATAAGCATATTGGGGTAATTATCCGTCAGATGATGCGCAAGGTCGAGATTGTGCAGGTTGGAGATACCAACTTTATATATGGGCAACAGGTAGATAAATACAAATTCCACGAGGAAAACCGCAAGGTAATCCGCGAAGGCGGTCAGCCGGCGGTTGCCAAGCCGCTGCTGTTGGGCATCACCAGGGCATCGTTGAATATCGATTCCTTCATCTCGGCTGCTTCCTTCCAGGAAACCACTCGGGTATTGACAAACGCAGCGATTGCTGGTAGTAATGATGCTCTACGCGGACTCAAAGAGAACGTTATCATAGGACACCTCATACCGGCAGGAACCGGTATGCGGAATTACCGCAAGGTGAAACTATATGATGAAAACTCCGAGGATCTTGATACCTCGGTGCAGAATATTATTGAAGCACGCAAACGTGAACAGGCTGAAGGGGAAGAGGAAAGCCAGGGTTTCGCCGCGGAGGTCGAACAGATTTCTGCGGATGGTGATGAAGAGTGATTCTAATGCTGAGAATCACCCCTCGCATGCTGGCCCGCTTAGCCGCGAAAAACAATATGAAAGGGAGTACACTGGTACATGCCTACAATTAACCAGCTAGTTCGAAAAGGCCGCAAGGCTATAGTTGCAAAGGGGAAAGCCCGCGCACTTGAAAATTGTCCACAGAAACGCGGTGTATGTACCCGCGTAATGACGGTTACACCGAAAAAGCCGAATTCTGCGCTGCGTAAGGTAGCCAGGGTTCGATTGACCAATGGAATCGAAGTAACTGCGTATATCCCCGGTATCGGGCATAATCTGCAGGAGCACTCGGTTGTGTTGATCCGTGGAGGTCGTGTAAAGGACCTTCCCGGTGTGCGGTATCATATCGTACGTGGTGCGAAGGATACCCTTGGCGTGGAAGACCGCAAAAAAGGCCGGTCTAAATACGGAACCAAGAAGCCGAAGGCGTAAGGAGTAACCGATGGGACGAAAGAAGTTTATTCGTGAAAGAGTCGTGTTGCCCGATTCGCGTTACGGCAGCACTGTTGTTACTAAATTTATTACCAGAATGATGCTTGACGGAAAGAAAGCCACCAGTCAGCGCGTGATGTACGCAGCACTCGAGAGACTGGCGGAAAAGTCCGGCAAGGACGGTCTGGAAGTGTTCGAAAAAGCTCTTGAAAATGTAAAACCCTCTGTTGAGGTAAAATCAAGACGAGTGGGTGGTTCAACCTATCAGGTACCGGTAGAGGTGCGTGAGAAGCGGCGTGATGCGCTGGCGATGCGTTGGATCATTCAGGCCGCCCGCGGACGCAGCGGGAAGTCTATGGGCGAAAAGCTGTTCAACGAACTGTTTGATGCATACAATTCAACCGGTTCCGCTTTTCGTAAGAAGGAAGATACCCATAGAATGGCTGAGGCAAATAAAGCGTTCTCGCATTATAGATGGTAGTAGAAGGGGGCTCGCCCCCTTGACCTTTCTGCGCATATTGCGTAGTATTGCACAACCAATTGGTGCTTATGCACCAGGCTTGTGGTAGCCAAACCGATCGTCCGTTATGTCACGGCTGTGATTTTAGGATGATGAGGTGGTTCCAGGCGCTGTAATCAGCCAAGTCAGACATGGACGTTCCGTCGGCATGTTGTGACCTCTGGATCCTTCCTTTTCACTCTACTCGTTCACCAGCTATATAGGTATAACACGATTGGTGTCTATCGGCCCGGAGTGGGTCGTATGGATGTGGTCGTATAATTTTTTTTGGGGATATTCACAAGGAGGAAGTGATGGCTAAAGCCAAGTTTGAAAGAACAAAGCCACATATCAACGTTGGTACCATTGGGCACGTTGACCACGGTAAGACAACCCTTACTGCGGCAATTACCATGTACTGCTCAAAGGGCGACTCAGGTAAAGTTATGTCGTATGAACAAATCGACAACGCACCTGAAGAAAAGGCCCGCGGTATAACTATCAATACCCGTCACGTCGAGTACGAAACCGATGCTCGACACTACGCTCACGTTGACTGTCCGGGACACGCAGACTACATCAAGAACATGATCACTGGTGCTGCACAGATGGACGGATCGGTTATCGTTGTTGCGGCCACTGACGGTGCTATGGCACAGACCAAAGAGCACATTCTGCTCGCTCGTCAGGTTGGTGTACCGGCTTTGATCGTATTTATTAACAAGACCGACCAGGTAGACGATCCTGATTTGATCGAGCTGGTTGAAGAAGAGATGCGCGATCTGATGAAGGAATATGAATTCCCAGGAGATGAAATTCCTGTAATCAAGGGTTCGGCTTTTGAAGCTATGGAGAATCCTAATGATCCCGAGAAGACCAAGTGTATCCAGGAGCTGCTTGATGCTATGGATAACTATTTTCCGCAGCCGGAACGCGCAATCGATCAGGATTTCCTGATGCCGATCGAAGATATTTTCTCTATTCAGGGCCGTGGTACCGTTGTTACCGGTCGTATAGAGCGTGGTAAGGTCCATGTTGGAGATGAAATTGAGATCGTCGGTGTCCGTGAAACCTCTAAGACCACCTGTACCGGTGTTGAGATGTTCAACAAGATTCTTGATGAAGGTCAGGCAGGAGATAACATTGGTGCACTGTTGCGTGGTGTAGATAAGAATGATGTTGTTCGTGGGCAGGTGCTCGCCAAACCCGGCAGCATTACTCCGCATGCCAAGTTCAAAGGCCAGATCTACGCACTGACAAAGGAAGAGGGTGGACGTCACTCGCCTTTCTTTAACGGTTATCGGCCGCAGTTTTACTTCCGAACAACTGATATTACCGGCAGCGTAACTCTTCCTGAAGATAAGCAGATGGTAATGCCTGGCGACCATGTCGAGGTAAATGTAGAACTCATTCACCCGATTGCTATGGAAAAAGGACTCCGCTTCGCCATTCGTGAAGGCGGTCGAACTGTAGCTAGTGGTCAGGTTACTGAGATAATCGAATAGTACTTTCAGTGAGTCCCGCACACACATTTCGTGCGGGACTTATTTTTCGGGGGATATAATGGCCAAAGATAGAATTCGTGTGCGGCTAAGAGGCTTTGATATAGAACTCATAGACCAGAGTTCACGTGCAATTGTACAGACGGTGGAAAAGGCTGGAGCAAGAGTAGCTGGGCCGGTCCCTTTGCCAACAAGGATAAACAAATTTACCGTACTAAAGTCGCCGCACGTAAATAAGAAATCTCGTGAACAGTTTGAGATGCGAACGCACAAGAGATTGATCGACATTCTTGATCCTACATCGAAGGTGATGGATGCCCTAATGAAGCTTGAGCTTCCTGCTGGTGTGGATGTAGAGATTAAGCAGTAAAACAGAGATTTTACTTAATCGAGGTTAAAGATGTTAGGGCTGATCGGTAGAAAACTTGGAATGACACAGGTGTTTGACGAACGCGGAGTTCTTACTCCCGTAACCGTCATAAAGATAGAAGATAACCAGGTTATAGACGAACGCAATGAAGAAAAAAACGGCTATAACGCCGTGTTGATGGGTGCTGTAGATAAGAAGGCTAGTAAGGTAACTAAGCCTTATGCCGGACAGTTTAAGAACGGCGCACCCAAGAGTGTCCTGGTTGAAATGCGAGACTTTGAAGGCGAGTATGAAGTAGGTGCCACTTTAGGTGCTGAAGTCTTTAAGGATGTGACTTTTGTAGATATCACTGGTACTTCGAAAGGTAAAGGGTATCAAGGTGTAATGCGCCGTCACGGTTTTTCCGGCGGACGCAAAACCCACGGATCGAAGTTTCACCGGGGCCTTGGAGCTACTGGTATGGCGGCTACCCCGTCTAAAGTGCAGAAGGGCACGAAAATGCCCGGACGTATGGGTGCCGAGAAAAAGACAGTGCAGAACCTTCGTGTAGTGAAGGTTGACGAAGAACGACAGTTCCTTTTAGTAAAGGGAGCAGTTCCTGGGCCGCGCAAAGGTATCGTGATCGTCAAAAAAGCTAATAAGAAGTAGAGGCGAAAAATGGAAACAAAGGTCTTTTCGGTACAGGGCGAAGAGATAAAAAATATCACACTGAACGACGACGTTTTCAACTGCGAGATAAGCGACAGCGCGATCTACTATGCAATCAACAGCGAATTATCCAACCGTCGTATCGGTACCGCCAGTGTGAAGAACCGAAAGCTGGTGAGAGGTAGTAACGCCAAGCCATGGCGCCAAAAGGGTACGGGAAATGCCCGTGCCGGTGATAAGAAATCGCCCTTATGGGTTGGCGGGGGTACGATCTTCGGGCCTCAGCCCCGTGATTATCACGTGCGACTGCCTCGCAAGATGAAGCGAGCTGCAATGCGCTCTATTCTTTCGAAGAAGGCGCAGGCGGATACGATAAAGATCGTTGAAGATTTTTCTGTAGAATCAGGAAAAACCAGGGACCTTGTATCGATTCTCAAAAACCTGGTGAAAGCGGAACGGACGGTTGTGGTGCTGCATGAGGATGACGGTATGCTGAGAAGAGCCGGGCGAAATGTTCCATGGCTGAAGGTTCAGTCGTATAACCGGCTGAGCGCTCATGAACTTTTCTACGGCAAGCATATAGTCATGACTGAATCGGCGGCTGCAAAGTTGAACGATTTTTACGCAAAGAGTATTGAGAGGGGTCGGTCGTGAGAGCTGATCAGATAATTATTGAACCGGTATTGACTGAGAAGTCAAATGTGATGCGCGAAGCAGAGCAGCGCAAGTACACCTTTAAAGTTGATGCTCGGGCCAACAAGACGCAGGTGAAGCAGGCTGTAGAAGAGCTGTTTCAAGTAACCGCGTTGGCCTGTAATATAGCCTGGGTGAAAAGCAAACCCAAAGCTTCGCGGACTCGATCTGGATATCGTTTCGGAAAAACTACAGCATGGAAACGTGCCGTTGTTACTCTGAAAGCGGGCGAAAGAATCGAATCAATCGAAGGTGTATAAACGAAGTTACGGAGTAATAGGGGGATTCAGACGTGGCACTGAAAAAATATAAACCGAACACCCCAAGTCAGCGGTATAAAACGGGTCTCACTTTCGAGGAAGTTACCCGTGAAGAGAGTGAAAAGTCACTAACCAAAGGGTTTGGCTTTCACGCCGGACGCGGCGCCGGCGGACGCATAAGTGTGCGACGCAAGGGCGGCCGGCATAAGCGAAAATACCGTCTTATCGACTTTAAGCGGGACAAGGTTGGAGTAGTAGGAACAATCAAGACTATCGAGTACGACCCGAACCGGTCAGCATTCATCGCGCTGGTGTGGTACGCCGATGGTGAAAAGCGTTATATTTTAGCGCCGAAGGGACTGAAAGTAGGCGCACAGATTCAGAGCGGTCCGGGTGCGCCGATTACTCCGGGCAATGCAATGCCTTTGGAGAGTATTCCGCTTGGCATCGAAGTTCACAATATTGAGCTTGCGAAAGGCCGCGGAGGCCAGATGGTTCGATCTGCCGGAGGAAGAGCTGTGGTGGTTGCTAAAGAGGGCGACTACGCAACTGTGAAACTCCCTTCGGGTGAGATGCGGATGGTGTTTGCCAAATGCATGGCTACCATCGGTACGCTTGGAAACGAAGAGCATATGAACGTTTCGCTTGGTAAAGCCGGTCGATCGCGCTGGCTCGGTAGACGGCCAAAGGTTCGTGGTGTTGTAATGAACCCGGTAGACCACCCGCATGGCGGTGGTGAAGGTAAAACTTCCGGTGGTCGCCATCCGGTGACTCCCTGGGGTCAGCCTACCAAGGGTTACAAGACTCGAAAGAAAAAGAAATATTCGAATAAGAATATCGTAAAGCGAAGGAAATAGGAGTAGGTCGTGTCTAGATCGATTAAGAAAGGTCCTTTTATAGAGAAAAAGCTTTACAAACGAATTGTAGAGGCGGGTAAGACCGGGGATAAGAAAATGATTAAAACCTATTCCCGCTGCTCGACTATTATTCCGGAAATGGTTGGATTTACTATTTCCGTGTATAACGGAAAGACGTGGGTTCCGGTGTACGTGAGCGAAAACCTGGTTGGTCATAAACTTGGTGAGTTTGCCCCGACCCGTTTTTTCCGCGGACATGCGAAGTCCGATAAGAAAGTCGGAAAGAAATAGGTGTTGTTATGGAAGTGAAGAAAGGATATACAGCAAAAGCAAAATATCTGCTTGTTTCACCGCGTAAAATACGCCCTATTGCCGATACTATTAGGTTGAAACCTTATACCGAGGCGATGGCTATTCTTGAAAGCACTCCTAAAAAGGGAGCCGGGCTGATCAAGAAGGTAGTTCAGTCAGCCGCAGCAAATGCGCTTTATCAGAATAATAAGCTCGACGAAGAGAGCTTGTACATCAGGCAGCTCTTGATTGATGAGGGTCCTCGCTTGAAGCGCGTATGGCCGCGGGCGCGTGGACGAAGAGATATTCTTCTGAAGCGGATGAGCCATATCTCGGTAGTTGTAGACGAAATAGGAAACATGGGGGAATAAATGGGTCAGAAGGTTAATCCGGTAGGACTACGATTAGGTATAAATAAAACCTGGAAATCGAAGTGGTACGTAGATCCGCGCGATTACGTTGAAACTCTACATGAAGACTTGAAGCTGAGAAAAGAGCTGGAAAATTGTCCTGAGGCCCGCGGTGCGGAAATCTCAGATATTGAGATCATCCGTCATCCTCAGAGAATCACTATTGTCGTCAAAACTTCCCGGCCTGGAATTATTATTGGAGCTAAAGGTTCTAATATTGAAAAGATCGGAAATCGGCTGCAGAAGCTCGCCAAGAAGAAGATCCAAATTAAGATCAAAGAGGTGAAGCGTCCTGAGGGAGATGCTCAGCTGATCGCTCAGAACGTTGCTCGTCAGCTGCGGGCTCGTGGTTCTTTCCGACGTGCGTTAAAGATGTCGGTGAGCAAAGCCATGCAGGCAGGTGTTGAGGGCGTAAAGATCCGCATCTCCGGTCGTCTCGGCGGTGCGGAAATGTCGAGGATCGAGTGGCAGCAGGCCGGACGAGTTCCCCTGCACACTCTCCGGTCTGACATTGATTACGGTTTTTTCGAGGCAAAGACCACCTTCGGAACAATTGGTGTTAAGGTGTGGGTTTTTAATGGTGAAGTCCTGCAGAAGGACCGCAAAGAAGATGCCGGACTGCTGGTGAAGAAGAAACGGGATGGTAAGTCCCAGTCAAGGAGTGAGTAGGCAATGCTGAGTCCAAAACGAACCAAGTTCAGAAAGCAGCATCGCGGAAAAATGGACGGTGTTGCAAACAGAGGCAATAAGATTTCATTTGGTGATTACGGGTTGGTTGCACTTGAACCGCGTTGGATTACCGCCCGGCAGATCGAAGCTGCCCGTATTGCAATGACCCGCCACATCAAGCGTGGTGGTAAGGTGTGGATTCGAATTTTTCCGGACAAGCCCTATACTAAAAAACCAGCCGAAACTCGGCAGGGCAAAGGTAAAGGTAATCCGGAAGGATGGGTTGCGGTGGTGAAGCGCGGTGCTGTGATGTTCGAAATGTCCGGTGTTAAGCGTGAGTTGGCACAGGAAGCTATGAAGCTGGCCAGTGCAAAGCTGCCGATACGCACCAAATTCGTATCAAGACGGGATGTGGAGTAGCGATATGAAGAACTCATTTAGCGATCTAACGTTTCAGGAGCTTGTTGAAAAACGCGAGCAGCTTCGCAAAGAGTATATGGATTTTCGTATAAACAGTGTGATGGGACATGCAGAAAACCCTATTGAGAAACGCACCCTGCGACGGAGCATTGCGCGGCTCAATACGATTATTCACGAGTATGCCCTGGGACTGCGAAATCCTGGAGATAAGTAAGGAAGAGGCCTGCAGAGATGATAGTAAACAAGAAGAGTTATCAGGGACGTGTAGTAAGCGACAAAATGGACAAGACAATTGTCGTTGCAGTCGAGACCAGAATGCTGCATCGGCTCTATAAGAAGTATGTGAAGCAGACCAAAAAGGTCAAAGCCCATGATGAGAAGAACGAAGCACATATTGGAGACTTAGTGCGGGTAATCGAGAGCAGACCTCTCAGCAAGGACAAGCACTGGAGACTGACCAAAATCGTTGAAAGGGCGAAATAGGAACGGAAACGTAGTAGAAGGAGTTGTCGTATGATACAGATGCAGACATACCTGAATGTAGCGGACAACAGTGGCGCCAAAAAGGTGCAGTGCGTCAAAGTCCTTGGTGGGAGTAAAAGAAAATCGGCTGGTATCGGAGATGTCATTGTAGTGGCAGTGAAGGATGCGCTGCCAAATGCACAGGTCAAAAAAGGCGATGTGCAGAGGGCAGTCATTGTTCGAACCAAAAAAGAGCATCGGCGTAATGACGGAACGTATATACGTTTTGATGATAACGCCTGTGTGATTATAGATACGAACCAGAACCCTAAAGGTAAACGTATCTTCGGACCAGTTGCTCGTGAGCTTAGAGAGGCAGGATACATGAAGATCATCTCTCTGGCTCCCGAGGTACTCTAGGAGGATCAAAATGGCTAAAAATCAGGTGAAAACAAAACTTAAACGGGATGACACCGTAAAGATCCTCACCGGTAAGGATAAAGGTAAAACCGGCAAGATTCTGCGAATCGACAGAAGCAGCGGCCGAGTGTACATTCAGGGATTGAACATGGTGAAAAAGGCCGTACGGCCCAAAAGCCAGCAGGAGAAGGGTGGCATCGTCGAGGTCGAAGCACCCGTCGCACTCTCGAATGTGGCTGCCGTTACAAAGAATGGTGAGGTAACCCGACTCGGATATAAAGTCGAAAAGGGTAAGAAAATTAGAATAGCAAAGAAGACTGGGGAAGAGCTGTAATGGAACAGTATGTACCAAGGCTTAGACAATTGTATAACGAAAAGGTTGCTGCGGAGCTCAAAGAGGAGTTCGGTTATGTTACTCACATGCAGATACCGCGCGTCGAAAAGGTTTCGGTGAGTGCGGGTGTCGGTGAGGCTATCCAGAACAAGAACCTATTAGAGTCTGCAGTAAAGGAACTGGCTGCGATTACCGGACAACAGCCGGTAAAGACCAAAGCACGAAAATCAATCGCTAACTTCAAAGTACGAGAAGGTATGGAGATTGGTGCAAAGGTTACCCTGCGCGGCGACCGGATGTGGGAGTTCCTTGACCGTCTAGTGAATATCGCGTTGCCGCGTGTTAAAGACTTCCGCGGTGTAAACCCCAACGCATTCGACGGTCATGGTAATTACTCGCTGGGTGTGCAGGAGCAGATAATTTTTCCTGAGATCGATTACGATAACATCGAACGGATTAGCGGATTAAATATCGCTATCGTCACTACTGCGGAAACCGATCAGGAAGCAAAGGTACTGCTGCAGAAGATCGGCATGCCTTTCAGGAAGTAGGGAGAATAGCATGGCACGAAAAGCACTAATAGTAAAATCACAGCGTACGCCTAAGTACAATACACGCAAGGTGAACCGATGCAAGGTGTGTGGTCGTCCTCGAGGATATATGCGGAAGTTCGGCATGTGCAGGGTTTGTTTTCGAAAACTGGCCAACGAGGGTATGATACCTGGCGTGACTAAATCAAGCTGGTAAGAGGGAGTAGAGAGTATGGCAGTAAGCGATCCTGTAGCAGATATGCTCACAAAAATAAGAAACGCGGTCAGCGCGGGACACGAGAAAGTCGATATCTATCCCTCGAAAATAAAACTCGAGGTCGTAAAGATCTTAAAGAATGAGGGATATGTAAAGAATTTCAAGAAAACCACTCAGGATGGTAAGAGTGTCATTCGGATTTTCTTGAAATACGATGACGGCCAAAAGCCGATTATCCACGGCATCAAAAAGATTTCCAGTCCCGGTAGAAGAATCTACTCCGGGTATCGGAAGATGCCGCGTATATTCAATGGTCATGGAATCCTCATTGTATCGACATCAACGGGTGTAATCACTGGTAAAAAAGCAACAGAGCGCAAGGTAGGCGGCGAGCTTATCTGTTCTGTCTGGTAAACGGGGGAATCTAATGTCACGAGTTGGAAAGCTACCTGTACAGATACCTGACGGAGTGAAGGTAGAAGTAAAGGGAAACACAGTAACAGTTGAGGGATCCAAAGGTAAACTTACCCAAGATTTCAATTCACATGTTGAAATCAAGGTTGAAGATAGTCAGCTGGTTGTGGACCGGACGAATGAGAGTAAAGATGCCCGTTCGTATCACGGACTGTACCGTCAGCTGTGTCAGAACATGGTGATAGGTGTATCTCAGGGTTTCACCAAATCATTGCTGATAAATGGAGTTGGGTACCGTGCGGAGGTAAAAGGCGATATTTTACATCTCAATCTCGGGTTTTCGAATCCGATTGAGTTCGCCATTCCGGAAGGAATCACCGTCACCACGGAAGGCGCAAATAAAGTAATCATCACCGGTACACAGAAACAGCTTGTCGGACAGATCAGCTCCGAGATTCGCTCTCTGCGTCCGCCTGAGCCGTACAAGGGCAAGGGTGTGAAATACGAGGATGAGAGAATCGTGCGGAAAATCGGCAAGTCCGGTGTAAAGTAGGGTTAACGATATGAAGAGAGTGCAAGAGAAGCAAGCGAAACGTAGAAGACGAAAACTTCATGTTCGTAAGAATATTAGTGGAACAGCTGAGCGTCCCAGATTGAGTGTATACAGAAGCAATAAACACATGTACGTTCAGGCTATCGATGACACTGCCAACAGTACGATCGCGGCGGCAAGCACCATGGAGTCAGAGTTCTCTGGACTTCGGGTGAATGTGGAAAACGCTAAGAAAGTCGGAACCGCGATCGGCGAGCGTCTGAAGGCCAAGAATATCGATACAGTCGTCTTTGATAGGAACGGTTTTACCTATTGGGGCGTAATTCGAAGTCTGGCAGACGGTGCTCGTGAAGCAGGACTGAAATTTTAGGGGGAAACTGTGGATAAAGAAAAGGAGTACGTAGAAAAACTCATTAAGCTGAATCGTGTTGCCAAAGTTGTAAAGGGTGGACGCCGTTTCTCATTTTCGGCCCTGGTGGTAGTAGGTGATCAACAGGGGAATGTAGGATATGGTTTTGGTAAGGCGAACGATGTAGCCGAAGCAATCCGCAAAAGTATCGAGAAAGCCAAGAAGAGCATGATCAAGGTTCCGATGCAGCGAACTACCATCCCCCATGTGGTAACCGGACGGTATAAGAGTGCGGAAGTACTGCTGAAACCGGCTGCCCCTGGTACCGGTGTAATCGCCGGCGGACCCGTCCGTGCAATTATGGACGCATGTGGTATTCACGATATTATGAGTAAGTCACTCGGTTCTCAGAATACTCTGAACATCGTGAAGGCAGTTTTTGCAGGGTTTGATGGAATCATGGATGCGAAAGAAATCGCAAAAGGCAGAGGTAAAACACTGCAGGAAATGTGGAGTTAATCATGGCAGAAAAGATGATTCGTATCACTCTAAAGAAGAGCAGGTATGGAAGAAAACCTAAACAAGAAAAGACGTTGGATGCGCTCGGGCTGCGCAAGATCGGAAGTCGAGTGGAGCATAAAGCAACTCCATCCATACTTGGAATGGTAGGTAAGATAAGTCATCTTGTTGACGTTGAGGAGATTGAGTAACTATGGAACAGCTCAAGGCACCCAAGGGAGCACATAAGAAAAAACGACCTGTGGGAAGAGGTGTCGGTAGCGGACACGGCAGATCATCCGGCCGTGGCCACGACGGACAGAACTCTCGCTCGGGAGGCGGTGTGCGCTTAGGTTTCGAAGGTGGGCAGATGCCCCTCTTCCGCCGTATAGCGACCCGCGGATTTTCTAACTACCCCTTCAAGAAAGAGTACAGTATAGTCAACCTGAAAACTGTGGATGCGCGGTTTGAAGACGGCGATACAGTAACTGTTGAATCACTGCGTAGTAAGGGGTTATTGAAGAAGAAAAACGCAATTGTTAAGATTCTGGGCGACGGCGAGATTACCAAAAAACTTACTTTCGCTGTGCACAAAGTGTCGGCATCCGCACAAAAGAAAATTGAAGCGGCCGGCGGGACAATACAAGGGATAGAAGAAGGTAACAATGGCTAATAACGCGTTTCTCGACATTTTCCGGGTAAAAGATCTAAGACAACGCATTACGTTTACTGTTTTGATGCTGATGGTGTTTCGTCTGGGTGCAACCCTGCCGATCCCGGGTATCAATGTGAATGCGCTCAAGCTCTACTTTATGGCCCAGGAAGGGTCTGGAAACATCGGTATAACTGAGTATATCAACTTTTTCGCCGGGGGAGCTTTCAAGAACTTCTCCGTATTTATGCTCGGTATTATGCCATATATATCGATGCAGATTATCATGCAGCTGCTGATTGTCGTATTTCCGACGCTGAAGCGGATTTCCGAAGAAGAGGGTGGGCGCAAGAAAATACAGCGTTTTACCCGTTACGGAGTGCTGGTGGTCTGTTTGATTCAGTCCTATGTGGTAACCGTGTATGCGGATTCTATCCCCAATGCAATAACCATGGGTAAATTGCCGTATACCTTGCTGGCAATGATGACGGTAACCACCGGTACGGTCTTTTTGATCTGGATTGGTGAACAGATTACCCAGCGGGGAGTCGGCAACGGAATATCACTGCTGATTTTTGCCGGAATCGTAGCCCGGATGCCCAATGCATTCATTACCCTGTTCAACAAAGTTCAGGTTGGCGAGTTGAACCCGGTGTTCGTGATCATCGTACTGGGTATGTTCGTCGGAGTGGTTGCCCTGGTTATTTATGAGCAGCAGGGACAGAGAAAAATCCCGGTTCATTACGCTAAACGGGTAGTCGGAAGAAAGATGTATGGTGCTCAGAGCACCTATATACCCTTCAAGGTAAACCCTTCCGGCGTTATTCCTGTAATTTTTGCATCATCAGTGCTGACCTTTCCGTTGCAGATTGCAGGCAACCTGGGAAATGAAATCGGGTGGCTGGCAGCATTTTCTTCATGGCTGCAACCGCAGGGACTACCCTATGTAATTATTTACACCTTGCTGATCATCTTTTTCGCCTATTTCTATACACAGGTTTCATTGAACCCGATAGAGATAGCAAAGCAGATAAGAGAAAACGGTGGTTCGATTCCTGGAATCAGAACCGAGAAGATGGAAGAGTACCTTACGAAGATTCTGAATAGAATCGTACTGCCGGGTTCGCTGTTTCTGGCGTTCATTGCAGTCATTCCGACCATAATTCAGAGTCTGTTCGATTTCCCGATCTCAGTTGCAATGTTGATGGGGGGTACTTCACTGTTGATCATGGTTGGTGTAGACTTGGATACGATGTCCCAGATCGAAGGGCATCTGAGAATGCATCATCACGATGGGTTCACTAAAAAAGGAAAGCTCAAGTCAAGGAACTTATAAGGGGAACATTATGAAGGTAAGAGCAAGTATTAAGCCGATGTGCGCCGATTGCAAAGTAATCCGCCGTCGCGGCGTTGTGAGAATAGTGTGCAGCAACCCGAAGCACAAGCAGAGGCAAAGGTAGAGGAGGAGCTCTGAATGGCACGTATAGCCGGTATAGATTTACCAAATAAAGCTACAAAAATTGCATTGACCTATATTTACGGTATAGGCAGAACTTCTGCCATGGAGATTTGTAAGAAACTCGATATTGATCCCGAGAAACGGATGAATGATCTTACCAGTGAAGAAGTCAATCAAATCCGCGGGGTGATCGATAATGATTATACTGTTGAAGGACGGCTGCGAACACAAACTGCACTGAACATCAAACGTCTAATGGACATCGGTTGTTACCGTGGTCTGCGGCACAGAAAGGGATTACCTGTTCGAGGACAGAGAACCAAAACTAACTCCCGTACTCGAAAAGGTAAGAAGAAGACCGTAGCAGGTAAGAAGAAATAGAGTGGAGGTTGTAGAAAGTGGCTAAAGCAGCGAAAAGCACGAAAAGAAGAACAAAGAAGACGGTTTACGAGGGTAACGTCTACATACAAGCTACGTTTAATAATACTATTATTACAATTACTGATCTGCAGGGAAACACTGTTTCTTGGGCGAGCGCTGGAGGACTCGGCTTTAGGGGAGCGAAGAAATCAACCCCCTACGCGGCACAAACAACTGCCGAGACCGCAGCCAAGAAGGCTATGGATTACGGACTGCAGGCTGTTCATGTATTTGTGAAGGGACCGGGAGTCGGACGCGAGTCCGCGATTCGGTCGCTTGGCAATCTCGGTTTAACTGTGAGGAGCATCAAGGATGTCACCCCCATCCCACACAATGGATGCCGACCCAGAAAGAGTAGAAGAGTATAGAGAGGGTAAGGTATGGCTAGATATATAGGACCATCATGCAGACAATGCCGTGCAGAGGGCACTAAATTGTTTTTGAAAGGCGAGCGCTGTTTTACTAACAAGTGCCCCATCGCGAAGAAGGCTTCCCCTCCGGGAAAAGACCCTCGTTATCGACAGAGGAAAATGTCTGACTACGGTCTTCAGCTGCGAGAAAAGCAGAAACTGAAAAGAATGTACGGATTGTTGGAAAAACAATTTAAGCTGTTTTTTGATGAAGCCGAACGGCTTCCTGGAAAAACAGGTGAAAACCTAATTACGATGCTCGAACGTCGGCTTGACAATACTGTGTATCGAATGCATTTTGCATCTTCTCGAAAACAGGCCCGTCAGATCGTATCGCACGGGCACGTATTCGTGAACGGAAAGCGTGTTACTATTCCATCCTTTGTTGTAAAGGAGAATGACGAGGTCGTGATTCAGGAAAAGAGTAAAAAAATGCACGCTATAAAAGAGAGCCTTAAAGAGTACTCCCGATCGGGTGTGTACCCCTGGCTCCAAATTGACCCTGATGCAATGAAAGGAACGGTAAAGGCTTATCCGCGCAAAGCTGATATAAATGAGCTTGCGGAAGTAAATGAGCAGTTAATAGTCGAGCTATATTCGAGGTAGGAGTTTACATGGCGCGAAAAAACCTATTAAAGGGATTTAAAAGGCCAAAGGGAATAACCTTTGAGCACGGTGAGACCGACGCCAACTACGGGAAATTTATCGCGTATCCCTTCGAAAGAGGATATGGAACCACAATTGGCAACACTCTTCGCAGAGTGATGCTGTCTTCAATACAAGGGTACGCAATTACTGCTCTCAAGATAACTTCTTATGATGAAGAAGGAACTGCACACGTAGTGTCGAGCGAGTTTGAATCAATTCCTGAGGTAGTAGAAGATACACCGGAAGTAATCAGCAACTTGCGTGCCTTGAACATCAAGCTCCCGGAAGATCAGGAACAGAAAGTTATTCATGTGGAAGTGAAGGGCCCTGGCGATATGACCGGTGCCGACGTCGAAAAAGAGAATGATATTGAAGTGATGAATAAGGATCAGAAGATCCTTACTATGACCGATAAGGCGCACATCGATATGGAGATACAGGTTGACCTGGGTCGTGGTTATATACCAGCCGAATTGAATGAAAAATATATCGAAGAGGTTGGCACCATTGCAGTCGATGCAGCTTTTTCTCCAATAAAGCGTGTAAAATACTTCACGGAGAACACACGAGTTGGTCAGAGAAGCGACTACGATAAGTTGATTATAGAGATAATCACTACCGGGGCTGTATCTCCAGAAGATGCCTTGGCCGAAGCGGCAAAAATAGCAAAAGACCACTTCACAATATTTATCAACTTTGATGAAGAGTCCATCGACGGCGATGACGAAGTGGATGAAGAGGAAGAACGGGTACGTTCAATACTGAACACTCCGGTGGAAGAGTTAGAGCTGTCGGTAAGGTCGAGTAATTGTCTTAAAAATGCGAATATCCGCACAATTGGTGATCTTACAAAGAAAACCGAAGAAGAGATTGCAAAAACTCGGAACTTCGGTAAAAAGTCGTTAAATGAGATTAAAGAGAAGCTCAAAGAGTGGAACCTGAGTCTCGGCATGACCGATTATAGTGTTTTAAAGACATCGACAAAACTACAACGGAACAAGGACGAGAACGATGAAGCATAAAATTGGATTTAACAGACTGGGCAGAAAGGCGAGTCATAGAAAGTCCCTTCACCGGAATATGACGACTTCGCTCCTCCGGTATGAAAGAATCAAAACAACCAAGGCCAAAGCTCTGGCAATTCGCCGCACCGCGGAAAAAATGATCACCCGCGCCAAAGAGGACAGTGTTCACAACCGCCGGATCATCGGTAAAGATATCAAAGATAAAGAGATTCTGGCAAAACTCTTTACCGATCTCGGCCCCCGCTACAAAGAGCGGCCCGGCGGATATACCCGTATCCTGAAACTGGGATATCGTCAGGGTGATGCAGCAGAGATGGTACTTCTCGAACTGGTAGAGGAAGATGTTCCCGAGCAGAAGAAGGGCAAGAAGAAGACTACTAAGAAAGCAAAAGTCGAGAAAAAACCGACAGAAAAAGCTGAAAAGCCTGCAGAAGCTGAAGAAAAAACGGAAGCAGCCGAAACCGAAGTAAAGACCGAAGAACCGGCAGTTGAAGAGACCCCGGCTGAAAAAGCTGAGGAATCAGTGGAAGCCGAAGAAGCTGCTCCTGATGAATCTTCTGAAGAAGAGAAGAAGAGTGAGTAGCTGAAACAGTTTACCTGGTTTCATATGTATTGATATACTGTGGGCACCCGACTCAGGGTGCCCATTTTAATTAATGAAGTAATTTTCAATTGCCGATAAATAAATATGGAGATATAGAGAAAATCAGGCAAAAGGAGTACACTGCACAGAGAAGACCGGTATGAGCAATATTCAAAGAGTATCTATCAGTTTACTCATATCAATCATCCTCGTCACAGCATTCGCTTTCTTGGCATACTCAGGTCTGTTCGAATACATCGAAACAAATTTTTACAACCAGCGAGTATCCGAGCTCTATAATCAGGAACTGGAAAAAAAGAAATCAGAAATCGAGGCTTTCCACCAGAAGTTTCAAAACCGGTTTTCCGCCGTTCTCTCACAGGTAGATGTACAGAAAATCTTTAGTCCGAACTGGGATCGGGAATATATTTTTCAGCACAACAATCTGTTCGATACCCTACACAGTGAATACCAGGGCCTCTTGTTTGTCCGTTTTATAGATAACGACAACAAAATTCATTACAGTACCCGCGACACGGACATAGAGCGGCGAGGCGACTACCGAGTTATTTACAAGGTCCTCGATGATAACACCACGACTATTCCATTGGAAAAACTGAAGATCGACCCGGAGCAACAGACAGAGGTCCTGTTAGATTCCGAGGAAAATCGCTTTGTGTATAAGTTTGCTCTTTACGATGACCTGGACCAATTTCGAGGAACAGCCCTCTTTTATGTCGATAAAACCAGTCTCGAACTATTTTTGGTTTCAAAAGGGATCTTACAAGTCGGACGAGAAGTGAATCTTACCAGCAACGGGTATCTGTTTTTTGGAGAGGGATTAGCAGAAGAAGAAGTCAAAGCCACCGCTGCCCGTCGCTGGAGAAACAATCTGGTAGAGGAGCGGCTTGTATACCGGGATGAGCAGTCCGGCCAGCGATTTGTACTGATGAGCTCTTCGACCGAGGCTTATGGCAATGTTGGTATCCTCGTAAATCAGAAGGTTTTTGAGATGGGGGGACCGCTGAAGGTAGTACTGCTGACTGCCTCCGGTGTCACTGTGTTTTTACTGCTGCTGCTCATATTCAGCCTGCGGCAGGACAGAGAAGTTATTATACGGAACCGACTCAAACGCTTTCAGTTGGAATTTATTCGTGAATATATTGAAAACCAGGATCGTCTCGACTGGCGTCAGCTGAGAAACGAAATCGGCCGACGCAAGCAATCCCTAAAAGAGGAGATGAAGAAGGGGCTTGGTAAAGTCAAAGGTGAAAAAGAGGATAAAATTAACCAGCTATTTGATGAGAGCTGGCAGGATATTTTCAATATTCTCGACCGCCGAAGCGAGGCCCAACCTACATCTCAGGTCAGCCTCGAGAATATCGAAGAGGTCGTCCAGAAAATTCTCTCTCTCCAAAAGAGCATAGAAGCCCAACCGACCCCTCCGGTGTCTAAATCAGAGGCCGGAGGCACTACCGGTACTGCACCTGCCAGAGAGCCGGTACCGCAACAAGACACTGAAGAACACGCTTCCGAGCCGGAAGAATCCGCGGACATAGAGGACTTGGAGGAGGTCGAAGAGCTCGAGGAAGCCGAAGAGGCTGAAGAAGCTGAAGCGGCCGAGATGGTAGAAGTCGAAGAGCTCACAGAGGCCGAGGACGTAGAAG
>CAZRWN010000003.1:96733-141925 GCA_964603735.1 uncultured Sediminispirochaeta sp. | reverse complement strand
GAAGTCGAAGAGCTCACAGAGGCCGAGGACGTAGAAGACTTGGAAGAGGTCGAGGAGCTCGAAGAGGTAGATGAACTAGAAGAGTTTGAAGAAACGGCCGAGGCCGAAGTGCCGGCGGCGGCCGATGAGCCGGAAGAATCCGCGGACATAGAGGACTTGGAAGAGGTCGAAGAGCTCGAAGAGGCTGAGGAGCTCGAAGAGGCCGAAGCACTGGAGGAGCCCGGTGAAGCGGAAGCTGAAGAGATAGAGCCTGAAGAGGCAATATCGGCTCAGTCGAGCAGTGAATTGCTGCAAAGTGATATCACTCATCTGATTCATTCAGATTTAGAGGGTTGGGGTTCATTTTCTGAAGAACAAAAAGAGCGTGCTATTGAGAGCATAGAAAAAATAGAGCATCTGGAACCGGTGGAAGAGAAAGAGCCTATTGCCGAGCTCGAGGTCGTCGGCAGTGAAGCAGCGGCTGAGGAAGAGGCGGTTGAAGAACTAGAATCGGTGGCTGATGAAGAAGGTGCCTTTTATCAGATGCGTAGTGCCGCGAATGATACGTACTACGGGTACACTACAGCCGGTGTGTATGATTACAGTAGTGTTCCCGTACAAGGGTATCTTGAAGTGGTTGGATCAGGAGAGGAAGAAATTGACGAAGTAGAAGAACTCTCTGATGAGCTGAAGGAGGGCAGCCCAATGACGAGCAAACATGATACTCCGCATGAAGGGCCTGAAGAATTTGAAAAATATGCGAGCGATGAAGCTTCCGAAGCAGAAGAGGAAGCGGAAGAAGTTGAAGAGATAGAAGAGCTGGAAGAGATTGAATCCGCGGAGGACGCCGAAGAATTGTCTGAACTCGAAGAACTCGAAGAGGTTGAAGAACTAGAAGAGGTCGAAGAGTTAGAGGAAGCGGAAGAAGCGCAAGAAGTCGAAGACGCCTTGGGCCAAGAGGTTGAAAGCGGGGTTTACCGTTACAGCCTGAAGGAGGTCATCGGTACCGGTGCTCCGACAGCCGAAGATAAACATTCAGAGACAATTGTGTATCAGGACGGAACTTTTCAAGTCGATGATTCCACATTGAAGTCACCGGCTACCCCGGATAATGCCGAGTTAAAAAACCTCATCGATTCTGTGCTCGATAAGGAAGCCGAGTCCGTAACAGAAGAGGGAGAGGAAACGAGCTTAGAGAGCATCATCGGGTTTGGAGATGTAGACCTCTCGTTTACCATTGACGAGAGTGAGAGTCGTTCCGATGAAAACTATCGGGGCAACGAAGATCTCTCCGGTTATGACTTATTGAATAAGGCCGGCTTTCAGTATGATGTATTTCTGCAGCAGTACAGGAGTGGGAAAATCGGAATTCTAAAATCTTTGATGAAAATTTCTCAAAGAACCGGCGCCCTTTATGCGGCAATTCTGTCAAAAAAGGACGACAGCTGGATGATCTTTGATTCGGTCGGGTTTGATAAAGAGCGGACCAGTAATATAGTTTTGCGCAAGAGTGATGAGCTTTATAAACGGTTTCTCGCCCAACGGCAGCCGATTATGTTCGATCTATATCAAGCTCGGGAGCACCTAGAGGGGTTGGTGAGTGAACGCGATCGTGAATACATCAAGGCGGTGTTGTTTATACCTGCTATTTTTCAGGGGGCGGATGCGTTCCTGTATCTGGGACTGAAGAGTGTCACACCCGATGTGAATGCGGTAATGAAGGCCCTGTCTCAAATGTAATTAATTCTGTTGTTACTAATTAGTCTAAAAAGTTAAAATTAGTATCTTGTTGATATAAACCTTGACAGATACATGACCAAACTATATGATGAACGTTAATCTAAATGCGGAGGAAGGCGATGTCACTGATCTTGATAATAGCGCTTCCTCTCTTAGGTTTGATTCTGGGATGGACAATAAGATGGCTATATGCCAGATTTCAGCTTTCTTCTTCAGAACAGAAAGCAGAGCGTGTAAAGCAGGAGGCAATAAAAGAGGCTGAAGCGAAAAAGCGGGAGCTTCTCATTGAAACCAAAGACGAGCTGTTGAAAGAGAGGAATCAACAGGAACGCGAGTTTCGAGAAAGACGAAATGAACTGCAACGTTTTGAACGAAGGTTATTGCAGAGAGAGGAAAACCTGGAGAAAAAGCAGGTTGATGTGGATAACCAGAAACATGCTTTATCAGACCGAGAGGGGAAACTAGAAGAAAAAGAAACATATTTATCACAACAAGAGGAGCGGTGGAAAGAAGAGCTAGAAAAAATTGCCGGTCTTACGAAGGATGAGGCTAAAGAACTTATCATAACCTCAATGAAACAAGAGGCCGAACATGACGCTCAAGTTGTAATAAATAAAATCGAACAGGAAGCCCAAGCGGCCGGGGAGAAAAAGGCCCGCGATATAATTGTAACCTCTATTCAACGTTTGGCCACCGAAGTGAGCGGAGACGTGTCGATAAGCTCGGTAAGTCTGCCGAACGACGAAATGAAAGGGCGCATTATCGGGCGTGAAGGACGGAATATCCGGACGCTCGAAACATTGACCGGAGTAGATATCATCATCGATGATACTCCGGAAGCAGTGGTACTTTCCTGTTTTGATCCTGTACGAAAAGAAATTGCAAAAGTTGCTCTGGAACGATTGATCCAGGACGGGCGAATACACCCCGCCAGGATTGAGGAGATTGTGCAAAAAGTCGGCAAAGAGATCAATCAGATTATCTATGAAGAGGGTGAAAAAATTATTTTCGATCTCGGTATTCATAACGTCAGTCAGGATGGAATCCGAGCCCTTGGACGACTGCATTATCGTACCAGTTACGGACAGAATGTATTGGCGCACGCGAAAGAGGTTGCTATCCTGTCCGGAATGCTGGCGGCTGAGATCGGAGCAAATCGCGAAATCGCGAAGCGCGGCGGTTTACTGCACGATATCGGTAAGGGAATAGAAACCGAGAGCGACAGTAATCACGCGGAATTGGGGGCTGAACTTGCCCGGCAGATGGGTGAAGATGATCGAGTGGTAAACTCGATTCTTTCCCATCATAACGATGTCGAGCCTACATGTGTGGAATCCATAATCGTGCAAACTGCGGATGCAATTTCCGCTTCACGACCGGGAGCCCGCCGTGAAACCCTCAATAATTATATCAAACGTCTGGAAAATTTGGAGCAGATTTCTGAAAGCTTCGAAGGAGTTGACAAGGCATTTGCCATCCAGGCCGGACGTGAGCTTCGAATAATGGTAAACAACGATTCGGTAGACGATCAAAAGGCCAAACAACTTGCAAAAGAGGTTGCAAAAAAGATCGAGGCCGAGTTACGCTACCCGGGTAGAATCAAAGTAACTATTATACGAGAGACTCGAGTTATCGAATATGCCAGATAAAATTACGGCTCTACTCCTCGGGGATGTCTTCGGCACCCCCGGGGTGCGGGCCCTTTTTACCGGTCTGACTTCTTTACGCAAGACGCACAAGGCCGATATTATTATAGTCAACGGTGAAAATGCAGCCGAAGGCTTGGGAATAAGCGAACAGATTGCGAATCAACTCTTTTCAGCAGGTGTAGATGTGATCACCTCTGGTAATCATATCTGGCATCAGCGTGAGATACTGAAAATGCTCGACTCGGATCAGCCGCTGCTGCGGCCGGCGAACTACCCTCCCGGAACTCCCGGAAAAGGCTCTGTCGTGGTGAATATTAAATCGGTGCCGGTAGCAGTAATAAATCTTCAGGGGCGCGAGTACATGCGTCCTATCGACTGTCCATTTAGGACCGGAAAAGAGCTGGCCCGTAAACTACAGTCGCAGACTAAGGTAATAATTACCGATTTCCATGCAGAGTCTCCCGAGGAGAAAGAGTCCCTGGCTTTTTACCTCGACGGTCAGATAAGTGCATTGATCGGGACTCACACCCACATCCAGACGGCCGATGAGAAAATACTGCCGCAGGGCTGTGCGTACATCACTGATATGGGGATGACAGGTCCCGATGACAGTGTTATCGGCAGTGCAAAAGAGATTTCAATTCAGCGGTCTCTCAGTCAGATGCCCCTCAAAATGGAGGTTTCCAACACTCAGGCGCTTATTCAGGGAGTCAAACTCGAGATTGATGTGCAGACAGGCAAGGCCCTGAAAATTGAACGCTTTTCACAGAAATCGCTCGTATAACCGTCCGAAGCCTAATGAAGACCCGCCAATGAAGAAGATACCGCTGTTACAGCTGTTGAAAACCCGGTTTCCGGATGTTCCGCATAAGGAGCTCTACGCCCGGATTTTGTGCGGTGAGGTGGCGGTGGATGGCGAGCATCACCGCAATCCACAGATGCAGGTCTCGGTTGAGGCGGAGCTCGAGTTAGAACAGCGGAAATATGTGTCCCGGGGCGGCTTGAAGCTCGAAGCTGCCATTACGAAATGGAAGCTGCCGGTCGAAGGGCGGGTGTTTCTGGATGCAGGTGCTTCTACCGGCGGATTCACCGACTGTCTTCTCCAGCACGGGGCGCGGATAGTGCATGCGGTGGACGTAGGTTACAATCAGTTGGACTATTCTCTGCGATCGGATGACCGCGTGAAAGTTGCCGAACGCACCAACATAATGCATGTACAGGCACTCGATCCGTCGGCGGACGCTGCGGTTGCCGATCTCTCTTTCCGTTCATTGCGGGGCGCCGCTGCGCATATTATCGGTCTTACGGGTGAAAAGTGGATGGTCGGACTGCTGAAACCTCAGTTCGAGCTGGAAGGCATTCCGGATCCGGCAGACGCTGCGGATGATTTCAACGGGGTGGTCCGGGTTGAACAGGCTCAGCACATACTCGAAAAGGTAGTCAATTTTCTGCGGGATGAGGGCTTGCGGGTAGAAGCGATAAGCGAATCTCCAATTGTCGGACGCAAGGGTAATCGCGAATTCCTGCTGCTGTTAACCGGAGCTGCCTGCAAAGTCTTTGCGGGTCAGCGGTTTGCCGACGAAAATCCCTTCGCTGGCTAAATAGTCGATTTTATCTCCGTTTATGAGGATCTGAACCGACTCAACTGTCTGGAATTCAGTAGCGGTATATACAATCTGCTGGAGCTCGGCGTGTAGCCCCTCCGGACCGAACTGGTTGAACCGAATCGCCTCGGTGAAGTCGATGAACGCGGTTCCGTTTTCAACCCACACGCTGCGCAGCTGAGTTTCCTGCGGAATCAGGTTGATCAGCCCCTGGTTCAGTTCTTCAGCGGTCAGACCTTCAAGCAGGGCTTTCAGGGTTTCAGTGAGCGGGGAATTGGTATAATAAACCGGGCGGATAATCCGCTTGAGCTCGATAACCCCGGCATCATTAACTTCCACGAAATACAGAGCCGATTTGCGCATGCGCTTGTCGATGAGTGGTTCTTCCGTTGCATCCGGGCTCGTGACAGGCTCCTCTTCGGGGGTGTCTATTGTAATCTCTACATCCTGTTCAGCATCATCTTCCTCCGGAGCGTCTCTGGGCTCGGTCGGTTCGGCAGGCTGTTCGGTGGTATCCGGCTGCCGGGGTGCGGGTTTCGGTTCCTCTTTTTCCGGAACGATTCGTTTGACTTCCGGTTTACGGGGTTCTTGCTGAAATATATAGTCCTTGAAACCAGTATCTTCGATGACGGTTTGTATACGTTCGCGGTTGAAGAAGAACACAACCAGAACGAGTAGAATCAGAGCAACCCAGAACAGACAACCTAATGATGCTTTTTTCTTCTTAGCCATTTCACACTTTGTATCGGCATTTCACCAACAAAGTTTGACTATAACTTATATGCTGCTGTCTGATAATTTGACAGGGTATTAAAAAGTTCGTATAGTAAGGGCACAATGAAAACGTTTAAAGGTATATCCGCTTCGCCGGGTATTTATATAGGAAAAGTATTTCTTTATCTCGACGAGATTTCGCAAATACCTAAATACCAAATAGAGCCAGAGGATGTGGAAGCCGAACTGGAACGGTTTCACTCCGCAGCTGATAAAGCAGGGGATGAAATCAAGACTCTGCAGCAGCAGGCCAATGATACTATGGGCTCTGAAGAGAGCCGGCTTCTGGATTCTCACTTGCTCATGCTGAAGGATCCGGAATTTACAAAGCGCATTGAGGACAACCTGCGCTCTGAGCGGATGAATGTAGAGTGGGTGTTGTATAAAACCGCTAAAGAACTGGTGCGTATGCTGGAGTCCTCCCAGGATATCTATCTGAAAGAACGTACTATTGATATTCATGATGTAGCCAAGCGTATTCACAATCACCTCTTGTACCGTGAACGGATTTCACTGGTTGATATTGAGACTGACGTTGTTTTGATCACACACAACCTCCTGCCTTCAGATGCCCTGACTCTTAACCGCAGTTCGGTCAAGGGAATTGCGATGGATATGGGCGGTCGGACCAGCCATACTGCCATTCTGGCCCGGTCTTTCGAGATTCCGGCGGTTCTCGGTCTATCGGCGATAACAAAGTATGCCAACAACGGGGATGAAGCAATTGTCGATGGAAACGAAGGTACGGTAATACTAAAACCCGATTCCGAGACCAGAAAACGATATCAGAAAAAAATGAAGGAGTGGCAGCGGCGCGAGATGCAGCTGCTGACCCTCAATGAACTTCCGGCCGAGACTAAAGACGGAAAGCATATCCTATTGAAGGGCAATATTGAGGTTCCCGAAGAGACCGAATCCGTGCTAGCCCACGGGGCCGACGGCATCGGCCTGTACCGCACTGAATATTTATTTCTGCAGCCGGCCGGCTTCCCTTCCGAGGATGTACAGTTCGAGGAATATGCGCGGGTTCTGCACGATATGGAAGGAAAGGGCAGTGTAACCCTGCGTACCCTCGATATCGGCGGAGACAAGGTGATTCCGGGGCTGGAAGGTCTGGATGAGAAAAATCCGATTTTAGGCTGGCGGGCAGTGCGCTTCTGCCTCTCCCGCAAGGATCTTTTCAAAACCCAGCTGAGGGCTATGCTCCGCGCTTCGGTATACGGCGACCTGCGAATTATGTTTCCGATGATCTCCGGGGTTGAGGAGCTCGATAATGTACTCGAGGTGCTGGAAGATGTGAAGCAAGAGCTGCGCAAGGATAGCATCGCATTTAAGGAGGACTTGCCGATCGGTATCATGATCGAAGTCCCTTCCGCGGCGCTGACGGCTGACCTTCTGGCCAAAAAAGTAGATTTTTTCTCTATCGGTACCAACGACCTGATACAATACACAATTGCAGTAGACCGCGGCAATGAAAAGATTGCCTATTTATACGAACCCTTTCATCCCGGGGTATTGCGCTTATTGAAAATTGTGATAGAGAGTGCGCATAATGCCAGCATACCGGTGGGTATGTGCGGCGAAATGGCCGGATATCCGTTGGCAGCCGTGCTTCTGCTGGGTCTCGGTCTCGATATTTTCAGCATGAGCGCTTTTACCATCCCCGAAGTAAAAAAGATTATCCGCTCCGTAAGCATGTCGGAGGCCGAAGAGCTCACCGGTATTGTAATGGAGATGAAATCTGCTCCGGAGATAGACAAATTCGTAAGGAAATGGATGAATGAACGGTTCGATCTCATACAATAATCAATCGGGTGTGAAAATTGCCATTGTAGGCCGCCCGAACGTGGGTAAATCAACCCTTTTCAATCGCTTAGTAGGAAAGCGCAGAGCCATTACCGATCCCACCCCCGGCGTCACCAGAGATGCGGTGCGTGAGCCGGCGATAATTGCCGGTCAATCAGTAGAACTGATCGATACGGGCGGGTATCGAGTGGATGCGGTGGACATAGATTCACTGGTGCGTGAAAAGCTCCTCTCTCTGTTGCAGGATGTAGATCTGGTGCTGCTGATGCTCGACGTTAATGAATACACTGCTGAGGATGAGAGCTTTGTCGAAAAAATAAGGTCTTACACCGATAAGCTGATTGTGGTGGTAAATAAAGTCGACAATCAGCAGCGGGAAGCCCTGTTGTGGGACTTCTATTCACTTGGTTTCGAGCATGTAGTGGGCGTGTCTGCGGCGCACGGAACCGGAATAGATGATCTGGAGGAGAAGATTGAAGAGGTGGTCGATTTCGAGGCAGCGGCCCAGGCTGCTCCGCCCGAGCCGACCATACGCATAGCCGTGCTCGGGAAACCGAACACCGGCAAATCGACTCTTTCGAACTATTTAATCGGAACCGAATCTTCCATCGTGTCCGATATTCCCGGAACTACCCGGGATGTCATTGAGGGCAAGTTTCGCCATCGCGGAACCGTCTTTCAGGTTATGGATACCGCCGGTATCCGTCGGAAGAAGAAAGTACAGGAATCGGTAGAATACTACTCCGTAAACCGGGCTTTTAAAACCATCGAAGACAGCGATGTAGTACTACTGCTGATCGACGTGGAAGAGGGGCTGACCGATCAGGACAAAAAAATTGCCCAACAGGCGGTCAAACGCGGTAAGGGGATTCTCATTGTCCTGAATAAATGGGACAAGGTCGAGAAAATAAAGAACCAGATGCAGGCCATCCAGGACAGGGTTCGCTATATGTTCCCCATACTGGGCTTTGCACCGATCGTACCCCTCTCGGCAAAAACCGGAGACGGAATCGAACGACTGCTGAGCAATGTATATTCGGTATGGAAACAGCTCAACCGGCGGGTAGAAACTCCGGTGGTAAACGAGCTGATTCGGGACTTGGTAGCTCACTCACAACCACCTCGCAGCACACAGGGCCACTTCAAGGTATACTATGCCACGCAGGTTGCGAGCAGCCCGGTCAGGTTTCTTATTTTTGTAAACCGAAAGAAAGGCTTTCCAAAGTCTTATGTACAGTATATGACCAACGGTATCCGCAGAGAGTTGGGCTTTGCGAACGTACCGATTACTGTTGAGCTGCGGGAGCGTTCCGGACATCAGAGTTAAGCGAGGGCGGCATGGCTGGGTATAAAATCGGCACAGTCTGTGAACTTCTCGGAGTTAAACCGCATGTATTGCGGTACTGGGAACAGGAGCTTCCGATTCTCTCACCCCGCAAGAATCAGGCCGGACGAAGGGTTTATTCGCGACAGGAGCTCGATCTTCTGCTGCGCATCAAATATCTCCTGCATGAAAAAAAGTTTACGCTGGCCGGAGTGCAGGAAAAGTTGTGGGATGAATTTTATTCCGAGGAAAAGAACGCCCGTGCCCATATTACAGCTGTCAGAAATGAGCTGCTGCTCCTGCAGGGTCGGGTACGTGAGCAGAAAAAAAAGATCGAAGAGATCTTAGACAAAGCCTCTAAGCGGTCGATATAGAGTGTATATGAGTGTACGAAGAACTGTCATTTTACTGCTGCCGGTCTGGTTCCTGTTTGCCTTAGTCGCCGCATCCCTGTGGGCAGTTCCGGATCCTTCTGCCCATGCCGCCTCTGAGATTCCGGAAAACTTTTATTTGCGAACTCAGCTAATCGATGATGTGCTTGGACCCATTGAAAATGCGCGGCGACTTCCGGATACTATGAAGCGTGAGCCCGGATATAATGTGAATGTACAGTTTTTTGTTGAAGAGCAAAACGACAGCATCTACTTCTGCTTTTATCACGGTGATGATGTGGAGTTCAATGCTGCTGTTGCCGGAAGCTATATTATCAAGCGTTCCAGGCTGGACGGACAGCTCGAACAGATAAAAATATTCTATAAAAGCGAGCCGGGAAGCTTTGTGCGGATTTTTCCTGATCGAGAGGGGCTCAGCCGCATAGATGTGTACCTGCGTGACCGAAAACTGCAGTCGGATGTGAAGCTGCATCTTCCGCTGGAGAGGATAGCACGAATGCCGTTTACCGATTTGGTGCGGCGCACGGTCGCTTATATTGACTGGGAGTTCTATATTCCCACAGGCGAGTTTCGCCCGCCGGAACTGACCACTGTAGATGATTTGTATCAGCAGGTAAAGCCTTATCTGGAGCAACTGCGTGACGCCGAGGACGGGGCAATCAATGCCGAGGGCGAATTCGTACAGATTGAGGACGGCAGCCTGCAGAGCGGAGAGGGCGGCCTAAACTGTTCAGGATTTGCAAAATGGGTGGTCGACTCGCTGCTCTATCCGAAGACCGATCAGCTATTATCTATTGATGCTCTCAAGCGCCCGCATCCCGACTACCGGGGTAATCGCTGGAGCCGAAAGGTCGAGGATGTAGAGGACCCCTATTTCGGACTGGATTGGACCCGCAATCTGGCGATTGAGGCCCACCGGGCACTGGATCTGCTGCCGGTCGATGCAAATCCGGAGTTTGCCGACGTCAATTTTTTACGATACCACGAATATGAGGAAGATGTGGGCTATTCGGTTGCGACCATTGAAACGGTGATGTACGAGTTGGCCAAGGAGAATCCCGGGCATATTTACCTGGGATCGGTGAATGCACTGGTACACAATGAATATGAGCTGCGCAAACATCTGCATGTAGCGGTTTTTTTTCCGTGGCTCGATGCGGAGGGGCGTCTGGTTCTCAAAATTCTCGAGACCAATGAAGAGACAAGTGCCGCCGACTTCATGCGCCGATATGAGGGTGAATACATCCATTTTGTGAGTATTCCGCAGTTAGGTGTGTTCAAACCGGCCAATATGCGTCTTGAACCGGTTCTTAAGCGCTAAAATGTTGAAAATAGCCTGCAACTGAATTATCTTGAGGTATATGAAAAAGATCTCCATTCTATTTTTGTGTGCGCTAGTGTGCACAGTGCAAATTACAGCACAAGAACAAAGGCTTTTCCGAGAGGCGGAGCGCCGCTTTGAAAACGGCGATTACCAATTTGCGCTCTCACGTTATAAACAGTTGATGGAAGAGTATCCGGATTCAGAATATATCCCGGATGCGAAGTTTCGTGAGGCAGTTATTTACGCCTCTCTCGCCCGTTATCGGGCCTCCCTCGATCAGCTGCAGCGGGTAGCCCAGCGTTATTCAAGCACCCGTTATTTTCGTTATATTCCGTTTTGGCAGGGATATAATCTGTACTATCTACAGGAATACAGCAGCGCGAAGGCTGAGTTTACCGAGTTTCTGCAGGCCGAACCGAAAAATTTAACCAGGGATGCTCTCTATTATAAGGCTCTTTGTGAGCGAAGTCTGGACGAGAACGAACAGGCCCTCGATTCGGTGAAGCGGCTGTATGGCTTGTATGATTCGCCGGTGCAGAATCCGCAAATGGTAATTCTGTTTACGTCGCTTCTGGTCGAAACCGAACGGTACGAGGAGTTGTACGGTCTGTATCAGGAGCTGGATCTTGAACTCTTCGATAAGGCGATACAACAGAAGCTGAGTCTCTACAAGTCCGAAGCCCTCTTTCAGCAGGAGAACTACAGTCAAGCCGAACCGCTTTACAGGCAGCTGCTGACAGCCTCGGAGGAGCTGAAGACAGTAGCCTTTAAGCGGCTTTACGTGTTGTATGATAAGACTGGTCAGGATGATCTGCAGCAAGATGTCTTCGATCAGGCTCAGACCGAGCTGTCCGGGAATCCGGAACTCCTGGCTGAGTTTTTATTGAGGGCAGGCATCGAGCATTATCAGTCCGGAAGTTATGACCTTGCCCGCAGCTATTTAAGGCGGATATGGAGGACACTCCCGAAGGAACGGATCAATGGCTTGGTTCCACTGTACCTCTCGCATATTATGGAACATGAGGGTGAACTGGAACAGGCAGTCCAACTCCTGCGCGGGTTTCTTGATGCCAGTTCTGATCGCCGTGAAGAGCTGCTGCTGGCACTGGGGCGGCTCGAGAGCGCGCGGGAGCAGTGGAATAACGCGGCCGGGGTACTGGAGAGTTATCTGGCGGAGTATCCCGAGTCGGAGTATCTGGCGCAGGGCAACTATCTGTATGCATATGTACTCTACAGATTGGAGAATTACAGAGCTGCACTGGCAGTAGTACAAGACAGTTTTGCTAAGGGGCAGTCCGGCTCCTACGACCGTGAACTCCTGCGCCTGCGAGCAATGCTGCACACCGAATTGGGGCAGTATGAGACAGCGGTAGATGATCTGCAGGAGTATGTGCCCCGCTACCCCCAGGACATGGAGGCACGTGCGGATCTTGGAAAACTCTATTTCCAGCTTGAGCGCTATCGGCAGCTGCATTCCCTGACGGAGGAGCTGTCGACTGAAGCGCAGGGAGCCCCGGTGCTTGAGCTCAGGTATATCGACAGCTTGGCGTATTTGAAACAGGGGGAATATGCTCAGGCCTCGCAGTCCTTGAACCAATTGGAGGCCGAGCAGCTGCGGGCCTCCGGGTTGGAGGATATCATTCCAGGGTTCTACTTTTTCAGCGGCTGGAGTGAATATAAACAGATTGACTATTCCCAAGCTCTGGAGTGGTTCAGAGAGTTGGTGGAAGAGTATCCCGAACATGAAAAAGCGGTGCAGGCACAGTATCTGGCCGGTTGGGCAGCTTACGCAGACGGCGATTTTATGCAGGCGCAGGAGTTTTTCGGAAAGTACAGCCGGCAGGATATTGCCGCTGCACGACAGGAGCGCGGGCTGTTCATGTATGCAAAAAGCAGCTCTGCTCTCGGAAAATACCAGGATGCTATGATGGTGTATCAAACGCTGTATAAAGAACACCCCGATTCGGGATTTGCCGACGACGCAATGTATGAGTACGCCAGTCTGTTGCATGTACAGGGCCGGTCGATGGATGCGGTGCAAACCTATGAGCGCCTGGCCGACCGCTATTCTACCAGTCCGCTCTGCGAGGAGGCGCTGTATCGCCGCGGCGACATTCTGTATCAGCTGGATGAGTACGAGCAGGCCCGGGATGCCTATTATGATCACCGCAGCCGTTTTCCCGAAGGCAGTCTGGTAGACGTGTCGCTTTACTGGGGTGGGATGGCTGCCCTGCGGGCCGACGAGCCTTACGGAGCCTTACTGTTGTGGGAAAAACTGGTAGAGGAACACGAGGATAGTTCTTTTTATGCTGATACGCTGCTGGAACTTGCCCGCCTGCACACCGATCTCGGAGAATATCAAAGTGCGGTGTCATACTACACACGCTATATTTCGGCCTTTCCCGAAAAAGCGGATGCCGAGGAGGCCCGTCAGAAAATAGAGACACTCAAGCGCATTATCGGCGGGCAGAGTGAGAGAGAGGCGGAGCTTTCGGTGATTCTGGAAGAGGACGGTTTCGATGCGGAGCAGGGCAGAGAAGCCGCCTTGGAGTTGGCCCGAATGTATCTGTATCAGTATCCTGAAAAAAACGATCAGGCGTATGACTATCTTTCCGAGATAGTGGAATACCGACAGCAAGACCAGGCGGCAGCTGCCGAGGCGTATTATCTGATAGGTGAATACTATAATAAGCGGACCGAACGCTCACAGGCTGCAGAGGCGTATGCTCGGGCGGCGGTCTTGGGCTCCGGTGATGATGATTTGGTTGCCAGGGCGCTGTTGCAGGCAGCCAAAAGCGCATATGCTGCCGGCGACATTGAGGGGGCTCGTTCGATGGTGAACAAGCTCGAAGCCGAATTTCCCCACACTCAATGGGTGCAAGAGGCCAAGCAGATCCTAAAGCGGGAGGAGAGAGACTGATGAATAGAAATAACTCGCTGCGACGTCCCGCTGGACATATATTTATCATATTAATTAGCGCAGTCCTGCTGCTTGTGAGTTTGTCGGCTGCAGTGCCGCCGGCGGCGGCTCAGAATCAGACGACTTCGTCTCGTGCCGAGCAGGCGGCCGCCCCGGAAGAGCCGGAAGTGGAACTGCCGACAATAGTACTGGAGTACTCTGCGATCAAGCAAGAGAGCATTGAAACAGAGCTGCCGGAAGGCGATGTAATCGAACTACCGACTATCGATGAGCTGCTGCCGGAGGCGGGAGCTCTCGAAGTTGCTGCCCCGGATATCATGGCAGTCAGCCCGCAGCAGCCGGCCGAGACTGCACCGAGTCCGGCTGCCTTCTTCAGTGAAGGGGTGATCGGTGGCGGCTCGGATAACCATTTGATCGGTGATATTGCCCTGTATAAACGCGGTGAGTTGCCGCTGTATCAGTTCCGGTTTTCACATGAAGGAATTGACGGCTATGGCTCCAATGCAGCCGGGACCGGCTATTTTGATCGACGCGAGGAGCTGAGCGGAAGGGTAGAGTTTGGAAATGAGCGGCACCAGGGCACTGTAGACGGTGAATACTTTGAGACCGAAACCGGATTGCAGAATTTTACGCAGGCGAACTCGGTGATCCACCGTTTTATTCAGGGCAACGGCAGTTATACCCGCAACTTCGACGCCCCTTTCTCTCTTTCGGCCGGGGCCAATGTTCACAGCGGTTCGCAGCTGATAGGGATGCGGAGTGAAGAAGAGGAGCTGTATGTAAATTCGCTGGCTGCAGGCACTTTTGAAAATGATCGGGTCTATTTCAGAATCACCGGCGGATACCGCTATCAGCAGGCCCCCGCAGATCAGCAGCTGCACCAGGGCCGGGCAGAGCTTCTGGCGAGGCTCTATTTCAGCAGTTTCGATATAAAAGGAGAGTTCGGCGGTCATTGGGATACCAAAAATGACTTTCTGATTCCCTGGAATTTTGAACTCGACGGGGTGGCCGGAGATTTTCAGTATCGTCTCGGCGGAGGTTACATTATCGAGCAGCTGCTGTATAGAGAGCTGTGGAATGAATATCCGCTCCTCGATACGACTGAGGAGATCAACATCCAACATGGATGGGACGCGTATGCCCATTTGGGATACACCCCCAACTCCGCCTTTCGCCTGTCCTTTGATGTACACTGGAATCTCCTGCAGGGGGTGGTGGTACCGGATAATCTCGAGGCACGGGCTTCCAGCGGATTGTTTCCGTTTGGTCTTGACGAACGGCAGCTGTTGGATGTACAAACGCTTTTAAACTATTTTCCGAATGAATCGCTTACCCTGGAGGCCGGCTGGAAGGGTCAGTTGATGAATGAGGTCAGGCCGCTGCAGGCTGAACACCTTTTGAGGGGGCGGATCGGGTATACCAATCGAACTACCGGCTTCGGAGCATCCCTGGGAGGGGAGTATAAAATCGGGGAACTGCCGGAAATGCAGGTCCAGCTGAGTTACCTTTTATCTGAGGGGATCAATATTCTCCTGGAAGGCAATGATATGTTGGCTCCCTTTTATGAAGACGGACGGCCCTGGTGGGGAGAATACGAACAGCGCGGGCTGAATGTCACACTTAAAACAGAAATCTCTTTGTAATTGTCTCAAATAATTGAAGGAAGGGTGAATATATGGAATTAATCGGCAAAGGCGGAATTATCATGATAATAATTCTGCTGCTTTCAGTAGTTGCAACTGCAATAATTATAGAACGGTTTCTCTTTTTCCGTAGGATCCGGGTTGATGAAGATAAGCTCATCAGCCGGCTGAAGTCGGCTCTGCAGAAACATCATTATGATGAAGCTATTAACATCTGCGAAAACAATCCGTCTCCGATATCGAATCTTATGAAGGTAGGGATTGAAAACCGCAACTTTTCGCAGAGCCAAATAAAAGACTCGATTATGAGTGCGGCTAATCTGGAAATACCACACCTGGAGCGCTATCTCACTTCGCTGGGCACAATCGCTCATATTTCGCCGCTGCTGGGATTGTTGGGTACCGTTACCGGCAATATCAAGGCCTTTGGAGTATTGGGCAGCTTCGGCGGTGCGGTGGGAGATCCGGCCCTGCTGGCAACCGGTATTTCCGAGGCGCTGCTCACGACGGCGGCCGGCATTATCGTGTCTGTGCCGACGGTTGCGTTCTATAACTTTCTGGTGAACAAAGTGAATCACATCATTATCAGATTGGAGAACCGGGTAAACGATTTGATCGTCCTGCTGGGGAAGGAATAGCCATGCAGTTCAAACGGCGTTTAAAACCAACTGCCACAGTCGAGTTAGTCCCATTGATTGATGTTGTGTTTCAGCTGGTGGTCTTCTTTATGGTTTCCAGTACCTTCATTCTTACGCCGGGAATTTCGCTTACTCTGCCGGAGTCATCCAGTGCGGAACCGACTGTAATGACCCGTCTAGTAATCACTATTGCCGGTGAAGAGGAGATCTATCTGAACAAAGAGCAATACAGCCTGGATACCCTGGAAGAAGGCCTACAGCAGTTTTCACAACGTGAAGAACTCGAAAATTTGCAGTCGGTGGTGGTTGAAGGGGATGAAGGAGTTTCGTACAGTTTGATGGTACGGGTCTTAGATACCCTGCGGGTCCACGGATTCGAAGGGGTGAATCTGCGTATGCGGGAAGAGGGGTAATGCAGTCGCCTATACGTGACAGACACATAATCAGTATACTCACCGCTCTGGTGCTGCACAGCATCATAGTGCTTCTGCTGGGACTGGTGGATCTCGACCGGGACCTGCTCGATGACCAGCGGCTCGGCCCGGTGGCGGTGCGCTTCGAGCATCTGCCCTCCGAGAGGCTCCCGCGCCCGGCCGAGCCGGAACCGACGGAGAGTCCGCGAACCGCGGAGCCTCCGCTCGAAGAGGTTCCCGAGGCGGAGCAACAGCAGGCCCCTCCGGCCGCCGCCCAGGACCGACAGCAGGCCGAACAGCCGGCTTCACAGTCTGCCCAGGGCTCGCAGGCGGCCCAAGCCTCCCAGCCTGCCCCGCAATCTTCGGACCAGCAAGCCGCCGAAGAGGAGTGGACAATCCCCACACCCAGCGGACGCAGCTGGGAGGAGGCACCCCGCACCGATCGCCGGCGTACCCCCAGTTCGGAACCCTCCGAGCAAACCCCGGCCTCCGAGTCACTGGAAGGCCGGCAAGAGACCAGTCCGGCCCCCGAATCCGGACAAAGCCGGTCTTCTGGTTCTCAAATTGTGTACGGCGATGAAGAGCAGCCCGACCAGAGCGGGACCGACCGCAGCCGTGACGAGGCGGCGGCCCAAAGCGAAACTCAGCCGGACCAAGACCGCTCCGTTTTTTCAGACGAGACCCTGCAGGACCTCGAATCGGTCCAGGGCAGCACCGGCCAGGCAGAGGGGATGGCGGAGGGCAACCAGGGCCGGACCACCGGTGAGACCGGCACGACCGGCCAAACAAGCGGCTCCGGCCAGGGGCAAGCCGGTCCGACCCCTACCGAGGGCAGCAGCCCGGTAGAGGTGGATGTCGAAGGCCCGCGTACCCGTACTCTGCGGGATTACTCCCTGCCCGAGCTGACCGAGGAAGAGCTGGCTGAACTGCCCGGACGGGTTGAGGTGGTGGTGAGTTTTCAGCTGCCGCCCAGCGGCCGGCCGACGGACTTGAAT
Source organism: uncultured Sediminispirochaeta sp. (assembly GCA_964603735.1). Classification (GTDB taxonomy): domain Bacteria; phylum Spirochaetota; class Spirochaetia; order DSM-16054; family Sediminispirochaetaceae; genus DSBN01. The sequence continues at coordinate 124,724 of CAZRWN010000003.1, read as the reverse complement.
CCCGAGGTCTCTTCCGGTATTGTGAGGGTGGATCAAAAGGTTATGCAAGCGGTTCGTACTTGGACATTTTCCGAGGCTCCCCGAGATGCCGAAACGGTGAGCGGGAGGGCCCGAATTATTATCCGTGCCGCTGATTGATCGGCTGACAAACTTAAGGAGTAGCTCGAATGATCAAAGCGGTCGGATTCGACATTGACGGAACTCTCTATCCCAACTACCAGATGCTGCTCTGCTCCATCCCCTCGTTAATTACCGCGCCGCGTTTGATGTTCTACTTCGGACAGGTGCGCAAAGAGATTCGCCGTATCGAGTATGATGAACCGCTGCACGAGAAACAGGCACAGCTTCTGGCGAATAAAATGGGAATCAGCCGCGAAAAGGCCGCGGATCGGATGGAACGGCACCTGTACCACCGCTGGGAGCACTCGTTTCGCTGTATACGCCCCTTCCGGCACGTGCGTGAGACCCTGCTGGCATTTAAGCGGGAGGGCCTGCCCCTGGCGGCCCTGTCCGATTTTCCGATCAAAAACAAATTGAAATTTCTAAAAATTGACGATTTGTTCGACTTCAGCATCTCTTCCGAAGAGACCGGCTATCTGAAGCCGCATCCGATTCCCTTTCAGCAGATGGTGCGCCGCTTTGGTGTGGCACCGGAGGAGATTCTCTACGTCGGTAATTCATACAAATATGATATAATAGGCGGGGCGAATGTGGGTTTGCAGACCGCCTGGCTGAGTTTCTCCGGCGGGGCCGCAGCCTCCGCGGAAGATTCGGCGGCTGATATTGTGTTCTCCTCCTTTTACGACCTGCGTAAAAGAGTTTTGGGAGAATGAGAGTGCGGCTCTTTATACCGGCGGTAGAGCGCCGGTAGCCGACTGCGCCTTGTTTGTAATTGACAACTCCTGTTTCCTGGGTAACAATTACAAATACGGTGGAGATTCTGGCAAAATTAAGAATCTGGGAGTGGGAACAATGCTATTCTCTTTAGGTAATATTTTAACTCTGATGATTGTTTTGGTCATACTTGCGGTATACCGTCAGTTGGATAAAAACAACCGGTCGCTTACCAAAATCAAGCGTTATTCGGAGAAGATCAAGGAGGAGCTCGATGGCTTTGTAGAGAGCAAGACCTCCGAGGTCAAGAATCTGGGCATCGAACTGGATGTGCATCAAAAAACCGGCAAGGAGATCCTTAAACGAATCAAATCTTCTGAAGAAGAGCTCGAGAACCGGGCGGCATCCATGCAGCAGATCAACCAGAGAATCGCCGAGTACGATAAAGCATTGACAGAATTGAAAAATATGACCTCCAAGGTAGATGAAAACCTCCAGCGTCTGCACAACGAGTCGGAGTTTGTCGACAAAATAGGCCGTCAGCTCAGCGGCACCCAGGATCGAATCCAGCATTTGGAGAAGCGTCTACCGGCCATCACTCAGGAGTTCAATAATCTCAATCAGAAGGCCCTGAAGGAGACCAATCAAAAGGCATTTGCCCATGCGAAAAAGCTTTCCGACCTCCTGAACGAGAAAATCCAATCCGGCGAAGAGCGCCTGGCCGAGCTGGGCGGACACATCGAGGCGTTGGAAAACCGGCGTGCCCAGTTTGCCGAAGATGCGGTCGAGCAGATCCAGCGGGTGCTGGATGAAAAAGTCTATCAGGCCGAGCAGTCGGGTGAGAGGCTGCAGGAACAGCTGACCGAGCAGCTCTCCCAGACCAAGGATTCCATCAAGGCGCAGGGCGAGGAGATGCTCGAGCAGATCGAGCGCGAAATGCGTTCGCTGAATGGAAATGTAGAAGATGTAGAGCAGACAATTCAGGAGAAAATCTCGGCTTTCCATGAACGGGTGCACGGTATTGAACAGAAGTACCAGGATTCTCTGCAGAATGCCGCCGAAAGAGGGGTGTCACTGGAGCACGAAGCTTTTGCCAACTTGAAACAACACATTCACAGTACCGTCGAAGAGACCGAAAACTCTTTCCAGCAGCGGGCTGAAGAGCTGCAGAAAAAGTTCGAGCAGCAGACAGCTGAGTTCGAACGGAAGTTCACCGACCTGAATGCCGAAACTGCCGCCACCGACGGACAGGTTCGCCAGCAGCTCGATGTTCTCGACCAGAAGCTGCACGACTACGAGCAGCAGATGAACTACCGTTTTGCCAAGATGGAAGAGGCCACTCAGGATATCGACTCTTTGGACCAGAACCTGCGACAGGCAATGGACAGGGTCACTAAGCGTATTCGGAGCGACTTTCAGGAGTTCGAGCAGCAGCTGGAGCAGGAGCGCGAGCAGCAGCGGACAAAAGCCCAGGCCGATATTCAGGCGGTACACGATGCTCTGGCGGAGGTCGAGAATCAGCTGGCAGCGCTAAAAGACCAGGCGGCCAAGAATGTTTCTACCCGGCTTGAAGAGTTTGAAAACTCTTTCTACAAAAATCTGGAGGGCCGTTCGGAGAAACTGGATGAGCGCTTTGATGAGTGGAAACTGCAGCTGGAAAACCGTCTCTCCGAACTGTCCGGTGAGCAGGACGCCCAGCGGCAACGGGTAGAAGATGAGTACAGCGATGCGCTGCGCGATCGGCTGGCCGAACTGCAGAGCCGGGTCTACAGCCAGCAGGAGAAGTTCGAAAACCAGGTGCAGAGTTTTCAGGATCGTATTCAGGACCGTATGCAGCTCACCTCGCAGCAGCTTGAGGGACTCGAAAGCGATCTGAAGAATGAGATCGAAACCGCTAAGCAGCAGAGTCAGGCTGCCTTCCAGAAAGAGTTTGCGGATTACCAGTCGGCCAAAGAGGCTCAGCTCAAACGGAGTGAGCGCGAGCTCGAGAATACGCTGGGCGAACTTGAGTCCAGCGTGAATGAGCGGCGCAGCACTATCGATTCTACTATCGAATCCACCGAATCCCAACTGAATATATGGAGAACCCAGATCGAGCAGCAGATTCAGTCGGCCGATGAGGATGTGCGGACCCGCTACGAAAACATCCGCAAGGAGATTGACGATACGGTTTCGGTACTCAAGAGTGAGTTTGAAAGCCAGCGGGACGACTTGATTTTGCAGTCGCAGGATGAACGCACCCGGCTGAAGAACGAGCTGAAGGAGATCTCCGATCGCGTCCTCGAGCTGGAAGGGGAACTGCAGCGGAAGACTGATGCCGCCTTCGACAGTTTCGGTCGGGAATATGAAAATTTCATGCTCGAAATCCAGAAGAAGAATCGTGAGTTCCAGCTCGAACTGGATAAGAAGATAAAAGAGTTCCGGTCAGTCTCTCAGGACACCAAAGAGAAAACCGAGCAGATGCAGAAAAAGCTGTTCGGCAAGATCGAGGAAGGCTATACCACACTGCAGGTGAATCTGCAGGAGATCGATAAGCGACAGAAAAACTTTATCGCCCAGACAAAAATATTCGACCGGGCGGATGCATTGAAGGATACCTTACAGGAGAATATCGAAGACCTCAAAGGTGAAATTACCCGTGTACAGGCTCTCAGCGGAGAGATACGCGAGACCGAGAAAAAGTTTATGTCCATCAAGAAGATGGGAGATGAAGTCGGCAACAAGCTCAATCGCTTTATCAACGAGAAACAGCGCATAGAAGACATGGAGGGCGACTTCAAAAAGCTCATCAACATCTCTCAGACTATAGACATGAAACTGGAGCAGGTAACCGACAGCCACGACACCCTTCAGAATATTCAGGCGACCATCCGCAGCCTCGAAGAGCTGGAGCAGAGTGTCGAGCAGAAGTATGAACGGCTGGAGAATCGGCAGAAGGTCATTGACAGCACCATTCAGCAGGTTGATAATAACTTTCAGAAGATTGATGACTTGGAGAAGAACATCGGCTCACTGGAAGATCGAACCGCCGAAGTGCCCAGGAAACTCGAGGATGTGAGCCGTCGCATCATGCAGCTGGCCGACAACAAAGAGAAGGTCGATCAGGCCATCGAACAGATGGAGCAGATGGATGCGATTCTCAAAGATGCCGAAGAGCGGGCCGAACGCATGCAAAAGGCCCGCGAATGGTTGGCAAAGACCGAAACCCGCCTGGAAGAGATTAACGCACAGGCTAAGGAACAGGTAAAGCTACTAGGAACCCTTCTGAAAGAGGGCGGCAAGGATGCCGGCCGCCAGGAAGGAGCCCCCTCGATGGGAGCCCGCGATGTAGTGACCCGCCTGGCACACCAGGGGTGGAGTGTCGATGAAATCGTACGAGCCACAAAACTGTCCAAGGGCGAGGTAGAACTCATCCTTGAAATAATTCCTCGTAAATAAAAATACTTGACGCTCTACATATCGGATTAGTATCTTAACACAGAACGTAAGAAACACATATCTAAGTATCGATATAATCGGATATTATCTATATGTTCGTGACTGTTTTGGTACAAGACTGACATACAACATAAGATGAGAGGGAATCAAGGTGAGCAAAACCGAAAAAGAAGTCAAGGCGGAACAAGACCAGCAGCCGGAAGAGAAGCCGCAGCCGGCTGAAGAACAGAAACAGGCGGCTGAAAACGAACAAGGTAAAGCCGATTCTGCCGAACTGCAGCAGCAGGCTGAGCAGATCGAGGAGATGCAGGTTCAAATAGAAGCCCTGCAGGCTGAAAACAGCGAATTAAAAAACCAGTATCTGCGTAAACAGGCCGATTTCGAAAATTTCCGTAAGCGAATGCAGCGTGAGAAACAGGAATCGATCAAGTATGCGAATTCGAATCTGCTACAGGATTTGATTACTATCATCGATGACTTCGAACGGGCCATTCGTTCCTCGGAAGAGTCGCGCGATTTCGACAGTTTTCATTCCGGAATTAAGATGATTGAGCATCAGTTTGTGAATATGCTCGAACGGAAATACGGCCTGACTCGTATGGAAAGCGAAGGCAAAGAGTTCGATCCTCAGATGCATGAGGCGATCAATATGGAGGAGTCTCCGGAAGTGGATGTGCAGACCGTTACCGAGGATTACCAGAAGGGGTATCTTCTGAACGATCGTGTACTGCGGCATGCCAAGGTAAAGGTTGCGGTGCCGGCCCCGGAAGCGGCCCCGAGCGATGCGTCTGAAGAGAGTTCCGGCAGCGAAGAGGCTGCCGAGTAGAGGCCTTGTAGGCAGTGAGAAAAGATGGCGGATGCCATTGTAATTATAGAAATGAACAGAAATTACTAAAGAGGAGTATCTATAATGGGACGGATTATTGGAATTGATCTTGGAACTACTAATTCTTGTGTAGCTGTAATGGAAGGAAATGAATCGGTTGTTATACAGAATGCCGAAGGTCAGCGGACCACCCCTTCGATTGTAGGTTTCACAAATAAGGGTGAACGCTTGGTTGGGCAGCCAGCCAAGAACCAAATAGTAACTAACCCGGAAAATACCATATATTCAATTAAGCGATTCATGGGACGCCGGTTTTCCGAGGTACCTTCGGAAATCCAAATGGTTCCGTATCAGGTCAGCGAAGCTTCCAATGGCGAAGTCCGGGTGAAGGCGCATGACAAAGAGTACTCTCCGCAGGAGATCTCAGCGATGGTTTTGCAGAAGATGAAGCAGACCGCTGAGGATTATCTGGGCGAAGAGGTAAAAGAGGCGGTTATTACCGTACCGGCTTACTTCAACGACAGCCAGCGCCAGGCTACCAAAGATGCCGGACGAATCGCCGGGCTGGATGTAAAGCGCATCGTGAATGAACCGACTGCGGCCTCTCTGGCATACGGCTTAGGCAAAGAGAACAAGGAAGAACGCATCGCCGTATATGACTTCGGAGGTGGTACGTTTGATATCTCCATCCTGGAACTCGGCGACGGAGTGTTCGAAGTAAAATCCACTAATGGTGATACTCACCTCGGTGGTGACAATATCGACCAGCGCGTAATCGACTGGCTGGTACAGAGCTTCAAGAACGACCACGGTATCGACCTCGGCCAGGACAGAATGGCATTGCAGCGCCTGAAGGAGGCTGCGGAAAAGGCTAAAATCGAGCTTTCCAGTACGCAGGCTACGGAAATCAACCTCCCCTTTATTACCGCCGACTCATCCGGTCCGAAGCATCTTCAGTACAGTCTGAATCGTTCGAAATTCGAGCAGATGATCAGCGACCTGATTGAACGCACCGAGGGGCCGATCAAGAGCGCCCTCAAGGATGCCGGCGTAACTGCAGACCAGGTCGATGAGGTTATTCTGGTCGGCGGAAGCACCCGCATTCCGGCAGTCCAGCGTTCTGTAAAAGAGCTGTTCGGCAAGGAACCGCACAAGGGCGTGAACCCCGACGAAGTAGTTGCAATGGGAGCCGCTATTCAGGGTGGTATTCTCGGCGGCGATGTGAAGGATGTATTGCTGCTCGATGTAACCCCGCTTTCTCTCGGAATCGAGACTCTCGGGGGGGTGTTCACCAAGCTGATTGAGCGCAATACCACTATTCCTACTCGTAAGAGCCAGATTTTCTCTACGGCTGCGGATAACCAAAACGCGGTTTCTATCCATGTACTGCAGGGTGAACGCGAAATGGCCAGCCAGAACCGAACTTTGGGCCGATTCGATCTGGTAGGCATACCGCCTGCCCCGCGCGGCGTACCGCAGATCGAAGTTACCTTCGATATTGATGCAAACGGAATCGTACATGTGTCGGCGAAGGACCTGGGTACCGGAAAAGAACAGAAAATCCGCATAGAATCATCCTCCGGCCTGTCGGAAGAAGAGATCAACAAGATGGTTAAAGAGGCCGAGGAGCATGCGGAAGAGGATAAGACTGCCCGTGAAAAGGTAGAGGTTCGCAATGAGGCTGACAGCCTAATCTACTCAACCGAAAAATCGTTAAGTGATTACGGTGATAAGATTGGCGCCGAAGAAAAACAGAAAATCGAAGCTGCCAAGGACGAGCTCAAGAAGGCTTTGGAAGCTGACGACCTGGAACAGATGCGCTCCAAGATGGAAGCCCTCAAACAGGCTTCCTACAAGCTGGCGGAAGAGGTGTACAAGCAGACCGGTGGAGAAGGCCAGGAAGGTGCCGCCGGCGGCGCAGGTGCAGCAGGGGCCGCTGGCGCTGGAGCCGGAGCAGCCGAAGGCGGCGAGCAGACCGGCGGAGCTCAGAGCGGCAGTGATGAAAACGTTGAAGACGTAGACTACGAAGTAGTAGACGAAGACGAAAACAAAAGTTAGAGGGTGAGTTGAGCTGTGGCCAAACGAGACTACTACGAAGTCCTGGGGGTGCCGAAAAACGCCTCCAAGGACGACATCAAAAAGGCATATCGAAAGCTCGCAGTCAAATATCATCCCGACCGTAACCCGGATGATTCCAAAGCTGAAGAGCTGTTCAAGGAAGCATCCGAGGCATATGAAGTGCTCAGCGATGACAAAAAGCGGCAAGCCTACGACCAGTTCGGCTTTGCCGGTGTCGAAGGCATGGGCGGCGGTGGCCAGGGAGGAGCGCAAGACTTCTCCTCGGCCTTCCGCGATTTCGAAGATATTTTCGGTGATTTTGGCGACATCTTTGGCTCTTTTTTTGGCGGTGGAGGCGGCGGCGGTGGTCGCCGGCGGGGGTCTTCGCGGACCTCAGCGCAGCGGGGAGCCGATCTGCGGTACAATTTGGACATTTCTTTCAAAGATGCCGTCTTTGGAACGAAGGTAGAGATATCATACGAACGGCATGTGACCTGCCCCTCCTGCGGAGGAGGCGGTGCCGAATCCGGCAGTGGGCGTAAAGTGTGCCCGACCTGCGGCGGCAGCGGACAGGTTCGTCGCAGCTCCGGATTTTTCTCGATTGCATCTCCCTGCCCGACGTGTAACGGGGAAGGGTACATTATCGAGAATCCCTGCGATATGTGTAACGGTAACGGAGTTATTTCGAAACCACAGAAGCTGAAGGTAACCATACCGCCGGGTATCGAAAGCGGCAAGCGCATCAATATTCCCGGACAAGGGGATGCCGGACCGAACGGCGGGCCGGCCGGAGATCTGTTTGTGTATGTGCGGGTTAAACCGCATGAATACTTCGAGCGGCACGGAAATGATATCTACTGCGTAATTCCGATCACCTTTACTCAGGCAGCCCTCGGAGCGGAGATCATGGTGCCGACGTTGGAGGGAAAGAAGGTCAAGGTAAAAGTACCAACCGGAACCCAGAACGGGAAGATCCTGCGGCTGAAGAACGAGGGCGTACCGCACCTTCACAACAGTAACCGCAGGGGAGATCTCTACATTAAGATTCGAGTGGAAGTGCCTAAAAAGCTTTCTTCCCGGGGAAAAGAGCTGTTGAAGGAACTTTCCGAACTCGAAGGTGAGAACCAGAGCCCCTCGCCGGTACCGCTGGCTGAACTGGGAACGTGATTTGCGTTATGACTACATCAACCGCCGGTCTAATATCGATCGGCGGTTTTTTTATTCAACGGTTACACTCAATGTTTTAGAGGGTCCTGTCCGATAAATGGAAAATAGGAGTACATATGTGGAATAAGAAAATACTAATCATAGCCAATTTTATGCTGCTGTTCACGGTAATTGGAGTATCGATCATGTCGGCGGAGGAGAAAAACCGGGACTTGCGGATCGAGGCCCTGATAGAAGAGTTCCAGGACCTCGAAGATGCTCTGCCGGCTCTGGAGTTGGATTCGAATGACGACGGGCAAGTCGATTATCTGATCAAAACCAACGAAAGCGATGAGAAGATGATGGAGATTCTCGACTACAATCATGACGGCAAGATGGATGATTTTTATATATACGAAAACGGAGTGCTCCGGCAGCGGGCAATCGATTCTAACTTTGATACCAAAATCGATATTTGGGTCTATCTAAAGGAAGGGGTCTACATTTCACGCTATGAAGAAGATTCCGACTATGACGGTACAATGGATGTTGATAAGAGCTATGCCTCTGAAGAGAAAAAAATCGGAGATCAGAACTGATGCAGAATGTTATTTTTGGTTTTCACGCAATTGAAGAAGCTTTGCGCTCGGGAAAGTGCACGGGTACCCTGTATGTGAGCCGTAAGTCCAGCAGAATAGAATCGCTGGTCGAACTCGCCGAGCAGAATAATATTGCTGTAAAGCGTGCGGGAGACGATACTCTTAGCAAGCTGGCCGGTAAGACCGCCGAGCATCGCGGGGTTTTATACGTACAGACCGCCGCTAAAAAGCGGTACAAGGATCTCAGCGATTTTATCGAATCGTACGGGCAGCAGCAGCCGTCGCTGGTACTGGTTCTGGACGGGATTACTGATCCGCAAAATCTGGGGGCTATACTCCGCAGTGCAGACCAGTTCGGTGTAGATCTGGTGCTGCTTCCGGAGAGAAGAAGTGCAAAGGTGAACACGACAGTCAACAAGACTTCGGCCGGCGCCAGTTCATACGTACCGGTGGTGGTGGTCAAAAACCTGCGGCGAAGCATCAGCGACCTGAAGCAGGCCGGCTACTGGGTGTACGGCGCGGATGTACAGGGTCTTCCTTTGCAGAGTGTTGATTTCGCCGATCGGGCGGTGCTCGTAATGGGGGCGGAGGGGAAAGGTTTGAGCCGGATTATACTCGAAGAGTGTGATCAGACCGCGACCATTCCCACCTCGGGCCATGTTGATTCTTTGAATGTATCGGTTGCAGCCGGAATCATTCTCTACGAGATGCGCCGGCCATAGTTCGCCGAAGCGAACTTCCCGGAGCGAGCTCTACTCTTCGAAAAATTTGTTGCCGATATCTTTACGGTTCCATGCACCCGGAAAGCTCACCCGCTGTATTCCGTCATATGCATTGGTATTCGCTTTTACGATGTTATCGCCTATACCGACTACTGTAAAACAGCGTCCGCCTTTGGTGTACACATGTCCGTCACCGTTTTTATGAGTAGCACCGTGGAATAGAAGGCTGTTACTCTGCGGATAAACCGAATCGATCTGAACAAGCACGGGTTCCGGCATGTGCTCCGGATAGCCTTCGCTCGCGATGACCACTCCGACTGCAGATTTATTGGAAAGTTCTAGATGAAATTGATCGAGAGTACCGTTTTCGATCGCTCGCAGAAGATTGCCGAAGTCTGATTTAATTAGTGGGAGGATAACCTGAGCTTCCGGATTACCGAGTTTTACATGATAAGAGGTGAGCTTGGCCCCGCCTTCCTGAATCAGCAGGCTGAAGAAGAAGACTCCTTTGTAGCTCAAGCCCTCCTTCTTCAATCCTTCGAAGGTCGGCTCGATTATCTCTGTGAGGACCTTCGCATAGGTTTTCTCCGAGAGGATCGGTACCGGACAAATGGCTCCCATCCCGTTAGTGATGGCGCCGGTGTCGTTGTCGAGGGCTTTGGTGTAATCGGAGGCCGGCGGAAGAATAATATGATTTTTTCCATCAATAAAGGCTGATATGGTAAGATTATAGCCAGTTTCGAACTGCTCTACCAATACCGTGTCGTTTTCCAGAACCTGCCTTCCGAACTCGATGAGACGGTCTGTATCGATGGAGTCGAAAACGTTCAAACTCGAAAAAGTTCGGTTCCTTTTCACTACCAGGTGCTCTCCCCGATGAGTCTCCAGATATTTTTTGAACTGATCAAACTCTGAAAAAACTTCTACCGAGGTGGTGGGAATCTTGTATCGCTGCATGAAACTGCGGGCATACAGGCGGTCTTGTTCAAGTTGGGCAGCTTTCGAGGTGGCGCCGAATGCGTTAATGCCGGCCGTTTCCAAAGCATCAACGACACCGCTGTACTGTGCCGTGGCGGTTCCTACCACACAGTGATCGATCGAAAGCTTTTTACACATTTCAACAACCTCGGAAGGGTCGTCCGGATTGATTGAGTCGATATTTTCAGCTATTTCGGCGGTGCCTGAATTCCCGGGTGCAACATACAGCCCCGTAATCAAGTGACTTTTATCCAGAGCCCATGCCATTGCATGTGCTTTGGCTCCGGATCCGAGAATGAGAACTTTCACATGAACCTCCACTGTCGATGCACTGTTGTTTTATATTCTTACATTTTAAATAAAACTTCTCAAGGGCCCGTATGAACGAGTCTTGCGGGTGTTGAGTGTAGCGATATTCCAGGTTCGCTTCAAGAGGGTAGGTGGTGACTATTCACGTAGTTCTACATCAAAATGCCGCTGCATATAGGCGTGCAGGATATCCCGGTAGCACTGTTCAGTTGTGCAACGCACTAAATCATTGCGCAGTGCCGAACCGGCGGGAAATCCCTTGGTATAGGCGCTCAGGTGCTTCTTCATCTCTGCGCACGCGCGGGCCTCACTTTTATAGTGCAGCTCTCTTTTAAGATGATGATAGCCGATCAACAGCTGTTCGATGAAATGCGCTTGCGGACCGGATAGCGGATATCCGTTGCCGGCCAGGAGCTCATTCGTCCGGCTGGGGGCTCCAGTAAGCAGTGTGCGGGTATCACGAAAAATCAGTGGATTACCGATGGCTCCTCTGGCAAACATCACCCCGGCACAGCCGGTCTGTCGTAACATCTCGACGGCAGCTTCGGCGCTGAACAGATCACCCGACCCGATTACCGGAACCGGCAAGGCTTCGGCCAGCCGGGCGATATATTCCCAGTGCGCCGAACCGGAATACCCCTGGACACGGGTGCGGGCATGAATTCCCACCATAGCGGCGCCACCTTCGACTGCTGCCTGTCCGGCTTCGATGAAGTTAATTGACGAGTCACTCCAGCCGGAACGAATTTTTACCGTGATAGGGATCTCGGTGGAAACACTGAGTTGCCGTACAATCGCATGGATCTTATCAGGACGCTGCATGAGCATAGATCCGGCCCCGGTCTTGACCACTTTTGGTACCGGGCATCCGCAGTTGATATCGATCAGGGTGGGTGAGTATTCGAGAATTCCGGGCAGAGCTCGCTCGGCCTGTTCGGCTTCGGCCAGGAAAATCTGAATGCCGAGCAGGTCTTCGTCCTCGCCCCGCTCCATGAGATCTACAGTTTTCTGGTTTCCCCGAGCAATTGCTTCCGCTGAAACCATTTCAGTGTAGCAGAAGTCGGCACCGTAAGTTCGGGCGACTTCCCGGAACGCCTTGTCGGTGTAACCGGCCAGAGGTGCCAAAAAAAGATTGCCCGGCAGGGTTACACCGGGCAGTTCAATGCTGTGATAAAGTGATGTGTTCATGGAACCTCAGCCGAACAGTCGTGCCTACTCTTCTATTCCAAAAAAGGTCAAGCTGTTGTTGTACAGGGTTTCAGTAACTTCCTCTAGGGGTTCTTCCCGCAGTTCTGCAATGAACTCCGCAGTAGCTCCGAGATAGGAGGGGCGGTTGCGTTTGCCGCGGTATTTAGCCGGGACCATAAATGGGCTCTCGGTTTCTATCAGCATACGCTCAAGGGGCATGTTCTTCGCGGTTTCATGCAGATTTCGGGCATTTCTATAGGTAACATTACCGGCGAAGGAGATGTACAGGTCGAGTTTGAGCGCTTCCTGAGCATACTCCCAGTTTTCCGAGTAGCAGTGCAGTACTCCGCCTCTGCGGGGAATCTTATCTTTTAGAATATTGAGCACATCTTCGCCGGCTTCACGGTTATGAATTATTACCGGCAGCTCTAGCTGGTCGGCCAGCTCGAGCTGATGAATAAAAAGCTCAATTTGACTGTCTTTATTGCCGAATTTTCTATAGTAGTCCAATCCGATTTCACCGAGTGCAACTACCCGGTCTTTCTGGCTGCCTTCTTCGATCTGAAGGGCCCAATCACGTCCGGGGTTGATGACTTCGGAGGGTGACACACCTATGCTATGGTAGACGTGAGCTGCGGTTCTCAGGTTTTCGTAGACCTGAAAAAAGTCGTAGAGGCTGTTGCAGATGCTCATGATGTGTTTTACATCAGACTGCTTGGCCTCCTGTACGATTAACAACTGTTCGATTGGATCTTCATTTATCAATCCAATGTGTGCATGGGTATCAAATAAACGCATAGTTCTTTGTCCGATTTAATTAAGATTTTGTGTGGCTTTTCTGCTAATACAGAAGCACCTTAACACGAAATATGGGAGCGGTCAATTGTATTTGACAATTTTTTTCATGCGTGGTAACCTTTTAGCAGTTTACTGCAGTAAACGGCACATTGAGGAGTAAGAATGTCCCCGGCAAATCAATACAAAAAGGTTGAAAACAGGCTTTTTGAGTTCATACTACGTATTTTCTCCAGCGTCTTTGCTTCCATTGCAAAGAGTGTTCGAAAGCTCATTTCAATAGGCAAACAGCGCTTTACCGTAATGCTCATTCCCCATTCCGAGCGAAAAATCTTCAATTTCCGCATCTCCGTATTTTCGCTCATCTTTTTCGGGACGCTACTGGTGGCGGTCTTAGCCGCTTTTTTTACCTTTTCAACCCGTTTTACCGGACTTTCCACCATGCTGGCCCAGAATCAATCCAACTTGAGTAATACCCGGGCAAATCTCGAGATGGTTCGCGATGAAATCGTCGAGCTGCGGCAGGTTTCACGCGAATTCGAGAAGTCCTTAGTCAACACACTAGGCTCGTTCGGAGACTTTCAGAACGGAGAAGAAACTCAGACCGCGGCTGCCGGCGACTTGGCATCGTTTATCAATCTGGAAGAACAGAACAACGGGATTATGCGCGAGGTAAGCGAACTGCGAAACCTGAAAGAGTTTATGCAGACCTCTACCGAATCTTTAGAAGAAGTCCAGGATCTGCTCAAATCGCAGGGTGATCTGCTGGTGGAATTACCGACGTACTGGCCGATAGCCGGTGGAATCGGCCGAATTACCAACTATTTTGGTCCCGAGGTTCACCCGTTTACCCAACAGTGGTATCTGCATAAGGGAATCGATATTGCGTATCGGCGCGGCATCGATCTGGTGGCCGCTGCCAACGGAAAAGTTATCGAAAGAAAATACGAGCCGATGGGCTTTGGTAACTATATAGTCATTCGTCACGCCTACGGCTTTGCAACTAAATACGCCCATATGGATAATGTGTACGTGGAAGAGGGCGATGTAGTGACACAGGGACAAAAAGTTGGTACGATGGGCAACACCGGAATGTCCACTGGGCCGCATCTCCATTTCGAAGTACGAATAGGTGCACAGGTAGTCGACCCGGAAAGATTCCTGAATGTACAGGCTAATCTGAGATAGCACACAGACAATGCGGATAGCTCATGAGTGAACAACTTGATTTGAATGGTGTTTTTATTAACTCAATCATTGGAGATGGAGCCAGTTTTTCCGGCGACATTTCGATGAGCGGGTTGTTTCGAATAGACGGCGATTTCAGGGGCAATATCGAAAAAGCCGATAAGGTTCTGATCGGCCGCAACGGACGAGCCGAATGTTCAATCCACGCCGGGACTATAGTAGTCGGTGGAGTGGTCAAAGGTGATATCTATTCTACTGAAAAAGTAGTGGTACTTTCTACCGGAATGGTAATCGGGAACATCTCTACTCCACGCCTCATGGTAGAAGATGGAGTGGTTTTGAACGGCCGCTGCAAGATCATCAGTTTTCAGGATAAAAAGCAGAAGCAAGCGGAAGAGTTCTCCGCTTCATCATATCAGAATGAAGGCTCGGCTCAATCAATCAATCGCTACAATCCGTTGTATAAATCCGGGTAATGGAACGTATAGATCCTTTAAGAAACAGCCGCTATCGCTGGCGTAGAAAAACTCACTCCAACGAACAGTCGGAATCTGCTGAAAGTCCGCATCTTTTCTCGAAAATTGTTACCGACAAACAGGCCGAGAGCGCTGCACCGGTCGGAGGTAAATATCCGGCGGATGTACATGCCGATTTAGAGGAGTTGGTGGACAATCTGCACGGACGGGGAGAACGGCTGAAAGAACAGCCCTCTCTCGAGAATATCAAGGGATACCGTAAGGCGGTCAGTGAGTTCTTGCAGTACATCTCTAAGCACGCTCTTGAGGCCGAACAGGTCGAAGGTGCGCGCTACCATCCACTGAAGAAGCAGAAGAAATTTACACTTATCAAGGTGGTGAATGAAAAACTCGAACAGCTTGCCACCGGTATTCTGCAGAGTCAGTTCACACAGCTTGACATTTTACAGCGTGTAGACGAGATTAATGGGATGATTGTAGATCTGCTGCAGTAAGCTGCAACATTAAGGAGTTTTCGCATGAGCGATCAAGATATACAGCCTTCTGAAAACGTAACTCAAAATCCAGAGGAGTACATAACAGCACATCAAGCGGATCCGGTTTTGCTGGTCAAGTTCGTAAATTCGAATGAAACTCAGATCTGTACCAATCCGTTGAACGAAACCTTCGCGAAGGGTGATCACGTGATAGTTCCCAGCAGGTACGGGAAAGACCTGGCCTATGTGTTGGGAACTATTAAACATATCGAGAATTACGACATGAAGGATGCCGAAGAGGTGGTACGCCGGGCCTCCCAGCACGACATCGATGCCTTCGAGCGCAATATTGAAAAAGAGGCCGAGGCCCTGAATATTTGCCGCGAAAAGGTGAAGAAACACAAACTCGATATGAAGCTTGTTGCTGCACATTATTTAGTGGATGAGCCCAAAATCCTGTTTTTCTTCACTGCCGATGCCCGTGTCGATTTTCGGGAGCTGGTTAAGGACCTGGTGTCGGTGTTCAAAATGCGCATCGAGCTGCGTCAGATTGGTGTACGGGACGAATCGAGGGTACTGGGCGGGCTGGCTGTATGCGGGCGCAAGTACTGCTGCAATGGAATTACCGATAAATTGAACCCGGTTTCTATAAAAATGGCCAAGGAGCAGAATCTTTCCCTGAATTCCATGAAAATTTCCGGGCCCTGCGGACGGCTGCTGTGCTGTCTGGCATATGAATATGACTTCTACAAAGAGGAAAAGTCGCGCCTGCCGCAGGAAGGCAACCGCATTAGGATACAGAATGAAGATTTCAAGGTTGCTGAAGTGAACATTCTGGCCAAGAAAATCAAACTGCAATCACGGGACGGACGTACTATCGATATTCCTGAAGAAAACTTCAGCTGGAATGAAAGTTCGCGCTATTGGAATGTAAAGATTGATGATATAATTTAGTAATTACTTGACAGTACGGTATTAATTTGGTAGCTTGTGCTACCGCGGATAATTTGGAACAAAGAATCAATTATATAGAACGGAGGATAGACTCTTGGCAGGACTATCAGCAGAAAAAAGACAACGACAAAATCTGAAACGCAGAATGCGCAATCGCGCAGCCCGCAGCGGCGTGCGAACCGCACAAAGGAAATTTCAGTTAGCAGTAAAGAACAGTAATCTCGAAGAAGCTCAGAAGGCATTTGCCGACGCCGAGCGGCTCATAGATCGGGTATCGAGAAAAGGCGTATTTCATAAGAATATGGCTGCACGGACAAAATCTAGAATGCAGAAAAAACTAAATGCTTTAAAGGTTCAATCATAATATTTTTAAAATGAGAGGCGGATCATGGATAGAAAGAAATTGACGAAGGCAGAAATTATCGATCAGATCCATGAGAAGCTGAATGTGAGTCGTAACGAGATTCACGATGTCATTGATGAGTTTTTCGAAGAGTTGAAAAGTGCTCTTCAGGAAGATCGTGTCATCGAGCTACGCGGTTTCGGAACCTTCGAAATACGCACCCGCAAGGGGCGTGAGAAAGCCAGAAACCCGAAAACCGGAGAAATTGTCCCGGTAGATACGCACGGTGTGGCAGTGTTCCGTCCTGGGAAAGAGCTCAAGCAGCTTGCATGGCCTTTACGAGGAGAGAAATAAGCCTCCGGCATTGGAATCTATACAGTGAAAACGGCAACATCAGCACAAGCTTCATGGAAATCTACCGTCACTAAAATATCGGGTGAGTTGGGCTTGCTTCTGAGCGGGGCTCTCCTGTTTGCCCTGGCATTTCCCAGTATTATATCGGAATACGGGTTTGGGCCGTTTGCTTTTATTGCACTCGTTCCGGTATTTGTCCTGGTTCACCGGTGCAGTTGGAAGCTGATAGCCGTTTACGGACTGCTTTATGGCTTTTTGAGCTACGCCTTGTTCAACTTTTGGTTGTCAACCTTCCACCCACTCGCCATCCTGATAGTACCCACAATCTATGCGGTCTATTTCCTGATCGTGTTCCCATTACTGAAGGCGGCGGATTCGCTTTTTCCGCGCTACGGATATCTGCTCCAAGTTCTTATTTGGATTGGATATGAGTATCTGCGGACAAAGGGATATCTAGGCTATCCGTACGGCAATATCGGATATTCTCAGTACCAGTTTATTCCCTTTATCCAGATAGCGGCGATAACCGGCTTCTGGGGTGTTTCGGCTCTGGTTGTCTTTCCTGCGGCCTTTCTGGGCAATGCGATCAAAGACGGTTTGCGGGGTCTGAACAATCTACGAGCGTTCATCGGGGGGCATAAACCGGAATTGGCCGCCTACGCGGGGCTGATTATCCTCACTCTGGCATACGGTTTCGCCGTACAGCAGGATTACTCCGATGAGCGGCAGTGGAGAGTTGCTCTGGTGCAGCACAACGCCGATTCATGGGAAGGCGGCCTGCGGACGTACCGCAGAAACCTTGAAATTCTCAGCGATCTGAGCGAACAGGCCCTCGAACACGATCCGGAAATAGTAATCTGGTCGGAAACCGCCTTTATACCGGGAGTCGATTGGCATACAAAATACAGAACCGACGCGGAGCGTTACGCGTTGGTGGAGGATTTTCGCCAGTTCATGAGCCGGCAAACGGTTCCCTTCGTGACTGGAAACAGCGACGGGCAGCTGGCCAACCCCAATTTGCCTCCTATTCTTCCGGATGGAAGCTATAACCGGGTGGATTACAACGCGGTGCTCCTCTATCATGAGAACGAGCTGAAGAAAATATACCGGAAAACGCATCTGGTACCCTTCACGGAGCATTTTCCATACGAGGATACCCTGCCGCGTTTTCATCAGCTGCTGGTGGAGCATGATTACCATTTCTGGGAGAAGGGGCTCGAGTATACCGTATTCGAGGCGGCCGGAGTCAAGTTCTCGACCCCGATCTGTTTCGAGGATGTGTTCGGCTACATTTCGCGCCGCTTCGTAAACGAAGGGGCCGAAGTTATAGTGAATATGACCAACGACTCGTGGTCCGGCTCAGTGGCGGCGCAAATGCAGCATATGGCCATGGCGGTATTCCGGGCGATAGAAGTGCGGCGCAGCGTGATCAGGGGTACGAACTCCGGGATGACCTGTACTATTGATCCAGACGGCCGCATCATAGATATGATGGAACCCTTTGTACGGGACTATATGATAAGTGAAGTGCCGATTTATACGGAGCGCAGCACTCCATATACCCGTTGGGGTAATTATTTTCCGATAATCGCAATAGCCCTGGCGGTGGCTTTATTGGCAGGAGGATTGGCCGCTAGGTTGGTCAGCAGCAAGGCTGCCCGGAAAGACGATTCCGATTGAAGAATTGCCCGATTGACAACTACGCATTTCTATAGGAAGATGAAGATATGGACGAAAAAACGAAAATCCTAATAGTTGATGATGAACCGGTAAATCTTGATTTTTTTCAGTTGATGTTAGGAAAGCTGGGATTTGAAGTGCTGACTGCCGAAGACGGCGAGGATGCTTTGGAAAAAGTAACCTCATATTCGCCCGATTTAATAATCCTTGATAATGTAATGCCGAAACTGTCGGGCTGGCAGGTTACCCGCCTGCTGAAAAATGACGATACTTACAGTGAGTATAAAGATATTCCGATTATTATGTTCTCCGCTATGGATGACGTAAAAGATAAAGTCGAAGGATTCGAACTGGGCGTCGAAGATTATATCACCAAGCCGTTCAATTTCTCCGAAGTACTGGCCAGAATCAGAGCTGTACTGCGGAGCAGAAAAATATACGATCAGATGCTGCTGAAGCAGCAGCGGATTGACTTGTCGGAAAAAATATCCAATACTTTTATAAGCTTTCTGATTCAGTTGAAGCAGCCGGTACAGCAAATCGAGGAGATGGCCGGCAAGGTTTCACACGAACAGAATGGAGAGGCCGATAAAGACGAGTTCATTGCGTTTGTAAAAGAGCAGGTATCTACGGTGCGCTCCTCAATTGAGAAACTCGAACAGGATGTAGAGCAACTCAAGCTGGAGGATGTCAGCGCTCGTGACGATGAGAAGGCTCTGCGCGAACTCGACTCTAAATTACGTGAGCATTTTATACAACTTCAGGAAAATGAAGATAGTATGAAAGAGGTAAAGGGTTGATAACCGAGGAAAAGCAAAAGGTACTTGACCTCTTTGCAGAAGGCCGCAAACAGTACAAACTGATGAACTTTGATGCTGCGAAAGAGTATTTCGGAAAGGCGCTCAAAGTTGATCCGGATGATGGTCCTTCAAAGGTATATTTTGCCCGCTGCAAACATTATATTGACAACCCGCCCCCCGAGGATTGGGACGGGGTGTTTGTAATGAAGACCAAATAATCAACACATTCATTATTTTTAGGCAGACTTAAGAATGGCACGAAGTTACAGTCGACGAAGAGACAAAGAGTTTACTACGGTACTGGGCACTAGCACCAAACTCTTCGGAAAACTCACTTTTACTGAAGCGTTGAAAATCGACGGTTATTTTGAGGGTGAGATTGAATCTACCGGAGTTCTGTTTGTAGAAGAAGGGGCCCATGTAGTGGCCGATATCAAAGCATATACTGTTGTTATAGCCGGGCATGTCGAAGGCAATGTAATTGCAAAAGAGAAAGTCGAGATGCTCGAAACATGTAAACTGGTGGGGAATGTAAAAACCAGAAAGCTTCGCATTTCCGACGGAGTGAGTTTCGAAGGAAAGTGCGAGATGATAAAGGATCCGGATACCGTTGATATCTTTTCAGCGCCGGTGGATACTTTGAAGAAAACGGTGAGCAGTGCCTGATTCACACATCATGACTGCAGCAATCCTTTCACTGGGCACCGAGATAACTTCGGGAGTTATCCAGGATACGCATGGCAGGTTTTTAGCATCCGAGTTGAGTGCAATGGGGGTGCAGGTCAAGCGAATATGGCTTATGCAGGACGATTCGGAGGTGATTCCTGCGGTTCGCACTCTGATTGCCGATCACAAGGTGGTACTGATTACCGGCGGTTTGGGACCGACCAGCGATGACCTTACACGTGAGGCAATCGCCGAAGCGGCCGGCTTATCTCTGGTTTTTGACGATTCTTTGTGGGTTGAACTCAAGAATCGATACGGGCTCTCAAAAGCACAGGCTAATCGAAAACAGGCTATGGTGCCGGAAGGGTTCCATGTAATTTCGAACGTGAATGGAACTGCTCCGGGATTATGGGGATATGTCGGCGAGAGTCTCGTGGCTGCAATGCCAGGGCCGCCGCGTGAACTGGAGCCGATGTTTCAGAATCTGTTGCGTCCGGTGTTAACCGAGGAACTGCAGCTGACAGGGCAGGCTGAAACCGAAGTAAGCTGCTTTTTGATTCCCGAGGCCATGCTCGAAGACGCCTGTGCGAAGGCTGGTCGAAACGCCGAGGGAGTAATCTGGCGAACCCGGTTTCAATCCTACCGAATCAGTCTCTATCTGGTCGGCGGAAGCGAGCAGGCGCGGGAAAGCTTCATTCACTTTTTGCAGCAGGAATTCGGCGAACCTTTAGTACGCTGTGGAGATACCGAGGCTGCTGCGCTACTGCTGGAGTCTTTGCGGCAGGCTAAGGCGCATCTGGTCAGTGTAGAATCTTGTACCGGCGGCATGATCGGTTCTTTGCTGACCGCAATTCCGGGAAGCTCGAATGCCTACTGGGGCGGCTTTATAACCTACGATAATGAGGCCAAACAGCGTTCGGTAGGGGTTCAGGCGTATACCCTGGAACAGTACGGGGCTGTTTCAGCTGCGGTGGTCACGGAGATGGCCTTAGGTGCCCTCGAACAGAGCAGCGCCGATGTTGCCGTGGCCGTGTCCGGTGTAGCTGGTCCGGGCGGGGGTACCCCCGAAAAACCGGTCGGTACCGTGTGGATTGCAGTTGCCAGACGGGACGGCTTCTCTAAGACTTTTCACTTTAAATTCGGTTCCCGTAGGGATATTGTGCGGCGCAGAGCCGCTGTTGCAGCGTTGCTATTGACGGAGTTAATGGTGCGGAAACCAGACAGTCTTGACATGGTGCAAGACTGGCACTATAGTTAGGTCTGTTTCCACACAACCTCCGTACACTTATGAAACGGAGTTTTCTGATGGCTAATACCAGAAAAAAACAAGAGTCACTCAATTTTGAAGAAAATGACACACAAGATGTAGATAACCAGGAAGTTGAAAGTGAGGATAAGATGACAAATCCGGAAGCGGACAGCAGTACGCAAACTGCTCCGCAGAAGAAACGTCCCCGAAAGAAAAAGGTTCGCGTCGAACTGATCAAGGACAACAATGAGAATGAACAGGAGGAAGAATCCTCCGCTGCGGAATCTGTTGACGATTCTGCAATCGATCCGGTGGTTGATGAAAATCAAGACATTCCATCGGCCGACGAACTGATCAAGAATCAGGGAATCAACAAGCGCAAGTCTAAAAGCAAAGGCTCCGGTAAGGATAATCGTCAAGACAACAAATCAGACAAAAAGCAGGAGAATGACGCAGTTGGGAAATTGAGCATCAATGAACTTTCTAAGATGTCGGTTCCTCAGCTGCGTGATTTTGCCGCCCAGGAGGGGTTGAACCGCGACACCATGGTGTCGATGAAGAAGCAGGATCTCATTTTCTCGATTCTCAAGGCGCACACACAGCAGGGCGGACAGATCCATGCCTATGGTTCTCTTGAAATTCTGCCGGATGGATACGGTTTCTTGCGGTCTCCGCAGAACAGCTACCTGCCGGGCCCGGATGACATTTACATCTCTCCGTCACAAATAAGGCTGTTCAACCTGCGAACCGGGGATACGGTCGGCGGACAGATTCGACCTCCAAAAGAGGGCGAGCGCTTTTTTGCGATGCTGCGGGTTGAGTATGTGAACTCGGACGATCCCTCGGTTGCCCAGACCAGGGTGCCCTTCGACAACCTCACCCCATTGTATCCCATGGAACGCATAGACATGGAGCTGCCGAACGGAGACACCTCCACCAGAATGATCAATCTGTTTTGTCCGATCGGCAAGGGTCAACGTGGCCTGATCGTCTCCCCGCCGAGAACCGGTAAGACCATTCTGCTGCAGAAAGTAGCCAATGCAATTACCACCAACCATCCCGAGGTATTTTTGATCGTGCTGCTGATTGATGAGCGGCCGGAAGAGGTCACCGATATGCGCCGTAATGTAAACGGTGAGGTAATCGCCTCTACTTTTGACGAGCAGGCCAGCCGCCATGTGCAGGTTGCCGAAATGGTGATTGAAAAGGCCAAGCGCCTGGTAGAGCATAAACACGACGTAGTGATTCTGCTGGACTCGATTACCCGGCTGGCCCGGGCCTATAACCAGACCGTACCTACCAGCGGAAAGATACTATCAGGCGGTGTTGATTCAAACGCCCTGCACAAGCCGAAACGCTTCTTCGGGGCGGCTCGAAACACCGAAAACGGCGGTAGTTTAACCATTGTGGCGACTGCCCTGATCGATACCGGCTCGCGCATGGATGAGGTTATTTTTGAAGAATTCAAGGGAACCGGTAACATGGAAATCCATCTGGACAGAAAAATGGCCGACCGCCGGCTCTTTCCGTCTATCAACATCAAACGCTCCGGCACCCGTAAAGAGGAGCTGCTGCTGACCGAAGAGGAGTTGAACAAGATGTGGATTCTGCGGAAGGTGATCAACCCTATGGACGATATGGAGATCATTGAAATGCTGATCGACCGCATGCGCAAGACCAAGACCAACGAGGCCTTCCTGCGTTCGATGAACACCGCCCCCAACGGGCAGTAGCTGGGCAAGAACGGTCCGAAGACTGGATTTTAATCGACGAATATGTTATATTCAGGCGGTGAAATGATGAAAAGAGATTTTCTGTGGGATGTATGCATCCCGGGCAGAGAATATCTTATATAGCACCAGGAGGAGAGTATTATGAAAAAGGGAATTCATCCCAAATACGAACTCACTACTATCCGGTGTGCATGTGGAAACGAGATCCAGACCCGTTCCACAGCCAAAGATATCGAGGTTGAAATTTGCTCGCAGTGCCATCCGTTTTTTACCGGCAAGCAGAAGCTGGTTGACACCGCCGGACGTGTTGAGCGATTCAAACGCAAATACGGTATCAAATAGAAGTAGAGTTTCAGGACAAACAGAGAGGCCACTAGGTCATTATGACCCAGTGGCCTTTTTTTGTTGCATTCAGGGGGGATTTCTTTTACTATGTTAGTGACCTGAGAAATTACGGGATTAAGGTATATAAATGGATGAAATTTTCTCTCATCATGCAGCTGAATATGGAGAGGAACCTGAAGTAATCGCCGAGGCCCCCGGCGTGGTGAATTTGATGGGGGAGCATACCGACTTTCACGAAGGCTATGTACTCCAAATGGGGTTGCATTTATCCATAAAAGTTGCACTCTCAAAGCGAAACGACACTTCTTTACGTTTTTATTCAATAGATTTAAACGAACGCAAGCGGACAACGATTGCAAATTTGAAATACAAACGGGAAGACCGCTGGGCAAACTATCCGAAGGGAGTGCTGTACGAAATACTGCAGTTGGGTTCGTCCTTCAAGGGCATGAACATAAGCATTATGGGTACGGTTCCCAAGGAGGTAGGGCTGGGCTCATCGGCCGCTCTGGGAATTGCTACCGCCCTGGCCACCCGTGCGGCCTACCAGTTGCAACTGCAAGATATTCAGCTGGTGCAGCTGGCCTACCTGTCCGAAACCGCTTTTATAGGTAAACGGGTCAAGATCACCGATCAGCTGACAACTTTTTATGCAAAAGCGGGCAAAGCGTTGTTCATCGATCTGCGCAGCCTCGATTTCAGCTTTGTACCCTTCGGGTTCAAAGATCTGGTCTTCGTGCTCACCGAGAGCGGTGTAAAGCAAACCGGGATACAGGAGGAACTCGAGGAGCGTTACGAGATCTGCAATGACAGTGTCGAGCTTCTGCGGGATCGCGGAAATCAAAAGTCGCTGCGGGATTTGAACAATCAGGACCTACAATCGGGGATGGGCTTGCTTCCGGAGGCATCCCGCCGGCTGTGCATGCACGTGGTGCAGGAAAATGAGCGGGTGCAAGAGGCCTTAGAGGTGCTAAAAACGGGAGATGGTCAGGCCTTCGGCAAGTTGATGCATCGTTCGCACGAAAGTCTGAGAGACAATTTTGAAGTATCCTGTCCGGAAGTTGACTGGCTGGTGAAGCGTGCCGCGGAGGTTGAGGGATGCTACGGTTCCCGTCTGATAGGTCCCGGCTTCGGGGGATGTACGCTCACACTCTGTCACAAAGACTCCCTCGATGAGTATGAGCGGAGACTTGATGAATACGAACACATTTTCGGATTTCATCCGATTTATCATGAAATTTCTCCCCAGAAAGGGGCGCGTGTCGTTTATCACAAAAACGACTAACAGCCGGCGTATGCTGATTTGCTGTTTCAAAACACGCTAAACTATCTTATAATTGGAACAATGCGAATACTAATTAGTAATGATGACGGAATAGAGAGCCCAGGTTTACTTTCTCTGGTTCAAGCACTGGAAACTGAACATGAGGTGTGGGTAACCGCTCCGGACCGGGAACGCAGTGGAATGAGTCACTCGATTACTCTGCGCGATCCGGTTCGGTTTCGCCAGATTGATGAACGCAAGTTTGCCTGTGACGGAACACCGGCCGATACGGTCCTGTATGCGCTGCTCGGAGCGATTCCCGTGCAGCCGGATATTATCATCTCCGGAATAAACCGGGGACCGAACCTGGGCACTGATATCATATACTCGGGAACCGCCGCGGCCGCCCGACAGGGGGCTCTGGTCGGTATCCCGAGCATCGCCGTATCGGTAGCTCCGCTCAAGCCGCCGTTTCCCTTCGAAAGAGCAGCGGCATTTATGCGCAAGAATATCGGGCTTTTTCTCGAGTTGTGGAGTTCGGATCACTTTATCAATGTAAATTTTCCTCCGTCATCGAGCAGAGTGAATGAGGTAGCTGTCACACATCCCTCACGGCGGATTTACAGCGATAAGGCGGAGGCTTTCAAGAGCCCGAGCGGAGACATCTACTATTTTCTGACCGGAGAGTCTATCCACGCCCGTGAGGAAGAGGGCAGTGATTGGAATGCGGTTCAGGCGGGTAAAATCTCGATTTCACCGGTATACCTCCACCCTATGAACCATGAAGTGATGCATATGTATGAGGAAGCCCGGTTTAAGGTTGAATAAAATGGGGAAAGCCTTTGAAACTGCCAAACGGTTATATAATGCAAAGCGTTACCAGAAATCCCTGGCAGTGCTGCTGTCGATGGATGATGATCCGGCTGAAAACCCCGAGCTCTCTTATTATCTTGGTTTGTGCTACAGCCAGCTGGAGCAGTACGATGAGGCCCTGCTCTACTTAGAGCAGGTGGTAACTACCCATCCTGATTTTCTGCATTTGTATCAGTGCCGGCTGCTGTTGGCGGTAATCTACACCAACACCGAACGCTATTCTCTGGCCGAGTACGAACTCAAACAGTTGCTGGACGGCGGATACGAGTCGGCGCAAGTGTATTCGGTCTATTCCTACGTGCTGTTTCAACAGAAGCGTAGAGATGAGAGCCTAAAATACATCTATCTGGCAATGGAACTCGATCCGGACAACCCGAACGTGCTCAACAGTACCGGATATATAGAAGCTGAAGAGGGAAACGATCTAGATAAAGCTCTTGAACTCTGTAAACGGGCGGTGCGCAGACAACCGGAACAGGCTGCGTATCTGGATTCTCTGGGATGGGTATATTACAAGCTCGGCAAATTCAGGGAGGCCCATCGCTATATAAAGCGGGCCTATAAGATGTCGGATCACCATCCTGTGATCAAGGCTCATTTGAAGACGGTGGCCAAGGAGATCGGAGCTCTAGAGTAAGAGGAGACATTATGCGTAAATACGTGTTTCTGTTATGTATGTTATCTGTAATGAGTCTGCAGTCTCTTTCTGCCCAGCAGATCGATATGGATCAGGTGTATGCCGAGCGGGAGTTTCGCTTTGGTGTCCGGGCGTTTCACCGTGGCGAATACAACAAAGCCCTCCTCTCTCTTGAAAGCAGTCTTTCTCTGAAAGAGGAGTTTCCCCTGGCCCAGTCGTGGCTGGCGCGCGCTTACTACCGAAACGGGTTTACCAGTACTGCCATAGATATGTGGTCTAGAATGATGGAGAACCGGAGCGAAATAATGAGCGCAGCCATGGAACAGATGGTCGAAACCCTTAAATACCGCCGCGAACTACCGGAAGAGCCCGCAGAGGGGCCCAAATTTGTAGAGTTCGAAGAGATCGAAGGCATGCAGGACGAGGTGCGGGTGTTCAAACGCCCTTCGGCGGTACATCCGAACTCTTCAGGCGGGTTTTATACTGTCTCTTTTGCAACCAACGAAGTTCTTGAGTTTTCGGCCAACGGCGGACTGATTCGCTCCCTGCGGGGAGGGATAGAGGGACTCAACCATCCCTTCGACATTGTTACCAACCCCGACCAGGGTGTTTTCATTACCGAGTTTGCCGGGGATCGCATTGTACACTGCACTTTAAGCGGACGGGTATTGAACCGTTTCGGCGAGACCGGTACCGGCCCAGGACAACTGTTAGGGCCGCAGTTTATCACTGACGATAAAGACGGCTACATCTATGTGACTGATCAGGGCAACCGGCGGGTTGCCAAGTTCGATTATGAGGGCAAGTTTATCCTTTCATTCGGCCAGCGTTCAAGTGAGTTCGAAGGCCTTCGTCAGCCCACCGGTATTCTGGCCTACAACGATTTTATCTATGTCGCTGATAAGAACAGAGCTGCCATAGATGTGTTCGACGAGAGCGGGAATTATCTGGATACCTTCCGCAGTAAATTCTTGGAGCATCCCGAGGGGCTGTCGTTGTACGGGCCTGACCAGCTGATGATTGCCGATGAAGACCAGGTGCTGCGGCTCGAGCTGGACAGCAGAACCTTTTCACCGTTGAGCATGCCCGACGGACGAAGGGTAAAGATTCTCTCAGCTTGCCGGGATGAAAACGACAATCTGCTGATTGCCGATTTTAATCAAAACCGTGTCTCTCTGCAGGCTGATTTCAGCCGGATGTATTCCGGACTGTTCGTAAGGATAAATCAGGTAAGTGCCGACCAGTTTCCAAAGGTTTATCTGGATGTAACGGTTCAGCGCCGAGACGGCGAACCCTTCGTCGGCCTCGAAGGAACCAACTTCTATATTACCGAAGACCGATACCCGGTAGAAGAGGCGGTACTCGAATATGCAGTTGATGATCTTGAAAGCGCCGAAGTCACCTTTATGGTTGAGGGCTCAACCGCGATGCGGCAGAATGTGGAAGGTGTTGGGCAGGCGGCATCCGGAATCGCGGAATCTCTGCTGCCGAACGGCAGCATCAACGTAGTGCGGGCGGCCGAACAGCCGGTACTGCAGTTGGAAAGCGCACAGGAGGAAGATGCCGTTCGTTCGGCGGCCCTTTCGGGAGGTTTCAGCGAGAACTGGAAGTTCGATCAGGGAGTGCGACTGGCAGCTGCGCCGCTGATAACCGGGGGAGACCGGCGGGCTATTGTTTTTTTCTCAACCGGTACGCTTGCGAAGGACGCATTTGAATCGTACGAACTAATCCATATACTCGATTATCTGCGCAATAATAACATCAGTTTTCATTGTGTTACGATGAACGGGGACGGAAGTCTGGCTCCGGAGTTAGCCTATTTATGTGAAAAAAGTGGGGGCTCGCATCTCTATCTGTACAATCCCAGCGGAGTGGGTCCGTTGGTTCGGCGGATAAAGGGACGCAACAGCGGACGGTATATACTCTCCTATACCTCTACCCGCAGTAGCGACTTCGGTCGGGCGTATCTGCCGGTGGAGACTCAAGTATCTATTTTCGGCAGAAGCGGCCGCGGCGAGATAGGCTATTACGGTCCTCCGGAATAGCCAACCCGGAATAGC